>URUY01000008.1 GCA_900551115.1 uncultured Lachnospiraceae bacterium
TCCTTTTCCGTTCACTTTCTGTTTTCTGCCGCCTGTGAACTCTGGCGGCGCAGTCTGGACAGTATTTCGCCCGGTTGGACTTTGGGACGAACACTCTGCCGCAGACCGCACAGCGTTTTAGCTCCTTATCCCGGAAAATCTCTGCTTCCAGCGTTCCGATTTGTGACAAGACCGACCAGCGGAACCACTTACAGCAGACCGAGAAAGAAATGGTCTGGGGGCAGGTGTGGGTGTCCCCATCGTCAAGGAGCATACAGTTCCCGTCCTCATAACAGCAGCACTCCCGACGGATCAGGGCGTTTGCCTGTTTCCTCTGTGCCGGTGTCATGCGGTAAAGGGAACCGTCCTGCCTGCGCTCTATGGGCGGCAGTCGTTTATATGGGTTCTCTTTCATGTGTTCCCTCCATTTTGCTTTCCGTTGCCGTTCTCCCCGAAAAGGCTTCCTGCCCCATTCCTGCGGCGTGGTTCTCCTTTGGTACGCAAATGCGCTACTTCTCCGGGAGAGGTATTCCTTTTCGGACGGTCATTCTGTTTTCAAGGTGCAGCTCATCGATGAACTACTCTAAGTCTACACGAAAAAAATGCAATTCCCGGAATCTTGCGAGAATTGCATTTTAGGACAATATTCCATTTCAAAATTGCATTTCTGCAATTTTCCTGTATAATGGGAAATAGGAAAAGGAGGTGCTGTGTATGGCTTTACCCGGAACACCCGGACAGAGGATTTCTGATTTGTGCAACGGTAACCACATTACACAAAAGCAGCTTGCAAAGAAGATAGGCGTATCTGCTTCCCAGTTGAGCCGCATTGTCAGTGGAGAAACAAAGACGGTCAGCAGCGATATTCTCATAGGCGTGGCAAAGGAATTTAAGGTATCAACGGACTACATACTGGGTTTGTCTACTTTGAGTGTCCGTAAAAGCTATGATATTTCTGAATTAGGATTGTCCGAGGGAGCTGTGAGAGGGCTTGTGACAGGTACAGTCGATGTGCAAATCCTCAACCGTCTGTTGGAACACAGGAACTTCCCGAAACTGATGGATTTGATACGGATTTATTTTCAAGACACAGCGGCAAAGGGTATCATGGCAAGAAACCAGCTGATTGAACTGGCAACATCTTCCCTGTCCGATCTGATGAAAGAACACCCGGAACATCGGGCAGAAGCAAAACAGGATTTGCAACTTCTGAACGCACAGAAGATGGGAGAACATGAAGCGGAGATTGAAAAAATCAAGAATGTATTTCTTGCTATCCTGCGAGATATTAAGAAAGATATGGACAACGGAGAACAGCCGGGAGAAGCTGTGACCGCCGCTATGTTCCAGACCATGCAAGACGCACTGGCAGAACAAAAACAGGAGCCGCTATCTATGGACGATGTAACTGCTATGATTGCCGGACAGATTGGGCAGCTTCTTCCAATGGACGAGGAAACCACAGAACAGTTCCAGCAGTTGGCGAAGAAAATGATTAAACAGGTAGAGAAAGGGTGAAAATACTGTGGCACAATCAGAAATAAAGAAAATAATCAGGCAATTAAAGAAAAAAGAGATTAGAGTTTTTGATGTTTCGGAGGAATATGAGAATGAAATTCAGATTGTAACTTTTGAACGAAAAGCGGGGTTGCGCATAACTGGAAAAAAAGGATTCGATATTATCTCAAATACCTTTTTTGTTGAAGAAACCTTAATTTACATTGATACAGATAGTGAACAACGAAAGAAAGATATTTTCGTATCCTTTGATGATTTTGATTCTTATTTTGATTTTTTAAACGGAGATATTTATGAAAATGCTTGCTATACATTTTGTCCTTTTTCGAAGCTCTCTACTTCTAAAAGAATTGACGCAGAAAAGTTAATGGCCAAAAAAGCATTTATCGAAGATACAATAGATGATTATTCATTGTCATTATCGAATAAAGAACAAGAAGATTATGAGGAAGGCAAACAAATTCATAAATCATGTCAACAGTGGAACAAAAAATTTAGTAATTGTAATAGCTATGATGAATTAGTAAAAGTCGTGGAGAATTATAAAAAATCTAAGATTTCTTCCATTGTAGATGTCAGCTTTTTCTTCTTTCAATACATTTTTGCAGATGTTGAGAATAAAAAAAGATTCTCTATTATTATGGAATATATGTCCTCCGGTGCTTATCCTGAATACAAAATGATAAATGCTTTATGTTCAATATATGATCCTGATGATGTTATGCAATCATTCAATTATTCTTTAGGAGCAAAGGGGACAATATATAAGCATAAGAAGAAATTAAAAGAGTATATTGATCTCTTGAAAGAGGGAGAAATTGATTTTTATTCAAAAGCATTTTTTGACAAAAAGACGCACTACTATTGCGAAGAAATTAAAGGATATCAAAAAGGTAATGAATATTTTCCAATCACGACAATTTGTAGATATTTTGAAACGTTTGATGAGTTTATTGATTATCGAAATAGGGATTTAATATATTGCGATTTATCCGGTGCACTTGAATGTAATGAGGATTTTTCCAAGTATATCGTTGATGAAACAACAAAACTTCCGATTCATGCAGATATGGAAGTCACATATTCTGTAAAAAAATACTATCATGATGGGAAATTTTATGTAGTACAGAAGTGGCTCAATAAATCTAGTAGCATACTTAAAGAATATACTCATACATTTAACTATTTTTTTGATTTTGTTGCTTTTCTTAAAGGAAATCTGTCCAATGCAAACTTGCTTTTTTGTGATGGGCTTGACAATTTAGCTCAGTGGGATTTTATTGACTTTACAGACGCAAAAATGAAAAGTAGCTTATGTGAAAAGTTTGGTCTACAATATGATACTTATGCGATCAACTTGAACGTCATAGAATCCTTTGAGTGTATTGAAAAAAACGAATCTGAAACTGCTTTAGTTCTTCAATCTTCAAGAGACTTGATTTCAGAAGTAGCAGGACGAGGCTTATCAAATTTCGATTTGGCTTTTGATAACAAATGTCAAAGAGTTCACTATATTTCAGATCTTCATCTTATGCACAGAATACAAAATGCAGGCTGTCGTTCAAAAGAAGATGTTATATATGTTATTCAAAAAATAGTTGATACTATTGCTAATGAAGCAGGAAGTTTATTATTGATTGACGGTGATGTAGCATCAGATATTGGAATATTTCAGTTATTTGTAAAGACTCTTTCCCAAACATTACGTCGGAAAACACAGGTTGTATTTACGCTTGGAAATCATGAGTTATGGAGTTTTCCGGGCTTTCAAATAGAGCAGATTGTTTCAAAGTATCGCACTATTTTGGAAGAGCATGGTATATATTTACTTCATAACGATCTTCTTTACAAAGAAGATTGTGGTTTGCTTGCTGATCCGAAAACAGGAATACACCTGATTAAATATCATGATTTGTGCAAAATGAATGAACTGCAAATTGCTGACCGCTTGCGAAGTGCAAGATATGTGATTCTCGGCGGATTGGGTTTTTCAGGATATAATACGGAGTTTAATGCTGATAATGGCATTTATCGAATGACTGTGGACAGGACTACTGAAATAAAAGAATCTAAAATTTTTGAAGATTTGTATAATCGGTTATGCCCTATTCTTTCAAATAAGAACACAATTATTTTAACACATACACCCAAAAAAGATTGGTGCAGAGAAACAAAACCTGATAAAAATTATGTTTATGTAAGTGGACATACACACAGGAATTTTTTTCATGACGATGGTGAATATAGAGTTTATTCAGACAATCAAGTTGGATACCATATTGAAAACCCTCACTTGAAAACTTTTTTAATTGATAACGATTATGATTGCTTTTCTGATTATGAAGATGGTATATTTGAGATTACGAGTGAGCAATACAATGACTTCTACCGAGGGAAAAATATACCAATGACTTTCCAACGAGAAGTAAATGTACTCTATATGTTAAAAAAGAATGGGTATTACTGTTTTGTTCACAAATCAAGAAGTGGTAGTCTTACTATCCTTAACGGTGGCGCCATGAAAAAATTGGAAATTCAAGATGTTCAGTATTATTATGATAATATGGATACCATGATTTCTACGATAAAAACACCGCTGGACAAGTTTACTTCATTTCAAAAACGAATTGCAGATATGGTAAAACAAATTGGTGGAATTGGCACAATTCATGGTAGCATAGTTGACATTGATTTTTATAATCATATATATGTGAATCCATTTGACTTATCAATAACAGGGTATTGGGCATCAGATATAATTAACAAAATTGTATATCCGTCTATTCCTGCCTTATTAGAAAAGAATTGCCCTGTAATGTTTGGCGAATATGTTAAACTTCTTAAAGGTAATAGTGAAAATCCATTAGCGTTGAAACAACAAACAAATATTACAGTATTACCACAGACATATCTTGATACGGATATTTACAAGGCTTCAAGAGAAATAAAGAAGATGCAAAAACTTAGTTCAAACATATTAACTTCTTGGTATGAAGATACTCTACATAAAAGAACTAAAATTGAACTTATATAGAAAGTTTTGCTTATTGGGGCTTATGAAAAAATGCGATTGTAAATCATGGGAGTAGGATAAGCGAAGATCCCTTCATATACGCCCTGTCTGCTGATGAAACCAGCCCTGTGCTTGCGGCTCCACGCCACGCAATCACCGTTCTGTTTTCCGGCTGCTTCAAATGCCCTTGCCCTCTCGGTTGGCAACCTCATTTTCGCAGCAACGCCGACAGAGCGTATAACACACTACACTTTGCAAGCAAAGTCGTGTGCCAAAGGGATACCCTTTGGAAACCCTATTTTGTGGTCGTGTGTAGCCACACTTCCTCCAAAATGCAAAATAAGCGGCATAGGTCAGCCCGTTCCCGGTGCTGATCTATACCGCTTATTTGCCTACATGGGCTTCTTACTCTATCGCCCATATTAACCGTTCCATTTTATCACTTCTGTATGTACCGTGCTTTTGCTTACCCCAAATGCTTTTGCCGTCTGCCTCACGGTGGCATTGCAGTCTATAATATAATTTGCAATGCTGATGGCACGTTCTTCGATATAATCCTTCAAAAGAAATCCCCTCAGAATACTTTTTTACATTGTATGAAGTATTTTGAGGGGTTATGCCTGTTACTCTGTCAACTATT
This sequence comes from uncultured Lachnospiraceae bacterium, assembly GCA_900551115.1. Lineage (GTDB taxonomy): Bacteria > Bacillota > Clostridia > Lachnospirales > Lachnospiraceae > Acetatifactor. The sequence goes on from URUY01000008.1 coordinate 5,151, forward strand.
CTACTATATTAAGTCCTGCGCCACCGTTTATAATAAATCCAACCTCCGAAACAGAGCCGCCTGCCGGGATGCTGCCGTTATAATCTTTACAGGCAATATGCAGAGTGCTGCCTTCTACTGTATATTCACCGTTCCATCCGTCCACAAACACAGGCGTATCATTAAAGGATACATCGATTGCCCATTTTGTACAATCGTCAGCAGATACGTTTTGAAGGGTTAAATCATATTGGTAAAAGGTCTTGCCTTCTGATTCCCAACTGTTCTTTAATGTAGCAGTATATTCTATCGTGCCATCCGATAACACGGTTCCAGCACCGGAGTCTGTCTGTGCTGAAGTTTCTCCGTTCTGCACCGCACCTCTTCCATTCTCTCCTGCAGAGGAAGGACTCTGCACGCCATCTTCCGTCAGCATGTTATAAAGCCATTTTCCCGAGTCGCTCAAACCATTTTCCGTAAAGCCTGAGGTCTTACTGCACCCGCTCTTGATAATTGCTGATGTTTCATTTTTATTGGAAAGATTCCACGCCACATAACTGACGCCGCAGGCATCCATGGCATTCACCCACTGCTCTGCCTGTGCTTCATCAATCGCCCCGTTTCCGCTGGCATCACAGATACCGTACTCACTTACAAAAACAGGCAGCCCTGCTGCAATAGCCGCCTCCATGGTATCGCGCAGCCAGTCCGTATGGGTAGCAGCATAAAAATGAAGGGTATACATAATGTTTTCATAGCCGGTAATGGGGTCTGCAGCTGCCTGGTCCACATACTGGGACCAGTTGGGCGTTCCCACCAAAATGATTCCGTCCTCATCATTAGCCCGGATGACCGCTATTACTTCCTCCGCATAAGACTTCACCTGACTCCAGCTCGTTTCACCATTGGGCTCATTGCAAATCTCATACAGCACATTGTTGTAATCCGCATATTCTGCGGACATTTCTGCAAAGAAATCCTTCGCTTCCTCTATATAAGTATTGGGATTTTTGTCCGAAAGCACATGCCAGTCTATTATGACGTACATGTCATTTTGTGTGGCATATTCTACACCATTCTTTACCAGTGTTTTCAGTTCTTCCTTGTCACCGCCGCTGCAATAGCCGCCGGATTCTGCAGTGTACATGGCAAGACGGATTACATTCACATTCCACTCCTCACGTAATTGTTTAAAGCAGTCTGCATTAATATAATCCGAAAACCATGCAATCCCATGGGTACTGATTCCCTTAAGCTGCACAGCCCGGCCCTCACTGTCCGTAAGCTTATTTCCTTCTACATGCAGTGCCCCGGATGAAGCAGGTGACGCAATACCGGATACGCTGCTTTTTCCTTCGTTTTCCGGTTCCGCCACCGTTTCTTTCATATTTTCCTCAATTTCCTCCGGTTCAGGTTCTTTGCCATTATGCTCTGCCAATTCTCCATCGGATTCCTTACTGTCTTTCTCCAATTCTGCAGCCGTATCCGTCATTTGACCGGACAACACCTCTTCTGTGGTTTTTTTCTGACAGCCTTGCAGGAAAAGCGTCATACACAGCATGATAACCACGCCTACTGCCATGCCGGGTTTTTTCTTCATAAAAGTCCCTCCCTACGCTTTTTGCGTATATCTGCACATGGGAAATCCGCTGCATCCAAAAAACTCACCAAACCGGCCTTTTCTCTTCACCAACAAGCAGCCGCATTCCGGACAGGCCGTCTCTCCCGTTTCTTTTATCTGCCTGTTCCTGCTGCCGGCACATCCTGCCTGTTCATTTTTTATATCTGCAAGACGCTGCTGCTCCTGTAAAAGCACTCCCAGCTTTTCATAGCACTGCTGGTTCATAATACAATCGTTCAAAGCACGGTGAGCGCCCTCTGTCACAATGCCAAAATATTCTGACACGTCCGTCAGACGGTGATGCTTTAGCTGCGGCAGACACATTTTTGCCAGATAAAGGGTATCTATGTAATCATTCTGTACTTTTTTGCCTAATTCCCTAAGTGCGCTGTCATAAATAAAATTGGTATCAAAGGTATGAATATTGTGCCCCACCAAAATATCTTTTCCTACAAAATCCAAAAACTCCTCCAATGCCATCCGAAGACAGGGCATGTTCCGCACCATTTCATCTGTAATGCCATTGACTCTTGTTGCCGCAAACGGTATCGGCATACCGGGATTTACCAATGTGGAAAATTTCTCCATCACCTGATTCTGCCGCACTTTGATACCGGAAATTTCTATAATTTCATCTGCTGCCGGATTCAGCCCCGTGGTTTCCAAATCGAATACCACATAATCCTTCACATATTGATTCAGTCTTTTTCCCTTGTTTCTTATCATAGTTCCTTCTGCTTTCCCGGTTCTCTCTGCTCTCTCTTTTTCTTTGGTTTTACCAAATCGTAGCTTTCACCTATCATCCGCCTGATTTCTGCTTCCGGTATCGTTCCGTTTAAAATAACGGAGCTCCAGTGTTCCTTGTTCAAATGATATGCCGGAATCACCGCATCAAAAGTATTTCTCCAAAAGTCCCTCCATTGCGGACACATTTTTACATTTACCCAAATCTTACCGTCCCGCTCAAAAATCCAGGCGAACACCTTTTTATTCCCCTTACACCGCATGATGGTCCAGTTATTATCATGAAAAGGATAATCCTCAAATACATCCTGAAAGGTCAGGCAGTATTGTATTACTTCATCCCGTACAGTCATTTTATTCCACCCCATGTATGGAAAAGAAAGTGCGCAGATTGTCATAATTCACCTTTTTACACAAAAGCTGCCTGAAGGTTGCAGAATTAGTTTTTCCCTGCTGCTTTAAATCCGCCAGTTTCTTTTCCAAATCCGCTATGTTTTCTGTCAAAGCTTCATAGGCATTTTCAAAAGCCGCAAGCCTGTCTATTGTTTCTTCTTTAGATATTTTTGTATCCACTGCATATCCGCCCTGCGGATTTTTCTTTGTATACCGTACCATCTCTGCATTCTCCTCTTTTCAGGTACACATTACCGCATATCATCCAAACAATGCACAAATCGTTATATTACCCTCATTTTCATATACTGAAATGCCCACCATGGTCAGCGCGCCATCCATAATATTTGCTCTGTGTCCGCTGCCGGAGCTCATCCACAATGATATGATTTCCGATGCTGCGGTCTGCATACTGCCTCTTGCCAGATTTTCTGCCATAGCAACACTGCATACCGTGTAAAACTTTGTACCGTCCGGTCTGATGTGGCTAAAGGAACCGGCTGCTTCTGCGCTTCTGACTGCCGCCCCGGCTGTCAGGTCTTCGCTCCATGTAAAATCGGCAAGACCAGCCTCCGCACGTTCCGCATTCAGGCAATTCAAGATTTCCTGCGGCAGGTTTTTCACCTTTTCCGCATCTGCATTACTGTCCGGTACGGCATCATTTTCCGGTGTACCGTTATCTGTTCCCATCGTGTCCGCATTTGTTCCTGTCACAACTGCACCCGTCTGCGGAGCGTCATTTTCTGTTTCCTCTATTTTGCCACAAGGGTTGTCCGTCTCCGGCACAGTCCCATTGCTTTCCTTGTCAGTACCCGGCAAATTGCCGTCCTCCTGCATAGCATTCTCCCGCACAGCTTCCGTATTCCATGCAGCTCCCGGCACCTCTTCCTCATGAACATCCACCTCTGCCAAAAATCCCGCTAATTCATCCAAGCTTTCAGAGAATACCGCCAATCCATTCAATTCTTCAAAGGCAACCGTCCTGTTAATCAGGCTGTCTGCCCCACCCGCAGCCTCGTTTTCTTTTTCTTCTGCTCTGTTTCCACAGGCACATAAAAGAAGCAGTGTACTTATCCCCAACGTCAGTCTTCCTACTCTGTTTTTCACTTCTTCTTCCTACCTTCCGAATATTTTCCTCTGCACAGTCATACGGCTTATTGCCGCAAAACCACACCTATCGACATTATACCAAAACAGGCCATACTTATCCATACCTATATTACCTGTCGGTTACGCATTTTTGACACAAAATTTTTCCTGTCCCAATCAAAAAGGAGCGGACTCCTGAGGGGACCCCCAAAAGTTGGATTTCTAAGTCTAACTTTTGGGAGTCGGTTCAAACACGGTATCCGCTCCATAAAATACATTTCTTTGCTACTCACTGTCAAACAACAGATAATACTGCATTTTTCTGTACTGGGAAAGCACATCCTCCTGCTCATCCGGCAGTCCGGCGTATCCGTCTGCCGTTACCATCCACTGTGCTGACAACACCGGTACAGTCTGCCGCAGTTCCTCCAAATAAGTCTGGTAAACAGACAGCGGCACACCTGCAGCTTCAAGCACAAGACCGCTTAAATAATTGGCGCTTATTTCCACCTTCTGCGCTTCTTCAATATCGTAATTGGCCCAAATCAGAAAAGGGACCTCGTAGCGCTGCGCCTGCTCCGCCTCCGTGAGACTGCTTCCCGACCTGCCCTGAAGCTGCAAAATCGGCTCCACCACAAAATCAGCAGGCTGATGGTCTCCGAAGAAGACGATAACCGTTTTCTCTTCCTGTTCGGAAAAATAATTTACCAGTTCTTCCAACGCCTTGTCACTTTCCTTTATCAGGGAAAGATACTGGCTAAGGGATTGGGAGTCGGTGCCGTTTATGGTTATGTCCGGTGTGAAATTTGCAAACTCTTCCGTATAGCCGGAATGATTCTGCATGGTTACTTCAAAAAAGAAAAGCGGCTTTCCGGCTTCTTTTTCTTCATAGCTTTTAATGATGTAATCAAACGCCGCCGCATCGCTCACATAGTTTCGTATCCTGCCGGCAGATGAAAAGCTGTCAATAAAATCCGCCTGCTCAAATCCCAAAAGCGGATAGACCGTTTCCCTGTCCCAGCCCGAAGCATAATAAGGATGCGCCGCCCGGGTGGTATAACCCAGGCCTGCAAGATAAGATGCAAGGGACTGCTGCTCTGCGTTTATATACTGCTGATAAGGAATACTGCCCTGAGGCAGAAAAGCCATGGTATGACCTGTTAAAAATTCAAATTCCGTATTGGCGGTATTTCCGCCTTTTATGGATACGTGCAGACTGCCGGTAATGGCATTCTCTCCGTTTTCCTGCATACTATGCAGAAACGGCATGTAGTCCTCATTTGTTTCAAAATCTCCAAGCACGGATAAATCGGCAAATGCCTCATCCATAATCACGATGATATTGGGCAGCTCGCTTTCCGTACCTGCCCCTTCACCTGTATTCGCTGCATCTGCATCTCCCATATCCACTGACGCGGGAACGGCAAACAACTCTGCTACCGCCTCCCTGTCATAGCCCTCCGGCTTATCTACTGCAATATACTGTAATTCCAGCAAAAATGCCACTGCTGTCCCGTCCCGCTCACTCATTACGGTAGGTGTAAACAGCTTATCATACATTTTGATTTCCTGCTGCACAAATTCTTCATTATGAAGCAGGGACACAAATCCCAAAAGCAGCGCCAAAGTCCCTGCTGCAGCCGGTATACGGAAAGCCCAGCTCTTAAAAGGGCCTTTGTAAAAACGCGTCAGCGTATGCTTCAAACGGTTTCTGCAAAACAACAGCTCCACTGCAATCAAAATTACAAATCCCGCTACCGCTGTTGTCGCCTGCCTATCCAATACATATTCAAAATCGCCTGCCACGCTTGCTGCCGTACCAAGGGACAAAAAATCCCACGGCAGAATCGGCTGGGAACGGAAATTAAGTACAAAATAATTTGCCAGTCCATATATCATAAATACAAGCGTTTCCAGTAAAAGTGCAATATGCAGTCTGCCCAACAGACTATACAAAAGCATCATTACCAACTCAAAAAATACAATATTTAAAAGCTGTATATCCCATCTGATGTCTTCCCACGGGTTATGGGTGTACCACTCAAACAGGTAAAAAATGGCAACCGGCACAAGTAAAGCCAAAACCGCCTTAGCTGTCTTTTTACATTTGTTTTTCATAGTTACCTCCTTACCGCCCCCTAAATTATCAACGGTAATTTTCTTAAGCGTTTCCTCTCGAAAAATGATTGTATGAAATAATAAAAGAGAAGTCAAGCCCCTAATTCTTCTTGCATTTCCATTTTCTGATTACATTTCCATTTTTCAGATTGTAAAGCAGCCTTCCTCTCCGCCCCGGTGCGCATCTTCGCGGAGCGTTTTCCTATAACCTAAAAAGCAGGTGCGCAGACCGCCATGCTCCCGAAACCCGATTTTATAGGGAGCATACTGCAGTTCTGCGAACCTGCCTTCTTGATTTTTATCACATTTTTACGTTAAATAATCCGTCTTACGGACAAAATCTTACGATAGGTTGCCTTACTTAACTTGATACCCGTCTTGGCGGAGCTTGCATGCACAATATAACCGCCGCCTATGTAAAGTGCCACATGACCGTCATAACAGATAAGGTCACCGGGCTGTGCATCAGCATAAGCCACCTCTGTGCCGGCGCTTCTCTGCTGATAAGAGGTACGGGGTATGGAATAACCAAAGTCGGAATAGATGCGGTAGGTAAACCCGGAACAGTCTGCTCCCTTTGTCAGGCTGGTGCCGCCTAAAACATACGGATTACCGATGAACTGACAGCCATATCGGGCAATCTGCTTTGCCAAGTCACTGCCGGACGCACCGTTTATAATATCTGACACCGATGCGGAAACCGTATACTTACCGTTGGCGGCATTCTTTCTCTGCTCCTCGTCCTGCAGCTTTTTCAGCTCTGCCTGTTCCTGCTTAATCTTTACCTTCAGGGCACTGGCTTCCTGCCTGGCACGTGCTATCTGCGCTTCAAAATTAGCCGACTCCTCCTGCTTTTTCAAAAGCAGACCGTCTAAATACACCTTTTGGTCCTCCATGCTGACCTTGTCCGCCTCTAAAGAAGCCTTTTCCGCTTCCAGCTGATCCCAAAGGAGCTTTACCTGTTCTTTGGCTGCTTCATATTCATCAAGCATCTCTCTGTCATAATCGTAAAGAGCTTCAATATAGCTTGCCTGATTCAGTATCTCGCCGAAGCTCTCCGACTCAAACAGCATCGCCATATAATTCAGTCCTCCGCTCTCATACATAAGCTGGATTCTTGCTACCATAGCCTCATACTGCTCTTCTTCTATCCGTTTTGCTTCCTCATGCTGAGCCTGCGTCACTAAAATATCCGCTTCCTTTGCCGCAATATCGTCCTCTAAAAGTCCGATAGCCGTCATGGTGTTCAAAAGCTCCGCATCCAAATCACTGATTTCTTCTTCCAAAAGGTCCTGTTCGTCCTGCAGATCCAATATGGTATCATTAATGCCCGCCAGCGCGTCCTTGTCCTTGTTGATATTGTTCTGGATATCCTGAACAGTGGTGGCCTCTGCCTGAAGAGCCGTGGACAGAACCAGTACTATCACAATTATTAAATTAGTAATTTTAATCGCTGCTTTTTTCATATCTTTATGTTACCATATCCGGACCTGCAAATCATCAAAAAAATTCTGAATATTTTTTAAACAGCTCCGCCTGTTATAATTCGCAGTTTTTTACCGTTCTGGGGAAGGGAATAACGTCCCTGATATTGCCCATACCCGTCAGATACATAACACATCTTTCAAAACCCAGTCCGAAACCTGCATGGCGCACGGAACCGTATTTTCTCAAATCCAGATAAAAATCGTAATCCTCCTCGCGCAGGTTAAGCTCTGCCATTCTGGTTTTCAGTACTTCCAGATTATCTTCTCTCTGACTGCCGCCGATGATTTCTCCGATACCGGGTACCAGGCAGTCCATGGCTGCAACTGTTTTGCCGTCCTCGTTCAGCTTCATATAGAAAGCTTTGATTTCTTTGGGATAATCGGTTACAAATACCGGGCGTTTGAATTCCTTTTCGGTAAGGTATCTTTCATGCTCCGTCTGTAAGTCGCATCCCCAGAATACCTTGTATTCAAATTCATCGTTGTGCTGCTCCAAAATCTTTACAGCCTCCGTATAAGTTACATGTCCAAAGTCAGAATTAAGCACATGGTTCAGTCTCTCAATCAGGCCTTTATCTACAAACTGGTTGAAAAATTCCATTTCGGCAGGCGCATTTTCCAGCACATAACGGATTACATGCTTTAACATGGATTCTGCAAGCACCATATCGTCCGTCAGGTCTGCAAAAGCCATCTCCGGCTCAATCATCCAAAACTCTGCCGCATGACGGGTCGTATTGGAATTTTCTGCACGGAAGGTAGGTCCAAAGGTGTACACATTCTTAAATGCAAAAGCATAGGTTTCCAGATTAAGCTGCCCGCTGACTGTCAGGTTCGCCGACTTGCCAAAGAAATCCTGACTGTAATCCACTGCACCGTCCTCTGTCTTAGGAACGTTATTTAAATCCAGCGTAGTTACCTGAAACATTTCTCCGGCACCTTCGCAGTCGCTTCCGGTAATCAGCGGTGTATGAACATACACAAAGCCTCTCTCCTGGAAAAAGGTATGGATTGCATAAGCAATCAGGGAACGTACTCTGAATACTGCCTGGAAGGTATTGGTCCTTGCACGCAGATGCGGAATGGTTCTCAGATACTCAAAGCTGTGGCGTTTTTTCTGCAGGGGATAATCCGCCCCGGACACACCCTCCACAAAAGCCTCCTTCGCCTGCATCTCAAAGGGCTGCTTGGCATTCGGTGTCTCTACAATCGTACCCTTTACCACAACGGCAGAGCCTACGTTTAGCTTTGCCAGTTCTTCAAAATTAGGCATTCCGTCACTGTATACTATCTGCAGGGTTTCAAAATAAGTACCGTCATTTACCACAATAAATCCAAAAGTCTTGGAATCACGGTTACTCCTTACCCAGCCTCCTACCGTTACCTCTTTTCCGATGAAGCTTTGTCTGTCCCGATACAAATCCCTGATATCTGTTAAGTCCATTTTTATCCCAACCTTTCCCTCTGTTTATTGTACAGGTTATATCTGCATTTAGCTCTCTGACACCTGTGCATTTTCAAATACAAAATCGACTACCTTTTCAAACATAAAATATTCCCGGAAATCTTCCTTGTCCGCACCTTCCAAAAGTGTTTCTACGGATTCCAGTTCATTTTCTTCTACAAAAAGCTGTAAGCTCTCGTCTAACTCCTCATCGGAAATATGCAGACCTTCTTTATTGGCAATATACTGGAAAATCAGACTCTGCTTTACACCCGACTCTGCGGCACTTTCTACATAAGAAGCAGAATCCATCTGATAATAGTACATACAGAATGTATCCACATCCACGCCGGACTGCGCCGCCTGCTGCTCCAGCGTCTTTAAAACATTGGCTTCATATTTGGCAATCAGCTCCTCCGGCAGGCTCTCAAAAGAAGCAATCGCGTCCAAGGCCGTTATAACCGCCGTTTCCTTGTCTGTTTTATACTGGTATTCTGCGCTTGCTTCCAAATAGCTCCTGCAATACTCCCTGAACGCATCTACCGTTGCATATTCTCCCTCTGACATTGCCGCAATGGCTTCATCGCTCATCTCTTCACCGGAAGAAAGGTAAATGAAATTTACCGTAACCGTGAATACAACCTCAACTCCTGCCATATCCGCATTGCGGTAATCCTCCGGGAAGGTTAAATTTAATTCTACCGTTTCACCGGGCATCACCCCTACAAGGCCGTCCTCGAATCCTTCGATAAAGCTGCCGGAACCGATTACCAGACTTTGATTGTCTGCAGTACCGCCCTCAAAAGCGACCCCGTCCTGCGTTCCAGCATAATCGATATTTACAGTATCTCCCTGTGCCACTGCTCTGTCCGTAATGCCATACTCTGCGGTAAGAGAACCGTTGTATACATTCAGGGCCAGTGACTCTGCCTGTTCTTCTGTAATCTCCGTCTTAGGCAAAACCGTAAGGGCAAGACCCTTGTATTCCCCGGTAAGCGTCACATAGCTTTCAACATCCACATCGCTCAGATGAATATTTACTGCTGCATCCGTACCTGTCGTTTCATTTTTATCTTCTGTCTGCACCGTTCCGGTTTCCGATTTGTTGCCGGAATTACCGTCCGCTGCTTTTCCGCAGCCCGCAAGCATGCTTACCGCCAATACTGCGGACAATACCGCTGTCAGTCTTTTCTTCATTTATTATACCTGTGCCTTTCCTCTTAATGACAATATCTTTATTTATATCACAAAACAGCATTTCTTAAAAGCCTTTTTTATAAAAGCGGTGATAAAAGCCGGCTGACCTGCTCCTTAATGCGGATATACAGGGAACGTCTGGCATACATATCCTTTGTCACCAGTGTAGCGTATTTCAAATCTTCAATAAAATATTCTGTCATTTCCCTTGCCTTAGGCTCGTCAAAAACCACTGCATTCACCTCAAAATTCAGTGCGAAGCTGCGGATATCCATATTCGCCGTACCGTAACAGAATGCCTTATCATCCACAATAATGCCTTTCGCATGCAAAAAGCCGTTGTTGTAGGTATAGCAGTTGGCTCCTGCCATAATAAGCTCGCCCATATAGGAATAAGTCGCCCAGTATACAAAGGGATGATCCGGCTTACAGGGAATCATCAGATTGACCTCTACCCCTGAATGTATGGCGATTAACAGCGCCGTCAGCATGGCTTCATCAGGAATAAAATAAGGCGTCTGGATATAGATGCACTTTTTTGCCTTGTTAATCAGCCGCACATAGTTATCTCTAATAGGCTGCAGGGAGGTATCCGGCCCGCTGTAAATAATCTGTACATCACATCTGTCCCTGTGTCCCGCCGTAATGCCGTTCATATACTTGGGGTATAAAAACAGGTTTTCCTTGGAAGCGTAATTCCAGTCCAGTAAAAAGCGCAGCTCAAGCCCCATAATCGCTTCGCCCTTTATCCGCAGGTGAGTATCCCGCCAATAGCCGAACCTTTTATCCAAACCAATATATTCCTTGCCGATATTAAAGCCGCCCACATAACCTACCTTGTTATCGATTACCACAATTTTCCTGTGGTTACGGTAGTTCATACGCAGATGAAGCTGCCGCAGTATTGCGGGGAAAAATTCCGCCGTCTTAATACCCTGCCTGTTTAAGCCCTCCCAATAGCTTTTCCTGACAGAACGGCATCCCATGGCGTCAAACAAAATCCTGACCTCCACTCCTTCTGCCACCTTTTGCAAAAGCACCTCTTTAATCCGGTTAAACAACACGTCATTTTTGATAATATAATATTGAATATGAATAAACGCCTTCGCCTGCCGGATGTCCTCTAACAGCGCGTCAAACTTGGCATTGCCGTCCACAAAAATATCGATATCATTGGTATCCGACAGGACGGCGCCCACCGTGTCCAGATTAAACATAACCAAATCGGAAAAGCCCTCGATATCCGGCGTATGCTCCTGCAGCTCATTGCTCCGAAGCTGATGCTCCTGCTGTCTGATGGCTTCGTTTAACTTATCCTCTATCTCCTTGACCTTAAACATCTTTCGCTTGTGCATATCCGTTCCCAGAAACAGATAAAAAATAAATCCCAGAATCGGTATAAAATACAGAAGCATCAGCCAGGTCCACACAGTCTTCGGGTCTCTGCGCTGAAAAAATACGATAACTACCGCAAATATCAAGTTAAAAAATACCAGATGCCCAAATATGAACTGCACTACCGTAACAGTCATATCCCATACCTGCTGCATATTGCTTCCTCCTGCTTATTTTTTCCTGCACAGCATAAAAGTGCAGACTTTATAAGTATATCATATAACCCAAATTAAAAACACCCCGGAGTTTTCGCATTTTCAAGAAAAACTTTCCGCATTTTTCAGTAAAAAAGCATCTTGCCCGATAAAAAAGCGTATTGCCTAATATTAGAAAGAATGCTACAATATTTTGTGCATAGTAAATTTAGGAGGTTTCCCCGTGAACGGTTGGATTATTTTAATTATTGTTATTGCCGTAATAACCGCTATTTTAGCAGTATTATATTTCCTTGGCAAAAAGGCACAGAAAAAACAGGCTGAGCAGCAGACCCTGATGGAAGAAAACAAGCAGACGGTGTCCATGCTGATTATTGACAAAAAGCGGATGAAGCTCAAAGAATCCGGACTTCCTCAGATGGTTATCGACCAGACACCGAAGCTGATGCGCGGCTCTAAAATGCCCATTGTAAAGGCTAAGGTCGGTCCTCAGATTGTGTCACTTGTCAGCGATGAAAAGATATTTGATAACATTCCCGTAAAAAAAGAAGTAAAGGCCGTTGTAAGCGGCATCTATATTTTGGACGTTAAAGGGCTGCACGGCAAGACCCAGGCAGCACCTGCAAAGAAAAAAGGCTGGTTCAAGCGCACCATGGAATCCATACAGGAAAAAGCCGGAGCCAGGCCTGTTAAATAAACCGGTTTCAGAGAAGACAAAAAAGCCCCGATTACCCGGGGCTTTTTCATTATGGTTGTATTCACTCTTGTTTGAACTTCTAAGCTTAGCCAAGTAAGGACAATACACCCTGATTAGACTGGTTAGCCTGTGCAAGCATAGCCTGACCTGCCTGTGCCAGAATATTATTGTTGGAGTACTTAACCATTTCTGTAGCCATATTAGTATCACGAATCTGGCTCTCTGCTGCCGTAGTATTTTCCACAACATTGTCAAGGTTATTGATAGTATGCTCCAGACGGTTCTGGACTGCACCGAGAGCAGAACGCTGGGTGGATACACGCTGGATAGCCGATGTAATAGTATCAATTGCTGCATCTGCATTTGTACTGTCTTTTCCGTCAACCTCCAGGCCTGCAACTCCGATTGCCTTTGCACTCATAGATGCAATGCTTAATTCAATCTTGTTATTTGCCGTTGAATCTGCCCCTACATGAAGGTCCAGTTTTAATGCTTCAGGAATATATTGTGCGTCATATGCTGTAATTGTAGCAGTCGTATCACCGGTAACCTTTACGGTTGCTTTTAAATCGCCTACTTTAAGAGCATTCAAATCAGCCTGTGCAGTAGGAGCGGTAACTGTCATGCCTGCAGGCAATTTATCTGTTGCAGTAGCAGTAAAGCCCTTTTCAATTGTAAAAGTTTCTGTAGATGTACCTACATCAATTCCCAATTCCTTTAACTGCGCTGCGGTAAACGCTGTACCTGCAGCATTTGTCCAGCCTGCAGCATTACCATCTACTGCTGTAGCACTATAGGTATAGGTATCCATTAAATTATCATTCATTTTATTTGCATCAATTGAAATACCCGATACCTTAGCGCCGCCATTTGCGTTTATGCCTTCACCTTCTGCAGTGGATGCCTGATAAGCAATCTTTCCTACCGTAATGTCCTGCTCAGAAACAGACACACCTTTTGCCACATTCAATTTAACACCTGCACCCAGGTCATCACTTGGAGTATCCGCCGCTAAATCAGCAGATTTATCAGTACCTTTCAGCAAATAAGTCTCATTAAACTTAGTTGTTTCAGCTACTCGGTCAATCTCTGTTACTAACTGGTCAATTTCGTTCTGGATATAGCTTCTGTCATCTTCACTGTTGGTTCCGTTAGCAGATTTTACTGCCAGCTCATTCATTCTCTGAAGCATATCATGTACTTCTGTCAAAGCACCTTCCGCAGTCTGCACCGCAGAAATACCGTCCTGTGCATTGGCAGAGGCCTGTGTCAGACCACGAATCTGTTTTCTCATCTTCTCAGAAATGGAAAGACCTGCTGCATCATCTGCTGCACGGTTAATCTTGTAACCGGAAGATAATTTCTCAGTTGATTTTGCCTGTGAAGCTGTGGTTAATCCTAACATTCTGTTAGAGTTCATTGCTGTTAAATTGTGTTGTACTACCATAATTTTACCTCCGTGTTTTAAAATAATTTGTATGACAGGCAAATCCGTTTGCCTGTATTTGTTTTATAATAAGCGGGCCTAGGATTCCGCACTATTATCATGACTGGTTTCTTACAATGATTGCCTTGGGTTTCTTTTTATATTTTTCAGGATGTTCCGGCTCTGCATAATATTTAGGCATCCCGGCTAATATTTCAGGGTCCTGTATTCTTTTTTCAAGCGCACCGCTTCGTACAATATTAAGTTCTTTTGGGGCATCAATCATAATTCTCATATGATTTCCTGTACCACCAAGAAAAACAATCTTAATGTCATCGCCTATCATCAGATATTCTTCTGTTTTTACCGACATTCTCAGCATACTTATTCCTCCTTGAAGTTAATGGGTTTTATTACCATTTGAATCTGCAGTGCAACAGATGTAATATTGTGTTGCGTTTTACTTTACACTTTTTATATCGTCAGAATGGAAATATACTTTAGGCCTTTTTAAAAAAATTTATGGAGGAACGGAGCATGAATACAGCACAGCCGATTAAAAAGACAAAGGATTTGGAAAAATTGAAAAGCTACTATAAGGAAATAGAGCCGAATCCAAGAAACTATTTATTGATTATCCTGGGGTTAAATACAGCTTTGAGAATTTCGGATATTTTAAAATTACAGTGGAAATCGGTTTATGACTTTGATGCGAAAGCTTATAAGGCTCATATTGAAATTACGGAACAGAAAACAGGGAAAAACTCTCAAATCTATATAAATAAGCAGATTATAGACGTTTTGACAGACTATAGGCAGCATCTGAAAAATAAAAACGGCAATTTTGATGCCGGTCAGTTTTTATTCTGCCATAGCAATAAAAACGTACCTATCAATAGGACGCAGGCGTTTCGCATCATTAAGAAAGCAGCGGTATACTATAATATCCCCGGAGTAATCTGCTGTCATTCCTTAAGAAAGACCTTCGGTTATCACGCATGGAAGCAGGGCGTCCAGCCGGCACTTTTGGTAAGTATTTTTAATCATTCCTCATATGAAATCACAAAGCGTTATCTTGGAATTGAACAGGATGACAGGGATAAAATTTTTAAGAAAATTCAATTATGATTCTATAATACAAACCAGAGAAAAGCCTGTAAACCGGGCCTTTTTCATTTTACCGAACGCAACACAATATTACATGTGTTGCGTTTTTTGCTTATCCTTTATCACAAACAGAACCGGATAGCAATCCGGCTTTGCAGAAAAATGGTTTTCTCCCTGCCCTCTGTATATAACAAAAGCCCGGAATCATGCAGATTCCGAGCTTTTTCAGCTTAATCCCCATTTCCGAGCAACTTATCTTACTCTGTCTTCTCAAAAATACCGTTCTTTGCTGCTTCTCTTTCCGATATCTCCATACTGATTTTGCAGTCCGCCAAAAACTCGTAATTGACCTCAAGCGCATAATCCACATTCACATGTATGGTTTTATCCTCATCCGTCATGGTAATCTTTTTTGCATCAATCCCTATCAGGATATCTCCAAAAGGCGTGGCATAATTGGTCAGGCTCTTTTTATTTTCCTCAAATATCATATGTGCATTGACAAAACCCTTTTTGGTAAGCTCCAAGGTCTTGTCCTTAAATTTAATAATATTTCTGGTACTCTCGTCCGTCCCCTCTGTCGCTTCATCATAAATCACATAGTGGCTGTTGTTTTTTTCATAATACTCTGCAACCGTAATCGTCTGGATATTGCTTTCCTCCTCGGATGCATCAAACTGCAGGCCTTTTATAGCCAATAACACATCTTTTGTCATTTCTCCTCACATTCTGCCCTAGGCGTAACTCAGTATTCTTCGATATTTACCTGCTTTGCGGACAATATCCCGTACTTGATAATGGAATTGGCAAAACGTATAAATTTCTCCGTGGTGTCGCTTACATAAAACTGGTACTGATTGCTGCCAAGTCCGGGCGCTTCTTCGTTTAAAAGCCCTTTTTCAAGCAGCAGCTCCCTTAACTCCATCGCCGTCTCATAAGCAGGATTTACTAAGGTTACCTTCTCTCCCATGATTTTCCCGATAGTGGAGCGGATAATCGGATAGTGGGTACAGCCCAGAATCAGGGTGTCAATATCAAGGTCTATCAGCTCTGTCAGATACCGTCTGGCAATCTCGTCCGTTACCGGGTCCTGCAGAAGCCCCTCTTCCACCAACGGCACAAACAGCGGGCAGGCCTTGCCCCATATGGTTACATCAGGATTAATTTCTTCTATGTATTTACTGTATATCCTGCTTCCAATCGTTGCTTCCGTAGCAATAACGCCAATCCTGCCGTTCTTTGTGGTCTTAGCTGCTGCTATCGCCCCCGGTTTTACCACACCTATCATAGGAATGTCAATTTCTTTTTCCAGTTCATGCAGCGCATAGGCGCTTGCCGTATTACAGGCAACCACAATGGTCTTCACATGATGGGTCTCCAAAAAACGGACTATCTGCCTTGAGAATCTCGTTACGGTTTCCTTCGACTTGTTACCGTAGGGCACCCTTGCCGTATCCCCAAAATAAACGATTCTTTCATTGGGTATCTGCCGCATGATTTCTCTTACGACTGTCAAGCCTCCGATACCGGAATCGAAAACACCAATAGGTGCTTCCCGGCGCTTTGTATCATCTATTGCAAAATTCATCTATCTTTCCTTATCCTTTTCAAAGTAGGCGCTCAGCAATTCAAACAGCCTGCTTTTTATTTTAATCTCTTCCGGCTCTGCTGACAAGAGCTTATAATATAATTCACTTCCCTCCGGCGTCAAAATCTCCCCTTTTTCGCCGTCAGACGCGCTGTATACCACCTTGCAGGTGTCTTCTAACATACACAGCTCCGGATAAAACAGCCCAAAAAATCCAAGTGCCGCTATTATTACGGCAGTTTTTTTCCATACCAGCTTAATCCCGTTTTTCATTTTGATGCATATACTCCTTTTTGCAGGCCATCTGCCTGTTCTTTTTAGAAGTCTCGCCCAATCTGCGGGATTTATACATTATGCCTCTGGGTCTTGCAGGTACGCTGTTTTTCGCCGTTACAGAACCGGCGCAGGATTACCTTGCCAGATTTTTTTCCCTTTCCAGACGCAGCTGCTCCATAATGGCAATTTCCTGATTGTCTATGTGCAGCTTCGCCGTCCTTGCCGCCGTTTCTTTATCCTTACGCCTGATGCTCTCGAACATAATACGATGCTCTTCTATCAGTTGTCCGTGGGTGCTGCCGTCCTTAATATATTCAAAACGGTAACGGTACATCTGCTCCGAAAGGTTATTTACAAGCTGTACCAGCCTGCTGTTGTTTGTAGCCTTTACAATAATATCATGGAGCGCCACATCTGCCTGCGCTATCCTTTTGGGATCACGGGTTTTTGTTGCCACCTCAAACGCATCGCAGGCTTCGGAAAGTGCCTGAAGCTCTTCTTCCTTTATCCTGTCACAGGCAAGCTCCACGCTTAAGGCATCCAGTGCGCGCCTTACCTCCAATACATCCTTTAGGCTCTTTTCCGTTATCTGCGCCACCTCTGCGCCTCTTCTGGGAATCATGGTAACCAGGCCTTCCAGCTCCAGCTTTCTGATAGCTTCCCTGATGGGCGTGCGGCTTACTCCCAGACGGTTGGCAAGATGTATCTCCATCAGTCTCTCACCCGGCTTTAATTCTCCTGTCAGGATTGCCTGTCTTAGCGTATTGAATACCACATCCCGCAAAGGCAGAAATTCATCCATTTTTACCTGTAAATTGTCCTGCATAGCTCTCTCCTTTCACGCAAATGTTGTAACAAAAAGCTGCTTTGCCAGCCCTGACCCTGTCAGTTTTTCCTTTGCCGCCAGGGCATCCTCTTCCCTTTCATAGATGCCGAATACCGTAGGGCCACTGCCGCTCATAAGGGCCTTTAGAGCGCCGTTTTCTTCCATATAAAGCTTAAGCTTTTTAATAACGGGATACTTTTCCTCTGTGACACTCTCAAGCACATTTTCCATGCGGGAAGTGATTCCCTGCAGGCTGCCTGTCTTTACTGCTTCTTTCATGCCGTCAATATCCGGATGCTTCTTTATCTCTGAAAGCTTCAGATTTTCATATACATATTTTGTGGAGACATTGATATCCGGTTTTGCTATCAGTAAAAAGCAATCCGGTGCAGGAGGCAGCTTTTCAAGCCTCTCACCGATACCTTCTGCAAGAGCGGTCCCGCCCATAATGCAGTAAGGAATATCCGCCCCCAGCTTTACTCCAAGCATCTTTAATTCTTCCTCTGAAAGCCCCATGGAAAAAAGGGTATTCATTCCCTTCAAAACGGCTGCGGCATCCGTACTGCCCCCTGCCATACCTGCTGCCACGGGAATCCTTTTTTCCAGATGAATGGCAATTCCTTCCTTTATCTGACAGGTATCCGTCAAAAGACGCGCCGCTTTATAGACCAGATTGCTTTCATCTGCCGGCACCTCGCCGCTGTCTGTAGTCACTTTTATCCCCGGCTTTGTTTTTTGCAGGGTCAGCGTATCATAAATACCCACGGTCTGCATTATCATTTTGACCTCATGATAACCGTTTGCAAGCCTTCTTACCACATCCAGTCCTAAATTTATCTTCGCATATGCCTTTATTTCCAATGTGTCCATCTGTCTGCCAACCATACCTTTCCGGCTTGTATCCTGTTTGTTTATTGTATACAAGGATTGTACTTAATTTTATACAAAGGCGGAGCTTTTGTCAATGCACAGTGTACCCGGAAAAATGCGTAAATATATAAATGCAAAAATAACCGGTTGATGCATCCACCAACCGGTTACTCCCTAAGCGCCCTTTACAATCAGCAGTTTATCTCCGGGACGCACCTCATCCGATGTAAGGTCGTTTACTTCCTTAATCCGCTGTACGGGAACATAATAGCGTTTTCCTATATTCCACAGGTTATCCTCCGGACGCACTACATAGGCTACCATGCCGGGCAATTCATTTATCTTTGCCATATCCAGCTCGGATACCCTGATATCCGCAATCAGCCGCTCCGGCACATTTTTAAAAATTGCTGTCTGGAAATCCAAAACTGCCTTTACATCCATCTCTTCACTGTCTATCATTACCACCTGAAGCTGCCCCACTTTTGCATGCATCCTGAAGCTGTCCGCAGGACTGATGCCGGGAACCTCCAGCGTATAACTGAAAGGAATCAATCCCTTCATGCAATTATAGGGAGCTGCATCATCCCCTGTGATATACATAATCTGCAAGGCCACGGCTCCCTCTAACAGAATACCGTCCTCTGTAATTTTCTGACTGTCTATCTGTACATTTCCTTCACTATGCAGAAGCTGCAATACCCGCGCTCCCGGGGTTTTCACCTTTAATCTGTCCGTCACCTTGCTTTTTCCGCCTATTTTCATAAGAAGCTGTTTGAGATTCACTTCTTTCTCAAGGCTCTCCACCTCTTTGGTAACACCGTAAATATCGGAAATCATCTCTATATTTTCTTCTTCGTACAGCTTTATGGCAATATCCAATACAAGCTCTAAGCCAAGCATTCTCTCCTCGCCGTCAAAATCAGGTCTGGCTTCCAGCTCCCTGTGCCCGATTTCATACCCGATATCCGTTATCATACTGTCACTGCAGCCATGGCATTCCACCGTGCCGCTAAACGGGATTACCGTTTCAAAGGAGCGGATTGGCATTTCCTCGCCTTCTCCCTCATACAGTACAAAAACCCGCACATCACCCTGCACCGAAATATTTTCCGCAAGGGGTTTAAACTCCACTTCTTCCAGGCTTACGCTGTCCCAGATGATGTGAAATACATTGGGATAGTTCTGAGGCAGTGTTATTTCCTCCCGGATTCTGAAGATATCGTTTTTCTGTATGGCTACCTGTGCCAAATCCATCTTCACTTTCCGGTATTCCAAAGGCGAGCCTGTTTCGTCAAAATAGATATCCACCGGTGCTTCCTCATCATACAGCTCTTCCACCGCTGCCTGCAGATTAAAAAGCGCCTGAACGGAAAGCTTTCTGGAATTAATGACCCCCACCGTCAAATCCTCCAGTCCGGCTTTCACTCTTACTGCATCCGTCCCCCGCACGCCTTCCATATAAAGCTGTTCCTCAAAGGGCATTTTCCCTTCTACGCAGACCAGCTTCTGGCCTTCTTCTTTGGTCTGATACAACACGGTGAAAAAAAGCCTTCCCCGGATATTAACATGGTCTTCCGTTGGCTTGACTTCTTCTATCTGTATCATCCCTTTTTCATAAATGAGGGCAGTTACATCCGGTTTGCTGTCAGGAATATTGATATCCTCTTCCAGCGCTACCTGACTGCTGCCTCTGCATTTGATACGGTCCATATGTATGTTTTTCTTAATCAGTTCCACAAAAATACCTCCATATATGTTGCTTATAGCTACTATATGAAGGTATGTGGAAAAATAATACTATATAATTTGGGAAGTACAAAAAATCGTACCTTGCAGCTAATGCTTTTTCCTATTTTTTCCTACTGCACCAGTACCGTAGACAGTGAATGTGCCGGTATTTCCAGGGTTTTCCAATATCCGTCTACCCGGATAATGACCGGAAGCCCGTTCTGTGTCCGGTTCAGTAGCATTACCACTACTGTTTTGTCCGGGCGTTCAAAGGCAACCTGCTCCAATTCCTCACAATATCCGGTGGAAGCCACACGGACGCTGCCTTCCGGCAAAAAACGGCTGAACTGTCCAATATAATAATAGCTTAAATTGACCGTCATTTCTCCGCTCTGGGCGTTCATACGAATTGGAGAGTCACAGAAGTTGCCTACATGATTGGGGCCGCCCGTCTCATCCAAAAGCAGATTCCAATCCACAAATGCACAGGTTCCGTTCTTAAGGTCTCCGATAATCTCATGTGCATACCGTTCTGCAGCCGCACTCTGGCTTTTGCAGGTTAAATCCACGCAGCACTCTGTCATCATAAGCTGCTTATCCGGCCAATTTTTTTTAATTAAATCCAATGCTTCAAAATGATCGCCGCTGTACCAGTGGAATGCTGTACCCCAGATATACTTGCTTGCGTTCTCATCTTCAAAAATGGTCTTGACATGCTCATATGCACGCTCCTTATTATGGTCCCACACCATAATTTTGGTATCTCCAAAGCCTGCTTTTTCCAAAGTCGGTCCAAGGTGTTCCTTCACAAAATCACGTTCTTCTTCTGCCGTATAAAGACAGGAATCCCATGTCTGCACTGCATACGGTTCATTCTGCACGGAAGTATAACTAATATCAATACCTTCCTCTTTGTATGCCTGCATAAATTTCACATAATATTCCGCCCACAGAGCTTTATACCGGGGAAGCACCCGGCCGCCGTGATTCATTTCTTTATTGTCCTTCATCCATGCCGGCGGACTCCAGGGCGCCATCAAAAATGTAATATCTCCATATTCCTGACACTTTTTTACAAGAGGCAATATATATTTTCTGTCACGCTCAATAGAAAAGCCTTCCAGGTTTTCACTCTCCTGCTCACAGCAGGCCCAGTTTTCCAAAGAAAAATCACAGCTGTTCATATGCAGCCGCCCGAAAGAATAGCCGATGCCGTCCTCTTTATCGAAATAAAGCTTCGCAAACAGATTCTGCTTTTCCTCATCCAGCTTTGAAAAGCAATAACCCGAGGATTCCGTAAACGCGCCGCCAAAGCCCAAAAATTCCTGATATTTCTGTCCTGTATAGACATTCACCACATTATTTTCTACATATTCAACATCGCTCATGGTTTCTTTATCCATCGAGCCTGCATATACCTCGCTCAGGCGAGTGTCCTTTTTAAGTTCTGTACGGTAAACTTTAATGGATTTCATAATAACTCCTTTCAAACTTAACCGGTTATCCCTTCACTGCACCGGCTGTCAGTCCGTTGATTACCTGTTTTTGCATTAAGCTGTATACTAATATCGTAGGTGTGACTACCATAATAACCGCAGCAAACATTGCCGGATAATCAGCTGAGAACTGCGCCATAAAATAATTCAGGGAAAGCGGCAGGGTTCTGCACTCATCACTGGAGGTTAGCAGCATGGAGAAATAAAATTCGTTCCACACCCACATAAACTGAAATGTTCCTGCTGCCGCAAAAGCCGGTTTTGCCATAGGTACAATTACCGAAATAAATGTGCGCGCAAACCCTGCACCATCAATTGCAGCCGACTCACTAAGCTCCCGCGGAATCGTTAAAAAGTAACTGCGCATAATAAAGAACGTTACCGGCAGGCCAAAAGCAACATTCACTAAAACCAGTCCGGCTAAGGAATCATACAATCCCAGGGTCTTTATCATACGGAAAACCGGGTATGACAAGGAAATACTGGGAATCAGCAGACAGGAAGAAAACATCACTATAACCAGCGTCTGTCCTCTAAAGGTGTATTTAGCCACTACATATGCTGACATGCCTACTATTATCAATGTAAGTATGGTACTGACTGTAGCCAGAATAATACTGTTTCTGTAAAAAATCACAATCGGCGTTGCCGTCAATGCACGGATATACGCCACCAGACTCCAGCTCTGCGGCATAGCCAAAGGCTCGCTCATAATCTGGAACTGCGTTTTAAAAGAAGATATAAAAACCCATATAAAAGGGAAAACGGAAATTGTAATAATAACCCCCATCACAAGACAGGTAAAAATTTTTCCTCCGATGCGCGCCAGTTTTCTATTTACATTCAACGTATATCCCCCCTATTCCTTATCTACTTTCACAACTTTATTAATCACCCAGATTAATACAAGTCCAAATACAATCTGTATGGTACCGATAGCATTTGCAAGTCCGTAATTATTTTCTATATTAGCCGTCTTGTAATAATATAGCCCCAAATTGAGGGTTGCATTGTTTGGGCCGCCTCTTGTTGTCACAAAGATGTTATCAAAATTCGTCACCATAGCAGACGCCGCTAAAATAAGACAGAGATTAAAGACATTTTTAAGCATTGGCAGTACGATATGCAAATCCACCTGCAGATTACTTGCACCGTCAATCTTCGCTGCTTCCCGCAGAGAATCCGGAATCGCCGTCATCTCTGCCATTACCAAAATGGTGGTCATAGCCGCGTAAGGAAGCCAGGTCATAGTAACTGCAAAAAAGCGGTTGCATCATTTGCAAACCAGTTTACCTGAAAATCTGTAAAGCCCAGCTTACGGATAAGGGAATTTACAATTCCAATCTGCGGATTGAACATATTAAGGTATAAAACACCCATAGCTACCGAAGATACCGCATTAGGAATCATATAGGCGGTACGGGTAAACTTCCATCCAAAGGGACGGCGGGCAAGCACAAATGCTACCAAAAATCCCAGTCCAACGTGGATTGTGCATTGAAGCACAATCCACAAGGCTGTATTTTTAAATGCTACCAGCAAATTGGAATCCCTGCTGAACAAATACATATAGTTACTAAGCCCTGAAAACTTTGGACCGGTCTTGCTTGTCCACTTGCAAAAGGATGTAATAAAATCGGTTGCAAGCGGATAAACATAAACCAATGCGTATAGTAAGATAGACGGAAACAAGAAGGCAAAAATCCATATTTTTGTTTTATTCCGTATTTTCATCTGATGAATACCTCCCGAAGGACAGGATGTGCCTCCTTGTCCTGCAAAATCTTTATTGATTTTCCTGTGCTTTCTTCGTTATGGCCGCACAGAATTCTTCCGGAGTAATCTTATTCTGAGCCAGCTGCGGCAGAAGGTTTGCACTCATTTCATCCCATACATTCATATACCAGCGGCTGGAATGATCTCCGAAGGTCCACTCTGCATCCTGTGTTAAATCCACCAAATCTACTAAAATCGGGTTCTGCGCTCTTACATCATCATTAATTTCTACTAACGGAGAATCAGGAATAGTACCGCCTGCCATTGCAAAACGCATCTGCACCTCTGCACTTGTATACAATTTGATTACCTTCATAGCTGCATCCGCATGTTCTTTATCCTTCGAGCCACACATAACGCCTAAAGCCGGTGCATCATACATACCATTTTCAGGATACATTGCCACGCCTACTTTATCTTCAAATCCTTCAGGAGAAACATTACGGTCATAAAAATCTTTAATTGTCCACGCACCGTTAAAGAACATTGCGGTCTCTCCCTGATAGAAATGAGATGCTCCGGGAGCCCAGTTACCGCCGACAGCGTCCGGTGTTGTATACTCTAAAAACGCTTTCTGGATATCGGCAACTGCATCCACCATTTCGGGGAAATTATAATCCGTAGGTTGATAGGTATTCATAAACGCATTGCCTGTTTCGCCGCTGGTTCCTACAATAGCACCCATAAGCTGCCCTGTATACCATGCGCCTTCAGCGGTATCCATAGAAAGAGGCGTGTAGCCTGCTGCTTTGATAGCCTCGCAGTTGCTCCAGAACTCTTCCCAGGTTTCTGCCGGTTTAATTTGCGCTTCTTCAAAAATTTCTTTATTATAGAAATATCCCATAGTCATTCGTTCCATAGGAATACCATAAATCTGTCCGTCACGGGTGTTATACTCTTTTCCCTGCTCACTCAGGCTCTTCTCCCATTCAGGGTCTGCCTCAAAATAAGGAGTGAAATTTACAAGCTGACCTGATTCATATGCCAAATCCATCAGGTTTTCACCGGTGGGAATGATAATATCAGGTAATTCCTCTGCCGAAATCAGCACCTTCATCTTGCTCACGTAGTTATCGGTTCCGGGAATGGTTTCTACTTTGATTATGATATTTTCATCCTTTAACTGCTCCTGAATATCCGCTATGGTTTCTTCAAAAACCTTATCAATCGGATCCGTTCCGCCATAAAAGCTTGCAAAGGTAACCGTAATCGGTTCCTTAGAGCCTTCCCCTGTTCCTTCATCCTGCGGTGTTCCCGTCTTATTGCCGCAGCCGGCAAAGGATGCAAGCATACAACCGGAAACTAAAAGGGAAATCATTTTCTTAAAAAATCTTTTCTTCATCTTGGTAACCTCCATTTTCTTCTCTTAAACTATGTTCGTATCCACTGCCTCCCTGTACATTTCCTCTTCTATCACACAAACAGCATTTGTATGTAGTTTCAGAATGGACACCGGACAATGAGGTGACACTGTATCTTTAAAGAAGGATGAAATGGCCTCCTTCTTTTCAGAACCTGTTGCAATAAGCAATACCTTTTCTGCATCAAAAATCAATTCCATTCCCATCGTAAGTCCCCGCGTAGGTTTATCCTTCTCCTGTTCTAACATCGAATGTGTCATTGACTTTTGACTCAGCTGCACCGGATGAACGGAAAGCTGCCAGCCCTCTCCCGGCTCATTAAGACCGATATGGCCGTTTTTACCGACCCCAAGCATTACCAGACTGATTCGTCCTGCTCTCTTAATCCGCTCCTCCACCCGTTTGCATTCCTCCTGCAAATTGGCGGCCTCTCCATGAAACTCTATGAAATTGGCGGGCTTTATGAAAAGAGGTTTCAACAGCTCTTTTTCAAGGAAATAACGGCAGCTGGAGGGATGCGCAGCATCAAGCCCTGCCCATTCATCCAATTGTATGAAAGTAACCTCTTCAAGAGAAATCCTTTCTTCGCGAACCTGTTTGACAAAAAGCCGGTAAGCTCCTAACGGGGAATTCCCTGTGGGCAGGACAATTACTGCCTTTTTATTTTTTCTGACCACATCCAGTAAAATATCACAAACCTGCCGGCTGAGCGCCTCATAATCTGCCTCAATCAAATATTCCATAAGGTACTCCTTCCTCTTACCAGTTAAGCTTTGGTAAAATGTCTTTCTGTACCGTAAACATTTCATCAATCAGTGCTGCTGCATTGTTATAATTGGATATGGTAGGATCAAGCAGCAATGCCTGTAACAGCAGATTTCTTGACTTTTTCTCATATGCTTCAATAACCAGCTTATGAATGGCGCCCTGATGATTAATCATTGCAGTAATGGCTGTGGGCAGTTCCCCTACAGGCAGGGGGTGAATCCCTTCTGCGTCTATCATACACGGGCCTTCCACGCACATACCTTCCATAATCCCCGGCATTGTACCTTTGTTCGGCATATTCAAAGAAGGTATCGTGACATGTAAATCAAAAAAGATTGCTTCTATGATAGGGATTCCGTATTCACCGGATACCTGATACCCTTTTTCCGCAGATGAAAAACGTTTTATATATTCTTCCTGCTTTTCCGGATTCTTATGAGAAAATTCTATGCCGGTGGGGTTATCACAAAAATTATATACAAAGCCGGGCGTTTCTTTTGTCTCCCATGGTTTTTCATGTACCGGATCAAAGAAATACTGAATCTTCGTGCTTGCAAGGAATTCATCACTCCACGCAATGTATTCGCCGATATGATTCGTTCCCGGATAAGGGAACAGACCATAGGTACGGAACATAATTCTGGAAAGCCCTACCTCATCCCATTTTGCCAGCCAATGTGCCTCTTTCTCCTTCTTTTTCAGCAGCGGATAAAGGTCCTCTCCTGTAAGTTTATCTTTAAGCTCCGTATACCACCCAAAATGATTCAGCCCGTAACCTACTGCCTCAATCTGATCCTTGGGCATTTCCAAAAGCTTTGAAATCATATCAAGTCCCATGGAAAATCCATGACAGACACCTACCGCTTTGATTTTCGTCAGCCGGTGTATTGCTTCCACCAGCTTTGCTTCCGGATTCGTATAGTTAATCAGCCACGCATCCGGGCACAGTTCTTCCATTCGATGTGCAATGTGTAAAATAGGATCTAAATTACGCAGGGTATGGAACATTCCTCCCGGTCCGCCATTTTCTCCGTATACCTGACGGAATCCGTATTTACGGGGAATATGGAAATCTTGTGACCAATAGTGATACCGCTCAACCTCGATGGCCGTAATGACAAAATCAGCCTCTTTCACCGCATTATCCAAATCTGTTGTTGCATAAATCTTTGCATTACGCTTTAATTCCGCACAAGCCTTTTGTGAAAACTGTTCTCCGACCTTCAGCGCCTCACCGTCAATATCCATGAGGGCAATGGTGACATCAAGAGCCGTCAGGCGCTCGCTTAACAGTATGTCTGTTACCGTAACCGGGCAGAAATTAACGCTTCCTGCTCCAATGATTGCAATTTTAATCTTCTTTTTCACCTTTTCCATCTCCTTCTGCTTTTTTTCATTCACTCACTAACTGTGCCGCACCTACAAGAGCAGAACCTGCCTGTGTTTTTGCCTGCACCACACAAAGCTGCCCCACAAAGTCTTCCTGTCCCTTTGTAAACTCCAAAAATCTTTCAGAAAAAGGAACATAATATTTTTCCATAAGACCACCGCCTAAAATCACTACCTCCGGCTTAAATATAACGCACAGATTCCAAAGCCCTCTAGAAAAATCATCGGTTATATGCCAAAACCCCTCTTTTGCCTTTATGTCTCCGCTTTTACTATATTGAAACAATTCATCAAAATCATGAAAGCCCATTTTTTCCGCCCGCTTATTCACTGCCGTGCCGGAACATAAGCTTTCAAAGCACCCGGTCTGCCCGCAATAGCATTTATCTCCTTGAGATGAAATAACAATATGCCCCATTTCCGGATGATATCCCTCTCCCGTCTTGTATAGCTTACCCCGATTCATACAGGCCACACCGATTCCGGTACCGACAGTCACCATCAGCACTCGTTTTTCTATTAGTCCGCGAAGCGTTACTTCACCCAGCAAAGCACCGTTAGCATCATTTTCCATTAAAACGGGAACTCCTGTTTCTTCTGAAAGCCGTCTGGATAACGGAAACGCTTCCCACCCCGGCAATGTATACGGGTTTTGTACAATTCCCTGTTTTGTATCAATGGGTCCTGCACATACGACTCCTATCCCACTCAGATTTTGTGTCTCTCTGAAATTCTGCGCTCTCTGTTTATTCAAAAGTTCCACAATCTGCACAAGTGAATTCTCCGCACCGCTGTCCCCTAATTGTGTCGGAAAGCTTTGGCTGCAGGCAATATGCCCTTTACAATCTGCAATTCCTACCATTATCTTAGTCCCGCCAATATCTACTGCTCCTATCACCTGTTCAGACATCCGACTTCCCTCATGTAACAATGTCTTCATATGCACTGCTATCTTTCTCCCGAATATGGGGTAAATTTCTTGTGAACATTTTGTGTTTCAACATTCAGTCATAACACAGTTTTGTTTTATTAACTAACTTATTTAACTAATTACAAGTATAAGGTTACACTGTTAAAAACAATCTGTCAATCAATAAAATATCACAAAAAACGCTGTTTTGTTTTATTGTTTTTAAACATTGACAAAAATGCATGTTATGTTTTATAATTAACTTATTTAATAAATGTAACCCGGATTTTTACTTATTAAAAAGGAGTTTTTCATGAATACCTATGTTGCCTCCCATTTAAAGGATATGAATCGCCAGATTGTATACCAGCTGATTGAAACCTTAGGCACCACATCAAAGGCAGAATTAGCAAAGCGGACCGGAATCAGTTCTCCTACGATTATAAAGGTCATTAACTATCTGATTTCCAAAAACCTGGTAATTGAAATAGGCGAAGGGGAATCCGCAATCGGACGTAAGCCCCAGCTGCTTACATTAAATCGCAGCCTTATGTATACCGCCGCTTTCCTGATTGAAGGTGACCATCTTACCATGGGTGTTGTCAATATTGTAGGAGAGGTTATTTTTCGCAAAAGCCTGTGTGTGGAACTGGATATTTGTACCCTGTTAGATCGTATCATAGATGAATTACTGGAACCGCTGCTGAAAGAGGCCGGTGTTCCTATGAAGAAGCTGGTAGGCATTGGTCTCGCAGTTCCGTGTATATATGATTCCGAGACCCGCTGCATCTCTTCCTCTCCCCTGATTGGAGTTGAGAACACATTATTTATAGGTGACAGGCTGGACCGTCTTTCTCAAAAATACAATGTACACGTTCAGGTCGAAAATGATGTAAACGCACAAGTCCTTGGCGAATACCAGATTACAGAAGCTCCGCAGAATACTGATCTTGTTTTCATTTCAGTCGGAACCGGCCTTGGTGCCGGCATCATCCTTGATGGGAAATTACGTTATGGTCCCCATAATATGTGCGGCGAAATAGGCTCCTTTGTATTTCAAAAAAATGAAAACCGCCCACAGAAGGGCGGCTGGCTGGAAAGCCAAATCAGCTCACGAATGTTAAAGGAACGTTTCGGACTGTCCTTTGACAGAAATGCGCCAAAGGCAGACCCCGTTACGCTCTCTCAGGCAATAGACTATCTTGTTCCGTTACTTGCTCCATGTATCAACAATATTTCCGCATTGCTTGACTGCCGTTCTATTGTGTTGGGCGGAATTATTGCTGATGCGCTCGGTCCGCAGCTAATTGAACGTATTCAACAGGAATTACTCCTGTTCTGCCGTTTTGACTTTACACTGAAGCAGCCTGCTTCTCCTGATGTTGGATTAATCGGCATTGCCTCGCTGATTACTGCCCAAAAAGTCCTTGCCCTGCTTACCGAGCAGGATACCTAAGGCAGCAGTACATAAAACAGTGCTAAAATCACCTTTTCGTTATAAACCGGCTTGAACAACCTTGTTATAACGGAAAGGTGATTTTTTTGTATAACATACACCGCGCACCCACATAGCGGGTAGTTTATATTTCGCATTTGCTCATTTCTCTGTTGATAAACTCGCTGCATGCTCAACAGGGTCACGACTCACACAATCAAAAATAATCGGTTGATGCATCCACCAACCGGTTACTCCTTAATCGTCCTTTACAATCTGCCCCACTTTTGCATGCATCCTGAAGCTGTCCGTCACCTTGCTTTTCCGCGTATTTTATTATTCTTTACAACATATATTTTCTATCGTATAATACAAGAACTATATGTAGTCAGTCATCAAAAACAGTAGAAAGGAAACTCTTTCATGATTTGTTCAAATTGTCATCATCATTTTGACGATAACGTAAAGTTTTGTCCCATGTGCGGTGCAAAAGTCGAATTAAATAGGTTTTGTACAAACTGCGGCACAGCAGTAAAATCCGACTGCTCTTTTTGCCCTTCCTGTGGCATCCCCCTTCAAAAAACATACAGTAATATTCATCCGTTGAACACTTCAAATATTACGAAAAAATGCCACTTTTTAAAAACAGCAAGTTTATTTCTTACAGGCTTCTGCTTTGCAAGTGGTTCCCTGCCCTTAGTTAAGTACAGTTATAATTATACACCGGGAATAGGCGATGTTTCTTACGCGAATTTTATATCCGTACTTACCTCTGTCCTTGCCAATTTGTTTTACAACCAATATAGTGAGCTAAATATCAAATTAATTTTCTTTCTGATTATTATATTGACAACTGCCGTTATTTTTGGCAGTGCCATTATTTTCGGGATTTTTGCCATTAAAAATATTGATAAAAAACTATTGCCTTCTCTCTGCTCCATGTTATGTTTTGAGCTGTTTACTTTAGTCTATCTCTCCATGGAAACACAAGTGTCAAATAAATACTGGGATATAAGCATATCCTTATTTGGCTGGATAATGTTGTTTGTTCCCATCATAAATATCATCCTTCAGTTGTATATGTATTATCAAAGGAAAAAGCAGAGACCTTAATCTCTGCTTTCTTTGATTATTTTCGACTACTTAATCCTAAATTCTTCCGCTTCTTCATCGGTGAGTGGTCTGCCAAGCTGTTTAAACCTTTCAATCATTTTTCCCCACTCATATCTCTTACCATCCGGCTCGCCGGTCAGTCTGCCATCGTTTGCATAATAAGCAATATCATGTGTAATATCAACAGGTTTCTGTGCCATTGCCAACATAATCACCACCTACTTTCTGATATACTTGTTTAATAGTATCTGCGCTGCGTTTTCAAAAATAACCATTCTCCTCGGTGTAATTTCAACAGCGTTTAACTTGTTCATATAATATCTTACCAAGTCACTATTTCCGCCCTACTTCACCGCGCCAATCAATTCGTTTACATCCTCTACGCCGTACCGCTTCATATAGTCCTCAATGCCTGCTACGATTTCTTCCGTAGCGTAAGGATTTATAAAGTTCACTGCGCCCACGCTTACGGCTGTGGCGCCTGCCAGCAGAAATTCGATGGCATCCTCCGCGTTGCTGATGCCGCCCATGCCGATAATGGGAATCTTGACCGCATTTGCCGTCTGATAGACCATGCGGACTGCTACCGGCTTAATGGCAGGGCCTGACATACCGCCTGTTTTGTTGGCAAGGGCAAAGGTACGCCTGTTGATGTCGATTTTCATGCCGGTAATGGTATTGATTAAGGACAGGGCGTCTGCGCCTGCTGCCTCTGCCGCCTTTGCCATCTCTGTAATGTCCGTCACATTAGGACTCAGCTTCATAATAATCGGCTGCTTTGCATGCTTTTTAATTTCTGAGGTAATGGCAAACAGCGCATCTGCTTTCTGGCCAAAGGCAATGGCGCCTTCTTTTACGTTGGGACAGGATACGTTGATTTCCATCATATCGATATCCGTATCTTTCAGTCTCTCTACAACCTCCACGTAATCCTCTACGGTTTTTCCGCAGACATTCACAATGATTTTTGTATCATACTGCTTTAAAAAGGGAATATCCCTTTCGATAAACACATCAATACCGGGATTCTGAAGTCCGATGGCATTTAACATGCCGCCGTAAACTTCTGCCACGCGCGGCGTGGGATTGCCCGGCCACGGCACATTTGCAACGCCTTTGGTCACGACTGCTCCCAAACGGTTCAAATCCACAAATTCGCCGTATTCCATGCCGGAGCCAAAGGTTCCGGAAGCCGTCATTACGGGATTGTTAAATGTTACGCCTGCTATGGTTACTTTTGTATTCATCAGATATCTACCTCCCCTGCTTCAAAAACCGGCCCGTCCGTACAGATTCTTGCATTGTGTACATGGGAATGGTGGTCGATTTCCTTCGTCTTAACCACACAGCCAAGGCAGGCGCCTACACCGCATGCCATATGCTCCTCCAAAGAAATGTAAGCCGGGATTTTTTCTTCCTCTGCATATTTTTTTATAGCGCGCAGCATGGGCATGGGACCGCATGCAAAAATCATATCTGCCTTTAATCCGTTCTCCCTGATTGCGTCCATGACATTACCGCGGCTGCCTGCGCTGCCATCCTCCGTGGCAATATACACTGTTCCGTATTTTTCCAAATCTTCCTTTAAAAAGGTCTTATCATCGCGATAACCTACAATGATGCGCTTATCTGCCTGCATTTCTTTAGCAAGCTCCAACATGGGAGGAATGCCGATGCCGCCGCCCATGAGAAATACGGTTTTTCCTGCTGCTTTTTCCAGTGGGAAGCCGTTGCCTAACGTACCTAAAATTTCCACGGTATCCCCTGCCTGATAAGCGGAAAACTCAGCCGTCCCCTTTCCTGCAATCCGGTATACGATTCTTAAAAGCGCCTGCTCTTTATTAACCTCGCAGATACTGATAGGTCTTGGCAGAAGCGTACTCTTGTCCTTAGGGTACAGACAGATAAACTGTCCCGGCACCGCTCCTGCTGCAAGCTTGGTAGAAAGCCACATATCATAGATATCCGGCGCAATTTCCTTTTGTGATGTTACTGTCGCTGTTACTTTTTTCTTCTGCATCCTTACTCCGTTCCTGCGCTTTTTGCGCATTCTTATTTCTTTCAGCGCCTTTTTGCGCATTTCTGATTTATCTTCTTTTCCCGATACACCATTCCTGATTTTGCCTGTTATACCTCTTTATACACAATTTTTCCGTTACAGACAGTATATTTTACAACACCTTTAAGCTGCCATCCCACAAAGGGACTGTTGTCCGATTTAGATGCAAATTCCGCTACGGTTTTTATTTCCCCGGCGTCAAAAAGCACCATGTCCGCAGGGCCTTCCTCTGCCAGATAACCGGCATCCAGATGATACATTCTGGCAGGGTTTATGGTCAGCTTTTCAAGAAGTGACATCATTGTCAGATATCCTGTATCCACAAGCTGGGTAATTCCTAAGGGCAATGCCGTTTCCAGTCCGATAATGCCGCTGGGCGCTTCTGTAACAGGCTTTTCCTTTTCCTCTCTGCTGTGAGGCGCATGGTCCGTGGCAATCAAATCGATAGTGCCGTCTCTTAAGCCTTCTATTACCGCCATTCTGTCGCTTTCCTCCCGCAGGGGCGGATTCATCTTGGCCAGTGTACCGTACTTTATGACCGCATCCTCTGTCAGGGTAAAATGATGGGGTGTTGCTTCTGCATGGATATCCCCGCCGCGGGCTTTTGCCTGCCGCACCAGCTCCACCGCTTCCCTGGAGCTGATATGCTGGATATTGATGCATGCGCCGGTTAAAAGTGCAATTTCCAAATCCCGCTTCACCAAATCGATTTCTGCTTCTCTCTTAGAGCCGCCGATTTTATAATAAGCCGCCGCCTCGCCTGCATTCACACCATTATTTTGAATATATGCAGGATTTTCCTCATGGAAGCTGATGGGCACATTAAGCCTCTTTGCCTCCTCCATGGCATCATGAACCATCTCTTCTGATAAAATGGGAACCCCGTCATCGGTAAAGCCCACCGCACCCTTTTCATAAAGTGCTTCCATGGGTACCATTTCCTGCCCCTTCATCCCCATCGTCACCGTAGCACAGGTCTCTACATGAATTCCGGTCTCTTTTCCCTTTTCAAGCACATAGGAAAGAGTCTCTTCGTTGTCCACCGCCGGCTTGGTATTTGCCATCAATACCACCGTGGTGTAACCGCCCTTTGCCGCCGCACGGGCGCCTGTCTCTATGTCCTCCTTATAGGTAAAACCCGGATCCCTGAAATGGGAATGCACATCTACAAGTCCCGGAGCCGCAATCAGCCCTGTAGCGTCTATAATCTGCAAGTCCGCCAGCTTATCTCCCGTATTCGCCAGTTTTTTATATAAATCAGCATCTATCTTTACAATCCGCCCCTCGTCCATAAGGATATCGTAATACCCCTCGTCCCCGGTAGCCGGATTCATCAGATACGCATTTGCAATCAGAAGCATATTCTGTGTTTCCTTTCTTTTTCGTGATATCAGTGTAATCATATCATACCTCTTTTTTCCTGTCCATGCCTGCGTTGTCCTGCTTTTTGTCATATTGGCATATTTACTGTTTTTGCCTCATAATATAATACAAATTCCAAAGTGTAAAAATATATGAAAAATAATAAACCCAAAATCCTTTTACTTACAGCCGCCGTTCTGATTCTTGTTTCTTTTGTACTTAGCGGGTGCAGCATCGGCGCAGGAGAAACTACCAGGCTGCGCGACCTGGAATTTACCGTTGTAAGCGAAGAACGGCTGCCCGAAGAACTGAAAGGGCTCGTTGACGAGCGGAAAAATACGGCCTTTAAAATAACCTACAATGACAACGAATTTTTGTACATATGCATCGGCTATGGGGAACAGAAAACCGGAGGCTACAGCATCGCCGTCAACGACCTGTATCTGACGGATAATTCCATCTGTATAAGCACCAGCCTTTTAGGCCCCGGCCCTGAAGATAAAACCGGTACGGCTCCTTCCTTCCCCTACATTGTAGTAAAGACGGAATATCTGGACAAAACCGTGGTTTTTGAATAAATAGGCAGCCTGTCCGGCAGGGAAATGCTTTTTCTTACCGGCAGGCTTGCTGTTTTTCTTTCCGGTGTACAAGCTTTCTCCTAAATCTCGGCTATAAACCCTCCTTGCGTTCCCTCCTTCTCTTTAGTATAATAAATGCATGGCGTTTCAAGCCTTCCAAACACATAAAGGAGAATTTTACATGCTTCGATTTATTTTAGTTGCTTCTTTCGTAATACTATTTCTGATTCTGTCCATGCCCATCATGCTTGTGGAATGGATTATCGGCAAATTCAATATGGAGGTCAAAAACCGCAGTTCCCTTGCTATCGTAAACTGGGCCTTCCGCGTTGTCATCCGTCTTGCAGGCACAAAGGTAATCGCTCTGGGAGAAGAAAATATCCCCAAGGACAGCGCCGTTTTATATGTGGGCAACCACAGAAGCTTTTTTGATATCGTGCTGACTTATGTAAGAGTGCCCCGTCCTACGGGTTATATTGCAAAAAAAGAGATGGAAAAGGTTCCCCTTTTATCCATCTGGATGAGGTATCTGCACTGCCTCTTCTTGGACCGCGACAATATCAAGGAAGGGATGAAGACCATCCTCGCTGCAATAGAAAAAGCCAAAGCAGGGATTTCTATCTGCATTTTCCCGGAGGGAACCCGCAACAAAACGGCTGACTCCTTCCTGCCCTTCCATGAAGGCAGTTTTAAAATAGCAGAAAAAGCCGGTGTTCCCATTATTCCCATGACTATCGTAAACTCCGGGGCAGTTTTTGAAGACCACTTCCCCAAAATCAAAAAAAATACCGTTGTCATTGCATACGGCAAGCCTCTGTACATAAATGAGCTTCCCAAAGAAGAAAAGAAATTCGTAGGAGCAAAAGTTAAGGGCATTATCGAGGAAACCTATTTTAAAAACAAAAAAGAGTATTTCCCTGATAAGCCCTCTGAAAATTAAAGTGTTTTTAAGCTTTCGACAACCTTGTCAAAGCCCATTCCGTGGGATGCCTTTACTAAAATGGTATCCCCTTTTTTCATGAGTCCGGGCAGACTGTCAAGAAGCTCCTCCCGGTCTTCAAAATATCTGATATCCTGCGAACCGTCATACTTTTCCAACGCTGCATCATACATAAATCTGGAATTTTGTCCCACACAGAAAATCACATCAATTCCCTGTTCTACCGCATAAGCGCCTACGGACGCATGCATTCTGTCGGAATTTTCGCCTAACTCAAACATATCTCCCAAAATAGCTGTTTTTCTGCCAATCGCCGTAGCCAAAAGGTCAATAGCAGCTTTCATGGATACCGGATTGGCATTATAGCAGTCATCAATCACAGTTATGTCAGGAAGTTTCATGATATGGCTTCTGCCGCCTACCGGCTCTACCCTCTTAATCCCTTCCTGTATTTCTGCTGCACCAAGATACAATAGCCGTCCCACCAGTGCAGCTGCGCAGGCATTGATGACCATATGCTGCCCCGGCAGGGAAATCTCTGCCTGATAGACCTCTTCCGATGCCGTATCCCGGAGCGCCATCATATGCATCTTTGCGCGGCTTCCTAAAAGTCCCAGATTTTCAATATCCGCAGCATATACTTCAAAGCCTTTATTTTCCGAAATTCCAAAATGATGTACGGCCTTTCCGTTGACCGTATTTACCATGGAAAGCAAATCATCCTCACCGTTTAAGCAGACCTCGCCGTCCTTTTGCATATAGTCAAAGATTTCTGTCTTAGCCTTGAATATGCCGGCTCTGTCATGAAGATTTTCCAGATGGCACTGTCCGATATTAGTAATGACACAAATGTCGGGTCTTGCCATCTCGCCCAGTCTGCTCATTTCTCCGAAATCACTGATTCCCATTTCTACTACGGCAGCCTCATGCTCTTTTCTGATACGCAGAAGGGTCAGCGGCAGTCCGATTTCATTGTTAAAATTGCCTTCGGTTTTCAATACCCTATATCTGACAGAAAGCACGCCTGCCACAAACTCCTTGGTGCTGGTTTTCCCTACGCTTCCGGTAATCCCCACAATGGGAATGGAAAGCTGCTTTCTGTAAAATGCAGCAACCTTTTTCAGCGCCTCAAAGGTATCCTGCACCAGAATGTAAGGCCCCCATGCTTCTTTCGGCACGCCATGCTCTTCTTCTACCTGCGCCGGTGTCTTTTCCGTTATGACACAGGCTGCGCCTTTTTCAAATACCTGGCCGATAAAACGGTGGCCGTCCACCTTTTCTCCCCTTGCCGCAAAGAAAAGACCGCCGCTCTCCAGTTTTCTGGAATCAATCACCGCACAGGTTATTTCCTTATCCTGCACAGCTTCAATTGAATGCGCGCCTCCTGCATGCAGAGTACCGTTGCAGGCCTTAGCTATGTTGCACAATGTCATATTCTGCATCATTTTTCCCCCTTAATTATCTGCTTTGTCCCGCAGTGATACCTCAATCAGCTTTTCACAAAGCTGCTCAAAGCTGATGCCTTCCGCCGCTGCTTCCTGAGGCAGCAGGGAGGTGGGCGTCATACCTGGCAGCGTATTGGCCTCCAGGCAATATATCTCTCCGTTTTTACTCATCATAAAGTCCATACGGGCGTAATTTTTTAAGCGAAGCGCACGAAATGCCGCTTCCGCATAGCCCTGCATTTCCTTGGTTTTTTCAGCAGACAGCTCTGCAGGACAGGTTTCTATGGTACTGCCTGCCTGGTATTTATTTTTATAATCATAAAAACCGGTAAGGGGAGCGATTTCAATTACAGGCAGCGCTCTGCCGTCCAAAACACCTACCGAAAACTCTCTGCCTTCAATGTACTGTTCAATAATGGCTTCTCCGTCGTATTTGTAGCTCTCCGATTTTGCAGCCTCATATTCCTCTTTATTTCCGGCAATGCTGACTCCTACGCTGGAGCCGCCGCAGCACGCCTTTACAATACAAGGGAACGGTACCGTCATAGGGTCTTTTTCTCCCTTTTTCAGCCGGATGCCGCAGGGGGCGGGGATACCGTACTGTGCAAAAATATCTTTGGTCAGACCCTTATCCATACTCAGTGCAGAGCTTACATAATCTGTTCCCGTATAGGTGATTCCCATCAAATCAAAGCAGGCCTGAATCTTGCCGTTTTCTCCGTTTTCTCCATGCAGCGCCATAAACACTACGTCTGCCTTTTGGCAGACAGAAAGAACATTGGGGCCAAAGAAATTCTTTTTCCAGTCAGGGCGAAGTGCCTTTATCTGTTCGATATCCGGGTTCGTCTCCTTGATACCCGTCACCTGCGCCTCCCAATCCTTATCCGAGGCAAATACCGACTCCACATCGTCACCTTCATATCCTAAGAAAACATCCAGTAAAATAGCATTGTGCCCATTCTTTTTTACCGCTCTGTAAATCATCTTTCCGGAAATCAGGGAAACATCCCTCTCCGTACTGATTCCTCCCGCAAGCACTACTATATTCATTGCCTATTCCTCCTGCCTATGGCTCATTATTTCACTTAACAGCATTATGTATCTTGCCGTACTCACGCAGTCCTCGCCGATACCGGCCTTAGCTGCATTGTCCCCTCTCGGGTCCGTAATATAGCAGAGCGCCGCCTCGTTTTCTCCTGCCAGATAATTCTGATGATTTTCTATCATTGTGGCATACTCATGATTGGTAATAATATAATCTATCGAAGAAACCACCACCATATCCCAAAGAATATCACCGGTACTCTCCGTGTAAATATCGCTTCCCACCATGTAAAAACTGTCACCTGCCGCCTGTGCAATGCTTTCTGCTTCCGTAAACAGCAAGCTCGTCAGCTCCGCACACATATCCACATCCACCTTTCTCCGGGTAGAAGCATAGGTCAGGGTTCCGAAAACAAAAGCTTCGTTCGATACGTCTGCCATAAGGCCTGCTCCCAGATTTTTCACTGCCTGATGGTATTTATACTGTCCGGTTGCACGATACAGCTCCGCAGCCGCATAAAAGGTCAGTTCCTTTAATATAGCATCCACATTTTTATCTAAAAAATGCCAGGCTTTGTCCGCTGCCTGCAGGCATACGGTAGCATAGACGCTGTCATATTTCTGATAGGTATAGCTGAATTTTGCCAGAACTGCTGACAGCCATGCCGTTTCTTCTGCTTTGGGTGTCTCACCGTCCATTACGGCTCCGGTTTCTGCATCCTGCATTGTCATCAGCCAGTCCACACAGGCCTTTATTTCCGTAATAACCGGCGGTTCTTCCTTATCTGCCGCCTTACTGTCATAAACCGTCCCATACAGCTCGTAAGACAAAAGCAGCACCGAAACAGCACGGCATACATCTTTTATATCTTCTTTTGCAAAGCTTTCCCGTTTCTCTGAAAGAAGCGCAATGGAAGCCTCCAGCAATTCATCATAAAGCTTTTCTTTGATTTCAAAGGTATAGGAACGGCCTAACGTATCGCACTCTATGTAGTATGTGCCCTCTTTGGTAAACGCCGAAAAGTCCCCATAGCTATTATATTCTTCTGTCTCTTTCTCGTACCCCTGTTCCTCCAGGGCTCCTGTAAATACCACTTCTCCGGTAACGGCGTCCACTATCCGAAACTGCCCGGGGGTGCTTTTTCCCGACACCACCGCCATTTTAAAGGAAGACGGCTCATATCCTATCTGATTTATCAAAATACCCGGAAGTACTAAAGGTACTTCATAGTCTAACACGGGTGCAGTCTCCAGACTGTCCTGCCATGCGGCGGCATCCGTCTGCGTACTCTTACCGCCATTATACATAGCCGCAGGAGTACAGCCTGCAAACAGGGCCGCTGCCAGCAGAAGCATGATACCCATTTTTCCCCTTTTTTGCTTAAGCACCTGACAAACCACCCTCCGATTTTTTGTTTTCCCGAAAAACTGACCGGGAATCATTTGTTACTGCCTACGTTATTTTATCACGAAAATAAACAAGGGTAAAGTGCAGAAGGGTATTCCACAGCTTTTGCCCAAAAGAAAAGGAGCAGCGCACTTTTTGCACACTCTCCTTTTTAATCCTTATCCGGTAATTACGAAACTATTTCGCGCAATTATATTCCATGAAAATCGCGCTCTCGCTCCGTAAAAAACGTAGCAGTACATAGGGCTGTAAAATACACAACCCAAGTACTGACGTTTTTTAAGGGCTTTTCATCGGAATATAACTTGCACTTAAAATTGTTTCGTAATTACCTGTCATCTACACTGCCGTCATATACGATTTTGCCGTCAATTATGGTATATAAGGTCTTTGTAAAAACCTCCATGGGATTGCCGTCAAAGATGGCAATGTCTGCGTCCTTACCCACTTCCAGGCTGCCCACCCTGTCCGCCACCCCGCAGATAAGAGCGGGATTGATGGTAATGGCCTTCAGACCCTCCTCCATAGGAAGTCCTGCCTTTACTGCAAGCCCTGCACACAGCGGCAGGGACTGGATTAACGTAACCGGATGATCTGTTGTAATGGCAACAAGGACTCCGGCCTCATTCAGCACGCCCGCCGTTTTGAAAGCCATATTCCTTACTTCTATCTTGCTGCGGCTGGACAAGTCCGGTCCTACAATGGCAGGAAAGCCTTCCTCTGCCAGCCTGTCTGCTATCAAATGTCCCTCACTGCAATGGTCAAGGGTCATGAAAACACCATACTCTTTTGCTATCCTGACAGCGGTAAAAATATCGTCCACCCGGTGTACATGCGCCTTTAGGGGTATTTCGCGGCTCAGTACGGGAAGCCACGGCTCCATGCGGAAATCCTCCGAAAAGCCTTCCTGCCCTTTTTCCTTTTTTTCTTTATACTGCTTTGCCAAAAAAAGCGACTCCCGCAAGATGGCTGCTATCCCCATTCTCGTTACCGGACTTTTATTCTGTCCCGAAAAATTTACTTTGGGATTTTCACCAAATGCCACCTTCATGGCTGCCGGTGCCTTTACAATCAAATCGTCTATGCATCTGCCCTGTATCTTGATAAAGGCAAACTGACCGCCCACTACATTAGAACTGCCCGGCCCTATCATAGCGGAGGTAATGCCTGCCCTGACGGCATCATGAAAAGCGGCATCCATACTGTTAATCGCATCAATGGCACGAAGATAAGGGGTGGACGGCTCCACATTCTCGTTGCAGTCGTCACCCTCTTCTCCCGTCTTTTCCTCCGTAATACCCATATGGCAGTGTGCTTCAATCAGCCCCGGCAGTATCCATGCGCCCTGTACATCCAATACCTTTTTTTCCGTGCCCACAGGCATATCTCCCATAGCGCCTTCCTTCACTGCTTTGATTTTCCCGTTTTCTATCTGAATGGTGCCATTCTCATATATCCGGCCCGCCATGGTAAAAATACGTCCGCCTGTAATATACATTTCTGCTCCTGCCATAATTATTCTCTAAGATTTTACTGAAGCTGTCCCATAGGGTCAACCGGT
The DNA here is from genome assembly GCA_900551115.1 of uncultured Lachnospiraceae bacterium. Lineage (GTDB taxonomy): Bacteria > Bacillota > Clostridia > Lachnospirales > Lachnospiraceae > Acetatifactor. Next base: position 45,939 of record URUY01000008.1, read on the forward strand.
TCGCCATCCAAAGTCAGTGCAAAATACACATTTGTACCTTCCACGCTGTAATATTTGGTGGGTACTTCCACATATCCTATTATACCGCCTTTTTTAACATAACTGCCTTCGGATACCTCAATATCCTTAAGCTGTCCGTAAGTGATTTCATAGCCGTTTCCTATATTTACCGCTACTGCATTGCCGATTTCTTCATCGAAAAAGATATCTGTCACCTTACCTGCTGCCGCTGCTGCAATGGCGTCTCCCTCCGCTGCCGAAATAATCAGACCCGGATTGTATTTATATTGCTGCAGAGTGGAAAAATAAACAGTCTTGTCCATGCTGAAGGGAATGAGTATATTACCCGAAACCGGCCATACCAGCCTGTCACCTGCCGCAAACCCTGCAACAGGCTCTGCATCTGTCTTTTCCCCTGCATCTGCTTCCATTGCTGCCTGGTCCTTAGCATCTTCTTCTGCTTTCTTTTTGGCATCATCAGTTTCACTGCCCTCTGCATTGTACATATTGGTTATATTATTTTCCAGCTCCGCCAGTTTTTCGTCAGTAGGGCCCTCCAAAACAGCCGGCTTATTATCCGTCAGTCCCGGAATTTCTACAATACCGGAATCCACCTGTTCCATGGGAGTATAATCCAAGTCATCCTCCGTTACTGTTATATTGGAAAAATCCTGTTCCGCATTGTTTTGGATTTCCTCATATTTATCTCCTGCACTGTCTTCCAATACGCTGAAATCAATATTATATCCGTCGTTCTTTGTTTTTTCACTATTGTTCCTTACATATACTCCTGTCATGGTAAGCGCTGCCAACACAAATGCCGAGGATGCTATCATGACAATCCGCTCTTTTTTCATGCCGCTTTTATGATTGCGGTTATATCTGCTCTGCCTTTTCATAATCTGTTATCCTTTCCTTCATTCCCTTTGCTATATGAATCTGTGGTAACCACAAATTGATTTTTTTCTGTAACGTTAGTCTTGCCGTAAAATTGGGTTTTATTCGGAATGCAGAAAAAAACCATGTATTCGCAGATTCCTTTGCGCTACATGGTTTTTTGAAAACTTGGACGATTTCTTTTTATTTTTTATTATGAAATTTTTCTTTTATTTTGCAACATCAAGATGCTGCACCGTTCCCACATTTCCATTTTCATAAAGGAAAATACCGGTATTGCGGATATAGCCGTTAGTCTGGTTTCCTGCCCCGTTTAAGGCAAAATCCGTAGCTGCGTTCTGTAAACAGACAGCTCCCACACCTTTGTCGGACAAGGTATACAGGGAATCTGTTCCGTCTTCGTTTTTGCACCAGATTTTTAATTTTGACCAGATAGCGTCATTTTCATCTATCCATCCGTTGCCGTCTTCATCATAAGCAGCAAGGTCATTAAACCCGCTGCCGGACTTTGGACCAAACAGCTCTTTGCCGTCATTGATGTGTCCGTCTCCGTTTTTGTCAAGCGCCAGATAACCGCTGCCGCCCTCTAACATGGAGACCTCATCCTCTTTTCCATCGCCGTCAATGTCAAAGAAAAATTTCTGATCCGTCAGTTCTGCCGCACTGCCGTCAAAATTAAGAACCAACGGGTCGCAGGTATTGACCTGTGCAATCTGTAATTCTTCCTGAAAATACTGTGTAAAGCTTCTGCTCATGGAAACATCTACATTAATGGAAATCTCCCTGCCGTCCGCTGTCCGCACAATACCTTCAGCAGAAAACGAAGTGCTTTCGCTTTCCTGATAAAGCTGCTCAGAGCTTAATGTCAACACGTTTCCTGAAGATGCCTGCATATTACTGCTGTCGTTTAAGAAAAAATTTTCATTGCTGCTTCCGAAAAACCGTTCTGCTTTGTTTTCTCCAAACAGCATACTGAAAATATAACGGATAGTTGACTGCCTGAAGCTTTCTGCCGTACTGATACCGGAAGACCTTAAGCTGATGCGGTTATTCCTAAGACTTTCCACACGCTCCCTGAGTGACGTAACTGCGTCCGTTGACGTCATATTGCCCTCTCCGGCATTCTCTGTGGTATTGCCCTCTTCCGGCGCCATTTCTTCTCCCGTACCGGGATTTAATAAGTTACCGAAGGTGTCTGCCATACCGTGCGCCGCATTCCCATTGTAATCCTTTACAAGAAAGCGGCTTGATCTTACTGTAGAAGACGAATATCTTCTGGCGGATTCCATTCCTATTATGCTGGAATCAATTCGCAAATAATACCCCTTTCTCAGTCCCTTGTTATCGTCTCCCCTCCCTGTTTGACAAAAAACAAAAATGATATACAAAGGGCTGTCCGTTTCCCTTAATATACCATCCGTGGCGACTTAAAATATTATAGTACAAACGCCCTGGCCATAAGCGCCTGTATTATATTTATCGGCAAAGCATATAATTAATTTAGCATTTTCAGGAAAGTTTTTCAGCCCCTCCGGTTATCATAGCCGCTTAAACATGTATAGATTTTGTTAAGATTAAAAAAGCAGAATGACATCTGTTTCTTTTTCATATAGTATTAATGAAGTAATAATGCTGTACAAATGGAGGTAATTATGAATATTCCCGGCTTTTTTATGAAAATGATTCAAGGCTCCCTTATCGGCCTCGGCGCTGTCCTTCCGGGTATTTCCGGCGGTGTTTTAAGCGTTATTTTCGGCGTTTATAAACCAATCATGGAATTTCTTTCCAATCCCTTCCGTAATTTTAAAACTCATGTACGAAAGCTTCTGCCGGTATTTTTAGGTGCTGTTATCGGCTTTATGGGCATTGCCAATCTCCTTGCCTTTGTACTGGAAAAATATCCTGCGCCCTCAGTCTGCCTTTTTGTGGGTCTGATTGGCGGCATGCTGCCCTCTCTTTTCAGGGAAGCCGGCGAAAAGGGAAGAAGCAGAGCCTCCTACATAGCCATGTTTTCTGCCATGACCGTTATCTTTATTTTGTTAATCAGTCTCGGCGCAGCTTCCGTACAGATTACACCAAACTTTTTCTGGTATCTCTTCTGCGGGCTCTGCCTTGCCTTAAGCATTATTGCACCGGGCATGAGCTTTTCTACCCTGCTTATGCCTCTTGGCTTATATACGCCCTTTGTAGACGGCATCGGTCACCTTGACATGAATGTACTGCTGCCCGGCGGCATCGGCGCTCTTGCTACGGTAATCTGCTTTTCCAAAGCAGTTAATTCCCTGTTTGAACACCACTATTCCGTTGCCTTTCACGGCATTGTCGGCATCGTCATTGCCGCAACTATTATGATTATTCCTTACGACAGCTTCACTGTTTCCACAGAAAGCTGCCTTATCAATATTTTCTTTCTTGCCGCCGGCGTAGCAGCCGCAACGCTGTTAGACCGTTTCAACAGCAGGATTACGGTGGAGTGATGTCCTGCATTTTCGTTTTTTTGCAAAAAAATCCCCCGCGAACCCATATTACAGGATATTCGCGGGGGCATATTTACACTTTATACTCTGTTATAGTTAATCAGACATCCTTTTAAGATAATCTGCCGTTCTTCATCGGTAAGCTCTCCCAGGCGCAGCTCAAATGCCGTCATGCCGTCTTTTCCTACCGTATAAGCCTTAATTACTTCCGTTTTTTCCTCCACTGCCTTTTTAATACCCGGAATAAAGAGATAATCCAGATTCTTAAAGGGAAGCTCTCCCTCCTCAATCAGGAAAGGAAGCATACCCCAGTTGATGAGGTTTGAACGGTAACGCTTGGTGGCATACTCGTTTGCAATGTTAGCCCAGCCGCCTAATACCTTCTGACAGGAAGCTGCCTGCTCGCGTGCAGAGCCGTCACCCGGCTTTACTGCAAAAATGGTAGAGCCAAAGCCCGTATTTTCATGGTTTGCGTCGGGATATTCTGCCTTGATAGCATGCATTACATCCTTCAGTACAGGAAGCACCTGACAGGGATGTCCGCCTGCCATTCTCTCTGTCTCCGCCTTCTGAATTTCCTTGGCGCGTCCCACATACTGAGGGTCCTTGCGGCTCAAGGTAAACTCTGCCAGTCCCAAAGGATTGGAGCGGTAGGAGGAGGTTTCTCCGGAAGGAATCAGCTCGTCCGTAGTCGTAACCGGGTCATGAATCTCGGATACTACCTGTAATACCAGATTCTCCGGCAGTGCGCCCATAGCCGGCCAGTCCTTGATATTGGGGCCAAACTGAATCTCCACGGACGGGTCAGCCACGCCTTTGGAATCAAATACGCGGTTGGCATAGATATTGCTGTCAAAGTGGTATTTATATTTGTTCAGACTGCCGTCAAATTCCGTTGCAGGGGTCAATATACCCTTGTTTGCTGCCGTAGCGGCAATGGAACGGGCGTCCATAAGCGCAACAGATGCAATCTGTCCGTTCTGCAGCTTGGAGCCTTCCCTGTTGGGGAAGTTTCTGGTAGAGTGACGGATACTGAAAGCATTGTTGGCAGGCGTATCTCCGGCACCGAAGCAGGGACCGCAGAAGGCCGTCTTCATAATGGCGCCCGTCTCTAAAATAGAGGCTGCACAGCCGTTTTTAATCAGTTCCATATAAACAGGCATGGAAGCAGGATATACGCTCAAGGTAAAGCCATCCGCACCGATATAGCTGCCCTTTAAAATGTCCGCTGCGGCACAGATATTTTCAAATCCGCCGCCGGCACAGCCCGCAATAATACCCTGGTCTACATAGAATTTACCGTCACGCACCTTATCCTTTAAGGAAAATTCTACCGCACCGTCCAGACTGACAAGCGCTCTCTTTTCCGTCTCGTCCAAAATGTCTAACAGGTTGGCATTTACTTCTTCTATGGTATAGGTATTGCTGGGATGGAAAGGCATGGCAATCATGGGACGGATTTTGCTTAAATCCACCATAATCATGCCGTCATAATATGCCACTTCTCCCGGCATAAGCTCCTTATATTCTTCTTTTCTGCCATGGATATCATAAAACTCTTCGATTTCTCCGTCGGTCTGCCAGATAGAGGAAAGGCAGGTTGTCTCCGTTGTCATAACGTCGATGCCGATACGGAAATCTGCGCTTAAGGAAGCCACACCCGGTCCTACAAACTCCATTACTTTATTCTTGACATAGCCGTTTTTGAATACAGCGCCGATAATCGCCAGTGCCACGTCCTGAGGCCCTACACCCTTTATGGGAGAGCCTGTCAGATATACACCGACAACGCCCGGCATATTGATATCATAGGTCTGGTTTAAAAGCTGCTTTACCAGCTCAGGACCGCCCTCGCCCATTGCCATAGTGCCCAGCGCGCCGTATCTCGTATGGGAATCGGAGCCTAAAATCATCCTGCCGCCGCCTGCAAGCATCTCTCTTGCAAACTGGTGGATAACTGCCTGATGAGGCGGTACATAGACGCCGCCGTACTTTTTGGCACAGGTAAGACCAAACATGTGGTCATCCTCATTAATCGTACCGCCTACTGCACAAAGGGAATTGTGGCAGTTTGTCAGTACATAGGGCACCGGAAACTTCGTAAGACCCGAAGCCCGCGCTGTCTGAATGATACCTACAAATGTGATATCATGGCTGGTCAGCTTGTCAAATTTAATCTTCAGCTTGTCCATATTGCCGGAGGTATTGTGGCTTTTTAGGATATCATAGGCGATAGTCTGTTTCGCCGCTTCTTCTTTTGTCACCGCCCTGCCGGTCTTATTTGAAATAGCCTGCACTGCATCCGGGGTATCGGCAATAACTTCCGTACCGTTTACCAGATATGCGCCGCCTGAAAGTAATTCAATCATGTTGTTCCTCCTGCATGTTTAGTACTGTACTTTATAAAAGCATGTCATAGTTATTATAAGGGAAAGCCCCTGCTTATGCAATGGAAAGTTTACGCATTCCGCAGATTCTGTTTACACTTTTCACAGATTCTGTTTACTCATCTGCCAGATTCGGAAACACCTGCTGCCAGATTTCTTCACAAAAGGCAGGAGAAAACCTCTCATCCCGTTTTACCGTGTAGCTGTTCTCTGCCATTTCCTCCGTAAACATATCCATAGGATATGTAGTAACTTCCTTTTTATCCGCTGAAAAATAGGTAACAAGCGGTTCTGCACCGTAGTCCTTAATGTATACTTCTCCGTTCTCATTGCGGGCAATGGTTACTTCTGCCATGGCTCCGATCATCTGGATACCGATTTTATTGCTTTCGGATGCCGTTGCATTTACATAATTGCCCAGTGAATAATAGACTAACATCTCATTGCCCAAATCGTCCTTCATAAGCTCCACCGGCTCTATTACATGAGGATGCGTACCGATTACCAGGTCCACGCCGCATTCCATAAAAAATTCTGCCCACATACGCTGGTATTTGGACTCCGTCAGCACATATTCCGTGCCCCAGTGGGGACAAAGCACCACAAAGTCCGCCAGTTCTTTTGCCCGTGCCACATCCTCTGCAATCTTAGTCTCATCCATCAGATTGACGGCATAGGGCATCCCCTCCGGCAGCGGCAGACCGTTTGTCCCATAGGTATAATTTAATATGGCAATACGGATGCCGTACTGTTCATACACATAGATATCCTCCTGCTCTTTGGCACTGTCCTGTATCCCCAAAACGGCAATTTCAGGATACTTGTTTTCCCAAAAAGCAAGACAGTTTTCCAACCCTTCCCTGCCCTTGTCCATCGCATGGTTGGTAGCGTGCAGCACCACGTCAAACCCGGCATTTACCAAAGCATCCCCAACCTCATAATAGGTATTGAATCTGGGATAGCCTGAAATGCCAAGCTCCTCACCGCCCAGTATGACCTCTTCATTGACGAGGGCAATATCCGCTTCCGAAATCATCTCCTTTGTATAGGTAAAAAGATGGTCAAAGTTGATGCTGCCGTCTGCCATTTTTCCACTGTTATTGACCGGCATATGCATCAGCATATCCCCCACCATTACAAGCGTCACTTCCGGAAGTCCTTCTTCTCTTAAGACTGCGCAGCCCAAAGACATTATCTGCTCTGCTGTCTCAGCCCCTAAAGAGAGCGTTTCTCTTGCCGAAAGAATGTAAGTGCCTGCCGTTCTGCCGCCCTGTAAGTCCTGCTCCGTACCGGGCAGGGGTTGCAGCGTTTCTGCTTCTGCCTCCGTGCCTGATGCGGCAGGTGCTGTCTCCACCTTTGCATCAAAGCTCAGGGCCGTTTTTTCAACGTCTGTACCGCAGCCGCCTGCAAACAGGATGCTGCAAAGCAGAAGCATTCCAAAAAAATATTTATTCTTTCTCTCCATAACCGTTCTCCTGCCGGTAATCACCTGCTTTTATCTCAGCTTTCCGGAAAGGGTGCTGCTTTATCTGTCACTCCTGAGATATAATCCATACTTACATTATAAAACCGTGCCAGAACAATAAGGCTCTCCACCGGAATACGTGTCTTACCGCTTTCATAATCGCAATAGGTCCGTTGTCCCACATTTAGTAAATCGGCAATCTTTTGTTGTGTTAAAAAATGGTTTTCCCGTAAATTGCGGATTCTTTCATTATACTTCATAATCTGCTCCTTGCAAAGCCCTAATGCCAGTATCTAAAGTGTATGTAAAGTATAATTCACTCCTTAGTATTTCCTTGACTTTTAGAGTTATAAACTCTATAATGAAAAAAGTAACAAAACGACCTTTAATATTTCACGGAGAAAAACAGATGAAAAGAAAGGATTTTTGTGAAGCCTGCAGGGAACTGGCTGCCAGCCTGATAAATGCATATATTTCAGAAGATATGCAGCTTCTTCAAACATACGCCCCCCTGCTTTCGGATAATTTTACTTTTTTGGCAGAATACAGCGGATTATCCCCGCTTACCAAATCTGCTTTTTTAAACAGGCAGCCTTCTCACTGCTTTCCCACCCTGTCTGTTTATGCCGACAGCTTTTCTGCTGCAATGCCGGATTCTAAAACCTGTATTGTCTCAGGGCATTTTGCGGCACGCCGTTTTTCCTGTGTATGCCATAAAAAGCGCCTGCAAAAGCCGGTTGTTTCCATCCTGCACCTCTCCATCCCCTATGTTTCCGAATGGGAAGCCGAGCGGCAGAAGGATTCTCTTACAGGCCTTTTTAACCGGCATTATACTGAGGAATTGATTTCCCGCAGTCTGCGTCATAGCACCTCCCCTTATGCTCTTTTTATGTTGGATTTAGACGATTTTAAAATGGTAAATGATACTCTGGGCCATCCGTCCGGAGATATGATTCTACAAAAAATAGCATCCCTTTTATCGGAATGCTTTGGTGAACAGGATATCATTGGCCGCATCGGCGGAGACGAATTTTTAGTATTCACCTCCAATCCGGACCTTGTCAGCCACTCTGAAAAAGCAGCAGAAAAAATAATAGCCTCCATCAGAAGCCTGATGAAAGCCTATCAGTTGGAACAAAGCTGTTCCGTTGGTATTGTCTGCGGTTCTTCCCCGCTTCCTTTTTCCGGGCTCTATGAGACCGTAGACTGTATGCTGTACCGTGCCAAAAGAACAGGAAAGGCCCGTTACAGTATACAATCCAATCTGTAATCCGTCCTACAAAAGCAGGCTTTAAGTCTGCGGCTTTATATGCAGCAAAATCGCGCTGCCTCTGAATCCCGCATCCCCTACTATCTGTATAACATCTTTTTCTCCGTCTATATAGTCCTTGTCATAATAATGCACGTGGCCTGCCAGCACAGCTACCACCGGACTGTCTGCTGCTGTTGTCAGTTCCAAAAAGCGTGTGGAATTTTCATCCGGATAAATGCCGCCATAATTGCCGCCGCCAATCACAACCGGCTGTTTCCATGCGGTTTTTGCTTTGGTAAGGACCGACTGGGTTAAAAAAGGCACATGAGCCATAAGGATAACGGGCTTTCCCATAGCCAGTACCTCTTCGTATTCCTCCAACACCTCTTCATTAACCTGATTCGTGCTGTTATCCACAGCCACTACTAAAAAATCTCCGAAATCATGGGTATGGATAAATGTGTCCCCTTTCATGTACGGCTCTAAAAGCGGCAGATACTTATCCTCTCCGAACTCCGTCATATATTCCCAGGGATATGTCCAGTCGTGATTGCCCAACGCATATAGATACGGCATGGTAAGCAGCTCTAACTGCTTTTCCAAATAAGCAATATTGGAGCGGGAAGGATAATCTATGATATCCCCTCCAAAGAGTACGCCGTCTACTTCTTCCGCATTGGCATATTCTATCCATTCGTCAAACTGGTGCGCCGAGGAAACGCCCTCTGTATTTTTAAACTGGGAAATCCTTGACCTGGCATTTGCCGTAATCTTTGCCGAATCCTCTTCATCTATCACAATCATATGCGTATCCGTCAGAAACAAAAGCTCATATTCCTGTGAAATACCCTCCAGCACAATCTCTTCTTCCGTAATCTGTTTTTCCCACCTTGCTTCACCTTTTCCGCAGCCTGCAAAAACAGAAAGGCCGGCTGCTGCAAGCAGCATGCAGCCCACATAAAAAAGACGTATCCGGTATCTATTCTGCATAATTATTTCCTGCCTTATTTTTTCTGTCTCTTCTTATCTCTTGTACTATATCCCATATGCGGGTAGCACAAATGCCCGGAAATTCCGGGCATCCTGCTTTTGTTTATTTAAGCTCTACTTTATCCAAATGCCAGATATCATCCACGTATTCCTGAATGGTTCTGTCAGAGGTAAACTTGCCGGAGCTTGCCATATTCAAGATAGCGCTCTTTGCCCAGCCCGTTTCGTCTCTGTACGCCGCTTCCACCTTCTTCTGTGCTTCCGCATAGGACTTGAAGTCCTTTAAAATAAAATAGGTATCCGCTTTCTGTGTACTCTGCGTATTGAGCAGGGAATTGTATAACGTTCTGAACAGCTCAGGGTCGCCCGGTGCATAAGTACCGTTAATAAGCTGCATCAGCACCTTCCTGACATCCTGATCATTGTTGAAAATATCCATGGGATTGTAACCGCCGTAGTTTTCATAACGGATAACCTCATCCGAAGACAAGCCGAAAATGAAAGCATTGTCCTCGCCGACCTCTTCTACGATTTCCACATTGGCACCGTCCATAGTACCGATAGTAAGCGCGCCGTTTAACATGAACTTCATATTGCCGGTACCGGAGGCTTCCTTGCTGGCAGTGGAAATCTGCTCGGATACATCTGCTGCCGCAAAAATCATTTCCGCGTTGGATACACGGTAGTTTTCAATGAATACCACCTTCATCTTGCCGCCTATTGACACATCATTGTTGATAACATCCGCAACCGCATTAATCAGCTTAATGGTCAGCTTGGCATTACGGTAGCCTGCGGCTGCCTTTGCACCGAAAATAAAGGTACGGGGATAAAATTCCATCTCAGGATGGTCCTTTAATTCATTGTACAGATACATGACATGCAGAATATTCAAGAGCTGTCTCTTATACTCATGGAGACGCTTTACCTGTACGTCAAAAATGGACCTGGGGTCTACCACTACACCGTTATGCTCTAAGATATACTGTGCCAGACGTACCTTGTTGCGGTATTTGATATTCATAAACTCCTGCCGCGCCTTCTCGTCCCCTGCATATATCTTCATCTTGGAAATCTTCTGCAGGTCTGTAATCCATTCGGAACCGATATGCTCCGTTACCCAGTCCGCAAGCAGCGGATTGCCGTGTAAAAGGAACCTTCTCTGGGTAATGCCGTTGGTCTTGTTGTTGAATTTATCCGGCATCATTTCATAAAAGTCCTTTAATTCCTGGTGCTTTAAAATCTCTGTATGCAGTCTTGCCACACCGTTTACGGAATAGCCTGCCACAATGGCAAGATGCGCCATACGCACCTGTCCGTCATAGACGATTGCCATCTTGCGGATTTTTTCCTGATTGCCGGGATATGCCGCTGCAATCTGTGCAACAAAACGGCGGTTGATTTCTTCAATAATCTGATATATACGGGGCAGCAGGCGGGAAAACAGCTCAATAGGCCATTTTTCCAACGCTTCCGCCATAATGGTATGGTTGGTATAAGCGCAGGTTTTAGTGGTTATCTTCCATGCTTCATCCCACTCCAAATCATAATCATCCATCAGAATACGCATAAGCTCTGCGATGGCTACAGTAGGATGGGTATCGTTTAACTGGAACGTTACCTTCTCATAGAACTTTGTGATATCCTGATGCTTTCTCATATATTTTTCCACTGCTTCCTGAACGGACGCGGAAATGAAGAAATACTGCTGTTTTAAACGAAGCTCTTTGCCGGCATAATGATTGTCATTGGGGTAAAGTACTTCTACGATGTTACGGGCCAGATTCTGCTGCTCTACAGCCTTCTGATAGTCGCCCTTATCAAAGGAATCCAGCTGGAAACACTCTATAGGCTCTGTATCCCAGATACGCAGGGTATTCACGATGCCGTTTCCGTAGCCTACGATGGGCATATCAAAGGGAATTGCCTTTACGGACTGATAGCCCTCCTGATAAAAATGGTTTCTGCCCTTTTCATCGGTACGGATATTTACATAACCGCCGAATTTAACGATTTTGGCATATTCGGGACGGCGCAGTTCAAAGGGATTGCCGTTTTCCAGCCAGTTATCAGGTACCTCCACCTGATAGCCGTCCTTTATTTCCTGCTTAAACATACCGTAACGGTAACGGATTCCGCAGCCGTAAGCAGGATAGCCCAGGGTTGCCAGGGAATCTAAAAAGCAGGCAGCCAAACGTCCCAGACCGCCGTTTCCGAGTGCTGCATCCGGCTCCATATCTTCTATTAAATTCAAATCCAGTCCCAGCTCCGAAAGAGCTTCCTTCACAGGCTTGTAAGCCTGCAGGTTAATAAGATTGTTGCCAAGAGCCCTTCCCATCAGAAATTCCATGGAAAGATAATATACCATCTTAGGATCCTGTTTATCATAGGCCTGTTGCGTTTCCATCCAGTTATCTACAATAACATCCTTGGTGGCATAGCACACAGCCTGAAATATCTGCTGGGGCGTTGCCTCCTCCAGTGTTTTCCTATATAAGGTTTTGATATTGTACAATACGCTTCTTTTAAATAATTCCTTATCAAACTTGCCCGTTTTTCTCAGCATACACTGTCCTCCTTACTTTCTCTTTGTCATGCTGTCGCGTATAATTATACTCTTTTTTTCATACTCTTTCTACAGAAATTGTGACATTTTCTCCGTTTACATTCCATTCCCTGGAGATGGCAAGGGTGTCTCCCGCTGTCATGGCATCAGCCAATACCTTGCCTGCAATTGCCTCTTTGTTTCTCATGACAATGTCTGATACCCTGTCATTCCCCGAAAAAGCTGCCCTGATATGGTCAGTCACCTCAAAGCCCGCATCCTTCCTCATGGTCTGCAGCTTACTGATTACTTCCAGTACAAAGCCTTCTTCAATCAGGTCTTCTGTCAGATTGGTATCCAGTACTACCGTCATATAATTATCGGCTTCCGTTACATAGCCCTCTTTCTGTGTCATTTCAATCAACAGGTCTTCTTCCGCAAGAGAAACCTCTACGTCACCCACATTAAACTTCAGTGCGCCGGACTCCTTTAATTCATCCATGGCTGCATTGCCGTCAAGAGAAGCCAGCATTTTCTGAATGCCGCCTAACTGCTTGCCGTATTTGGGTCCCACAGTCCTTAACTGCGGCTTAAAGCTATAGGAGGTAAATTCCCGTACATCATCAGTAAATACTACCTGTTTCACATTCAGCTCATCTGCGATAATCGCCTTGTAGAAATCGGTCAACTCGCGGTCTGCCTTAACAAACATGGTGCTTATGGGCTGACGGTTTTTGATATTTGCCGTATTTCTGCAGGCACGGCCCATCACTACAGCCTTTAATACCGTTTCCATAGCCTCTTCCAGCTTCTTATCCGTGAAAGCAGGATTTGCAACAGGGAAATCACACAGATGAATACTTTCCGGTGCATTCTTATCAAGGCTTCTTACCAGATTCTGATAGATATCCTCTGTCATAAACGGCACCATGGGAGCTGCCGCCTTGCAGATGGTAACCAGGGCCGTATACAGGGTCATATAGGCGCTTATCTTATCCTGCTCCATCCCCTTTGCCCAGAAACGCTCACGGCTTCTTCTCACATACCAGTTGCTCATATCGTCCACAAATTCCTGCAATGCCCTTGCAGCCTCAGGAATCCGGTAGTTGTTCAGATTGTCATCCACCTCGGTCACAACCGTATTGAGCTTGGATAAGAGCCATTTATCCATAACAGTAAGCTTATCATATTCCAGGGTATACTTCGTTGCATCAAAATCATCAATATTGGCGTACAGTACAAAGAACGCATAGGTATTCCAAAGGGTTCCCATAAACTTACGCTGTCCTTCCTGTACAGCCTTGCCGTGGAAACGGTTGGGCAGCCAGGGTGCGGAATTGACATAGAAATACCAGCGGATGGCATCTGCGCCATAGGTCTGCAGCGCATCAAAGGGGTCTACCGCATTGCCCTTGCTCTTACTCATCTTCTGTCCGTTTTCATCCTGTACATGGCCTAAGACAATGACGTTCTCATAGGGCGCCTTGTTGAACAAAAGGGTGGACTCTGCAAGCAGGGAATAGAACCAGCCTCTTGTCTGGTCTACCGCCTCGGAAATAAACTGTGCCGGGAACTGCTTTTCAAACAGCTCCTTATTTTCAAACGGATAATGGTGCTGTGCAAAGGGCATGGCTCCGGAGTCAAACCAGCAGTCAATTACCTCCGGCACCCGGTGCATAACGCCGCCGCACTTCGGACATTTAATCGTCACTTCATCGATATACGGTCTGTGAAGCTCTACCTTTGCATTTTCAGGGTTGCCGCTCATTTCAGCAAGCTCTGCCCTGCTGCCTATGCTGTGCTGGCAGCCGCATTCACATTCCCAGATATTTAACGGGGTTCCCCAGTAACGGTTACGGGAAATTGCCCAGTCCTGCACATTTTCCAGCCAGTCACCGAAACGGCCCTTGCCGATGGATTCCGGAATCCAGTTGATTGTATTGTTGTTGCGGATTAAATCCTCTTTCACCGCCGTCATCTTGATATACCAGGATTCACGGGCATAATAGAGCAGCGGGGTGTCGCATCTCCAGCAGTGGGGATAGCTGTGTTCAAATTTAGGCGCCTCAAACAAAAGCCCCTTTTCATCCAGATCCTTTAATACCATAGGGTCTGCTTTTTTTACAAAAACACCGGCATACGGCGTTTCTTCCGTCATATTGCCCTGACCGTCAACAAGCTGTACAAAAGGAAGGCCATACTCGCGTCCGACCTTGGCATCATCCTCACCGAAAGCAGGTGCCATATGCACCACGCCGGTACCGTCAGTCAGTGTTACAAAATCTGCACAGGTAACATAATATGCCTTTTTATGCTGCTTTTCACACAGTGCCCGGGCACAGTCAAACAGCGGTACATATTCCTTATATTCCAAAGCCTTACCGGTCATAGTCTCTAAAATTTCATAAGCAGGCTTTGCTTCCACGCCGTTTTCAGGGTCAGCCTTCACTGCCAGTCTGCCCAAAACGGTATCCAGAAGCGCCTCTGCCATATAATAGGTATAGCCGTCCGCAGCCTTTACTTTTGCATAGGTTTCTGCAGGATTTACACAGAGAGCCACGTTAGAGGGCAGCGTCCACGGCGTAGTGGTCCACGCTAAAATATAAGCGTCCTCATCCTTTACCTTGAAGCGCGCAATTGCAGAACGTTCCTTTACATCCTTATAGCCCTGCGCCACCTCCTGTGCGGAAAGCGGTGTGCCGCAGCGGGGACAGTAAGGCACGATTTTAAAGCCCTTATAGAGCAGGCCCTTATCCCAGATTTCCTTTAATGCCCACCACTCGGATTCAATATAATCATCATGATAGGTAACATAAGGATTATCCATATCTGCCCAAAAACCGACAGTACCGGAGAAATCCTCCCACATGCCTTTGTATTTCCAGACGCTCTCTTTACACTTTTTGATAAAAGGCTCCAAACCGTAGCTTTCAATCTGGTCCTTGCCGTCCAGTCCAAGCAGCTTCTCCACTTCGATTTCCACAGGCAGTCCGTGGGTATCCCACCCCGCCTTTCTGGGCACCATACAGCCCTTCATGGTACGGTATCTGGGAATCATATCCTTAATGACACGGGTCAGCACATGACCGATATGGGGCTTGCCGTTAGCGGTAGGCGGTCCGTCATAAAAATTGTAAACAGGACCTTCCTTTCTGCTCTCCATACTCTTTTCAAAGATATCATTTTCCTTCCAAAAGGTTTCAACCTGTTTTTCTCTTTCCACAAAATTCAAATCAGTGGATACTTTCTGATACATAGCATTCTCCCTTTCTTACTTAAGCACTTGTTTTTAATAAGATAAATAAAAGACCCCATCCGTAAAAGGACGAGGTCATAATATACCCGTGTTACCACCTGTTACAGCATACGTCCCAAAAGGGATTATATGGTTCCTGATAACGGCAGGACGCCGTCCCGGACTACTCGCGCCGCTGTTTCTACCGCCTTTTGTCCGTGCAACTCGGAAGTGATATTCCGTAATCTTCTACTCATGCCGGTCTTGCACCCTCACCGGCTCGCTGAAATTTTCAAAAATTACATACTGTCTTCGTCATAGTCTTTACTTGTAGAAACATTATATAGTGCATTTTCCGCAAATGTCAAGAAAAATGTATGTAAATCAGCATCTTTCATAACCATCCTGCGCCTTTTTCCCAACTACCCCATGTAGTGCTTGTACAAGTAAACTGCCCGCAGTATAATACATAGTATATAGTGTTCAGTGTGTGGAGGGAAATTTATGAATAAAACCAAACAAAAAGGACACCTTTATCGTTCCCTGCAGGCAATGAGTATCATCCCCCTGCTTATTTTGGGTTTGGTCATTACCGTATTCAGTTACCATACGGTGGAATCTGCCATGCATTCAGAGGTGCATACCAAATTAAAAAATATGGCTGATGCCGTTATTCTGACTTATGATCTGCTCTATCCCGGAGATTATCATTTGGAAGGCGTTACCGCCTATGAGTTTATGAAAGGAGACTATGCGCTGACCTCCGATTATTCTGTTATCGACAGACTCCACGCCGATACACAGACAGATATTACCATCTTTTATCAGGATACCCGGATACTGACTACGCTCCGTGATGCCGATGGCAACCGCATCGTAGGCACCGGTGCCAATCTGCGCATCATAGAGGATGTCCTCTATGGGGGCCAATCCTGCTTTTACAGCAACACCATGATAGACGATGTAAAATATTTTGCTTATTATACGCCGCTGCGCAATGCGGACGGCAGCATCATAGGCATGGTCTATGCCGGCAAGCCCTGCACGGAGGTCAATGCCGCTGTCCGTCATGCCGTTTTTCCCATTATGCTTATCGTTCTATGCAGTATATTCATTGTCAGTCTGGTTACCTCCTTCTATACCCGCAGGCTGATTGTTACCCTTCAGAAGATACGCACCTTCCTTTCCAAGGTATCCACCGGCAATCTTTCGGAAGAGCTGGACAGCGATGTCCTGCGGCGTAATGACGAACTGAGTGAAATGGGTTATTCTGCCCTTTATATGCAGCGTTCTCTCCGCAATCTGGTGGAACAGGACACCCTGACCGAATTAAACAACCGCCGCTTTGCAGACAAACGCCTGAAACAGACGCAGATGCAGGCCAATATCCATGGAACCGGTTTTGTAGTTGCCATAGGCGACATCGATTTCTTTAAATCGGTCAATGATACCTATGGACACGAATGCGGTGATCTGGTTCTTAAAAAAGTGGCCGGCATTTTAAAAAAGAATATGCTGGGAAAAGGCTTCGCTGCACGCTGGGGCGGAGAGGAATTCCTCTTTCTGTTTGACAATGCGGATTTAGAAACGGCACAGAAATATGTAGAGGACCTCTTAACGGATATCCGCAATCTCACCGTAGCCTATGACGACCAGGCCATCTCCGTCACCATGACCGTCGGTCTTGCCAAAGGCGGCATCAATACCAATATTAAAGAACTGCTGCAGGAAGCTGATTCAAACCTGTATAAAGGCAAAATGAACGGCAGAAACTGTATCGTTGTCTAAAGCTTGACGGATGCCTTAAAAAAGCGTATGATAAGCACAGTTTTTACAACTGTCTTGACAGTGGAAAGGATAAACGAATGGACCGACAAAATCTTACCCTGCTTACCGATCTCTATGAGCTGACCATGATGCAGGGCTACTTTAAAAACAAAGACCAAAATGAAACTGTAATTTTTGATGCTTTTTACCGCACGAATCCCAATGACGGCGGTTATGCCATTGCGGCAGGTTTGGAACAGGTAATTGACTATGTTAAAAACCTGCGCTTTGATAAAGAAGACATTGACTATCTTGCAAGCCTTCATATCTTTGAACCGGATTTCCTTGATTATCTGAAGGACTTCCGTTTTACCGGCGATATCTATGCCATTCCCGAAGGAACCGTTATATTCCCCAGAGAACCGCTTATCAAGGTAATTGCTCCCATTATGCAGGCACAGCTTGTAGAAACAGCCATTCTGAATATTTTAAACCACCAGAGCCTGATTGCAACCAAGGCTTCCAGAGTGTGCTTTGCCGCACAGGGAGACGGTATTATGGAATTCGGTTTAAGACGTGCCCAGGGACCGGACGCCGGCATCTACGGCGCACGTGCTGCCATGATCGGCGGCTGCATTGCCACCAGCAATGTACTTGCCGGCCAGCTTTTTGACGTTCCGGTAAAAGGTACTCATGCCCATAGCTGGATTATGAGCTTTCCCGATGAATATACTGCCTTTAAAACTTATGCCGACATCTATCCCAATGCCTGCATTCTCTTAGTAGACACCTATGACACCTTAAAGTCCGGTGTACCCAACGCCATAAGGGTATTTAAGGAAATGCGCGAAGCAGGAATTCCCCTGACCATGTATGGTATCCGTCTTGACAGCGGCGACCTTGCTTACCTTTCCAAGAAAGCTCGCAAGATGTTAGATGCTGCCGGCTTTACTGACGCCGTTATCTCTGCTTCCAATGATCTGGATGAATACCTGATAGACAGCTTAAAGGTGCAGGGCGCTGCCATCACCTCCTGGGGTGTAGGTACCAACCTTATTACATCAAAAGACTGCCCTTCCTTTGGCGGCGTTTACAAGCTTGCTGCCGTGAAGGGAGCAGACGGCAGTTTCATTCCCAAAATCAAGCTTTCCGAAAACAGTGAAAAGGTTACGAATCCCGGCAACAAAACCATATATCGTATTTATGAAAAGGAAACCGGCAAAATAAAAGCCGATTTAATCTGTCTTGTGGACGAGCAGTTTGACGAATCCCAGCCCATGAAGCTGTTTGACCCGGTTGAGCCCTGGAAAAAGACAAGGCTGGAGGGCGGCACCTATACCCTCCGCGAGCTGATGTTACCTGTCTTTAAAAACGGAGAATGCTGCTATACTTCACCCAAGGTAATGGAAATCCGCGATATCTGTAAAAAAGAACTGGATACCCTCTGGGATGAAACAAGACGTCTGATAAATCCCCACAAGGTATATGTGGATTTATCCAAAAAGCTATACGATATTAAAATCAAGCTCCTTGATGACATGAGTGAAAAATAATTATAAGTTTTTTGTCACAAAAAGTAAGTAAAAACAAGCCGCGTATTAGAGGACACCTCATTAATACGAAGGCTTGTTTTTTTAACATAAATTTTCCTGCAACTTCCTGCAACTTTTTACAGGTCCTGATGCATCTTATATTAGAGAAGCAACAATACATTGCAAAAAGGAAATGAGGGAAAAATGTGGTTTTCAGCAGCCTGGAATTTATTTTTATCTTTTTAACAGTCTTCTTACTGATTTATTATATAACGCCTAAACCAATTAAAAATTTTGTGTTGCTGTCAGGCAGCCTCTTATTTTATTCCTATGGAAACCTAAAGCAGCCTGCTTATATTTTACTGATGCTGCTGTCCATTCTGGTGAATTATCTGCTGGGAAGAATCATAGATTCCGCGGGAAGCGCCATTGTCCGGAAAAGATGGCTGATAATTGGGCTTTTCTATAATTTTTCATGGCTTTTTCTTTTTAAATATTTAGATTTTTTCATAGAAAATATAAATGCACTCCTGCACGGTATCGGTTTTTCTTTTACAATACCCCAGGCAGAGCTTGTACTTCCCATCGGAATCAGCTTCTACACCTTTCAGATTGTGTCCTATCTGGCAGACGTCTACCGGCACAAAACAAAATCCGAAGAATCCGTAGTCAGGCTGGGCGTGTACCTGTGCATGTTTCCGCAGCTCATTGCCGGACCGATTGTCTCCTATCCGGAAATATCTGCCTCCCTGAAAAGTAGAAAAGTAACCGCTGCCGATGTTGAAGACGGGCTTCGTACCTTTGTCATGGGTCTTGGAATGAAAGTCTTACTGGCAAACCAATTGGGCAGACTGTGGAACGAAGTGAATACAATCGGCTTTGAAAGCATATCCACACAGCTTGCATGGCTCGGCATCATTGCCTTCAGTCTGCAGATTTATTTTGACTTCTACGGCTATTCTCTCATGGCCATCGGACTCGGAAAACTGATGGGCTTTCAGCTTCCGGTAAATTTCAGACATCCTTATGCCGCCCTGTCCATGACAGATTTCTGGCGCCGTTGGCATATAACGCTTGGAAGCTGGTTTCGGGAATATGTCTATATTCCCTTAGGCGGAAGCAGGAATGGCAGACTGAATATGATTCGCAATACGGTCATTGTATGGCTGTGTACCGGCATATGGCACGGAGCCAGTTGGAATTTTGTACTGTGGGGCATTGTGCTGTGCTTATTGATTCTCATAGAAAAAGCAGGCCTTTTAAAACTTCTTAAGCGCTTTCCGGTAATCGGGCATGCCTATATGTGCATGGCAATCCCCGTATCCTGGCTGTTTTTTGCCGTAACGGATATGGGACAGATTAAGCTTTATCTGTATAAGCTTTTTCCTTTTTTAGGCACATCAGGAAAAGTGCTGTTCGCAGAAGATTATCTGAAATACGGTAAAATATATGCCGTAAGCCTGCTTGTCGGCCTGCTCTTTGCAACCCCGCTGCCTGCAAGGCTATATCAGCGATACCGTCAGAAATTACCTGTTATTCTGGCGTTGTTTTTAATCTTCTGGCTGTCCGTTTACTGCCTGTATATCGGTATGGACGACCCGTTTTTGTACTTCAGATTTTAAAGCTCAGATTTTAAGATAAAGCTTTCTTGCGAATGGAGATAACGATGAGAAAAAATATATTTACAATCATGATGATAATATCTGTTGGGCTTTCCCTCCCCGGTATGTGGAAAAAAATCATGGCATCGGAAAAGCTAATTTATGATGCGGAAAATACAGAAACTATGCCGGACAAAGAATATCTAACGCCGAACACCCCCACGCAGCCTGACTTTTCAGTGCCGCAGCCCGATTCCGACACCGCACAGTCCAATCCCCAGGTACCGCAGCCTGATTCCGATACCTCGCAGCCCACCCCTCAGGTGCCGCAGCCTGATTCCGACACCGCACAGTCCGAAGAACCGGATTTGGCAGCCGAAAAATCTTTTACCACCATTGACAGAACCTATTGGTCAGATGCACTTTTTATCGGAGATTCCAGAACCGTAGGGCTGTCAGAATATGCCGATTTAGGAGAAGCCGATGTATTTGCCTATTCCGGCATGAGTGTATATAAAGTCTTTACAGCAGAGCTTGATATAGATCAAACCGGCAAACAGACACTGGAGGAGCTTCTGTCTGCCCGCCAGTACGGCAAAATCTACATTATGATGGGCATCAACGAGTTAGGGTATGATTATGATACAACTGTTGAAAAGTATCAGCAAATGGTAGAAAAAATTCACCAGCTGCAGCCGGACGCCTTATTGTTTTTGGAAGCCAACCTGCACCTGACCCAAAAACGTTCTTCCTCGGACAAAATATACAATAACGCCTCTATCGACAGGATAAATCAGGCCCTGCAAAATATGGCTGACAATAAAACCCGTTTCTATATAGACGTAAATGAAATCTTTGATGACGGTCAGGGCAATTTGGACGCCTCCTATACTGCCGATGATGCACATGTACTGGGAAAATATTATACCGTATGGGCTGACTGGCTCCTGACAAAAGGAATTGTCTAAAATATCCTAAGAAAATAACAGAAAAAGGGGGTATCACAAAATCATCGTTTTAGATGATTGCGCGGCACCCCTGTTTCTTACTGCTCCATCTGTCTGCCTAAAAAACCTGCCGCAGACATAATCAATTTATATTCCACTTCCCCCAGCTTTGTTTTTGTATCATTTTTCAAAAGAACTACCGCACCTATCACATCACCCTCGCAGATAATGGGAGTCAATGCTTCCTGCAGATATTCTTCACTGCTGTCATCCGTTACCGGAATAAAATTTTTCTCTCCCTTTACTGCTATGACAGTTTCTCTGTCTGCAATCTTTTCTTCCATCTGCTTGCTGATGTTCTTTCCTAAAAACTGCTTGTACCCGCCGCTCACTGCAATGAACTGGTCTCTGTCGGCAATCAGCGCCGCATGACCGGAAACCTGAGAAAGACTATCCGCATATTGTTTGGCAAAAGTCGTCATCTCCCCAATAGGAGAGTATTTTTTCAGGATAATCTCCCCTTCACGGTCCGTAAAAATCTCCAGTGGGTCCGATTCCCTAATCCGCAGCGTCCTGCGAATTTCCTTAGGTATCACAATACGACCAAGGTCGTCTATTCTTCTTACAATTCCTGTTGCTTTCATTCATTTTCCTCCATTTGCAAATCTGAATTTATGATACTATTATCTGTAAATGGTGGCATTTTATACCTTGGAAATTGGAAAGCATGGAAATTGTGCTTAATCATTTGGAGCGCCGGCCAATACCTTTCTGCAGTATATCAGAACCTTCTCTATCTCTTCTTTATTTGCCCGATAATAAATTCTGTTATCCTCTTTTTCTATATGAACCAATCCCGCTACAACCAATGCGCCCATGTGATGGGAAATCGTAGCCGTTGTCAGATTAAGATGCTTTGCAAGCTCACTGCCGTACGCGCGTCTGTCCCGGATATAGGAAAGGATTTCAAACTTACTTTTATCGCCAAACAGCTTTAACGCCTGCAGTGCAGTGCCTTCCACCTCTTTTTCTGCGCCAAAAACCCGGGAAGCAATATCAAATTCATCATCAAACAGGATGCCGATGCGTATATTGTCAGGCTTCTGATAATGCCCCTTTTCATCCATATCGATATGAAGTCCGAATGCATTTAATTGTATGATTGCCGGACGAATGCGGTAGCCTAAAGGATTCTCCCCCATATCTGCCGCCTGCATCCGGTCCTTTAAATAGAGACTGACAAAGCTCTCCGCTGCCAATGACTTTTTCCAATATTGGTAAAAGCGTCCGGTACATTCCTCTAATTCTTTTCCATACAGCGAAAGCACCTCCACTGCCTTATGAAGAAGCTTCATAACCTTTTCCTGATGCTCTTTTCTTTCCATGAAAACAGTCTGCAGCTTCCATTTTTCCTCGTCCTTCACTTCCATCTTCATCAGATAGGAGATAACGTTTATAGGCTCGCGCATCTTTTCAAATTCACTGTCCTCCCGGAACAAATCTCCATATTGCTGCAGGCATATACCAAATTTTTCACAATAATCCTGCTCTGTCAAGCCTTCTAAATAAGCAGCAAGCGCATCTGTATTTTTATAGTCTGCGCCTTTATATTCATCCCACAGAAGCAATACCCTTCCTACACAGTCCTCTCCTTCGCCTTTGCCGAAATAGTACCGTACAATCTCCGCTTCTTTTAAAAAGGCATGCTCCGCCTCCCGTTCAATCTGCATAAGCAGTTTAAAATTTATCTCTGATTTTTTAAAGGAACAGCCGTATTTATGGGTCAGCCGCTCCTGCAATGCAGCATACTTTTCCCCACCTCCCAAATGTCTCAGTAATTCAATTCCCTCTGCTACATAATCAACTTTTCTGCTTATTTCTCTTAACACGGTTCTCTCCTGTATCAAATACGCTGCCGGCTATAGCTGACCTCGTTTATTCAAATCTGACTTTGAAAATACCAATATATAAAAATATTATACCACAAAGTACAGCACTCACTACAAAAATTTGCGATACGGACAAAATCGATGTCGCTGCGCCGACCATCACGGACATTACGGGCGTTGCCGCACAGGCGCCTGCATTAAAAATAGAACCTACGCGTGCCAGGTAATTCGGATCCACCACCGTCATAAACTGCACATTCAGCACAGACATAAATATGCTTGCTGCGCTGCCTATTATAAAGGATATTACAATGGTCAGTATATAGATGCCTGCCACAAAGGGTCTGATAACATTGCCTAATGTATACATGCCGGTTCCCAATGCAATTAGCAGTCCCATGGACACAATCTGCGTCCGTACCTTCATCCTTTTACTGATAAACGGATATATAAAGGAACCCAGCCCCATCCCTGCCGTCACCGTAACAGAGAAAACACTCAAAAGCTCGCTCCCCTGCCCCATAACCTCCATAATCAGCGGACTCTGCAGGGAATTTAAGGGCACGATAGCTGCATTAATCAGGACTGCCATAATGCAGAAATTGCGAATAACCTCCTGCTTTTTCAGATAAACGATACCCTCTTTGAGCGTACTTAAATATTTTTTTACATGCAGTGCTTCCCTTTGCAGATTCTTTTCCTTTATCCTAAGGAAACAAAGTATCGATGCCGAAGCGAAAAAAGATATCGCATCCGCAAATATTGCCGTACCCATTCCTAATATACCGATAATGAGCCCTGCCACTCCCATACCTACAAGCTGCACAACCGTACTCAAGGTTGCATTTAAAGAGGTACCGTAAGAAAAATATCTCTCTTCCAGTATTTTCGGAATAACTGCCATGCTTGCGGGAATCCGAAATGCCTCCACCGTAGAATTGATGATTGTAAAGGCAAGCAGAATCCATGCATTCACGTTTCCTGTCAGATAAATCACAGCAAGCCCTGCCGTAATAAACCCCCGTATCATATCTGTAACTACCATCAGCTTTTTCTTATTCATCCCTTCAACCAGGGCGCCGGCAAATGGCTGTATCAGTACGGAAGGCAGCTGATTGACCGCAAATATAACAGCCGACCATGCTGCACTCCCTGTCACGGCATATACCAGCCATGTGAAGGCAATGGCATCCAAAGAGTCTCCAAATCTGCTTATCAGGTTGGCAAAAATAATTTTTAAATATTCCTTCTGTTTCAAAACATCCCTGTAACCGATTTTTTCTTTCTGCACTTCCATATCCATCGTCTTCTCCCGTATAAAATATTCATCTGTCATTATATTAGATATATATCTAATATAATATATCACATTATAAGATGAGCGTCAATACTTTTTGTTAGATATTAATCTCTTTCCTCATTAGATAAACATCTACCGTTTTGAACAAAGAGTCCACTTGCAAAGCGCTTTGATTTACAGAAAAACCTTTCACGCTTTAGTGTGACAAGTTTACCTGTAAATCAAAAAAAGAACCGCACCGGCAATTTGCAACAGCAATTTACCAATACAGTTCTTTTTTTATCCGTGAACCCTCTTTTCCACAGGGCTTCCGTCTCTTCTGACATCACCGGCTATGATTCCGATATGTCTTCTTTTAACACCGGTTTCTTTATCATTCCGTCTGCCGTAGCTTCCTTTTCTGTACCCGTCTTCCCTGGCACCGCGGATACGGCTGTTATCCTTTTCTGTTCTTGGGCCGGTTTTTCCTTTTCTGTCGCGGATATCCTTACGCTCATGTTCATCCCTGCGAACCCTCTCGGTTTTGCGGTCAAGGTCATCCTTACGCCCCTTTTCGCTTCTGCGCTCAAAGTCGTCCTTACGAACCCTCTCGGTTTTGCGGTCAAGGTCATCCTTACGCCCCTTCTCGCCTCTGCGCTCAAGGTCATCCTTACGCCCCTTCTCATCCCTGCGTCCGTTTCCACGGCGGCCATATCCGGTGCTTTCTTCTCTGCCGCGGCTGCTTCTTCTTCCGTCCGGCATACTGCTTCTCCTGCGAGGCTCCTCAATAATAATTTCTTTTATTTCTTCTCCGGCCTGCAGCTTTATTAAGGCTGCTAAAATCTCCATGGGGTCCAGCGCAAGCTCCGTCAGCTTTTCTTCCAAAAGCTCCTGCAGACAGGTTAAATCCTGTTCTGTCGCTTTAGCTGCCGCATTGTTTATTACCTTATTTATCTTGATTTCCATAATCTGAGATGCTTTGGGAATCTTCATCTCGGTCATCCTGGTTTTACAGACTCTCTCAATATCCCGGACGCGGTAAAGCTCTCTGCCATAGGCAAAGGTAAACGCCATTCCCTCTTTTCCCGCACGTCCTGTACGTCCTATACGATGAACATAATATTCAATATCCTGAGGCACATCATAGTTGAATACCGCCTCCAAATCATCTACATCAATACCTCTTGCAGCCACATCAGTCGCTATCAGAATTCCCAGATTTCCGCTTTTAAAACGGTTCATTACAAAATCCCTCTGCTTCTGTGTCATATCCCCGTGCAGGCCTTCTGCCTGATATCCACGTTTTTTTAAGTTTTCTGCCAGTTCATCCACCATGCGCTTGGTATTGCAGAAAATAATGGAACGTTTGAAATCATACATTTCAAGAAGCCTGCTGGTCACTTCTTCTTTGTAAATGTTTTTAACCGCAAAATAATACTGCTTTACAAGGGGTATTGTCAGTTCCTTTTTTGTTACCTTAACCAACAAGGCATCCTTTTGGTATTCGTCCGTAATATCTAAAATAGCCTGCGGCATCGTTGCAGAAAACAGCGCCGTCTGATGCTCATTTTCAATCTCGGAAAGTATGGTTTCCATATCCTCACGAAAACCCATATTCAACATTTCATCTGCTTCATCCAACACAACCATCTTAACATCATTAAGTTTAATGGTATGTCTGCGCATATGGTCCATTACGCGTCCCGGTGTTCCTACAATAATCTGTGCGCCGCCCTTCAAGGCCTTTATCTGTCTGGTAATATCCTGACCGCCGTATATAGGCACCATTCTGATTCCATGCATATACCTTGAAAATTTTCTAAGCTCCTCAGCTGCCTGAATTGCCAGTTCCCTTGTAGGGCATAAAATCATCCCCTGCAAATTACGGTTGTTTTCATCTATACGCTGCAGCATGGGAATCCCAAAAGCCGCTGTTTTTCCCGTACCGGTCTGCGCCTGCCCGATTACATCCCTGCCCTCAAGCAGCACGGGAATCGCCTGCTCCTGAATTGGCGTCATGGTCTCAAAGCCCATTTCCGTGACTGCACGCAGAATTCTTTCGTCTATTCCGGAAGCGGCATAGCTCATGCTCTGGTCTTCTGCTGTTTCTTTTGTTTCATAAAAATCCATTTCTTTCTGTTCTAACATAAATCTCCTATTCAAATGTGTATAAAGGTTTTAACAAGCAAAAAGACAACGTCCCGTGTAAAGGACGTTGTCTGTCTACTTTTACGAATCACTTAATTGTATGGTACTTTTTCTGAAAAGTCAAGCATTACTATAAATTTTATACTTTAAAGATTTCCATGGACCGTTCCAGACCCTTAGCAACCTCTTTCAGCTTGCCTGCTTCCTCTGCCATGTTCTGAACAGTAGCACTTACTTCTGTAGCAGAAGCGGAGGTTTCCTCTGTGCCGGCTGCATTTTCTTCTGCGATGGCAGTCAAATTCTGTACTACGTCCACCACGTTAATCCTTGCTTCATCCAGCTTGGAAATATTCTCGGAAATTGCCTTCACACCTACTATGGAAGTGTCTATTCCTTTCTTTACTGCCTCAAAACCAACGCCGGTCTTTTCTACATTTTCGCTCTGCTCCGCAATGATTTCCTTAACATTGTTCATTGTGGATACTGCTTCTTCCGAATCACGGATTAAGGAGTCAATAATATCTTCAATCTGTCTTGCAGACTCATTGGACTGCTCTGCCAGCTTCTGTATCTGAGAAGCTACTACTGCAAAACCGCGCCCCTGGTCTCCTGCTCTCGCCGCCTCAATGGATGCATTCAGGGAAAGGAGATTTGTTTCCTCTGCAATGGCGGTTATGATAGAGGTTGCCTCTTTTATCTTGAGCGCAGACTCATTGGTGGTGTGGGTCTGTTCATAAATCTCATTAATTGCTTCCCTTGTTCTTATATTGGTATCACCAAGCTGCTGCAGGGTATCCATGGCAGCATTTCCGGCCTGCTGCATTGCGCTTGCAGTGGTATTGAGCAGTTCCACCTGTGTACCGGTTTCTTCCACCATGTTACCGATTAAGATAACATTTTCAGTAGCCTTCTGTGTCTCCTGGGCCTGACTGGTTGCACCATCGGCAATCTCACCCACTGCCCTTTCTACCTGTTCCACCGTCTCACTGGTCTCGGAAGCACTGCTGCTGAGATATTCCGAAGCGGTGTACAGCTTAACAGACTGTCCTTTAATCTGTTCAAAAGCCTTTACCAGCTCACCCCGCAAAACAGAAATTGCCCTGCTCATCTGTCCGGTTTCATCTTTCCGCTTATCCAGTTTTTTCTGATTCTCAGTTTCGGTAAAATCAAGCTCTGCCAGCTTTAACACATTCTTTGTCAGCATATTGATAGGCTTTACCACAAAGCTGGCAAGAACAATGCCGATAGCACCACAGATTACCAGAGAAAAGATTCCACCGGCAACAGCTTTTACGTTTACTTCAGAAACTTCACGCATAATTTCATCTCTGTCTGCCGTGGTAACTAAAATATAGCTGCCGTCATCACCCACAAAATAGGACGCATATTTTGTAACGCCTTTAAAATCATAGGTCACAATGTCCGGTTTGGGTATGACACCGGACTGCAATTCTTTTATAAGTCCCTTCACCACTTCATTTTCAACCGGCTGGCCAATCTTATCCGCTGTAGGATGGTACAGCATGGTTCCCTGCGCATCCACTATGTATATGTATCCTGATTCGGCACACTTTATCGTTACATCCTTAAAGACAGCCTGCAGTTCCTCCGGCGCCAGTGCCTTTTCAACCCCCTCCAATGCAATTTCACATTCCAGTGTTTTGCCGTATGCCACAGACATATCATACATATAATTTTCTGCATTGGTGGATATGCTTCTTTGAATCATGGGAACAAAGGTCCATACTTGCAAAGCACAGGTTGCAACAATCGCAATAATAACGCACCAAACTACCTTTAGTACTATGGAATGTATCAAGCTTACCTTTTTCTTTTTTTCTTTCATAATACATCTCCCTTTACCCTTAATATATTAAAAATATTGTACTCCAAATTAACAAATTTTTCAATATTTTTGATATATTTCAATACTTTTTGTCATTTTTATTGTAATTTATGCACAGGAAATGTATTTTTACTTACCGGTCCATTTCCGATTTCCGACCCGTGCTTTTATGCTCTCTGATAATGCCTTCGATTTCCTTTAAATCTGTAGACAGCAAGTCTCCCGGGATCGTATTCTTTAAAGCGCCGGTGGCATTGCCGAATTCCAGGGCCTTCTGATAATCCCCTTCATGGGCAAGCATGCCGTATAATACACCGGAAATATAAGCGTCTCCGCTTCCGATTCTGTCCACAACTTCAATATCCGCATAGGGCGGCGCCTCATAGAACTTATCCTCTGACGCACTGTAAATCATAGAGCCAAAGGTATGTCTTTTAGGGCTGTGTACAATACGCTGTGTGGATGCCACAATAGAAATCGGATAATCTTTGGTAAAGCTCTTCATAACGGCTTTTGCATCCCCTTCTTTTAAGAAGGTAAGGCGCGCCGTATCCTCGGAGCAGAAGAAAATATCCACATAGGGAAGAATCTTTTCGATGCATTCCCTTGCTTCGTCTCCCGTCCACAGATTGCCGCGGAAATTAACATCAAAGGATATGAGCGTTCCCTGCTCCTTAAAGCGTTTTATCATCTCTATTGCCGTTTTCCTGCACTGGGGACTTAATGCCAGTGTAATACCGCTGGTATGAAAGCACCGGGCAGATTTATAAAGCTCCTCTGTATAATCCGATACATCTATCTTATTGATGGAAGTATTTTTTCTGTCATATACGATACGGGGCTTTCTGGGATACGCACCGTTTTCATAATAATACACCCCCAGCCTTGCGTCCCTGTCATCATCATATACCAGATAGTCATCGCTGACTCCACACTGACGCACACGGTTTTTAATGTAGGTTCCCAAATCATTTGCCGGCAGCTTGGATATAATACCGCACCGCAGTCCCAGCATGGCCGCACCTGTAATGGCATTCATCTCCGCACCGCCTACCTGCTTGCCAAAGGTGTCCCCTCTGGTAATTCTCTCGTTATCCGGCGGCGACAGACGCAGCATTAATTCTCCCAAAGATACCAAATCGAAATCCTTCTTCATAGTTTACTCCTATCCGCGCGCCTTGCGCGCATACAATCAGTGCCCCAGTGAAAGAGTTATCCTTCACTCCTTACTTTTCATGCATGTAAGTGCTTACATTCTGTATTTCCATGATAGCACATTCCCTTTTTTCAGTAAAGCATTAACGCAAAAACTGTAAAAAAAACTGCCGGTCAGGTTTCCCTAACCGGCCACGTATTCCCTGTAATCCGCTTCGCTTGCAAACAGGATATAACTCCCGTCCACATAACCCATATAACCGCTTGCTGTTGTATATCCTTTCATCCCAATCACCTTTCCTTCAGAGTATTGTTTTTTGTTCTGAAAAAAAGATAACATTTTAGATGTCCAATAAACTGTACTTTTAATAGTACACCCCATTACGGTTACTGTTCAGACCCCCGCCAAACAGGCATCCTGCAACCACGCGGAAGGTCTTTATCACGGCAATCATGAAGCAATACGAAAAAAGTGCCTGTAATTCCGGGTAATTCCTTTATTCCTCTGCCTCCTTCACAATATCATGACTGGCAAAACCACTTTCTGTTTCCACATTATAAAGTCCCCAAAAAGGAAGCTCTGTCTCTTTATTCATCTCCATCATCGGCTCCGAATAACCGACCCAGTCCCGATAGCTCTCCGGCAGCTCCAAAAGACTGCTTCCCGGCATATAGAGAAGGATTTCATCCGCTCCCTCCAGTCCATAAGGCTCCGTGTAACGGTACAGAATGCCATCCCTGATTTCTTCGGTTCCCGGCTCATTCTCATAATAAATCTCTACAATCTGCATGGAATAAGTGGATGCATTCACCTTCCTGGGCTCTGTAAATCTTCCGGAAAAACAGCACTGATACTTGATTCCATACGGATGCCCCTCTCCTGTCTCTCCCATGTCCGAGTCAAAAAATTCTCCAAAAAAGGCTCCTTCTGAATCTATTTGCAGCAAAGTACCCCAACCGCCCGCACCACTGTAAAAGGTAAACTGCAGGTTTGAAAGCTCTGAAAAATCCAGAGTTTCCGTCCCCTCCTGCAAAGAACCGTCTTCCGGCACTGTCTGAAAAGAACCGTCTTCCGGCACTGCCTGAAAAGAAGCTGCAATGACCGGCAGACGGGAGCCAAAGCCCTCTGTCATTTCCGGGTTATCCGGATAGCTGTAGCAGACGCCCCAGACACTGCTTCCATCCTCATACAGGAGTTGATAATTAACGGAAACTCCCGGATAGGTTTTCTGATAGACACTGCCCTCTGACAAAAATTCAAGGGCTTCCAGTTCACTGCCCACTTCGAGCAGATTTTTATTTTCATATTTCACAATCTCAAGGGAGACATCCCTATTATAAGCAGAAGTCCAGCAGCCCGGAGCCTGCAATATCCAGTCCTCCTTCGGAATCAGAATGGAATAGCCATTACCCACATAACATTCTGCCGGCACGACCTCCTCCATACCCTCTGTCATAAAAGTCAAGGTATACTCTTTTTCTTTTATTTCTTCCGCTTCCGGTTCCGAAATCTGAGTATCCTCCGTTTCTTCCGCTCCGGGGTCTTCCACAACCGTTTCCGGCAAAGCCGCTGTTTCCTTTCTTTTTGATGAGGTTGCAAAGCCTGTCACCACAATCACAATTAAAGCTGTACAAAACAGAACGCATCCCAGCGATATTTTTTTGATTTTCATAATAGCACGCACCCTTTCCTCAATCGCATTTCTCCCAAAACCGCTGTAAACCGGTACAAGCGCACTCTTTTCTTCCTCCATACCAATAAGCATCCGTGCATAACCTGCTTTACGCTCCTCACCAAGTTTCCGAAGCACACGCTCATCGCAAGCCAATTCCATATCCCGGTTGCAGAAAAAGTATAACAGCCACACAAACGGATTAAACCAGTGGATGCACACAACCAGTACACAGACCATTTTCCACAGAGCGTCAAAATGGCTGATATGCATATATTCATGTAAAAGAACATACTGAAGCTGCTGTCTGTTCTGCCACTCTGTCTTTTGGGGAAGCAGAATCACCGGTTGAAAGACACCGTAAGTAAGCGGAGCTGAAATCTCATCAGACTGTCTGACTGAAATTTTGCGCCTAAACAGGCGTTTCCCATATTCCCCATTAAGTAGTCCTGCAACATAGTCCGCCATATTCTTATCCGGTATCGGGAGCGCTGTCCTGAATTTCCTGTAGCAGCGAACATAGGAAATCAGAAAGCAAAGTGCCACAATTCCGGCACCGACTGACCAGATGAAAAACCATACAGAAAGCTTCTCTGTGAAACGGCTTCCCTCACCTCTTGTATTTTTCTCAAACAAATTCACATTATCAGGCGCCTCCGAAAGTGCAGTCCCTGCTGTCTCGTCACGTCTGAAAGCTTCCGGATTCCCCGCATACGTCCCCTGCGTTTCTTCAACCTTAGGGGTATAGCGCTCCGCAAATGTATAAATGCTTAAGGCAGACGGCACTGTAAACGGTAAGAGCAATCGAAGAACTGCCACAGTCCAGAGTATCAGGAAGGTTTTTTTCGGCAGCTTATTAATCAAAAACAGCCTCAAGATTAAAATCACCAACACCAGTATCGCACCGGCGAAGCTCATTTTCAAAAAACTCAACTCCATTTTTTCAGCTCTCCTCTTCCACAATTTTCTTCAGCTTAGCTATCTGCTTTTGTGAAAGCTTCTTACTCCCAAGCAAAGCTGCAAAAAGCTTATCTACAGAACCATCATAAACCCGATTGATAAGCTCCTGTGTCTCAGCTTCCTGAATATCCTCCCGCTTAACCAGTGCATGACACATATAATTCGGTTCTGAGCGCTCAATCGCCCCCTTCTGAATACAGCGCTTTATCAGGGTATATGTTGTATTTTTATTCCACCCCACCTCATCAGCAAGCACTTCTGAAATATGTTTCGCTGTGCAGTCTCCCTCCTGCCACAGTACATTCATTACTTTTATTTCCGAATCAAAAAGCTTTCCGTCCATTCTTTTGTTTCCTCCCGACTACTGCAGTAGTTTATATATTAAAACTACCACAGTAGTCTGGTTTTTGTCAATACTACTGTGGTAGTTTCTTTTATTTTTATGGACCTAAATTATTCCAACTGCATATAGCTTCTTTTGTAAATCGGGTATAAGGTTTCCAATCTATCTGTTATTTGGTATTTATACTCTTTTTTCGTGCGTCAGGCACTCAGAGAGGGCAGATTTGACCAGGAGTGTGAACTGTAACGCATTACAGATACCGGAAATGACGGTAAATTTTTAAAATTACCTGTACTGCACAGGTCACCAAAATAATGCCGAAGGCAATCGCACCGGCTTCCCGCATAACAAGGCCAAGATATGCCGTAAACTCCGCTGTATTGCCCCGCACCATATAAGTCGTCGTATAGTAAAGATCGCTTCCCGGAAGCAGCGGTATCAGCATCGGCACCAAAAGGATAATCACCGGCGCCTTCATTACCCGTGCCAGAATTTCCGACAGGACTGCTGCCGTCAGCGTTGCCCCGAATAAGCTGATTACCTTATCGCCGTATATCCGATACAAAATCAGGTATACCATCCAGGAAAGGGCAGCTCCCGCTCCTGCGGCAGCAAGTTTTCTGCCGCGCACATTGAACAAAACAGAAATGCCCACTGCGCCTAACGTTCCCATTACGGTCTGCACGACTTCCTGCATCAGAAACCACCTCCCGTCTGCCACAGTACAAGTGCTACTCCAAAGGCAATGGCTACCGCCCTGATAACCGCCTCACACAAACCCAAAAGACCGCTTATCAAATCGCCGCTTATCATATCACGAAGCGAGGTTGTCAGCGCAAGTCCCGGAATCAGCAGCATAATATTGCCAATGATAATCTGGTCAGCAGACTCTCCCAGCCCTATCCGCACCATGCACACTGCCGAAAGCGCTGCTGCCGCAGAGCAAAGTATGGTCAGGATAATATTCTGTACCTTTAATCTGTTTCCGGCAAGCAGGGTAAGGCGCAGCACCAGCCCTCCCAAAAAAGCCGCCGCCATATCCTGTATACTTCCTCCGAAAAAAGCAGAAAATACTGCCGAATTAGTACCGTAAATCAAAAAGACCAGCCAGCCCGGATACCGTTTTTCCTGCCTGATATCTTCTATTTCCCGTAAAAGCCCGGCAAGCGGCAGCACTTCCCTGCAAACCGCCCGGGACAGGGAATTACACCGTTCCACCCTGCGCATATCCGTATCATATCCGCGGATTCTCCTGGTCTGCGTTTCGATATTGCCGCCCGGTTCACGCACCGTCACTACAATACTGGAGGTAATGGTAAATACATCCACCTTGCTGTAGCCGTATGCTGCCGCCATATGCTGTATGGTATTTTCCACTCTGTTTACTTCGGCTCCCGATACCAGCATAATTTCACCCACATCCAGTATGGCCGATAAAAGCTGTCCCGAATTTTCAATCATTTATTTTTCTCCTGTTTTTCCATCAGAATATCCGCCATTTCCTTTAACAGATTTTCCGTATCGGTTAAAATCAGCTCCGCATCCTTTTCCACCAGTCCGGTCTTCTGGTATTTGTACGTGAAAAAGGGATTTCCATAAGCCGTAAACAAAAGTCTGTCCTTATGTTTTTTCAGCAATGCCGGAATCCCTGCCGGATTGATTGCCGCATCCGGACGGAAGGTAAAGAGGATTCTCTCATTTTTACCCTTGATTTCCGTCATATACAGAGAATGCGCAGATACACGGATTAGCGCAATCCTTAAAAGATTGTCCACGGATTTAGGTATTGCACCGAAACGGTCCAAAAGCTCATCCTTCATATCGTCCCGCTCTTTTTCATTTTCTATCCCCGCAATGCGCTTATAAATATCCAGCTTCTGCACTTCATTCACAATATATTCCGGGGAAATAAAGGCATCTACGTCCATATCCACCACCGTTGTAAAATCCTCTATGGTAGAAATGCCCTTTAGGTTCTTTACCGCTTCATTTAACATCTTGCAGTACAAATCATAACCGACTGCTTCCATGTGCCCGTGCTGAAGCTTGCCTAACAGATTGCCGGCTCCTCTGATTTCCAAATCCCGCATGGCTATTTTGAAGCCGCTTCCAAGCTCCGTAAATTCTTTAATGGCCGCCAGTCTCTTTTCGGCCACCTCCTTTAACATCTTATCCCGTTTGTACATAAGAAATGCATAGGCATTGCGGTTGGAACGCCCTACGCGGCCTCTTAGCTGGTATAGCTGGGAAAGCCCCATATTGTCGGAGTCATGGATAATAATGGTATTGACGTTGGAAATATCGAGGCCGGTTTCAATAATGGTGGTAGAAACCAAAACATCAATTTCACCATTGATGAAGCCATACATGATACGCTCCAGCTCATGCTCCTTCATCTGTCCGTGGGCATAGGCCACTTCCGCCTCAGGCACCAGCTTTTGCAGGGCAGCCGCCACATCCGCAATATTATTTATCCGGTTATACACATAGTATACCTGACCGTTTCTGGATAATTCCCTTACCACAGCCTCTCTTACCATCTCTTCGTTATATTCCATAACATAGGTCTGGATGGGAAGCCTGTCATTGGGAGCTTCCTCCAACACGCTCATATCCCTGATACCAATCAGGCTCATATGCAGTGTCCGGGGAATGGGCGTTGCCGTCAGGGTAAGCACATCCACATTTTCCTTCAGCTTCTTAATCTTTTCCTTATGGGCTACGCCAAAGCGCTGCTCCTCATCAATAATCAGAAGTCCCAAATCCTTAAATGCCACATCATCAGACAGCACCCTGTGCGTACCGATAACCACATCTACCATTCCCTTTTTTAAGTCCTCGATGGTTTTCTTCTGCTCGCCGGCGCTCCGAAAGCGGGACAACAGCTCCACTCTCACCGGAAATTCCTTCATTCTCTGGGTAAAGGTGCCGAAATGCTGCTGTGCCAAAATTGTGGTAGGCACCAGATACACCACCTGCTTGCCCTCCTGTACCGCCTTAAAAGCCGCACGGATGGCGATTTCTGTTTTGCCGTAGCCCACATCTCCGCAGATAAGCCGGTCCATGATTTTTTTACTTTCCATATCAGCCTTGGTATCCGCAATTGCCAACAGCTGGTCTTCTGTTTCCTCAAAGGGAAACATTTCTTCAAATTCCTTCTGCCAGACGGTATCTGGGCCGTACTGAAAGCCCTGTGACTGCTGCCTTAAAGCATACAACTCCACAAGGTCCTTTGCCACTGCGTCCACGGCAGTCCGCACTTTGGTTTTTGTCTTATTCCATTCCTGGGTTCCCAGCTTGTTAAGCTTGGGGGTTTTTGCATCGGCAGAAGCATATTTCTGTATTACATCCAGGCCTGTAGCTAAAATATACAGGTTGCCGCCGTCCCGGTACTCAATTTTCAAGTAATCCTTGACGACCTTATCCACTTCTACCTTTTCAATACCGCGGTAAATACCCAGCCCGTGATTTTCATGCACCACGTAATCTCCGACCCTAAGCTCCGCAAAATCCTTAATTTTCTGCCCTTCATATTTGGGTTTCTTTTTTTTCTTTTTTCGTTCTACACCAAAAATATCGCTTTCGGCAATAACCACGAATTTAATCAGCGGATATTCAAAGCCCTTCCCAACATGACCGTAGCAGGTTAAAATCTCTCCCGGAAGCACTTCCCTCTCCGGGTCCTTCGTATATACAGCCGACAGCTCCTGCTCTCTTAAATCCTCTGCCAGACGCTCTGCTCTGGTACGGGATCCGGATAAAAGAAGCACCCGGTAACCGTTCTTTTTATAGCGTTTTAAATCCTTCACCAGTGCTTCAAAGCTATTGTTATAGGAAGAAATACTTTTGGTCACAATATCAAAATGCCGCTGTGCCTTAATCAGCGGTTTTTTCAAATCCATGGCAGCCAATGTCACAAAGGGACTGCGGGAAATAGCGGCTGCTG
Source organism: uncultured Lachnospiraceae bacterium (assembly GCA_900551115.1). Taxonomy (GTDB): domain Bacteria; phylum Bacillota; class Clostridia; order Lachnospirales; family Lachnospiraceae; genus Acetatifactor. Next base: position 82,273 of record URUY01000008.1, read on the forward strand.
CCTCCTCACAGCTATACAGCACCCTCACCTGTCCGGGCAGAATATAGCCCTTTTCCACCCTGTGGCTCATGCTCTCCCGAAACTCTGTTTCCACTGCCGCGGCATGCTCCCTGATACGGGCAGGCTCATCCAAAAACAGACAGTGCCCGGACGGCAGAAGTCCAATCAGGCTTTTCAGACGGTCTTCTTCATAAAAATAGCGGATATAACCCTCTAAGCCCGTCAGATTCTGAAGCTCCAAAACCTGCTCCTTTAATTCCTTTATCTGAGAAGCAATTCTGTGGGCTTCCTCCGTCTTTAAAGCCTCCCTGAAGATTTTCTCCTGCTTTGCAGCTTCTTTTTCCAGCTTAATAAAACCCTGTTTTATGTTTTCCTCCGTCAGTATAAACTCCGATGCCGGATATATCCGCACGGAAGATAACTGTTCTATGGAACGCTGGCTTAAAATATCGAAGCTGCGTATGGAATCCACCTCATCCCCCCACAGTTCAATACGGTAGGGGTTTTCCTCCGTCACATCAAAAATATCCACAATCCCGCCGCGTACGGAAAACTGGCCGGGTGCTTCCACCTGATAATTTTTCTCATACCCCATAGCCGTCAGTCTGCGGCAGAGTGCCCCTTCCTCCAAAGCCGTCCGTTTATCAATAAACACGGTATCCGTTTCCTCATTCCATGCAGCCTGAGGCGTCATAAGCGCCGCAAAGGTAGTTACCAAGGTAAAGGGACGTCCTTCCGCCATGCGCCTAAGTACCTTAACCCGCTCTGTAGTCAGCTTATTGCCATGGATATCTGCCTGAAAAAATATGAGATCCTTGGCCGGATACAGCATCACATTTCTATCATAAAACTTGTACTCATCATAGATTTCTCTGGCTCTTAAGTCACTGTAAGTAACGATGATTTTATATTTAAAACCATCGGAAAGCCCATATATCATATGCAGTTTCTGGGATTCCACACATCCTGTCAGCGCCACAGACTCTCCGCGCTGCGCCGAAGCCTTACCGCGAATCAGCTTTTTTATTTCATCAAACTCTGCAAGCTCATGCAGAGGCGCAAGTAATGCCTGCATAAACTACCTCTTTCCGTTAAAATGATTCATAGCAGCATCCATACCGTCCGCAAGAATCATGCGAATGGCATCTGCCGCCTCCTTTGCCGCACCATCCATCAGCTTTCTTTCGTCCGAAGTAAAATGCCCCAGCACATAATCAGCCAAATCATAGCCCTTGGGCTTTTCCCCTACACCCATTTTAACTCTTTGGAATTCATCATGACCCAAATGGGAAATAATATTCTTTAAGCCGTTATGCCCTCCGGCACTGCCCTTTTTTCGCAGCCTGAGCTGCCCGGGTGCAAGACTGATATCGTCTGAAATAACGATAAGCTCCTCTTTCTCGTCTATCTTATAATAATCAATTAATTCCCGCACGCTTTCACCGCTTAAATTCATATAGGTCTGGGGCTTTGCCAAAATTACCTTCTGTCCCCCAATATAGCCTTTTCCGATAATGGCCTTGTGCTTTTTTTCAAGAACACCTATGTTCTCCTGCTCTGCTAATGTTTCTATGACATCAAATCCGATATTATGTCTGGTATTCGCATAATCGCGTCCCGGATTTCCTAATCCTATAATCAAATACATATTCGCTGCCCTCCGGGTATAGTATAGCATTCTCCGCAAATATCTTGCAAGGAAATTCAAAGCTTGCATTTTTCCGGCACCTTCCCTGTATCTTCCCTGCATCTTTTCGGCATCTTCCCTGCATCTTTCCTTTCTTTCAGACCTCAGAGGCCATTCAAAAAGGGACGCCTCTGCGTCCCTTTTATCTGTACCGTTCGTTGTTACTCCTCCGGTTCAAGCAATGCTTTTTCATAGCCTTCCAGAATAATTCTCTGAATAGAATCTCTGGTTTCGGAGTTAATGGGATGTGCAATATCCCGGTATTCCCCGTCTGTCGCTTTTTTACTGGGCATTGCAATAAACAATCCTTTTTCTCCTTCTATTACCTTGATATCATGTACAACAAATTCATCATCAATGGTAATAGATACAATAGCTCTCATTTTTCCCTCTTTCGTGATCTTGCGGACACGAACATCTGTTATCTGCATGTGTGTATTCCCCCTTAGGCAATCGTTAAATTACATATCTTTCGTCACGTTCTATCACTATCTTGATACCATCTTCACCGACATGGTAGGAGTTTGCCCTGATTGTATCCCGGCTCTCCACAATGCAGTTTTCAATGTGTGTGTTATCCCCAATATATACATCATTCAAAATGATAGAATTTTTAATGTAACAATTGTTTCCAATATAACTCTTCTTAAAGACAACCGAATTTTCTACCACGCCGTTTACAATACAGCCGCTGGAAATCAGGCTGTTCTTAATCTGCGCTCCCACATTGTACTTGGCAGGGGGCAAATCATCTACCTTGGAATACACATCGGGATACTGCTTGAAGAAATAGTCGCGCACCTCCGGCTTTAAGAAATCCATATTGGTATTGAAATAATCCTCAACAGACGCAATATTTCTCCAGTAGGATTTCATCTTATAACCGTATATACGTTTCATATCTTTGTAGCGAATCAGGATATCCCTTACAAAATCATATCTGTCCTCTTCTGCACAGCGCTCAATCATTTCAATAAGCTGACGTCTTCTGATGACATAAATACCGCAGGAAACCGTATTGGTCTTAGCCACAATGGGCTTTTCTTCAAATTCTTCAATGCGGCATTCCTCATTCATCTTAATCGTACCGAAACGCTCTACATTGATGTGAGGCTCCATATCCCTGCATACAACGGTAATATCTGCCTTTTTCTCGATATGGTATTCCAAAAGCCTGTTAAAATCCATTTTATAAACGCAGTCGCCGGAAGCAATTACCACATATGGCTCATGGCTGTTTTTCAGGAAATGCAGATTCTGATAAATAGCGTCTGCCGTACCGCGGTACCAGTTGCTGTTGTCCGCAGTCACTGCCGGGGTAAGCACATATAAGCCGCCCTGCTTGCGTCCGAAATCCCACCATTTTGATGAGCTTAAGTGTTCATTTAAGCTGCGGGAATTGTACTGGGTAAATACCGCTACCTTCTGAATCCTGGAATTGGACATATTGCTCAGTGCAAAGTCAATGCTGCGGTAGCTGCCTGCAATAGGCATCGCGCCGATAGCACGCTTCTGCGATAATTCTTTCATCCGATGGTTGTTTCCACCTGCTAAAATAATTCCGATTGCTCTCACTGTCATTCACCTGCCTTAATAAGAGTTTTACCACTTGCGAGAGTGGAATTTTCATAATCGTCTGCTGTCGTGATACCGGAAATAACCGTATTCTTTCCTACTGTAATACCGCCGGGAATCACACTCTTCTCTCCTACCGTTACAATGCCGTGGTTGTAAATATGAGGGGCTGTGTCATTTTCAGCTTCCTCTCCTACACCTAACCGGACGCCGTCACCTATGGTAACATTTTCGGCTACAATCGCTTTATTTAATTCACAGCCTGCTTTTATACAGGTATTGTTCATAACAATAGAATCACGGATTACCGTATCTTTTCCTATGGTAACTCCGCAGCCGATAACGGAATTGTATACCTTACCGTAGATATCCGTACCTTCGCCGACAATACTGCGCTCCACAACACTGTCTTCAGATATATACTGCGGCGGCAGAATCTCACTCTTTGTATAGATTTTCCAGTATTCCTCATAAAGGTTAAACTCCGGAACAATATCTATCAGCTCCATATTGGCTTCCCAGTAAGAGCTAAGAGTACCTACATCCTTCCAATAACCGTTAAATTCGTATGCATACAAAGGCTGTCCCTTTTCATGGCAGTAAGGAATGATATGCTTTCCAAAGTCCAAAGCCGGCTGCTCTGCCTTTGCGATAAGCGCTTCCTTTAAGGTCTTCCAGTTGAAAATATAGATACCCATGCTTGCGAGATTGCTTCTGGGATTTGCCGGTTTTTCCTCAAAATCCTGAATCTTGCGGTCCTCGTCTGCGATAATAATGCCGAAACGGCTTGCTTCCTCAATGGGAACCGGCATGACTGCAATAGTAACCTCTGCGCCGTTCGCCTTATGGAAATCCAGCATTACCTCATAATCCATTTTGTAAATATGATCTCCGGAGAGAATCAGCACGTATTCGGGATTAAAGCTTTCCATATAATCAATATTCTGATAAATGGCATTTGCCGTACCTGTATACCACTCGCTGTTGGCGCTCTTTTCATAGGGCGGCAACACCGTCACGCCGCCGATATTCCTGTCAAGATCCCATGGAATGCCAATACCGATATGGGTATTCAGCCGAAGGGGCTGATACTGTGTCAGAACACCTACCGTGTCCACGCCCGAATTGATACAATTGCTGAGCGGAAAATCGATGATACGGTATTTACCGCCGAAGGCAACTGCTGGTTTTGCTACTTTGGATGTGAGAACACCCAGGCGGCTTCCCTGTCCGCCAGCCAGTAACATGGCAATCATTTCTTTTTTAATCATGTTATCACCTCATACAACTAGTCTTTAACAGGTATAATGTTTAGGGCTATTATAACATACCATTTACAAAAAGTGAATCATTATTACAAAATAATCGTGTATTTTTTGCATTTTTTATGTCTATTTTTTACATTTTATCCTTTTTTGTGCATTTTGTTTTGTGTATTTTAACCATTTTGTGAAATATTTGGCTTTTTGCGGTTATACATTTTAGCTTATCTGACTTTTAATGGAAATTTTTTCACTTAAATGCATTTACTATTTGTTTTTTACCGCACAAATGCGTATAATATATGAGTACCTTTACGGGTTACTAAAAAAAGGAAAACAGGAAGTGTCATTATGTATCAGATTGATTTTAATCACCCGGTTCACATATACTTTGTAGGCATCGGCGGCATCAGCATGAGCGGACTCGCCGAAGTACTTCATGCGGAGGGGTTTACAGTCACCGGCTCCGACAGGCAGAAATCAGCCCTGACAAAAGCTCTGGAGGAAAAGGGCATCACCGTTTTTTACGGACAGAGAAAGGGCAACATTACGCCCGATATCGACTGCGCCGTTTTTACCAGCGCCATCCATCCTGACAATGCGGAATATATTGCCGTAAAGGAGCTTCATATTCCCAGCCTGACCCGCGCCGAACTTTTGGGACAGATGATGAAAAATTATCAGACTCCCATCGCCATCAGCGGTACTCACGGAAAAACAACCACTACCTCCATGGTATCCGAAATCCTGCTTCATGCAGATTTGGATCCCACCCTGTCCATCGGCGGCATTTTAAAATCCATCGGCGGCAATATCCGAGTCGGCCATTCCGAATATTTTGTGACCGAAGCCTGCGAATATACCAACAGCTTTTTAAGCTTCTTTCCCAAAATCGGAATGATTCTTAATATAGAAGAAGACCATTTGGATTTCTTTAAAGACCTTGCGGATATCCGAAATTCCTTCCGGCGTTTTGCAGGTCTGCTCCCGCAGGACGGCGCCCTGATTATAAACGGCGATATTCCACGCCTTTCGGAGCTTATTAAGGACCTTCCCTGTAAAATAATTACCTTCGGCAGCTCCCCTGCCTGTGATTACTATCCCACGGACATTACCTTTAACGAAACGGGCTGTCCTTCCTTCACCCTGCATGGCCCCCTTGGCAAAACGCTTGCGATAACCCTTGGGGTTCCCGGTGAACACAATGTATACAATGCACTTGCTTCCCTTGCATTATCCGAGCTTTTGCAGATTCCTGATGACGCGGCCATAAAAGCTCTGGCTGCCTTTCACGGCACTGACAGACGTTTTGAATATAAAGGCTGTATCGGCGGTGTTACTATAATAGATGATTATGCACACCACCCCACAGAAATTACTGCAACTTTAAAAGCAGCGGCAAACTATCCCCACAACAGCATCTGGTGCGTATTTCAGCCCCATACTTATTCAAGGACCAAGGCTTTTATGAAAGAATTTGCAGAAGCCCTCTCCCTTGCCGATAAGGTAGTGCTGACAGATATATATGCCTCCAGAGAAACTGACAATCTGGGTATCAGTTCCAAAACCCTGCAAAAGGAAGTAGAAAAAGCAGGCTGTGAATGCTATTACTTCCCCACTTTTGATGAAATTGAAAATTTTTTATTGCAGAATTGTATCAACGGGGACCTGTTGATAACTATGGGAGCCGGAGATGTGCTGAAAATCGGAGAAAGTCTCCTTGGAATTTAGTTATCCACAATATCCACAATTTTTACGGTGTTTGTCCATCCTGAAAATTGTGGATATTTTTCATTTTAACGTGGATATTTTTCATACTCTTAAAGCTACATTTTTACGCTAAAATACGCGCAAAATACAAATATATTTTTTTGTCATCCACATTTTCCACATTATCCACAGCTTTTGCAAATCCAGTATTTTCAAGGGTTTGCAGAATAATGCCTATTCCTTTTTCAAAAATAATATGTTATACTTGTCCTTGCTAAAATTACCGGCGGGAAACGCAAAAAGACCAGAATGGATGAGTAAAAATATGGGGCAGTTTACAATTTACAGGGATGACTATGTGGATTCAACCATCATCTCCAACAGGTTTATCGATGAGTATATGAAGGATGCCAATGATGCGCAGATAAAGGTTTACCTGTATCTTATCCGCATGATGAGCGCAAACCTTTCTACCAGTGTGTCCGAAATTGCGGACAAGTTTAATCATACGGAAAAGGATGTTATACGCGCGCTCAAATATTGGGAAAAAAATTGCCTGCTTTCTCTCGAATATGATGAGGCCAAGGTCCTGACCGGTATTCACTTAAAGGACTTATGCAAAAAGGAAGCCGCCGGCCAGGGGACAGCCGCTGCCCTGCAGGGTTCTGCAGCGCCGCAGGATACGCCTGCACCACTGCCTGTGTCTAAAGCCGCTGCGCCCGCACCCGTAGTAACCATCCTTTCAAAGACCTCCGAGGATTTTTCCAAGCCCACCTATTCTGCAGATGATTTACGGGCCTTTAAAAATCAGGAAAACACCGCACAGCTTCTTTTTGTTGCGGAATCCTATATCGGACGTCCCATCAGTGCAAGTGAAATGAAATCCATCCTGTATTTTTCCGATTGCCTGCACTTTTCCGATGACCTGATTGATTATTTAATCCAGTACTGCGTAGACCGCGGCAAAAAGGATTTCAAATACATAGAAGCCGTTGCCCTGAATTGGGCACAGTCCGGCATCAGCACACCCAAACAGGCGGAAAAATTTTCCTCCAAATACGACAAATCTGTTTACACTATAATGAAGGATTTGGGCAAGAGCAACGCTCCCACTTCCAAGGAAATAGAGTATATTAACCGTTGGATTAAAGATTACGGCTTTTCCGCAGACATCATTTCCGAAGCCTGCGAACGCACGGTTCTCGCCACGGACAGCCACCGTTTTGAATATGCGGAGGGCATCTTAAGCAGTTGGAAAAAAGAAAATGTCCGCCGCAAATCAGATATTCAGCGTATAGACGAACTGTATCAGAAACGCAGACAGACAAAGACTGCCGTTCCTGCCACCAACCGCTTTAACCAATTCTCTCAAAGAGACTATGATTTTGAAGAACTGGAAGCAAAGCTGCTCAGTAAATAAAGGAGTTTAACGTGACATTAGCCAATTCACAATACGATGCCATACAACGCAGTTATGACGCTACGCAGCTTAAAAACCGGCGGATACTGGAAAAACGCAGGGCCGAGGTTTATGCCAGCTGTCCTGCCTATGAAGAAGCAGCCGGAAAAGTAGCATCCCTGTCCGTAGAATACGGCAGACGCCTTTTAGAAGGCGACCCCGATGCCAAAAAGGACTATCACGAAGCGCTCTCGGCTCTTTCCGCGCAGAAAGCCACGCTGCTTTCCGATGCCGGATTTCCTGCCGACTATTTGGAGCCGGTCTATGACTGTCCCGACTGTCTGGACACCGGCTACACAGACGGACGCCGCTGCCACTGCTTTGAGCAGAAAATCATTAATTTTCTTTATATGCAGAGCAATCTTAAGGAGCTTTTAGCTTCCGAAAACTTTTCTGCCCTGTCCTACAAATATTATCAGGGTGACGACCTTGCTAATTTCAAAAAAGCGGTTGAAACCAGTTTGTCTTTTATAAAGAATTTTCATTCCGACTACCAGAACCTTCTGTTTTACGGCGCAGTAGGAACCGGAAAATCCTTTCTTTCCAACTGTATTGCCCGAGAAATGCTCAATCAGGGGTATTCCGTGATTTATTTTTCCGCAACAGGATTGTTCAATCTGCTTTCCCGGTATTCTTTTGATGCCGCAAACAAAGAAATGCTTTACAAAACCTATGAAGACCTATACAATTGTGACTTGGTGATTATAGATGATTTGGGAACAGAATTATCCAACAGTTTTACGAATTCCCAGTTCTTTTCTTTTTTAAACGAAAGGCATCTGCGTAAAAAATCTGTTCTTATTTCAACAAATCTTAGTCTTGAAGAGTTAAAGGTTCTGTATTCAGAGCGTATTTTCTCCAGACTCACCAGTAATTTTACGTTCCGCAAGCTGTCGGGACCGGATATCAGAACCTGTAAAAACATATAAATGATATAACTAATGGAAAGTGAGGACTTTATTTCATGGGAAATCGAGAAGAAAAGCGTAATTTGGAGACCATCCCCGTAGGCAGTCTCGGCATGATTGCTTTGGAGGGCTGCAGACCGCTGGGCGAGAAAATTGACCAATACCTGGTAAAATGGAGAACCGAACGCGAAAGTGAGCATAAGGACAGCCTTGCTTTTTCCGGCTACCAGCGCCCCTCCTATCTTCTTAACGCAAAAGTTCCCCGTTTCGGCTCCGGGGAAGCTAAGGGTGTGATTTTGGAATCCGTGCGGGGAAGCGACTTGTACCTGCTTGTTGACGTTGCCAATTACAGCCTGACCTATTCACTCTGCGGTCACGAAAACCACATGTCTCCCGATGACCATTATCAGGATTTAAAGCGTATTATTGCTGCTGTTGGCGGTAAAGCCAGAAGAATCACCGTTATCATGCCTTTCCTTTATGAGAGCAGGCAGCATAAGAGAACCGCAAGGGAATCTTTGGACTGCGCACTGGCCCTGCAGGAGCTTGTACGCATGGGCGTTGACAACATCATTACCTTTGATGCTCACGACCCCCGTGTACAGAATGCAATTCCCCTGCACGGTTTTGAAACCGTACAGCCGGCATACCAGTTTATCAAAGGGCTTCTGCGCAATGTAAAAGGCCTGCAGCTTGATTCCGAACACATGATGGTTATCAGCCCGGATGAAGGCGGTATGTCCCGTGCCATTTATATTGCAAACGTACTGGGGCTTGATATGGGCATGTTCTACAAACGCCGTGATTATACGCGGGTGGTAAACGGACGCAATCCCATCGTTGCCCATGAATTTTTAGGTACCAGTGTAGAAGGCAAGGACATGATTATCATTGACGATATGATATCCTCCGGTGAAAGCGTACTGGAGGTTGCAGCCGAACTCAAGGAACGCAAAGCAAATAAAATCTTTGTCTTTGCAACCTTCGGACTTTTTACCAACGGTCTTGACAAATTTGATAAAGCGTATGAAAACGGCATTATCGACAAGGTATTGACCACCAACCTGATTTATCAGACTGCTGACCTCTTAAGCCGCGACTGGTATATCAACTGCGATATGAGCAAATATATTGCCTATATCATTGATACCCTGAACCATGATTCTTCCATCAGTGACTTACTCAATCCTAACGAAAGAATCCAAAATATTGTTTCCCGCTATAAAACCGGCGAGCTGTAAGCCCTCAGGTATTCTCAATATACAGATACAAAAGCACCCACAGGAAATCTTCTTTTATAAAAAAGCTTTCCTATGGGTGCTTTTATGTATTTCTCTATTCCTATTGTATACCTGCATCTTTTTTAGGTTGACATTTCTTTCTTTTAAATGTACACTCGTTTTGTTATTAAGTTTACATTTATAGAAAGGATTTGATACCTAATATGAACTGCGCAACAAACAAACAACAAGCTTCCCACAGATGGAATACAAAAACCCTTGTCATGATTGGCATGATGACAGCTCTTACCTGTGTTTTGGGACCGTTTTCCGTCCCGCTTCCGTTCAGTCCCGTTCCGCTTTCCCTGACCTCACTGGTTATTTATTTTTCCGTATATGTACTTGGCATGAGGGGCGGCACCCTAAGCTGTATTATCTATGCTCTTTTAGGCTTGGCGGGTATGCCTGTATTTTCCGGCTTCACCGGTGGTCCGGGCAAGCTCTTCGGTCCTACGGGCGGATATATCATCGGCTTTATTTTTATGGCGCTTATCTGTGGCGTTTTTATAGACAGATGGCCGGATAAATGGTATCTGTGTTTTGGCGGCATGCTGCTTGGTACAGTTGCCTGTTATATTTTCGGCAGCTCCTGGCTGGCTTATCAAAACAACCTGACTTTTTTTGCAGCGCTGATGGCCGGTGTTATCCCCTTTATTCCGGGTGATTTGATAAAAATGATCCTTGCACTGCTCTTAGGTACGGCTCTCCGCAAGGCTCTTATTCGCGCCCGGCTGATTGGCTGAGTTTTATATTCTTTTTCGCTTTCATTTCCAGTTTTTTTGCATACATTTGAGCATCTGCTTCATTGAATAAATCCTGACTGCTCAAGCTCCTGTCACGCTGTATAGCATACCCATATGCTATCTCTATGGGAATTTTTCTTCCTTTGTTTTGCTCTTCCAAAATCTGCTCAAATCTTTGAATACCGGCTCGGATTTTTTCTTCTGAGACGGTATTCAGGATGACTGCGAATTCATCCCCTCCGACTCTGTAGCACCATCCCAATCCTGCAAAGGCTTCTAATATACACTTTGCAGCATCTACTATCAGCTTATCGCCTTCCTGATGTCCATACTCATCATTTGCATTTTTCAGATTGTTAATATCTAACACGATACAGCCTTTATTCTTCTGTCCGGTTCCGGTTTCCTGCTGTTTGGTAAATGCCACCCGGTTTCCCATTTGTGTCATAATATCCTTGTGCGCAATTTCCCTGTATTCCGCTGCTTTTGCGCTGGTCACAAGATAATAACGCAGCCGCTCCAATGCCGCTCCAACCAGGCATACTCCAAAAAGTAAAATGCCGATACCATAAAACAGTGAATAGGGAGAAAAAATATTGCTGAAAAAAAAGCCAAAGGCAATACCGCCAAATGCAATCAGTGCAGCAAGTCCTGCCAATATCATTTTCATCTCTCTGTTTTTGTACTTGTGGATTTCCTCCACCCCAATTTTTAAAACTGCGACTATAGACACTACTATTAAAATATGGACACCTAACAACGTCTGCTGCAGAGAAGCTATCCGAAAAAGATATAAGAATATGCACACTGCCGTATATGCGAGATGCAGCCTGCCCAGTATTATAATCATCTTTTTCCTGTAAATCATCATTTTCCCGATAAACCTTAAAAGAAAATATGGCATGAGCATAAAGGAAACAAAGGAAATAAGCTCTATCACTGCTACTCTGCCGGTAATAAACTGCATCAAGTCAGAGTCCGTTATCAGCCAGATGCCCGCAATGAAAATGTAAGTACCAAGATAAGCTATTCCCTTCCATACGTCCGTAACCAGCTTTCTGCGCAGAATCACAGCCCCCAAACAGATAACCACACCTGATAAAATCATAATGCAGCCTTCCAGCGGCACATATACATTTTCTCTTAAAATTTTCAGAAATACTGTATTTTTATCGCCCAGATAAACCGTCTTGTCAATTGCCGGAGCATAGCCCGAGCCATAATAGGACAGCCGTACCGTAAGCATTCTGCCGGCAGCGTTTTCCGGCAATTCTATCCATTTCCAACACTCACCTTGTTCTCTGAACTCATCATGGTATCTATATATTTCTTCCTGTCCCAACAGCACGGATACGGCAGAATGATAGCCGTTTATACCCAGTACGATTTCTTCTCCAATGCTTTCAGGAATCTGACAGCTATACTCGTAGTAACCTTTTTCTTCATTTATACCAACCGTTTCTTTCCATTGGCTATTCGCTGCAATCCTCTCTTCTGAGGGCAGAATCCGCGCAATCGGATCAACTGTAAATGCTTTTATTAATGCTGCCAATATCAGGAATACCAATATAAAATGTAATATTCTCTGCATTTGACCCTTCATCTTAATCCTCATTTCCGAACGAAAACAAATAGTTTCCTCTTTTTGTATAAAAATATTATGAAGCACTGCCGGACAGGGAAAGTCCCGTCTCTTTTTCAAATGCTTCCGCCCAGTCTGCATCACAATAAAAAACAATGCATTCCTGATATCCGTCACTTGCAAAAAACAGCTGCTTTCCGTTACCGCCAGCCATGATAATTTTATTAAGCTCATCTGCAACACTAAAATCAAACCAGTCGCTCATGGCTTCTGCTTCCAAAGTATAGGAATTACCATTCCACTGAAAGCTCACAGTTCGCCTGCCGGTACCTTCCTCCCAATCAACACCGCTTGTATCTTCCTGTATATCAGTAAAAACAAGCTCTTCGCCACCGATGGCAGATATTCCCCGGAGGAAATTGGTGTACATATTTCCTACGTCAAACACTTCTGCATCGAAGCTATAGACTCCATTCTCAGAGGGTGTAAATTCCCAGGTGTCATAATTTATCGTACCGCTGCCAAGTACGGATAATAAAGTTGCTGTCTTGTCAAAAAGAATCTCCGGAGGCAGCTTTGCATACCCCTCCTCCAGTTCATTAAGCATTTCATCCGTGATTCCGGATATTCCGTATTTCTTCAGTATTTCAGCAATACAAGCATAGGATTTTTGTTCTTCGTTCATAGTATTCTTTCCTCCGTCCTTCAATCTGAGTGAAACAGGCAGCAATAAAACCAGCACAAGCATAACTACAATTCCTGCAACTACTTTTTTCTTCATGATTATTTGTATTCCTCACTTTTTTTGCTATTGAGCATATTGGAACAATTAAATTGTACGCCTGTATTGTACGCCTGTATATATTCATTGTCAAACAAACTTCTTGACATTTCCCGTTTTTTCAGTATAATAAACATTCGGAAAAGCCCTAAAAATAAGGTCTTATGGGCAGTGTGCAGATTTTGCACCCCAAACCGAGTGTTCGAGACCTTCCACTCGTAAAACAAAACTAAAGGAGAACAAAAATGAAAAACCAAAAAGTACTGTTTCTGACACAGGCAGCTATGATTGCTGCTCTCTATGTGGTATTGACCTTTGTTGCCAATGCCTTCAGACTGGCTTCAGGAGCCATTCAGGTACGTCTCTCTGAGATGCTCGCCATTCTTCCTTTTTTTACACCAGCCGCAATTCCCGGCGTGTATATCGGATGCCTTTTGGCAAACCTTCTGACCGGCGCATGTCTTTTGGACATTCTGGTGGGAAGCCTCGCCTCCCTTATCGGCGCACTGGGGGCTTATGCGCTGCGCAGATGGAAATGGGCTGTTCCGTTACCCACTATTTTAGCCAATGCCCTTATCGTTCCTTTTGTCCTGATTCACGGCTACGGTGTACCTGACGCCTGGTGGTATCTGGTTCTGACAGTGGGCGCCGGAGAAGTGATTTCCTGCGGAATCCTCGGCATGATACTGCTTTTTTCCTTACAGAAATATGCGGTGCGCATTTTCGGTACGTCACACAAATCATCACCGATTTCCCGATAGCTTTTAAAATTGCAATAAAACAGAAGCATATACGGCAGCAAAAAAGGATTCCCGAAGTTTTGGAATCCTTTTTTGTTTTTAATTAAATATAGAAATATCACCGCTGACTGCAGATGCAGAAAGTGTGGGAACGTCCGCCCTATTTAAAGAAGATACTCCGACTGCAGCCTCTATCTTGCGGCTACTTTCACTCAGTACATTCATATCCCGCACATGCACGGACAAGTCCCCGCTGGTGGTTGCTGCCGTTATTCTGTAAGAATTGCCGCATGCCATTCTGATATCCAAATCTCCGCTTATACTGGATATTTCTATATCCTGTGCTATTTTTTCAAATCTCGCATCAATATCACCGCTTACCGTATCCAACGCGGTCTTTCCCGACAAACCTGCAACATCTATGTCACCGCTCACCGTCTGCACATGGATATCACCGCTGCCGCCTCCGATTTCCACATCTCCGCTGGTGCTGAAAAACTGTCTGTCTCCCCAAACTTCCTCCGCATCAATATCACCGCTCTTTGTTTCAACCAGGAAATGTTCTGCCGCGATTCTGCCGATTTCAATATCTCCGCTTGCGGTTTTGAGCTGAAGATTTGCAACTTTCCAATCACCGCTTATATCAATATCGCCGCTTGCGGTTTCTGCATATATCTGCCCTGAAAAACCCGTCGGCACGTAAAACTCCATTCTTTCGCTGCCGCCGCCCTCACTAAACAGGTTCAGTGTAACATACGGATGCATGTCTGCTTCAAAATACAGGGCATCTCCTCGTTTTTCCACATGTGCAATCTCCGTATTCGGTGCCAGATACTCCTCCAGTGTCAATTCACTGCCACCATGGAAAAATATAATATCATGAAAACTGCCCATTATCCATATCGTACGAATGCCTTCCAGTGAAAAGTTCCTGTTCCCCTTCATCTGCGTTTTCCCAAACATATTATTCTTCCTCCCCAGCTTCCCTGTAATTGACAGTTTCTTCCCGTTGCTGCTTTTTCCACCTTCTGTGGCGAAGCACGGATTTTATATAGGAAACCAACGAATAATAGAGCGGTATGGTTAAAAATGCTATCCAGCCCATCCAGTTGCCGGTAAAGATTCCAAGTGCAAGGAAAAACAATATAGTTACCATGGGATACGCAAAACGGCTTGCATTACGTCTTTCAACAGCCTTCACGAGGCTTTCAAAAATTGGTATCAGGAAAAACAAAAGCCAACCCGGATGCCACGCCTGATAGAAAATGCCCACCAAAAGATAAGCAATGCAAACGATAAGACCTATAGGAAAGTACAGTTTGGGTTCCCGCTTACAGCACCTGCCCCTGTTTGTGGAAAACACCTCTTCGCCGTCTTCTCTGATATGGATGCCGTCCCACCCCACCTTGACAGAGTCTCCGCTGCCTTCCTGTACATGAATGCCATGCCAGTCAATATGCACCTCATCCTCACCGTCCATTACGTGGATACCGTCTTTTCCAATATGAACATTGCTTCCCCGCCCATACTCATATGTCCTGCCGCCTTCGGCTGATTCCTCGCCATTCTGAAAGCCGGAACCATCTTCTGCTGTTCCGCTTCCCTCTTCTTTGTACCTTTCACTGCCGGGTGCATCATCACAGCCTTCCTCCGCTGCAGTATCCGGCCTCGGAATTTCATCTTCTGTCTGCAGAAGCTCATCTAAAGATACGCCGTAAAGTCTTGCCAGTAAAATCAGGTTATCCGTATCCGGTGACGCTTCCGCACGCTCCCACTTGCTGACAGCCTGACGGCTGATGCCCAGCTTTTCCGCCAGTGCTTCCTGTGACAGATTATTTTGTTTTCTTAAATTTACCAAACGATTTGCAATTTCTATATTCATGCAGCTCCCTCTTTCCTCGCGTGTCAGTATGATGTACATCAGTCCGCTTATTTTTGTTCACAGTATAAAAAATCCCGTCCGGTTGCACCATACATTCTGGTTTTCATTTTAAATTTAAGGGGAAACTAACGGTTGCAATCCACTGTTTACAGGCTTTTTTTAGTCATTTTCCCAGTATAAAATGACACATGCTATTTTATATAGGTAATAAAGCAGTTTCCGTTTTCTGAAAACCATTCTGCAGAATCGTTCATTCCCGCCTTATAAACAGTACCGCTCTCAGGGTCCATCAGTACAATATTGTATTCATTAAAGCCGATAATCAATACTGCCCCGCCGTCATTTAAGGTAGCCAGCACCGGAATATCATAGTTTACATAATACAGAACCGCATCCAAAGAACAGCCCTTCAAATCCAATACCTGAACTTCCTCCAGGTTGCTTTCCAATATGGAAACAGCCGTTTCTCCCGAAGCCAGCAGATATTCCGAATTACGGATTATGCCTTCATATTTGAGTATAGTATCCAGACATACAGCCAGACTGTCCTTTTCTTCTGTTACAGAAGCCGCTTCAATAGCCATAATCTGATTTCTGATCACGCGATTGCCTCTTAACCACACATAGCTTCCGCTGTCATTCATGACTATACCTGCTTTTTCTTCTGCCAGCATAATAGCCTGTGCAGGATTTCTGTAAATACCTGCAATTCCCTCAGGTCCGTAGACATAGTACCTGTCGGCCTTATTTTCCGAGGAAAGCACAAGCTCTCTTCCTCCCTCGTACAAAACCTCCTTAGGCGTAAGAATCTGAATAGACTTTGCGTCAATATCCTTTTTCACCGTTATCTGAATAAATTTTCCGTAATTTTCCGTAATAACCGGCTGTATCATATTTTTGCCGGTTGTTTCCGGACTGTTGTTCATAATATGCTCCTGCGTTGTCTCTTCATATACGCCATCCTCAAGCTTTACCATTCTGTCTAGGGTAATCTGGTTGTTATGCATACTGCAGCCGGTGACATACACCCCCTCCTGCTCATAGGACTTCAGTATTTTTCCTGCGGCATCCTGAATATATACCCCATACATGGGAAAAACGGTTCTGCCTGTGCTGTCCGTCACCACATCTTCCTTTCGGGCAATTCCATAGACCAAATCTTCCCCCATAAATCCCAGGGGCATGATATATTCATCTGACCCGGCACTGATTGTCAGCTTCTCCCGGCTTTCCAGATTCATCAAAACCAGTTCTTTGGTTTCGTACAGACTGCCGCCCTTCTGCCATACCGCCATCTTATTGCTGTCCGATACCCTCATGCTGTCATCCTGGGTTATTTCCAGAATACAGCTATAGGTTTTCTCCAGCAGATTGATTTCATATGCAGAATCCTCCAGCACCAAATAAAGATAGTTTTCGTTGTTTAAATAAAGAAGCTGTTCTATTTCCGCTTTTAAAATCTGACAGGTCTTGTCATAAGGAATATAAAGAGCCTCTTCTATTGTATTAAATACGCTGTCATAGTAATAAAGCCCAATTCCCACTTCTCCCTCATGTCTTCCCCTGTTCATATAGCCGTACACAATAAATTGAATATTGCCGCCCTCATCAATATTCAGCACCTTGATACCATGCTGATTATACAGGGTCCTGCGGTCTCCGTTCATTTTATCATAGAAACCAAAAACCACTGCCATTTTATTGGTTGTTACATTATAGCTGTAAAGCCGGTTCTGTACTTCAAATGCAAAAACATTACCGTCCTCACTTTCAAAGATGGGCAGATTTTCGTCCTCCACACCCAGCATAATCTTGTCATTTACATAAATATCATCCTGTGCATCCAAAAAGCTGTTCATGGTACGGGTATAATCCAAAAGATAAATCCGGTCTGTCGTATAACGGAGCCTGTAATACTCCTCTACATAAAAATATTTTTTGTCATTCCCCGTTTGGGTGGATACAATATAATTTGACGTTATACTGGCTGTCTGTACAGCAAGCTCCGTCACATTCCACACAGGCTCCGTTTCTCTTTTAACAGAAAGATTTCCCCATGAAACCTGATTTAAGCTGCAATGGATATCGACCTTATACAGGGTAGAATTATCCCCTTCTGAGTTTGTCTCCATATACCTCGCCAAATCCTTAGCGGCTTCCTTATCAAAGGTTTTTTCATGAAAAGAACCGGCAAAAGCAAGCTTTTCCGCCAAATGATAGTCCTCTGCCCACACAATCCGGGTATAATAACGGACAGTTTTTCCTTCTTCTGTCTGAAGCAGTATTACCAACGCATATTCCGTATCTGCTTCAATCAAATCCTTTACCGTAATTTTTCCGGCAATCCTGTCGGCAGCTCTTTCAAACTCCGTCACCTGTGTGCTTTCTATGAGACGCTCTCCGTCCACGCTGCGCACCTCATAGGATATGCCGCTGACAGAATGTCCATAGGTATCAATTGTAAATTCTGTCGAACGTCCTGTATCCAACGCCGTTATGGTATCCCGCATATAGGCAGTATCCATCGCCTGCACATATCCGTGCAGTTCATTGTAGGCATTCCCCTCCATTCCCATATAAACAACGGGAAAGCTTGCCGGAGCCATCTCCACCGTCAGGTCATTGTTTCCTTTATTCATAATTTTGCTGATTACAATAACAGCAACCAAAAAAGTAAGAGCAAAAACAGCGCCCTTTAATATTACTTTCTTCATTCCGGCAACCCCTCCTCAAAAAGCTTCTGCAGGGTTGTTTCGATATGCAGAAATTCCGTTGTTTTACGCAAATCCCCACCTTTCGGACGCATACCGTCCTTTTTAACCGCACGGATTAACAGATTTTTGGGTGTATGCTCCATATCAATAAATTCCAGTATTTGAGTCTCATATCCCATTTCTTCCAAAAGATTGGCACGTACCGCATCGGTAATCAGCGCCGACATTCTTTCTTTTATTAAACCGTATTTTAATATTTTCGCCAATTCCGGACTTGCAATCTGCCGGTTCACCTCATGCTGACAGCACGGCACCGCCATGATTACTTTTGCCCCCCACCGTACAGCCTTTTCAAGCGCATAATCTGTAGCCGTATCACAGGCATGCAGGGTTACTACCATATCTACCTTGTTTTCCCCTTCATAAGTACTGATATCCCCTTTTTCAAAATGCAGATTATCATAATGATATTTTTCTGCCAAAGCATTGCAGAATTCTATTACATCCTCCTTCAAATCAAGCCCCGTTACATGTACCTCATATTTCTGCAGCACATGCAGATAATAATACATGGCAAAGGTAAGGTATGATTTTCCGCATCCAAAATCAATAATTCTAACAGGTCTGTCCTCAGGCAGCTTTTTCAGTATATCCTCGATAAACTCCAAATAACGGTTAATCTGCCGAAATTTATCGTATTTTGCCTTTACAATCCGGCCATCCGGCGTTTGTACACCCAAACCCACCAGAAAATCCACCGGTTTGCCCTCTTCCAAAATATATTTTTTAGTACGGTTGTGCATAAGTGCTTTCAGTCTGTCCGTTTTTACTGTATCGTCTGTTTTTGCCGTGCCTTCCGTTTTTGCCGTGCCTTCCGTTTTTGCCGTGCCTTCTGTCTCACTGTTTTCTTTTTTAACAGCTTCTCCTGCCGAAGATTTCTTTTTTACAGTTATTTTTCCTTTTTTGCTGACAAGTACTGTAGCCGTATGGTCAGCAGATGCCATTTCCCCCTGCCGGAAATCATTCGCAAGATAAGATAGCACCCGTTCTTTTATTTCTTCTGCCGTACAGTTGCAATGAAATACCTTATTTTCTTTATACAAGGTTTCCTGAAACAGCAATTTATCTTTAATCAGAACCGGTCTTATCATAACCTTAGTGCCTTTTTCACTGTTATTAGGATTGCTCAGAATCATCCGGCAAAGCTCTTCATTTATAAATTCATTCAATAATTGATTCAGCTCTTTCATAACATACGTCCTTATATCAATATAGTCACAGCAATCTTCGCCCTGTCCCTTTTAGCCGGGCTTTGACACTATGACTATATTTTACTGACTTTATCCCAAAACCACAACTAAAATTTTAAGAAACCTCGGCGGCTTCCGTGCCTCCTCTTGTAAATCTCATAATAAAGCACCACCTGAACCATATCCTCCATCCATTCCCACTTCTCGTCAGAGGTATGTTTGCCGGTATCATTTTCTTCCTCTTCCTGCTTAAGCAGCAGGACAATGCTCTGTCCCAGTCTGTATAGCTGCCATTTATCGGGATATTCGTCATACAGCATGCTTCCTTCATAATCCAGCTTATCCAGTATTACTGCAATCCGCTTTTGAAGCAGCTTTGCCTGTGCCGGATATATCTGCTGCAGATATTCCAAATCTTTTACCACACTGTCTTCCTCCCGCATAAAATACGGAGTGGAATAGGACATGTAAAAAGGCAGAATCCTATGCTGATAGTCCATATCTACCCTTCACTTTTCCTTTTTCTTAGCATATGCAGAATATAGTTATGCTGTCACATAAAGACCGTCCCTGTCAGTTTTTTCTATCAAAAAAAATCCCCCGAACCTTAAACCAAAAAGCATTTTAAGGTCCGGGGGTGAAACCAACTTATTTTAATACTGATATTCTGACGATGGCCCGATGAAGTGCCGTCTCAGCACGCGCCATATCTGTTTCCGGCGTATGGCTCTTAATACGTTCTTCTGCACGCTGTCTGGCAGCTTCTGCACGTTCCAGTTCAATTTCTGCAGGCCATTCCACTATTTCAGCCAATATGGTAACGCCGTCAGGAAGAATTTCCGCAAAGCCGGCATGCAAAGCCGCTTCCTTCGTTTCATTCTCTTCCGTAATAGTCAGAACGCCCGGTTTAATAACTACCGTCATGGGAATATGTCCCGGCAGTACACCGATTTCCCCTTCTGTGGTATTAAACTCTACCATTTCAATATTACCTTCATAAAATACCCTTTCAGGGGTAATAATCCGCAAATTAAACTGTTCCATAATGATTCCTATCCTATTTTACCTTTGCCAACACGTCATCGATGCTACCGGCATTCAGGAAGTAGCTTTCCGGAATGTCATCATGTTTACCGTCCAAAATTTCCTTAAAGCCTCTGATTGTTTCGGAAACAGGTACATACTTTCCTTCCAGACCAGTAAACTGTCCTGCCACAAAGAACGGCTGTGAAAGGAATCTCTGCACCTTCCTCGCACGGGAAACCACCAGCTTATCTGTCTCTGACAGCTCATCCATACCCAAAATGGCAATAATATCCTGCAATTCTTTGTAGCGCTGCAAAATCTCCTGCACACCGCGGGCAACGCCGTAATGCTCTTCTCCTACGATTCTGGGGTCCAAAATACGGGAAGAGGATTCAAGCGGGTCTACCGCCGGATAAATACCAAGCTCTACGATAGAACGGGAAAGCACCGTTGTCGCATCCAAATGGGCAAAGGTAGTAGCCGGCGCCGGGTCTGTCAGGTCATCCGCAGGTACATATACAGCCTGCACAGAGGTAATGGAACCGTTTTTGGTGGAGGTAATACGCTCCTGCAGGGCACCCATCTCCGTCTGCAGCGTCGGCTGATAACCTACTGCGGAAGGCATACGTCCTAAAAGCGCAGACACCTCGGAACCTGCCTGTGTAAAACGGAAAATATTGTCAATGAATAAAAGTACATCCTTACCGCCTTTATCCCTGAAATACTCTGCCATGGTCAGACCGGTAAGCCCTACCCGCATACGCGCTCCGGGCGGCTCGTTCATCTGTCCGAAAACCATGGTAGTCTTGTCAATAACGCCGGATTCCGTCATTTCATGGTACAAATCGTTCCCCTCACGGGTACGCTCGCCTACTCCCGTAAATACGGAATAACCGCCATGCTCTGTCGCAATGTTTCTGATAAGCTCCTGAATAAGCACCGTCTTGCCTACACCGGCGCCTCCAAAAAGTCCGATTTTACCGCCCTTCTGATAGGGGCACAGCAAATCCACCACCTTGATGCCTGTTTCCAGAATCTCTGTCTGTGTAGACTGTTCCGCAAATTCCGGTGCCGGTCTGTGTATCGGTTCATAAGATACATTTTCCGGTTCCGGCTTATTGTCAATCGGCTTGCCCAAAACATTAAAAATGCGTCCCAGCGTATTTTCTCCAACCGGTACGGAAATAGGAGCGCCTGTTGCTTCTGCCTCCATACCGCGGATTAAACCATCCGTAGTTCCCATGGCAATACATCTTACCGTATCGTCACCCAGATGCTGGGCCACCTCAACCGTAAGGCTGCCGCCGTCCTTAAGCGGTATGATGATTGCTTCATTTATTTGGGGAAGATGCCCTTCATCGAAGCGTATATCTAAGACCGCACCGATTATCTGGGTAATTTTTCCTTTATTTGCTCCTGCCATCTTATTGTCCTTTCTGTTTACGATATTGCGCCCGCACCTGCAATGATTTCCGTCAGCTCCTGCGTGATAGAACCCTGACGCGCCCTGTTATACATAAGCGTCAGATCTCCTATCATCTCTTCCGCATTGCTGGTTGCCGAGTCCATAGCCTGCATCCTGGCACCGTTCTCGCTTGCCACGGATTCTACCATACCTCCGTAGATAAGGCTGGTAATGTACTTGGGAATAATCATATCAAGGGCTTCCTCATCTTCCATTTCAAAGTTCATGGGAGCCTGCGCGCCCTTATCCTCGGCATTCCCTGCTTTTTCTTCCTCAGTTTCCGGCAGCTGCACCGGCAAAAGCTTAAGCAGGGTCGGAATATGGCTTACCGTATTTTTAAACCGGGTGTACACCAAATATATTTCATTGATTTCTCCCTTGGCAAAGGAATCCAGCAGTCTGCGCGAAAGTGCCATTGCATCAGCATATGCCGGTTCTTCCACTATCTCTGATGCATCCACAGCCACCTCGTAGCCCTGTCTTATCAGAGTGTCCCTGCCTTTCTTTCCTACTGCGTATACACTTACATCCTCTTTTGCAAAATTTGCCGTCACAAGCTTTGTGATATTGGAGTTGTAGCCTCCCGCAAGTCCTCTGTTGGACGTCATGACAATAACCGCCTTTTTGCCGGTTTCCTTTCCGTCCAAGTAAGGATGTCTCATGCCTGTGGTTCTTCTCAATATGGAAGTCACCGTTTCATACATACAGGAAAAATAAGAAACAGACCGTTCCGCATTCTGCCTTGCACGCTGCAGCTTGACCGTAGATACCAGTTTCATGGCCTTGGTAATCTGCTGCGTACTCTGTATGCTGCCTTTACGGCGTTTAATGTCCCGCATGGATGCCATAATCAATCACCGCTCCTCTTCACTAAAACTCTGCCTTAAATTCTGCAAGAGCCTTTTTCAACGCTTCCTCAGTTGCCTCGGAAATAACCTTTTCTTCCGCTATTGCCTTGGGCACCTCCGGATATTTTGTATCCAGATATTCAAAAAATTCCTTTTCAAATCTTGTAATATCCGCAACAGGTACATCCAGCAGATACTTATTGGTCGCTGCATAAATAATGATTACCTGATACTGCACCGGCATGGGCTTATATTGAGGCTGCTTTAAAATTTCCTTAATGCGCTCACCCTGTGCAAGCTTTTCCTTGGTATCGGCGTCAAGCTCTGAACCGAACTGTGCAAAGGCTGCCAGCTCCCGGTACTGGGCAAGCTCCACACGGATAGGCGCTGCTATTTTTTTCATTGCCTTAATCTGTGCCGCACCGCCTACACGGGATACGGAAAGACCTGCATTTACAGCCGGACGGAAGCCGGCATTGAACATCTCTGTTTCCAGATATATCTGTCCGTCGGTAATGGAAATAACATTGGTAGGAATATACGCCGATACGTCTCCGGCCTGCGTTTCAATAATAGGCAGCGCCGTCAGAGAACCGCCGCCGTATTCCTCGCTCATTCTGGCTGCACGCTCCAACAGTCTGGAATGCAGATAGAATACGTCACCGGGATATGCCTCTCGTCCGGGGGGACGCTTTAAGAGCAGTGAAAGTGTACGGTAAGCAGCCGCATGCTTGCTTAAGTCATCATAAACAACAAGCACATCTTCACCGTTTTCCATCCATTCTTCACCGATGGCACAGCCTGAATAGGGCGCAATATACTGTAAGGGAGCCAGTTCACTGGCTGTAGCCGCTACTACCGTAGTATAGGCAAGCGCGCCATACTCTTCCAATGTCTTTACAATCGTAGCTACCGTAGACGCCTTCTGTCCGATTGCTACATAAATACATTTTACATTCTGTCCCTTTTGGTTAATAATCGTATCAATGGCAATAGCCGTTTTACCTGTCTGTCTGTCTCCAATAATCAATTCACGCTGGCCTCTGCCGATTGGCACCATGGAGTCAATGGCCTTAATACCTGTCTGCAGGGGAGTATCAACGGACTTTCTGGTGATAACACCGGAAGCCACCCTCTCGATTTTACGGTATTTAGAGGTCTGAATAGGACCCTTGCCGTCAATAGGCTGCCCCAATGCATTTACTACACGGCCTAACATCGTATCGCCGACAGGAACCTCTACCACTCTGCCGGTGGTCTTTACTACGTCGCCTTCGTTAATGTTTTTCTGGCTACCTAAAAGTACGGCTCCGACATTATCCTCTTCAAGGTTTAATACCATTCCGTATACTTCGCCCGGAAACTCCAAAAGCTCGCCCTGCATGGCATTTTCCAATCCATGCACACGGGCAATGCCGTCTGCTACCTGAATAACCGTACCCACCTCGGATACTTCCATTTCGGCTGCGTATCTTTTTATCTGATCCTTGATTACTGAACTTATTTCTTCTGGTTTCAAATTCATGGATCCGTTCGCACCTTTCTTTTATTGTCTGCATTACTGCAGTTTAATCTGATATAACTGTCTGCTTAAATTTTCCAGTCTGGTTTTGATGCTGTTGTCCAATACCCTGTCGCCGATACGGATAACCATACCGCCAATCAAAGCTTCATCTACATCAAAATGAATCCGGAAGGATTTGTAGGAAGTGGTTTCAAGAAGCCTTCTCTCCACCTTTTCTTTCTGGTTCTCAGTAAGCGGTGCCGCCGTTTTCACATAAGCGGTGCCGATTTTTTCCTTTTCCCTGACCTTCTCCAAAAAATAATCCAATACCAACGGAAGCTGCCTGTAATGCTCTTTTTTAAGCAGTAACAGCATAAGTCCCGTCACCTCTCTGCTGACACGGCCCCCCCAGACATTTTCCAGTACCTTTTCCTTTTCATTCTCGGGAATGCCCGGATGCTGCATCAGCTTCGCCAGTTCGGGATTATCTGCAAGCACCTGCTTTACTGTCTGGACCTCCTCTAAGAGAGCCCCGGTCTTTCCTTCTTCTACCGCCAGTTCAAACAGAGCCTCGCCATATACCTTTTCAATCAGCTTAGCCATGTACTCTCACCCATCTCTCTTAAGGTTTCGTCTATCAGACCTTCCTGAACGGTCACGTCTATTGCTCCCGCAACAGCTTTACCTGCCATCATGGAAGCCACCGCTATCATTTCCTTCTTTACGTCATCAGCCGCCTTTTTCTTTTCCAGTTCGGCCTCCGTACGCGCTCTCTCCATGATACGTGCTGCTTCCGCCTTAGCTTCGCCTATAATCTGATTTTCACTCAATATGGCTTTTCTGCGGGCATCAGACATAATGCTGTCAGCTTCCTTTTGTATATCGCGAAGCCTTCCTTCGTATTCTTCCTTCAGTGCCTGCGCCTTTTCCATATCATCTGCTGCCTGTAAAAGCTCGCCCTTTATTTTTTCGGTACGTCCGTTAAGCATCTTTCTTGCAGGATTGAACAGAAAATAGGACAATGCAGCAAACAGGAACAATATGGCTATCATAGTCAGCACGGAATCTGCTATAAGCTGCCAGTCCAAATTGAACAATCTTGTCATGGTCTCGCCGGATGTCAATAAAATCATCACCCTTTAAGCCTCCTTTCTTTATTTTCCGGTTTGCCGGAACGGAAACTTTCTACGGCAATAAAGGTTTTACGAACATCAGAATCAGCGCGGTAACAAGACCATACAAACCTGTTGTCTCGGCAACTGCCTGCCCTAAAAGCATGGTAGATGTAATTTCTGACTTTGCGCCCGGATTACGTCCTACTGCCGCTGCCGCATGGCCTGCTGCAATACCCTGGCCTACACCGGGTCCGATACCTGCGATAAGTGCCAGTCCCGCACCGATTGCAGAACAACCTCTAATAAAATTCTCGTTAAATTCCATGATTATTTCCTCCTTAAAATGTGTTCTTTATTATGCAGTTTAAATTGTTAAGCCGTTTCATGTGTTATGCATCCGTATCGCCGATTGCATTGGTAATATACGTCATCGTCAGCATGCAGAATACATAGGTCTGTATCGCTCCCGAAAAAATATCGAGATATACATGCAAGAATGCCGGCCAGATAAGTGCCAGCTTCCCTACCAGTCCGTAAACCAGCGACATCATAACCACGCCAGACAGCACATTGGCAAACAGACGCAGTGACAACGAAATAGGCACCGCAATATCACCGATTAAGTTGATAGGCAGCCATATAGGCAGCCAGGGCGGCAGCGGTGAACACTTGTCTGTCCAAACCTCCTTAGGCTTGTGATATTTGAATGTATTGAAATGAATCAATGCAAAGGTCATCAGTCCTAACGGCAGCGTCACGCCGTAATCCGCTGTAGGAGGCCGTAGTCCTAACAAACCGGAAAGATTGCTGAGCAGGATAAAAATGAATACCGTTCCGATGTAATTACGGAATTTAACCGCATTTTTCCCCATGGTGCCATCAGCCATACCGTCCAGCTTTTCTACAATAAGCTCCACTACATTCTGAAAACCAGTAGGCACCTCCGCTGCACGTTTCATAACACGATTGGCCGCAATCGCAAAGCCGACTATCACAAGCATAACGATAAGAATACACACATGGGAAGTGGTTATCCACACTTCATGCCCGAAAAAAGAATATTTAAACAGTCCGTGTATCATAAAATCCACTTCATTACCCGACGACATCAACATTCCGTATTCCATGCTCTCACCTCCTTACTCTTTCATGCCCTCAAAACCGGTATCTTCTTCCTCAGCCAAAGGCTGCGGAACAGGATCGGTTTCCTGAAAAACCCAATTGTAAAATTTATGTGTCAGGGGCTGCAGATATGCTGCTGCTTTTAAGCCCATAACTCCCAAAAATCCCGCCAGCGGATACCCGGTATCCGTGTAAAATATCAGAACCAGAAACACCGCCACAATCAAATATCTTATAATATATCCGCCTGCCAAAAGCCTTGCTGCAGATTTTTCATCACACATAAACGCCTTGTTTAATGACCGCCACATGTGGATAGCAGAGAAAAACGCCAGTAAAATGCCTCCCCATAAACCGACGGCATATTTTACCCTGTCAATCGGAAACAGCAGACCTGCAAGCTGGGAGACTATACCGAAAACCGCAATACCTGTCAGAAGCTCTAACAGCGCCCTGTCCAGTCTTTTTAATTTATCTGTCATGGTCATCCCTGCCTTTATCATCATAGATGCGTCTTGCCAGTATATAGATGTTACGAAAGCCAGCCAGCGCTCCTGCAAAAAACAGTACTATCATCCACCAGGAGGTTCCCAGCTGTTCATCCAGCCAAATGCCCAGGAATGAACATAAAAAAATAGGAACCAGCATATTGATTCCAAACTGCGTAATCAATGCCAGTGACCGGTATACGCTTCTGTCATATTTTCTGCGCTTTGCCACTCTTCATTCCTCCAGCCTTTTACCGGTACTCTTAAAATAAACCCATTGTAAATTATACTAATTTTGGAATATAATGTCTAGCTGTTTTAAACATTTTAAACAAGTTTTATCTTCTTTTTATTTGACTTCATGTTCCTACTGGTGTAGTATTTTGATAATTACTATTTTTATGCAGCCCACTTGTATCCGATTATTTTCTCATTTCAAGATGGAGGGGTGTTGATGAGCCTGCTGACCCTTTACCGCAAGCGTCTTATTCCATATGAGTGCATTCCGTTAAAAAATGATATTATTGTCAAACAGACTGCTGACTTTATCGTCACAAGCTGGCAAACCTTAAATCCCAAAACCGCGTTCCAATACGGTGCCTCCTGCTATTTTTTAAAGGAAGGATTTAAAGTCAGCAAATTCTACAAGGCGGACGGCAGCCTGTTCTGCACATACTGCGATATCGTGCGGTATGATTATAACGAAACCGACAGTTCCCTGACTGTAACCGACCTGCTTGCTGACGTCATCATAAAGCCCGATGGCACTATTCAGGTTGTGGATTTGGACGAGCTGGCAGAGGCCTTCGACAAGGGATTGCTTTCCGACTCCGACATAAAGACTGCATTGTTTCAGCTTAACAGCCTTCTTTCCATTGCTTATAACGATGGTTTTGGTAAGCTGACCGGAGAGCTTGATGCGTTAGGATTATAAAAGCCGGAACGGAAGGTACATGGAAAAACCGGGAAATCACATGACTACCCGAAAATCAAGCAAACATAAAGCTATTGGTGTATACCGGATAAAGAATCCCACAGACTTTTTAATCAGTCTGTGGGATTCTTTTAATAGAAAACATGTCCTCCGATATTGATACCGGTCAGTCCCTCAATCGGGGTCCTAAAGTACAGGCAATTGCCTACATTTGTCATTCCGGCCATTGCTTCATCAGCTGCCCTGTAGCAGCTTTCTGTTGCCCTTCCCGATGCCAGCACCACCTCTAATCTGCCGCTGCCTACCGGTGAAAACTGGCTTTTCTGGTAAATAACGCCCACTACGGTATCAGGGTAGCGGGAGCTTAAAACCCTGTTCATGACTACAGCGCCTACCGCCAGCTGTCCTTCGTAGGGTTCACCGCCTGCCTCACAGTAAATGATAGCTGCCAAAAGTGCCCTGTCACCGTCTGCAAAGGTCACTTCCGAGATATCTCTCCACGCTGCATTGGCTGCTGCCTGAGACAGTCTCTTCTCCTCTGCGATTTTCTTTCGCAAGGCTTCGATATCCTCTTCCGCCTTTTTCATCTGGGCCTCATAAGCAAGTGCTTTTTCTTCTGCCTCGGAAATTTTATCACCGTACTTGTTAATGCTGTTGGAGGTCTGGCTAATCAAACCTGCCACCTTGCTTTTTTCTGCCTCTGCCGCCACCTTAAGCCCGTCCAATTCAGCCTTGTCCCGTTCCAGAACAGCTTCCTTTTCTTCTATCAGTTTTCTGGTAGCCTCATATTCATCCAGCATCTTTTTATCATATTCCGCCATCGCAGAAAAATAATCGCTGTAGTTCAAGAAATCGCTGATGCTGCTTACGGAAAAAAACAGCTCCAGATAATCCATTTCCCCTTCCATATACATATACTGAATACGCTGTTCCATGCAATCATACTGCCAGCTTTCCAGCTCTCTTGCCTCTGCAAGCTCCGCCTGAGTCACCTCTATCTCATGCTCCTTATCCTTTATCTGCTGTTCGAGGCTTTCTAAATTTGCACTGACTTCCACAAGCTGTTCATTCAGATTTTTAAGCTCTGACTGTAAATCAGCTTCGGCATCCTTTAAATCATCCAGCTGCTCATTATGCTCATCTATCTTATCCTGCAGCTCTGACTTATCCTTCAGCGCATCATCCAGTTGTTCCTGTGTGGTAGTTGCGTAAGTTATGGACGGCACATCACAAATCAGCACTGCAAGCAGTACCAATAATGCAATCCTCCCCCTACGCAGGGCCATGTTTCTCATTCAGCATTCCTCTTCTTTCCATACATCTGTTTTATACAGTACCGTCATGGGGTGCTTTCTGACAGACCGCTTTCTGCACCGCTCTACGCTCAGACTTCCAGACCAATTACCCTGCCCGTTCTGTGATACTGCTCATAGACAACGCCTGCCGCCTCCATCATCTTCTTCGATGCAATGGTTGATGGACTGAACGCATATTTGTCGCTGTCATACACTACTTTTTTGATACCTGCCTGTATAATTGCTTTCGTACATTCATTGCAGGGAAACAAGGACACGTAAAGCTTTGTGCCTTCCAGGGAACCGCCTCTGTAATTCAGAATGGCATTCAGTTCCCCATGTGTCACATAAGGGTACTTTGTTTCCAATTCCTCGCCTTCCCTTGCCCACGGAAATTTTTCATCGGAGCAGCCGATAGGAAATCCGTTATACCCCATGGATAGAATCTTGTTGTCGCTGCTTACAATACAGGCTCCCACCTGCGTATTAGGGTCTTTGGAGCGCATCCCCGACAAATGGGCAATTCCCATGAAATACTCGTCCCAACTGATATAGTCTTCTCTCTTCTCTGTATTTGCCATTGATACTCCCCGTTATTTTGTACCAAAAATCCTATCGCCCGCATCGCCCAGTCCCGGCACGATATAACCATGGTCATTCAGTCTCTCATCCAACGCGCCGATATACATATCTACATCCGGGTGTGCTTCCTTCATTTTTTCAACGCCCTCCGGTGCTGCAATAATACACATAAAGTGGATATTTTTGCATCCTTTATCCTTAAGCATCTGGATAGCTGCTATAGAGGAACCGCCGGTTGCCAGCATAGGGTCTACCACAAAAACTTCTCTTTCCGCACAGTCTGCCGGCAGCTTGCAGTAATATTCCACAGGGTTTAAGGTCTCGGGATCCCTGTAAAGACCGATATGGCCTACTTTTGCTGCAGGAATCAGTTCGAGGACGCCGTCCACCATACCAAGGCCTGCCCTCAGGATGGGAACAATCGCCATTTTCTTTCCCATTAACTCCTTAGCCGTTGTTGTGCAGATAGGGGTCTCAATTTCCACATCAGAAAGCTTTAAATCCCTGGTTGCTTCATAACAAATCAGCATGGCAATTTCACCGATAGTCTGCCTGAAGTCCTTGGTTCCTGTTTCCTTTCTTCTGATATACCCGATTTTGTGCTGAATCAGTGGATGATCCATAACCACTATTTTTGCCATTTTGCTACCTCCGCTTATCTTCTCTTTATTGTATTTTGCCGATACCCCTCCGGCTGTTATAATATCTTACAATATTATACTATAATGCCACCCAAATCACAAGGCAGCTATTCAATCTGTCCGATTCTGCGATTGTGTTTTTCTTCATCGGAAAAAGGAGTATTTAAAAAGGTTTCCACAATATCCAGTGCCAGATTCGGCCCTACAATGCCGCCTCCCATAGCCAGCATGTTGGCATTGTTGTGCAGTCTTGTCATTTTGGCCGAAAAGCTGTCCTGACAGAGTGCGCAGCGTACGCCCTTCACCTTGTTGGCTACCATGGAAATACCGATACCTGTAGTACAGATGACAATGCCTCTTTCACATTCGCCCGAGGCAACGGCCTCCGCTGCTGCCCGTCCGAATACCGGATAGTCGCAGGAATTTTTATCCTTGCAGCCAAAATCCTTATAGGCAATTCCGTTTTCCTCCAAATATCCGATTACAGCCTGCTTTAAATCATAACCGCCGTGGTCACTTCCTATTGCTATCATAACTCTTCTCCCTTCTTATTTATTATATTCTCAGGTCATTGTGAAACTGTTTCGTGCAATTATACCTTTATCAGACGGTGCCCCGCTGCCTTTAAAAGCCGGTTCATAACCGCCTGTCCGATGCCCGCACTGTCAAAAGCTTCCGAATACATGATTTCCACATTTTCATCATCAAATTCACGCAGGATGCTGTAAAGGTGTCTGGCAACCGACAGCTCGTCCGTCCTGCTGCCCGCCGACTTTACCACATCTGCCAAATACGCTCCCACCGTTTCTTCTGTGCCGATAACACCCGTTTTCAAGCCTCTTTCCCTGTCTTTTCCTATCTGCCTGTTAATGTAGGCAGTCACCTTCCCGGGTTCTCCTGACACAATTGTCAGTTCTCCCTTCGGTGCATAATGGCGATATTTCATACCGGGTGCTTTCGGTGCCTGACCGCTTTTATCGGTTAAAACCGTCACATCCGTTTCCACCCTTCCAAGCACATCCGCAAGCATTTTTTCCGTCACATAGCCGGGACGCAGAATCTCCGCCGGTATTACCGTCAAATCCACAATCGTGGATTCCAGACCGATTCCTACCTCTCCGCCGTCAATCACCATGTCGATACGTCCGTCCATGTCCTCTAACACATACTTTGCCAAGGTTGGACTGGGTTTACCCGAAGTATTGGCACTGGGCGCCGCCACATAGCCTCCCGCCTGTGCAATCAGTGCCTGCGCCGTCTTATGGGAAGGAAAGCGGACTGCTACCGTATCAAGGCCGCCGGTTGTCTCATAGGGCACTGCGTCAGCTTTTGGCAGAATCATCGTAAGGGGACCGGGCCAGAAAACATCCGCCAGTTTTTTTGCATCTGCAAGCATCCGGCCATGTTCCGGCTTGTCCGAAACTATTTTGCAGATATCCTCCCATCTGCATATATGCACTATGAGCGGATTGTCGGAGGGTCTCCCCTTTGCCGCATATATCTTTTTAGAAGAGGACGGATTTAAGGCATCTCCCCCCAGACCGTAAACCGTTTCCGTAGGGAAAGCCACCAAACCGCCGCTTTTTATAATGCTTCCGGCTTCTGCCAGACAGCTTTTATCATCCTCTTCCATACACGTCACTACTTTGGTATTCATTTCCGCAACCTTTTCCATGCTTTATTTACACAATTCTGCAACTACTTCGTTAATAACCTTTCCTTCTGCCTTTCCTTTCAAAGAACCCATAACAGCCTTCATAATCATGCCTTTATTCTTCGTTGCAAGCTCCTCTGCAAAATGTCCGGCAATATAGCTTTTTACTTCCTCCGCTGACATCATTTTCGGTGCATACTCTGCAATGACATCATAACGCGCCTGATATTCCGCACGCAAATCCTCTCTCTCGGCAGGGCAGGTATCGAGCTGTTCTTTTACGGTTTTAAGCTCCTTTAAAATAACCCTGTCCACCAGTTTGGCAGGAATATCATCCCTGCAGCCTTCGTCAATTCCTACTTTTTTTACTGCTGCTACCAGAGAAGAAATCGAATCCTTTCTGGCTTTATCCCTTGCTTTCATAGCTGCAATCATATCTGCTCTTAACTGTTCCAGTTCCATTTTCAAACAACCTCCCAAAAAGATTATCCGGCATATTTCATATGCCATGCCGGATATAGTATAGCACATTTTATTTGTGAAATCTATTCACAAAAAACTTTTCCTTTCTGTTTCCTTCCTGTTTCATAAACAGTCAAAAAATGAGGCAGATTTCAGTCCGCCTCATTTAAATACTGTATAATGCCTAAATGTATCTCCCACGCCAGCTTTTCCTGATACTCTTCGGATATGAGCCTGTCAGCCTCCTCCCTGTTCGATAAAAAACCACATTCCACAATTACAATGGGCGTCTGTGTCTTTTTTAACAGATAGTAGCTGTCATTTGCCTTTACCTGACGTGTATTGTCCGGATCAACTCCCACTACCAGACGGTTCTGTATCTTTTCTGCCAGCTTCTGTCCTTCGTTGCTGCCGGTATAAAAAAACACCTGCGCGCCATGGACATACTCTTCCGAATAACTGTTTTGGTGAATGCTTACCGTTGCAATAGGATTGGTCTCTTCAATGATGCCGATACGTCTTTTCATATCCTGCACCTTCTTATTGGAAGCATTCTCATCATACAGGCCGCTTTCTGTTTCTCTGGTCATCACCACCCGGATATCGTCTGCCTCCAGATACTTTTTCACAAGCAGCGTAATCTTCAGATTCAAATCCTTTTCCAACGCACCGTTTATCCCTACTTTTCCCGGATCATCGCCGCCGTGTCCGGCATCCAAAACCACACAGGGACCGTCCGCCTTTAGTCCGGCTCCCGTTACAAGCCTTGCCGCCTCTTCCCAAAACACCGATGCCAGGACAATCAGTACCAGCACCACAGCAATGCCTGTTACCATATACTGCTTTTGTTTCATCATATATCCAAATGTATCCCATCTATCCCATACTTATCAAAATATATGATAACTGCGGCAGTCTTATGCCCTGTATGCGGTTTTGCGCTGTATGCTTCGC
This sequence comes from uncultured Lachnospiraceae bacterium, assembly GCA_900551115.1. Lineage (GTDB taxonomy): Bacteria > Bacillota > Clostridia > Lachnospirales > Lachnospiraceae > Acetatifactor. Next base: position 115,936 of record URUY01000008.1, read on the forward strand.
TATCCCCTCCGCACTTTATTCCTGCTGAGTCAGATAAGCGGTAATCAAATCCCATACGGCTGCCGGCTCATAGCCAAGTCTCCATGCTGCCACACCGCCCAAGTTGTAATTCTGCATTACATTCATCTTTACGCCAATGGACTGCATGTCCTCAATCCACATCTGATACCAGGTACCGTCTATTGTAACTTCCGCATAATTCTGTCCGGTTGCCTCATCCCACTTCTTTTCCATACCGTAGGTTGCAAGTACATTGTCCACACTGGTCATAGGATACGCCTCACTGGCGACCTCGGTTCCGGTTGTCTTCCAAAGTCTGGTGTAGAACGGCAATGCATTGATTACCTTTTCGGAAGGAACGCTCTCCAACGTCTTTTCAATACCGTATCTTACATAGTCGATAGATGCCACAGAGCCGGCTTCTCCGCCTCCTGCCCAATGCTCATCATAGCCCATGATAATCACGTAATCTGCCACAATACCCTGCTCTTCCAGGTCATAATAGGAATTGAAGTCATAAGGAACATAATTGTCCACGGAAAGCACAAGACCGTTTGCCCGGCATCTGATGGACAGTTCACGTAAAAACTGCACAAAATGTTCTCCGGAGTCTGCACTGATACCTTCAAAGTCAATATTAATGCCGTCCATGCCGTATGCAAGAGCGTTTTCCATAATCTGATCAATAAGATAAGTCCTTGAAGTAGTGGCCGACAAAACCGTATAAATATCCACTTCTTCTCCGGTATCCGCCTTGTAATTGAAGTCATCCACAACGCCCCAGACCTCCAGTCCTTCACTGTGGGCTTTCTCCACATAGGCTGAGGAGGCAAAGCTCCGCAGACTGCCTGCATTATCCTTTACACTGAACCAGGTAGGCGCAATGACAGTCAGCCCGTTTGTATTTGCCAGTACACTCCCCAGCGTGTCATTGCCTCCCTGCGCTGCAATGGCATGCCATCCTATACTGATTTTCTGTTCTTTATTAAGAGAGGTATACTCCGGCTCCGTATAATCGGTTACCGGCGTCCGGCTTTCCGTTCTCTCATTCTCGAGGAATTTATTTTCTACATAGCCGATAAAAGCATCCTCTGTCTTTACCTTGCACCAGGTCTCCATTTTTTCCAGTATTACAACCGTTTCAGCAGCAGCTATCTCCCTTAAGATAGGGCTCTTCACACCGCCAAGCTGTCTGACCGCCGTATCCTTTTTAATATCAGCCACCTGCTCATCAGACCATTCGGTATATAACTGCATATGATGGGGCTCGCCGTATATGTCATAGGAAAAATTGGTGTACTGCTTCACAAAATCCGCAGCAATATAATAGGTGGTATTCTCACCGCTTGTCCTTGAAAAGCTCAGCAGATATCCTGCGTCCTTTGCTTCTCCGTTCACCTGATATTCATTTGTGCCGACAGCAGTACGGATAATATCCGTAGGCGTCGTATATAATAAAAGCTGTTCCGTCTTATCTACATAAAAGCGGTCATTCAGATAGGCATGTACGGTAGACAAATCAAAATAACAGATACCGTCTGCCATAACCGCCTTTTCCTCAATCAAATCATTCTGCAATACAATGGGCACTTCTTCTTCCTTGAGCATGCCGAAATATTCGTACAAATCTGCCTGTTCATGGGAATAGGAATATTTTTCTATAATCTGTGAACCGAAGGCAACTCCTCCGATAATGACAATCAATACAACTGCAATCAATACTGGTATGGCTTTTTTCATAGTATGCTCCTCCAATCATGTTTTTTATTATAACAAACTATGACCGCCACGTCATTACCATTTTTGACAAATTCCATTAAGATTCGATAAAACCGTACCGCCGGACAAAGCAGGCCGGCAGAGAGGCATTCCCTTTACGGTATCCGCCCTGTCCGGCAGCCGGTTCATACGGGTATTGCACTGCACGGAGGCACTGACGCCTTTATTTCCAGTCCGTTACCCTGTCATAGCGCAGCTCTTTCAGAATGCCGTTGTGATCCAGTACATAGTCCGCCATATAAGTCGAATCTTCACAAACGCATCTGTTTGCAATCAGCTCCGGTGTTGCCTGCTTTCCTTCCAGGAAAAGGTTTACGCCCGAATGCTGCATCTGTTCCAGCTTTTCTTTCAGACGCTGCTCATCTTCTTCATACAAGTTCGTCCCTCCTTAACTGCGGGGCAGTGTTACACCATAAGAAAGCCTGTCCGTGATATTTTCCGAAACACCGTTTTCCCCCTTATTTTCTGTAACTCTTTTTGTAAAGCATTTTGTAAAAAAGATACCCCGGCTGTACAAGTTTGCTAAAACCACCTGTAAATTGAATTAAAACGAGCAAAAAAATTTGGAAATAATTAAATTAGAAACAGACACATAAGCCTGCAAGACATCCGCATACTATTATGGTAGTAAACAAATGCGGACAAGAATAATTTTACATTTCTAAATTAAAGTGCCAAAAGAATACTTTCTAAAATATGGAAATCTGCTTTGAACGATAAAGCGTAGATATAACTTAAGATAACCCTGATGATTAGAAAGAAGAAATAAATGTACCGCCTTGCCTCCCTTCCGTACAGACTGCCGGAGGCATCTTAGGGTTTTATTATAAACACTGGAAATTTATTTTGCAAGCAGAATATTTTATTTTTTAAAAATTTATTAAAAATCGTTAAACTGCGCCGGTGCTATTGACTTAGAGGTGTGAAAAGTATAAGATACTTTTAATCAGATTTCACAGGAGTTTCAGTCACCAACCAACTAAAGTGCAGTATCTTAAGTAGTAAGAAATATTGCAGGCATACCTGCGATATTCACGAGGAGGTTAGCATGAAAATTGAAAAAGTGAATGAAAACCAGATTCGCTGTACGCTGACCCGTGAGGATTTGGCAGACCGCGAACTAAAAATCAGCGAACTCGCTTATGGCACTGAAAAGGCCAAAAATCTGTTTCGTGACATGATGCAGCAGGCATCTTTTGAATGTGGTTTTGAAGCGGAGGATATTCCGCTTATGATAGAAGCAATTCCGCTCAATTCCGAATGTATTGTCCTGATTATTACCAAGGTAGAGGACCCGGAGGAACTGGATACCCGTTTTTCCAAATTTGCCCCCTCTGTCCATGATGAGGATGATGAAACAGATGAAATAGTTGATGAAATTGCCGAGGGCGCAGACGACGTCCTGGATTTATTTAAAAAGCTGCATGAAAGCCGCAAGGCAGCAGCCGGGGATACAAAGGCCCCTGTTACCGAAAAGAAAAAGCTGCACGGTAAGACGTCGGAGACCGATACTGAAAATGCCGACTTGACACGAATTTTCGTATTTGATTCTCTGCACGGGCTAACAAAGCTCGCCGGTTTACTTGCCGGAAATTACAATGGTGAAAACTCTCTGTATAAAGATGAATCTGAAGGACTTTACCTGTTAGTGGTGCAAAAAGGGGAAAATACCCCCAAAGAATTTAACCGCATCTGCAACGTACTGTCCGAATACGGAAGCGCCAAAAAAAGCCTTCCTGCCAGCCGTTCCTATTTGGAAGAACATTTTTCTGCCATAATTGCAGAGCATGCGCTTCAGTCACTGGCACAGATGTAATGTAAAAAGGCGCCGCATTTTTCGCGGCGCCTCTTTTATTTTCATGCCAGCCCGTTATAAAGCTGCAATCTTCTCCATTAAAGCATCGATATCCATGCCGTGTACCATGGCTGCTTCTTCAAGAGACTCACTCTGTGCAGAGGGACATCCCAAGCAGTGCATGCCTGCTTCCATCAGAACAGGAGCTACTTCGGGAGCTTTTCTTAAAATCTCGCCGATTGTCATGTCTTTGGTTATGTTTTCCATGTGTTTACCTCCTTTTGTCTCACCTTTTGTACTTACACAGTATAATACTTTCCCGCATTATTGGCAAGCCATTCCTAAATATGAAATTTTATTGTATTTTTTATAAAACATTAGTAAAATCGGGCATTTGTACAGAAAAAAGTACACTGCCGCGCTTGACGTGTATACACGTTTTCCATATAATTATGACATAAGGATTAGCAACAGTTTTAAACTTATACATTAACCTAATTCAAATTTTATAGGAGGCTATTTCAAAATGAGACCAGAATGGAATGATTTTGTAGGCGGCAAGTGGGAAAATGAAGTAAACGTTCGTGACTTCATCCAAAAAAACTATACTCCGTATGACGGAGACGAGTCCTTCTTAGCTGACGCTACACAGAACACAAAAGACTTATGGGCACAGGTACTTGACTTAATGAAGAAGGAAAGAGAAGCAGGCGGCGTTCTTGATATGGACACCAAGGTTGTTTCTACTATTACTTCCCATGGCCCCGGATATCTTGATAAAAACAAAGAAACTATTGTCGGTTTCCAGACAGACAAGCCTTTCAAGCGTTCCTTACAGCCTTACGGCGGTATCAGAATGGCAGAGAAAGCTTGCTCCGACAACGGCTATGAAGTTGATCCTGAAATCAGCGAGTTCTTCTCTACTCACAGAAAAACACACAACGCCGGCTGTTTTGATGCATACAATGCAGAGATGAGAGCCTGCCGTTCTTCTCACATCATTACCGGTCTTCCTGATGCTTACGGACGCGGACGTATCATCGGCGACTACAGACGTGTTGCTCTGTACG
>URUY01000009.1 GCA_900551115.1 uncultured Lachnospiraceae bacterium
GTGTTAGGCACGCCGCCAGCGTTCATCCTGAGCCAGGATCAAACTCTCATGTTAATGTTTGTTTGCTTTTCCCGGTTTAGATTAACTCTGGTTAATTTTACCGTTTCTGAATCCCTTTGGTTTCCCTCCAGGCTTCAGTCCTTTTTTACTGTCTTGGTTCGTTTTTTGTTCTGAAATTTCTCTTTTAGAATTTTCAGGGTTGCATTGCTGTTTATTTGTCAAGGTTCTGTTTTTTGTTGCTTTCGCTCTCTTGAGCCGCAACTCATTTAGAATATCACATCATGTGATTTCTGTCAACAACTTTTTTTATTTTTTCAAATCTTTTTCAGTTGTCAGTGTGCTGTCCTCAGCAACGAATCAGAGTATATCACCTGTCCCATTTGTTGTCAACACCAATTTTTACTTTTTTTTATTTTTTTTGTAATTTTAAAACAACTTTTGACATTAAATCAAAAAAAGCCTAAAAATACAGGCTTTTTTCTATCTTTGTAAATATGCAATTCAGACACAATTCTGCTTTTTACCTGTTTTTATTCTCCTTGCAGTGTCATGGTAACACTTCCGTCATCAGTTTTAACCATCAAACGCAGGGTTTCTGCCGAAGCTTCATAGTTTTCGTCTACTTCTGCAAGCATCACAAGAGATATTTCTTCGTTTGCGCCCAGTTTTCCTATGTAGGTGCTTAAATCATCAAGCAGCATGGTAGAAAGAATATTTCTGCGTTCCGTGTCATTTATAGCAAGCACAGATTGAGGCGCCAAAGAAAAAATATCTATTTGTACCTCTTCGCTTTGTGTATTGTGCAAGACAAATTCAAGTACCAAAAGCTTATTGCCCGTTGAAGCATCCAGTGCAAAATATGGCGTATCATCCCCATTGTCAGGATAAGTATCCACTACCCTGCTTCCGTTATAGGTTATGGTTACACCCTCCGGCAGAAGCAGGTCATCTAATGTGCCTGAATTTTCTCCGTTTACGGCATCTATGATTTCCGTATCAGCCACATCATCCATCCCGCCCGACTCTGCTTCTTTATCGGGTTCTTCTATAATATCTTCCTCTTTTTCTTCATATAAAGATAAATCTACCAGTCTGCTGTCATAATCCTTTGTATAACGCATGACAATATCTGCGGCATATTCTACTATGGCATTTTCCTGTTCCTGTGTCATTTGCGGCAGGCTCTTACCGCATCCTGCCAAAAATACCACGCAGAATACAACTGCACTGCAGACGATTTTTCTCTTTTTCATGGTTTCCCTCATTTCCAAACACCTTGTTTATTTATTAGCTTCTTCCGACTCGATACTCCTTATATTTTGTGCTGTCACTCTGATGACAGTTTACCACCAAATACACCCCTTTTTCAACATAATTCTGTTCTATCACTTCTGCATTCTCACAAAGGTAGGACACAATCTGTCCTTTGTCATAGGGAATCAGAAAAGCTGCTTCTTCGTTATCTGCATACAATTTGTCCGTAATCATAGTAAGCAGTTCCGTCAATCCCTCTTTCTTTTTCGCTGACAGATAAATACGGTTATCGCTTATTTTAGGCAGCTTATCCATGCATAAATCAGCTTTATTATATACATAAATAACAGGAATCTCTCCGGCTCCCAGTTCCCTTAAGGTTTCCTTTGTTACTTCCATATGGCGTTTATAATGCTCGTCCGAAAAATCCACCACCTGCAATATCAGGTCCGCATTTTTTACTTCTTCCAGTGTAGAACGAAAGGCTTTTATCAATCCATGAGGAAGCTTGTGTATAAAACCAACCGTATCCGCCAGATAGAACGGTCTCTTTCTGCCATTGTCTATCTTGCGAACGGCAGTTTCCAGGGTAGCAAACAGCATATCTTTTTCTAATACCCGTTTTTTCTCATCCTGTACATAAGCATCCACCATCGCATTCATCAATGTCGACTTACCGGCATTGGTATAGCCGGCAAGAGCCACCTGCGGAACGCGGGAATTTACCCTTTTCTTCCGCTGGGTTTCCCGTTCTTTTGATACCTCTTCCAGTTCTTTTGACAGTTCTGCAATGCGGTGTTCTATTTTCCGTCTGTCCAGCTCCAGTTTCTTTTCACCGGCACCCTTGCTGCTCATGCTGCCGCTGGCACCGCCCTGACGGCTGAGCGCATCATGCAGGCCTACCAGTCTGGGCAGCAGATATTTTAATCTGGCCACCTCTACCTGCAGCTTGGCTTCTCTCGATTTTGCTCTTGTTGCAAAAATATCCAGTATCAGTCCGGTTCTGTCCATAACCGGCAAATCCAGTTCTTCTTTCAGATTTCTAAGCTGCGACGGGCTTAAGGTATCCTCAAAAATCACCAATTCCGCTTCTTCGGTTTTAGCAAAGGAACGTACCTCCGCCACTTTTCCCGTACCGATATAAAGCGCTTTACTTACTGTCTCCATCCGTTGGGTGACAATCCCCACCACCTGCATATTACATGCCTCTGCGAGGCTTTTCAGCTCGTCCATGGAGCGGTCAAAGTCCTCTTCCTCACCGGTATCAACGCCTACAAGCAGTACGCGCTCCTTCATTAACTGTTCTATATCTATTTCTTCCCTCATAAAGCATTTATTCCTTTCCTACTGTTTCCAGTTCAAACCAAAAGGCAACACCATTGTCATAGTTTTCCACGCCGTACCCCTGATGCATGGATTCCATAATAGCTTTTACTATAGAGAGTCCTACGCCACTTCCGCCGTACTCCCGTGTTCTTGCCTTATCAACCTTATAAAATTTTTCCCAAATCCTGGGGATGCTGTCTTCAGGAATTGGGGAACCGGTATTAAAAACTGTAATCCTTACTTTATTCTCCCACTGTTTAAGCCGGATATCGATTATTTTTTCACCTGTACAATGATTTACTGCATTGGAAAAATAATTGGTAAATACTTCCTCTGTCTTAAACTCATCCGCCCACACATAAATGGGTTCGTACTGCTCCATCCGTAATGATATGTCATTCTGCTTTACCAAAATGGAAGCTGACTGCAGATAGTTGCAGATAAGCGTCACAATATCAAACCGCTCCATATTCACCATATCATTACCAAATTCCAACTGATTTAAGGTCATCAGCCTTTGTACCATCTGATTCATCTTGGAGGCTTCATCCACAATCACATCACAGTAAAACTTACGGCTCTCTGCGTCTTCGTTAATCCCTTCCTGCAGGCCTTCGGCATATCCCTGTATCAGGGCAATCGGCGTTTTTAACTCATGAGACACATTGGAGAGAAACTCTTTCCGCATTTCATCAATCCGGTTTTTCTTTTCTATATCTTTCTGCAGTTCATTGTTGGCCGTCTTCAATTCTCTGATATTTTCCTCAAGTGTTCTTGACAGCTCGTTGATATTGTCACCTAAAAGTGCAATCTCGTTTTTGCTTGTTCCCGTATATTTTGCTTCAAAATCCAATCGGGTCATACGCTCGGATATATGTGCCAGTTCCAGGACAGGCCCCGTTATCTTTCCGGAAACAATCCAGATAACAATACTGCTTATTATAATAGCGACCATACCTACATATATCAGAAAACGATTGGCAATGGCGGCACTTTCCCTTATATTTTCAAGAGGGGTGCGCATATAGAAAACCTGTCCTTCGTCTAACCATCCCAGCATCTCAATGTACTCTGTCTTGGTTTTAGAATCCATTACTTTCTGCATGGTATAGTATTCGCTTTGTTTCAATATCTGGGGATCAGGAACAGCAGCATAAAGCCTGTCCCACAAAAGCCCCTGCAGCATATCCATATCATTTCCAAACGTACCGACTATCACACCGTTCATATCCTGCACGACACCCATGATATTGTACCTGTTTGAAATTCGTTCTAATTCTATTTTCAAATTTTCTGACAGCAGATTTTCTTCCTGAACTGCTTCATTCAGCACCCTGTAGGTTTCAAGCAGCGCCCTTTCCCGATTCTCCTCATAATATTTTTGCAGCAGAAAATTGTTGATGACCCAGCACACTAACAGCGTGGCTGCCATCAGTCCAATAAAAATAAATGCAAACTGCCTTTTTATAGAATGCTTCATAGGCTTGTACTCCTTAAAATCACTGTTTCTCCTGACTTTATTTCACGTTTTTCCTCTTTCTCCCGTATCCACACACTGACTGCTGAGGGATTATACGCCACATGTCCATCTGCCGAATATTCCAGGCTGCGCACCGCCTGAATATACCTGCAGATTTCTATATTTGTAGCATACCAAATCTCTTTTCTGCCTGCCATTTGTTCTGCAAAAGCCTCTATCACACTAAAGTCATTGGAATTGCCGAATTCAAAGCTATGCCCCCATACATACATCAGCGGAAGCTCTTCATACTCCGGCACATGCAAAAAACGTTCCCCAATTTCTGCCACCCCATTATTGTGATGACAGGTTGGATGCCACTCCAAAAAATCGGCAGGTACACTGAAATTACCGGTACTGTTTACGGTTCGGGAATATAGAATCCCCAGTGTCTTAAGAACCTCTTTTACCTTTTGATTATAATCACCAAACGCATAGGACATGCCCTGTACAAAGCCTCCGGTAAGCTGCTCTAGTGTCATGCGGTCATCCTCCACCTCCCGCACCAGCTGCTGTGCGTTTAACAGGGTAGAATGCCTGTGTTCCACTCCGTGACATGCCACCTCATGTCCCGCATACAGGCTTGCCACCTCTGCTTTTGTTACAAAGGTCTTTCCTTCCTTCTCCTCCAACTGCCCGGAATTCAGATGAAAGGTTCCTTTGAGTCCATGGCTGTTAAAAATCTCCACCAGCTTTCTGTCAAAAATCTGACCGTCATCATAGCTGAAGGTCAGCGCCTTTTCTTTTCCCTGCGGATATATAAATCGCATAGTTTGTCCTCCTGTTTTTAGATGTATGAATACTCAAGCTTCTCACCTCGCTACGAGCAAGGCTCTCAGCTCGTAAACCTTCGGTTTCCTCGCTGACTGGCTGTCGCCAGATAAAAAAGAAGACACCCATGCTCCCGGAAATAAATTTCCGTCGCACGCCTGTCTCCTTTTTTGCCTTGCTCGTAGCTAACACTCAAATTTATACCCCATTCCCCAAATCGTTTTTATCAGTTCGCCTTTATCGCCCATTTTGCTCCGCAGCTTTTTGACATGGGTATCGATGGTACGTGCGTCCCCAAAATAGTCATAATTCCAAACACTGTTCAGTATTTTTTCACGGGACAGTGCCAGCCCTCTGTTTTCCATAAAGTATACAAGCAGTTCAAATTCCTTGTAGCTAAGTTCTATATCCCTGCCGTCAATCTTTACCATATGCGCCGCTTTATTGATATCTATGCCGCCGGCAGAAAGCACATCATCCGGTGTAATCTGGCTGGTCCTGCGCAATATGGCTTCTACCCTTGCCACCAATATTTTGGGGCTGAACGGTTTGCTGATGTACTCGTCCACTCCCAGCTGAAAGCCTTGCAGCTCCGCCTGCTCATCTCCCTTTGCCGTGAGCATGATAATAGGCACTTTAGAATATGCGCGGATTTCCCGGCATACCTGAAAGCCGTCCATTTTGGGCATCATCACATCAAGCACAATAAGGGCTATATCCTTTTGCGCAAAGAAAATATCCACTGCCTGTACACCGTCCTCTGCCTCTATTACCTCGTAGCTGCTCTTTACAAGGAAATCCTTTACCAGCTTCCGCATTCTGCTTTCATCATCCACAACCAGTATCTTCAATCTCTCCATTGTCATACCTCCTGAGGGTCTGTTCCATTCCCTCCTGCGCATATTATAAACTGCAAATATGTAGAAATTGTGAAATTAACTACTGAAAACTTATATTCAGCTCTTTTTCCTTTTCTCTGATGGTTTTTTCCCGCTCACTAAGCTCCTGTTCCCAGGAAGCATATTTGTTTACCAAACTGGTTTCATAATTAAGTATATTGGGATTGTCGCTTTTAAGCGCAATACCAAACATGGCTGCTACCGCCAGCGCAAGAAGGATATTCAGCATAACGGATACAACCGGCCACTGCGCCTTCCTTTGTCCTGCTGTCTTGATATGCTGTCTTGCCGGCGAATAGGACTGCCGCATTTTCATTCCGTAGTTGTTATACAAAACAATGGGCGGAATGTTTTCCTCATCCAGTTCCCCACAGCGTATGAGGCACATTTGCAGCTTTTTAAGATAATCATGCCCTACCGGCGTTTTAAAAATGCGTTCTACAATCGCCTTTTTATAGATTCTGAGTACATTTTCCGCAGCACTGTAATCCATATGCTTGTCCAGATAGTCGATTTTCTTCTGTTCCTGCCTTGCCAGTTCTGCATCCTCTTCGCTTAAAAAAAGGTAACCTCCCACGATTCTTGCATTTTCTGTAGTATCCATACACTCACCCCGTTTTATCTCATGCGTAAATATTGTAAATGGTAAAAAAGAGAGAAGCGTTTTCACCCTTTCTCTCTTTCTGTAAGTGGACTAGACGGGAGTCGAACCCGTGTCCAAAAGCCCATTCCCTGTCCTTCTACTATCATAGTCAATTATCTCGGCTTACACCCATTCCCTCCTATGACAGGAAATTGACAGCCTGTCATATTCAGTAGCTTCATCATACGCCCATAGCCGCAAAGCTTAAGCCATGTCGTTTCTCACATAGTCGATGCCCGGATTCTAGAGTGTGAGTGCTTTAGAGCGGACAGCTGCCATTAGGCAGCGTATGCTAAATTATCTTCAGCGTTTATATTTATTTTGCGATTTGACGCATCGCCTGCGGATAGCTTCTCCAGCTGCAAGACCCCTGTCGAAACCTTGACTAGCCCTTATATAATGTGCAATATGATTTTCCTGCACACTATTAGTATAGGCGCAAATACACCTTACGTCAATTAGAGATTTTTTATTTTAAATTCTTTTTCTGCTTCTCTGCGCTGGTCCTTTTTCGCGATATCCTGTCTCTTATCGTACAGCTTTTTACCGCGGGCAAGACCTATTTCCACCTTTGCCCTGCCATCCTTGAAATATACCTGCAGCGGCACAAGGGTAAAACCTTTTTCTGCCAGCTTTCCCGTCAGCTTTCTTATCTGCTCTTTATGCATTAACAGCTTTTTGGGCCTTAACGGGTCCCTGTTAAAAATGTTCCCCTTCTCATAGGGACTGATGTGCATGCCGTACACCCACACCTCATTGTTTTCAATGCGTACAAAGGACTCCTTGATACTGCACTTCCCAAGACGCATGGATTTGACCTCCGTGCCATGCAGCACAATACCGGCCTCATAATTTTCATCTATGAAATAATCATGATATGCCTTTTTATTGTTCGCTACCAGCTTCTGTGCTTCCCTGCTCATTTTCCATATCCTCCAGCAAATCAAAATCTATGGTTTTTAAAAACCTGTCGGTACCGGCCACTCTTATTTTTACCGGTTCACCCAGTTTAAAGCTGTGCCCTGTCTTTTCCCCCACCATTTCATAGGTGCTTTCATTGTAATAGTAATAATCTCCCGGCAGTTTCGATACATGAACCATGCCTTCTACCGTATTTGGCAGCTCCACATAAATCCCCCAGGTCGTAATGCCGGAAATAACACCGGTAAATTCGCTGCCTATACGCGCTTCCATAAACTCTACCTTTTTCAGTTTTTCCGTTTCCCTTTCCGCTTCATCCGCACGCCGCTCCGTCTCTGAGGAATGTTTTGCAACCTCTCCCAAAATGCCTGCAAAATGTGTTATTTTTTCCCCGGTGAGCCTGCCTCTTAACTGTTCTTTTATAATACGGTGTATCTGTAAGTCGGGATATCTTCTTATGGGGGATGTAAAATGACAGTAATACTCGCATGCCAGGCCAAAATGCCCGGTGCTTTCCGTGCTGTAACGCGCCTGCTTCATGCTGCGCAGGGTCAGTCTGCTTACCATGGCTTCTTCCGGCGTTCCTGCGACCTTTGCAAGCAGTTTCTGAATTTCCTTGGGATGAACCTCTTCATCTGAAACCTTTTTGCGAGTCCTGCCTACAGATTTCATGTAATACCCTAAATTATTGATGAATACATTCAGTTTTTGAATCTTTTCCGTATCGGGCTTATCATGCACACGGTAAACAAACGGAAGCTCCATCCAGTAAAAATGCTGTGCCACCGTTTCGTTGGCTGCCAGCATGAAATCTTCTATCAGCATATTGGCGGTATTTCTCTCATAGGGCTTTATCTCGATGGGATGGCCCTTCTCATCCAGAATTATCTTGCTTTCCGGAAAATCAAAATCTATGGCTCCCCTTTTCTGTCTTCTTGCCCGAAGCAGTAAGGAAAGCTCTCCCATCAGCTCAAACATGGGGACAAGTTCTCGGTATTTGTTACATTCTGCCTCATCCTTATCCTCCAGTATCTTTTTTACAGAGGTATAGGACATCCGCCTGCTTACCCGGATAACGGTCTCTGCAATTTCATAATCCACGATTTCTCCCGTCTTATCCACATGCATCAGGCAGCTTAAAGCAAGTCTGTCCTCTCCCTCATTCAGGGAACAGATACCGTTTGATAAGACATGGGGCAGCATGGGAATCACCCTGTCGACCAGATATACGCTGGTGCCTCTTTTTTGGGCCTCCCGGTCCAGTGCAGAATTTTCCTGCACATAATTTGTTACATCTGCAATATGGACTCCCAAATGATACTGTTCTTTTTCCGCATCATAGGAAACGCTCACGGCATCATCCAAATCCTTGGCATCCTCGCCGTCTATGGTTACACAGACCTGCCCACGCAAATCCTTTCTGCCAGCTCTGTCTGCTTCGTTTACCTCTCCTGCAACACGTTCTGCCTGATTCATAACCTTTTCGGAAAATTCCATGGGCAGTTCAAAGCCCTTTACAATAGAAATAATATCCACTCCCGGGTCGTTGATATGCCCCAGTATCTCTGTCACCTTACCCTCCGGACTCTTCCCTTCTTTCCCGTAATCAGTAATCTGCACTACTACCTTATGTCCGGTAACAGCGCCTTTAGAACGTTCATTGGGAATAAAAATATCACTGGAGAGCTTGCAGTTATCCGGTCTGACAAAGCCAAAATTTTTGGACTTTTCATAAGTACCTACAACCTGGCTTGTCCCTCGTTCCAGGATACTGACCACCTTTGCTTCCTGCCGTTTTCCGTTTCCGGGCGGCAATAGCTCCACTTCAACCTTATCTTTATGAAAGGCACCGTTTGTCCATTCTGCCGGAATAAACAAATCCTCTTTTCGCTCTTCGATTTCCACAAACCCGAAGCCCTTGGCATTACTGATAAAAATACCTGTAAGCAAAGCCGGCTTCCCGCTTCCTTTGATATATTTTCCTTTCACCGTCCGCGTCAGTTTTCCTTCCGATACCAGTTCATCAAGAAGACGTTTCAATTCCTGCCTGTCCTTATTCTGCACCTGCAAAAACACGGCAAGCTCCTTCTCTTTCATCGGTACATAAAGCGCATCCTCCATCAGGTCGCATATTACTTTTTTTCTTTTATCATCAATTTCCTGATTCATCTTTCCTTCTTTCTTTTAACAGCACAACAGCCCTGTTCTTTTAAAGAGCCTGTTTGTTGTCCGATCCGGAATAATCCGGCTTCCACAGAGTAAAAAAAAGCACTCTTTTTAAAAAGAGTGCTTCATCTTACGTCTAAAATACGTTGAGATTAAGTATTACCGCAAGCAGAAGGAAAGATACCGCCAAAATCTTGGTAATCTTTACAAGCTGTCCCTCCATGGAACGCCCTTTATTCTTACCCCAGTAGGTCTCTGCCGCTCCGCTGATGGCGCCAAGTCCTGCAGACTTACCTTCCTGCAATAATACCAGCACTACAAGTGCAATACATATAATAATAAAAAGAATTGTCAATACGATTCTCAAAGCTCCCATTATCACACCTCCGGGGAATCAATCTTATGTTCATTTATTAAAACCATGCGAAAGTCATTGTATCATAATACGCTGGTGTTTTCAATAGATTTTTTATTTTTTCCATGTCTTTACGGAAAATACTACCAAAAGCGGTAAAAGCTCCAATCTTCCTGCCAACATATCAAACATAAGCACACACTTGGAAAAAGGAGAAAATGCACCGAAGTTTCCCAAAGGTCCGGCCATATCAAAACCGGGGCCTACGTTATTAAACATTGCCATAACAGCCGATGCATTGGTCTCAAAGCTATAATTATCCACACTGATAAGAAGTACCGATACAAAGTAGATACCCATATAAATAGCCAGATACACCTTAATGGAATGGATCACATTGTCTGAAAGCACATGTCCGTCCATATGCATTTTTTTACGCTCCTGGGATGTACTACCGACATAATTTCATTCTTAACACTTTTTGCAAGCACTACCAGACGGGATACCTTCAGTCCGCCGCCGGTACTGCCCGCACAGGCTCCTATTATCATGAGCAGATAGAGGACGGTCTTACTAAATGACGGCCATAAGTTAAAATCACAGGTCGAGAAGCCCGTAGTGGTAATGATGGAAGTCACCTGAAATGCCGCCTGAAAAAGTGACTCTCCAAAGCTTGTAAACATTCCCCTGATATTGATGCCTACAAGCAGCGATGATACCGCTATAATTCCCAGATAAGTCCACAGCTCCTCGCTTCTTAGCGCTTCCTTGGGTTTCTTTATCAAGAACAGATAATACATATTGAAGCTGATACCGCAAAGCATCATAAACAGTATGATAACTGTTTGCGTTGCCACAGAGTAAGAAGCAGCGCTGCTGTTTAACAGCCCAAAACCGCCTGTGCCCACCGTTGAGAAGGTCAGCGTCATAGCGTCGTAAAGCGGCAGTCCCGTTATCATCAGCAAAGCAATTTCAATCAGTGTAATCACAATATAAATCTGATACAGAATCCGCGCCGTGTTCTTCACCTTAGGAACCAGCTTCCCTACGGAAGGTCCCGGGCTTTCCGCACGCATCAGATGCATATTGTAGCCGCCTGAAAGAGGCAGAATCGCCAAAATCAGTACAAGCACACCCATGCCGCCCAGCCAGTGGGTAAAAAGACGCCAGAATTGGGTACATCTTGCAAGTGTCTCCACATCCGAAAGGATGGTGCCGCCTGTAGTCGTAAAACCCGATATGGTCTCAAATACGGCGTCCAGATAGGAGGGAATCTCCCCTGTCAGCACAAAAGGAACCGCTCCCGCCATACTGAGTACAATCCAGCTTAAGGATACTGTTACAAAGCCTTCTTTTGCATAAAACACCTTACTTTTCGGTTTCCAAAGCTTTCCGGTAATTCCCGTTGCCAGACAAAGACATGCCACCACAAGAAACGCCCACTTTTCCGGCTCACCGTAAATAACGCCTACCAAAAAAGGAAGCAGCATAAAAACGCCGGTAAATTCCAAAACCCGAAATAAAATATAGCGAATAATTGAATAATTCATACCCTACTCCAGTATATCCCTGATATCATGGAAGCCTGTTTTTGTAGTCACCACCACAACCGTATCTCCCACGTTAATAACGCTCTGACCACCGGGTGTTAAAATAGAACCCTTATGGTTAATGCTGCACACTAAAATGTTCTTCTTCAGCTTAAGCTCCTGCAACGGAATCCCGATTAACGGACAATCCTCCCGGATTAAAAACTCAAGGGCTTCTACCCTGTTATCATTTAATTTATACAGTGTTTCAATATTGCTTCCCATGGAATTGTGCATGGCACGTACAAACTTAATAATTGATTCTGCCGTAATATACTTAGGATATACAATACTGCCCAGATTCAGATTATTGATAATCTCATCATAGGCTATCCTGTGTACTCTGGTAATAATCTTTGCTTTTGTAAGGCTTTTTGCAAACAGTGACAGCATTATATTTTCTTCATCAAAATTGGTCATGGAAACAAAAGATTCCGTAAGAGACATGCCTTCTTCCAAAAGCAGCTCTCTCTCCGTACCGTCACCGCAGATAATCATGGCTTCTGGTATCAGCTCGCTCAGTTCTTCGCAGCGCGCTCTGGATTTGTCTATAATCTTGACCTCAATGCCCATATCCACCAGCTGCTTTGCCAGATAATATGAGGTTTCTCCTCCGCCTATTATCATGGCGTCCTTTGCACGGGTTGTGGCAACTCCCAGCTTCTTAAAGAAACCTGCTATCTTTGCGGATGCCGCTACAATGGTAATTTCGTCACCAGCCTTTAATTCAAAATTACCGTCAGGAATATATACCTCTTCTCCGCGCTCTACCACACAGATAAGCACATCGCTTTTGAAGCGGCTGCTCACATTTTTAAGCTGCATATCGCACAATACCGATTCCTCTTCAATACGGTATTTAACCAGCTCCACCCTGCCTTTTGCAAAGGTATCGATTTTCAGCGCAGACGGGAATTTAAGAAGTCTGGCAATTTCCATTGCAACAGCATATTCCGGATTGATAACCAAAGAAAGTCCCAACTCCTCTTTAATATAGGCAATCTCCCTGTAGTAGACAGGATTGCTGACTCTTGCAATGGTATGGCAGCCGCCGGCCTTTCGTGCAATAAGACAGCACAGCAGATTCAATTCATCCTTACCTGTTACGGCAATTAACAAATCCGCTTCATTCACACCTGCCTCCAGCTGCACGCTGTAAACGGCACCGTTTCCTACAAATCCCATAATATCGTAGGTATTCGTAATATTTTTAACCAGTTCTTCTTTTTCATCTATGACCGTAATATTATGTTCTTCACGGCTAAGCTGTTCCGCAAGGGCTGTTCCTACATTTCCGCAGCCCACTATGACTATCTTCATGAAGTCCTCCTAAAAATCTTATCGGTATCTAAGAGAACAGGCTGCTAATTGAAGCGCTCCTCCAAATCAACAGCCTGTTCTTACTCTCTTTATCATGCAAACCAGACAAAAACACAAAACAGGATAAACAGGGTAAACACAGCCACAAATACGAACGCTACCAAAAGCGCGGCAGTCATAACACCTTTCATCATTGCGGCTTTTTCCTTCCGGCTCAATGTAAGGGGTGCGTTTTCAACTCCCGTCCCGCTGCCCTTTTGTGCTGCGGGGGCATACCAGGGCATGCCCTCCACATTCATATCTGCTACCGTTCTGCCGTCATCCACAAATTTTTCCCGTTTCTTTTTACCCATTTTCCTAGTCTTCCTTTTTTGCAGGAATATTCTTCATTTTATCTTCTATTTCTTTATTCATTTCCGGCGTATTGTAGAGATGGCACGCCACGAAATGACCGTCCTCTGCTTCTCTGTATTCAGGCGCAATAACCTTACACTTTTCCATACATTCCTTACATCTTGTATGGAATTTGCAGCCTGCAGGCGGATTTGCCGGTGAAGGAATGCTTCCTTCCAGAATCACACGTTCCATCTTATAATCAGGATCGGGAACCGGAATCGCCGAAAACAGTGCCTGTGTATAAGGATGCAGCGGTTTGCTGTAAATCTTATCCGTATCCGCATATTCTACCATACTTCCCAAATACATAACGCCTACCGTATCAGAAATATGCTCTACTACAGACAGGTCATGGGAAATGAACAGATAGGTCAGGTTAAATTCCTCCTGCAGTTTTTTCAGCAGATTGATAATCTGTGCCTGAATGGATACATCCAGTGCGGATACCGGTTCATCACATACGATAAAATCAGGATTTAACGCCAGTGCCCTGGCAATACAGATTCTCTGACGCTGACCGCCCGAAAATTCATGGGGATAACGGTCTTTATGGTACTCCTGCAAGCCGCATGCCTTCATGATACGGGTGATATAGGCATCAAACTCTTCCTTCGGCACAATGCCGTGTTCCCTTACACCCTCACCGATAATTTCACCAACCGGCAGTCTGGGGGAAAGGCTGGAAAAAGGGTCCTGAAAAATAATCTGAATATTGGGCCTTACCTTACGAAGCTCCTCTTTGCTCAGAGAGAAAATCTCCTGACCGTTAAAATATACCTCACCGCCGGTTTTCTCCTGCAGTCTTAAAAGGGTTCTGCCGGTAGTTGATTTCCCGCAGCCGGACTCACCTACAAGCCCCATTGTAGTTCCGCGTTTGATTGTAAAAGAAACATTGTCTACCGCTTTTACAACGGCTCTTCCCTGACTAAAAATTCCCTTACTGATAGGAAAATATTTCTTTAAGTCTTTGACAATCAGCAGATTCTCTTTATTTTCCAATTCTTCTTTTGTTACTTTTGAAACAGTTTCCATATTTTTGCTCATATTACAGTTCCTCCACATTTATCGGCTGAGGATATCCAATTACCTGTCCTTCCTCATAAAAACGGTAACAGGACACAATATGGGTATCGCTGATTTTGATTTCAGGCGGATACTGTCCGTGACATTTTTCCACACAAGCTTCACATCTGTCTCTGAAATAACAGTAGTCTGGCATATCAACAGGATTCGGAACACTTCCGGGAATATTGTACAGCTCTTCGACCTTCTTGCCTACTATCGGTTTGGATTTCATCAGACCAATGGTATACGGATGGCAGGGATTGCTGAAAATTTCCTTTGCCGTGCCTTTTTCAATCACACGTCCGGCATACATAACCACCACATAATCAGCCATATTTGCCACAACGCCCAAATCATGCGTAATCAGCATGATGGAGCTGTTAATCTTATTCTTCAGTTCCTTTAACAGATCTAGAATCTGTGCCTGTATGGTAACGTCAAGCGCCGTAGTAGGCTCATCTGCAATAATAAGCTCCGGATTACATGCCAGAGCGATTGCAATCATGATACGCTGGCGCATACCACCGGAAAGCTCATGGGGATACATATCATATACGCCCTCTTTATTAGCGATTCCTACCAGCTCTAACATCTCTAAGGTTCTTGCCTTAATATTTTCCTTGCTCATTTCTGGATTGTGGAGCTTGATAACCTCATCTACCTGATTACCAATCTTAAAGACCGGATTTAAGCTTGTCATGGGCTCCTGAAAAATCATGGACATACGGTTTCCGCGGATTTTCTGCATAACCTCGGTAGGTGTTTTTACAATATTATAAGCATCATATCCGCCCTGGTCTCCGATATTAAAACGGATTTCACCGCCGACTGTCTGTCCCTGGGGACGCTGCAAAAGCTGCATCAAGGACAGGGAGGTAACGGATTTACCGCAGCCGGACTCACCTACAATACCCACCGTAGCACATTTGGGTACTTCAAAAGAAATTCCGTCCGCTGCCTTTACCGTACCGATATCCGTAAAGAAATAAGAACATACGTTGTCAAATTCTACAATATTATTCTTATCTTTCATATTAGCGTGGTATACCGAAGGGTCCACTTTGGAATTTGCACGCTGCTTTTCCAGTTTTTTCGTCAGCTTTCTGTTAAACCGGGAAATCCTTTTGGATTCCTTACCTGATATATATGAAGATTTTTTCTTGTTTTCTTTTTCTGCCATTATGGTTTCCTCCTAGCGTTTCATCTTCGGGTCAAAGGCATCTCTCAGGCCATCACCTACAAAGTTAAATGCGATAACCGTCAGGCAGATAAGCAATCCAACCGGAATCCAGATATAGGTATAACGAATCATATTCTCGGAAGAACCTGTTACAGAGTTAATCATCGTGCCCCATGTAGCCAGAGGATGCTTTACACCAAGTCCTAAGAATGACAGGGTAGATTCCGTAATAATGATGCTTCCCAGTCCTGAAGATGCCGTTACGATAAGCTGCGGCATAACGTTGGGAACCAAATGCTTAAAGATACGTCTGCTGGTCCTTAAACCAACGGACTCCGCTGCTACCATGAATTCCTGCTCACGCAGGGAAAGAATCTGTCCGCGTACCAGACGCGCTACGCCTGCCCAGCCTAATATACCTAAAATTACCATCATCCATATAAGACGCACATAAGGAGTCAGCTTCTGCGAATCAAAAAGCGCACCTGTAATAATCAGAATCGGCATGGAAGGAATACAATAGAAAATATCTACCATACGCATGATAATATTATCTATCACACCGCCGAAGTAGCCGGCAATACCACCCATGATAACGCCTAATACCGTCTGAATGATAATAACGATAAAGCACACCATAAGGGATACCCGTCCGCCGTACATCATACGTGCAAGCACATCCATACCGTCACCATCGGTACCAACCAGATGCGCCGCAGAGGGTTCTGCAAAAATGTCAATCAGATAGTTTACCTGTTCACAGCTTATTATAAAAGAACCGTTCTTGTTTTCGATACGCATCTCGGTTAACTCACTTACAAGATTACCGTTCTCATCATATTCATAAGCGCCGTTTTCATCCATCTGGGGAATTTCCCATTCAAACACGGCGTTCGTTGTACCGGAAGCAACCATTTCGTCTGTAACTTCGCGGACTCTTTCCTTGAAGCCGAATTCCATGGTATCCTCTCCGCTGTAAGCGCGTACTGCCATGGTTGAAAATGCCGCAAAAGGATTTGTTTCGTCCGCAGCGTCATATATTACGATTTCATCCTCTTCTGCCTTCAGTACATAGTTTTTGTCACCTACGCTGAAGGTGCCGTCTCCGATTACTGCAGAAATCGCGCCGGTACGGAATTCGTCCGTAATTGCAGCTGCATCCGTATAGGCATCAAATACATAAGTGGTCAAATATGCCACCTGCTTCTGCTCGCCTCTTTCGTACACCGTTATGCTGCCGTCTTTTTCAGAAACTATATATTCTTTTCCGTTTACCGTAAACGCATCGCTTTCCATATTGTCAAGCAATGCTGCTTCAAATTCACTTCCCAAAGAAGCATTTACATAGCGGATGCTCTCATCTACCTTTTCAACAGTATAATTGCCTTTTTTACCGGCAGTCAACTGATAAGTAATTCCATCAAAGGAAAACTCTTCCTTACCGGCTTCCACAGCTTTGGCAAGTGCCGCCTCAAAGCCCTCGGCAGGCGTCTCCCCACCGATGATGTCAAGCTGCTTAAACATACTGTTATAGGTTGCAAAATCACTGAACCCGCCTACTGTACAGATTTCAGCAGCCTCCTCCTGACCCAGGATATAGACATTTTCCTCTGCCTTGCGAATTACATAACCGATACCGTTATCATCCGTTACCGCCAACTCATTAAGGCCTTCTTTTTTCATCTGTGAAATGTAAGCATTCAGTCTGTTCTTTACCGAGCTGTCAATCTGTACATCACCCAATAAAATCGTGGAATACTCTGTTCTCTCGGAAGCCTGCGCATAATTCACCATGACTTTATCGTATTTATAAAAAATTTCTGTCTGGCTGTAAGGATAAAAAAGCGGGCAGATAAAGGAAAAGACAAACATAAATATCAATACCGCACTTCCGACAATAGCCAGCTTATTTCTGATAAATCGGTTGAACACCAGTCTTCCGGGACTTAAAACCTTTACACGCTGGGTATCATCCAGCGTCATTTCGCCTTCTTCGCCCTGTCTTGCCTGCAAGAGCTTTTCTTCCTCCTGCTCCTGTTTTTTCAACACTTCGTTAAAATTCCTTTTGTCCATTTTACGCTGCCTCCTAATTCACTCGTACACGGGGGTCAACCACAGCGTAAAGAATATCCGCAATCAGGTTACCCAATAAAGTCAGAATCGACACAAATGCCAGATAGAACATGGTAAACGGTATATCGCCGTTAATCATGGAGTGGTAAGATGCATAGCCGATACCGCGGATGGCAAACAAAGTCTCCGTAATCAGTGCGCCGGCAAATAATCCGGGCAGTGAGCTTCCTAAAATCGTGATAAGGGGAATCAGGGTATTACGGAAAGCATGACGGCCGATAACCTTGCTTTCCGGCAGTCCCTTTGCCCTTGCAGTACGGATATAGTCTGCATTTAATACCTCCAGCATATTTGTTCGCGTATAACGCATCAGGCTGCCGACACTGACTACCACCAGTGTAATGGTAGGAAGCACCATATGTGCCGCCATATCCATCAGCTTGCCGAATTCACTTAAGCTTGCATAATTACGGCCCTGCATGCCACTTAACTCAAACCATCCCAGCTTTACTGAGAAAACCAGTTTTAGAATCGTTGCCACGAAAAAGGTAGGCATGGAAATACCCACTAAGGATATAACCGTAACCGTATAATCTGTTATGCTATATTGTTTTCTTGCGGCCACTACACCCAGTGGAATCGCAATGATAATTTCCAAAATAAAAGCTATTAAGCCCAAAACAAAACTGTACCAAACTGTCTTATTAAACTGCTCTGTCACCGGAACCGTCCAGTTCCAGCTCTCTCCAAAATTTCCCTGAGCCGCATTGCCCAGCCACACAAAATAACCCTGTACAATACCCTTGTCCATACCATACTGGGCATTTAACTCATCTATCCACTCCTGCGCGCTCTTATTGCTGCCCGGCTTGGTAGCAAGCTCTCTTGCTGTTCGCTCCACATAGCTGGTAGGCAGAGAGCATTCCAATGCATAGATAATAAATGTTGCAAAAAAGAATATGATGACACTTATTCCAAGTCGTTTGAGGATAAACTTTAACATAATCTTACACCGCCTGTATTTTCTCTGTCCGGTCCCTTCCGGACACCGGCTATTTCACTATAACTAACTGTATCTGCTTCTCTCTCACAGCAAGGGCCTGCATCAAGATACAGGCCCTGCGTGAGAAATGCCATAAGGAAGTCTCAGGACTTTTAGTTCATTTCTATATTTTCAATTTCTGCTAACCATCCGTAGTACGGAGTCATATCCTTAGGAAGAGAATCAATATTTACTCTTTCTGTACTGATTACGTTGGCATCCTGTCTCTGATATGCAGGAACCTCAACACCCCAGTCAAGAACGATATCCATAGCATCCTTGTAGGTTGCCTTTCTGAAGGACTGATCTGCACTCTCTCTTGCTTCCATAATCAGCTTATCCAGCTCATCATCCTGAATGCTGTAGTGGTTACTTTCTGTACCGCCGGCGCCTACAACGTTGGTGGAGTAGTAAGTCTGATACATATCAGGATCTGCGGTTGCCTGCCATGCAGCAGCCCACATTTCACCTGTGCCGCCTTCCAGCTTAGTCCACAGTTCATTAGAGTCTGCAGGGTCATTGATTTCCAGTGTAATGCCGATAGGTGCTAACGCTTCCTTAACAGCAGTCAGAACACCGAAGATAGGGTGATCGCCTACACCGTCAGCAGGAATGATGAACTCGTAAGTCATGCTTGCGCCTTCGGGAGCAGCGGTAAATGCACCGGCTGCATCATCCCAGGTGTAACCGGCTTTCTTAAAGAATCCGATTGCTGCCTGCAGTGCTGCTTCATATTTTTCTTCCTCGCTCATACCGTCTGTGTAGATAGGATTGCCGTCTACATCCTTGGAATATGCGATTTCATAGCCTTCGTCAGCCGGCTGAGGAGCCGCCCATGAAGTATTGGACATAGGATACTGGATTACAGTAGCCATTTCACCGTAGTAAGAATTTACAACCGTATCACGATATACTGCAAGCAAGGTTGCAAAAGCTTTTCTTAAAGCCTTGGACTCTTCGCTTGCCTTGTCATCGCCAACCTTTACGGTTTCAGCACAGATACCCATATAACCGTAACCACGGAAGTCAATCAGCTCTGTGGTCAGAACGTCACCGGAGATTTCACCATTGGAGTTGTAGCCTTTGATGGAATCCAGTACGGATACGGAAATAGAAGGATCGGAAATATCAAAGGTACCGCTGACAATACCGGTAAGCTTATCTGTAGCAGGAGTTTCCTTGAACAGAACAGTCTTGGTCTTAGGCGCGCCCTTGAAATAGCTTTCATTTGCAGTAAAGGTTACAACACCGTTTTCATAGCTTTCAAATACATAAGGACCGCAGCCCATGGGAGTTGTTGTTTTAGCCTTTACGCTGCTTAAATCACCCTTTGCAAAACCAAAGGAATTGTTTTCATAGTCATACAGGTCTGCAGAACCATAGTAATGCAGAGGCGCTACAGGGATACCTGCTACATGGTAAATAGAAGTAGCGTCAAAAGCACTCATGGTGATTCTCATAGAATAATCGCCTGTTTTTTCAATACCTGCAATGTTTGCTGCACTGTCGCCGGTATTGATACCCTTCTGATAATCAGCTGCTGCATCGCCAAGCTCTGCATAAGCCAAATCAAAAAGGTCGGAGCCTGCAGATTCTGTTGCATTCAAATTAATATAATCACCTGCATAAGCTGCCTGCATCTCAGTCCAGTAATCAGCTACCGTAACAGCCGCTGTATCATACTCTGTGCCGGTACCTGTACCTGTAACCTTTGTACCGTCTTCATTTGCGGTACCAAAGCCCCAGCCAACCATACCGAGAGCAACTTCACTGTTGCCTACTGCAGGAAGGTTGTCGCCAAGAACTGCTACACAGTAATCTACGATTTCCTGGCAGAACTTCTCACCTGCTACATCAATTGCTGCCCAGAATGCAACCTGCTGCTCTTCTGTCCAGTTTGTGAAGTCTGTATTCTCACGGCCTGCTGCAACAATCAGGTTGGTAACGGAATCCATACCGCTTCTGTACTCTTCCATACCAACGATGGGCTGTGCATACAGGGAAGAAGAACCGTCATAAGTAGGGTCACACAATACATATGCAGAGAAAATCGCATCATCAATGGTAATAGGTGTACCGTCACTGAAGGTTGCATCCTCTCTGATGGTAACATCATAATAAACAGTACCGTCATCATTCTGTGTTACCACACAGTTGCCAAGACCATAGTAAGTATAGTCTGTACCGTTGTAAGCAACGGTCTCACCTTCGATACCGTTCATCACAACCGCACCACCACGGTCCGTTGCCAGCAGGTAGGCCGTAGTCATATCTGCCACGTTAATGTCATAAGACGTCTTTCCAAAGAATGCACTGAATTTGCTGGAGAAAGTGTCCATACCAACTACCAAGGTTTTGTCATCTCCGGCACTTTCTGTGCCTGTAGCGGATGAATCAACGGAACTTGTGCCCACAGAAGTATCAGCAGGCTCTTTTTCGTCCTTGTTTCCACCGCATGCGGTTAAGGAACCGGCAACCATAACTGCTGCTAAAGCAAGTGCCAGTTTCTTTACGAAACTTTTTTTCATAATACTTATCCTCCTTATAAATTTGAAAAAATTTTATATTAAGCAGTTTCCTGCATAATACCACTGTTATTTTACTATCTGTCCTTCCATTTGGCCGTTTCCGGATTTTTTTCTTCCGAAACCGCAAGGTGTCTTCCGGCTGCGAACCCACATAAAAAAACGAAAAACAGAAGAACGGTTGCTGCCATGAACAGGAAATCTCCCATTCCGGTAAATTCCTTAAATACCATCATGCCTGCCGTCTCTCCCGCAAATGCACCGCCACAGAAAAGCATTCCCATGAAGGCTGATGCCTTTATCCGGTCAACGGTCTTATCCTTTCTCTCTCTGCTCATAGGCTGCTTTGCAAGAAAAAGGTTACAGGTTCCCGCGCTGAAAAAGAAAAGTACCAAAAAAAGACACGCAAAGGGAAGTATCACATAAATCAGTCTGGATAAATTGCTGTAAAACAGCATGCTGCCCACAAACAGCCCCCAGCCCAGAAGACATAAAAAGAGGCAGAAAAGCCGAACCTTTTTAAGTACCGCTTCCTCCATCTCCCATCTGTACAACGGGCCTACATATATCATTTTTCTCTTAACCTTACCGGTATCCGTTGTCTCGGTATCCATCCGGTAATCCCTGGCATATTTAGAAGAAAGCATTTCTACCTCTATCGTTAAAAAGAGGGGTGGATAAATTACCTTACCCACCCCATTATGCGTAGTCTGACAACCTATATAAATACGAAAGGTAACTGCAATTAAGAATTTGAAACTACAGTTGCAATAATAAGAAAAAATTCTGTAAATGTCAAGTAAACTTTATAATTTTAGCGTGATAACGCTTTAAATTGTTTCCTTGCCAAATTGTATATTTATCGTATTTTTTCGTATTGCAATGTATAATTCCTAATGCCGTTATGCATATTAATCGCATTTGTGTATAAACATTCTTTTTGAATTTTTATAAATATTTTTCAAGGCACGCTGACCGTACATTATAAGCCGCGCTGTTTTCCAATTCTTCCTCTATTTTAAGCAGTCTGTTATATTTTGCCACACGGTCGGACCTGCAGGGTGCGCCTGTCTTAATCTGCCCTGCATTTAATGCTACTGCAATATCTGCAATAATAGAATCCTCCGTCTCTCCGGAACGATGGGAAATAATGGCGTTATATCCGTTTTTCTGTGCCATTTCCACAGCATCGAAGGTCTCTGA
The DNA here is from genome assembly GCA_900551115.1 of uncultured Lachnospiraceae bacterium. Taxonomy (GTDB): domain Bacteria; phylum Bacillota; class Clostridia; order Lachnospirales; family Lachnospiraceae; genus Acetatifactor. The sequence goes on from URUY01000009.1 coordinate 22,248, forward strand.
GAGCGTACCTATCTGATTTACCTTTATTAAAACAGCATTGGCTACCATAAGTCTAATGCCGGCATCTAAACGCTTTACATTGGTGACAAAAAGATCATCTCCCACCAGCTGTACCTTCTCGCCGATTCTTTCCGTAAGCTGCTTAAAGCCTTCCCAGTCATCCTCCGCAAGTCCGTCTTCAATGGAAATAATCGGATATTCTGCGATAAGCTGCTCATAATAGGCAATCATTTCCGCCGTGTCCCGGACTACCATATGACCCTTTAAGCGGCTTTCGCCGGGAAACCGGTACATACCCGTTTCTTCATCATATAATTCGCTGCTTGCCACATCCAGGGCAATCTTAATATCCTCACCGGGCACATATCCGGCTGCTTTTACCGCTTCTACTATCAGCGCAAGCACCGATTCCGCATCCGGCAGATCCGGCGCAAAACCGCCTTCATCACCTACGCCTGTAGACAGCCCCTTATCCTGCAATATCTTTTTCAGGTTATGGTATACCTCTGCACAGACACGCAGCGCCTCTCTGAAGGTATCCGCCTTTACGGGCATAATCATAAATTCCTGAAAGTCAACGGTATTTGCTGCATGCTTGCCGCCATTTAAGATATTCATCATGGGAATGGGCATCAATTGGGAATGCATCCCTCCCATATACCGGTACAGCGGCATGTGAAGTGCCGATGCCGCCGCTCTGGCACAGGCCATGGATACACCCAGCGTCGCATTTGCTCCCAGATTTGCTTTATTTTCCGTACCGTCCGCTTCCACCAAAAGCTTATCTATTTTTGTCTGCTCCATTACATTTTTCCCAAGAAGCAGGGGCTTTATCTTGCTGTTGATATTTTCTGCCGCATGGTTTACGCCAAGCCCGAAATAACGGGTTTCCGCATCTCTCAGCTCTACCGCTTCAAAACGTCCCGTGCTTGCTCCTGACGGCACAGCCGCGCTTCCTGTGTAAAGCATGCCGTTTATGGGATTTTTCACTGTAACCTCGGCTTCAATGGTCGGATTTCCTCTGGAATCTAAAATTTCCCTTCCATGTACATCCACTATTTCTATATACGCATTCATTGACATACCTCCTTTTTCTAGTAAGTATACCACGTTACAGACAAATTATGAGCAAACAGTCATCGACAAAAAAGGACAGGCCGTGCCTGTCCCTTTTAACTGTCTGTCCTATGTGGTTTCTGAATATTGCTAAATCATCCCTTTATTTCTTACCCAAAAAGCTTACTATTCTATTTCTTACTGAAAAAGCTTACTACTTTATTTCTTAATAAGAAGGGATTTGCCTGTCATTTCTTCCGGCTGCTCCTTACCCATAATCTGAATCAGCGTTGGAACGATATCTGCCAGGCAGCCGCCTTCCCTCAGGGTATATGCAGAATCGTAATTTACTAAAATAAACGGTACCTGATTGGTGGTGTGTGCCGTAAACGGTTCACAGGTATCATAATCCACAAGCTGCTCTGCATTGCCATGGTCCGCACAGATAAACAGTACGCCATCCATTTCCTTTACAGCCTCAACTGCTTTGCCAACACATTCGTCTACTGCTTCCACTGCCTTGATAGCTGCCGCTTCCACACCGGTATGGCCTACCATGTCGGGATTTGCAAAGTTAATGATGATAACATCATACTTGCCGCTGCGGATAGCGTCCGTCAGCTTGTCACATACTTCATAAGCACTCATCTCCGGCTTTAAGTCATAGGTTGCCACCTTAGGGGAATTTACTAAAATTCTGTCCTCTCCCTTGTTGGGTTCTTCTACACCGCCGTTAAAGAAGAAGGTAACGTGTGCATACTTTTCTGTCTCCGCAATACGTGCCTGCGTCATATCCTGTGCTGCCAGCCACTCACCAAAGGTATTGGTAACGGCAATTTTGTGGAATGCCACTTCTTTATTTAAGATAGTCGGGTCATAATCTGAGAAGCACACAAATACAATATCTTTTCTTGCGCCTCTTTCAAAACGGGTAAAATCATCATCACAGAAGCATCTGGAGATTTCTCTTGCTCTGTCGGGACGGAAGTTGAAAAATACAACGGAATCCCCATCCTGTACAACTGCAAGCGGCTTGCCGTCTTTTTCCACAACGGTAGGTTTTACGAACTCATCTGTTACGCCGTTGTCATAGGAGTTCTGAATGCCGCAGATACCGCATGCAGCCTTTTCGCCTTCTCCTCTGGTCATAGCATTATATGCCAGCTCTACTCTGTCGTAGTTGTTATCTCTGTCCATTGCATAATAACGGCCCATAACGGATGCAATCTCACCTACTCCGATTTCTTCCATTTCCTTTGTGAGGGCTTCCGCAAATTCCTTACCGCTTGAAGGAGGTGTATCCCTGCCGTCTAAAAAGCAGTGTACATACACTTTATCAAGTCCGTTTTTCTTTGCCATCAAAAGCAGGCCATAGAGATGGGTATTGTGGCTGTGTACGCCGCCGTCTGATAAAAGCCCCATGCAGTGAAGGGCACTGTTATTCTTTTTACAGTTTTCCATTGCCTTTACAAGCGCCGGGTTTTCAAAAAAAGTACCATCATTTATTTCTTTGGTAATTCTGGTAAGCTCCTGATACACGATACGTCCTGCGCCCATATTCAGATGCCCCACCTCGGAATTGCCCATCTGGCCTTCGGGAAGTCCTACCGCCATACCGCTGGCATTGCCGCGTACAAAGGGATACTCCGCCATCAGCTTATCCATAACCGGCGTAGCTGCTTCTGCTACCGCATTGCCCTTTACTTTATCATTCAGGCCATAGCCGTCCAATATCATTAACACTGTAGGTTTTTTGCTCATCGTAATCTCCTCTTCTCAAAAAAATCTCTCTCTTACTGTAATTTCTTCTTTCGGGAAAATTATACCTGTTATTTTCTCCGCATGCAATAGCAACTTCCTACAATCCTTTTACGAATTTGTCTTTAAAGCATTGTATTTTTACCAAAAAGGTACTAGAATGAAGGGAAATTCATTTCATCGGGGAGAATATATATGGTTACCTTACTGGCAAAAATCTTTATAAAAAACAATCAGGATACTGAGTCGCCAAAAGTAAGACAGGCTTACGGCATCTTAAGCGGCATGGCCGGTATTTTTTTTAATATCATTCTTTTCTGCGGCAAGCTCTTTGCCGGTCTGCTTTCCCGTTCCATAGCCATCACAGCAGACGCCTTCAACAACCTGTCTGATGCAGGTTCTTCCGTCATTACGCTGATTGGATTTAAGATGGCCGGTCAAAAGCCGGACCCCAACCACCCCTTCGGCCACGGGCGTATTGAATATCTTTCCGGGCTTGCGGTTTCCGCCGCCATTCTGATTATGTCCTTTGAGCTTATTAAATCCTCCTTCGTTAAAATCCTGCACCCTGAGGAAACCGTTTTTGAGCCAATTATCATAGTCATATTAATCGCTTCTATTTTGATTAAATGCTATATGTTTTTATACAACCGCCGTATCAGCAAAAAAATCCACAGTGAAGCCATCATGGCAACGGCATCCGACAGCCTGAGCGACACGCTTTCTACCGCCGTAGTTCTTATCACCACGCTTACTGCCCATTTCACGGGTCTGTATCTGGACGGCATCTGCGGCATCCTGGTGGGTCTGTTTATCCTGTATACTGGCATCACTTCAGCCCGGGATACCTTAAATCCCCTTTTAGGACAGGCGCCTGACCCTGCTTTCGTAAAAGAAATAGAAGAACTCGTCTTATCCTATGATGACGTTATAGGTATTCACGACCTTTTGGTACATAACTACGGACCGGGACGCCTCATGATTTCTCTTCATGCAGAAGTATCGGCAGAGGGCGATATTCTACAGCTCCATGATATGATTGACAATATTGAACGTGCCCTCAGGGACCGTTTAAAATGTGACGCCGTTATCCATATGGACCCGGTCTGTGTAAATGACCCTGAGGTCAAAGCGTTAAAAGAAAAAATATCCGGCTTTTTACTTACGTTAGACGAGTCCCTGACGCTTCATGATTTCCGTATTGTAAAAGGTCCTACCCATACCAATATTATTTTTGACATTGTTCTGCCCTTTCATTTCCGATTAAGTGACGAAGCCGTCCGTTCCCTGACGGAAGCCAAAGTAAAAGAGCTTAATCCCAATTATTTTGCAGTCATCAATATAGACAAAAAATATTCTTGACAATCTTAAAAATTTATCGTAAAGTTAAAAAAGTTGATGCAATATTCAAAAATATAAAGAAAAGGAGGTAATAAGCATGTCTAATCAAAATTTGAAACTTACAACTACAGCTACTTTGAAAATGAATGATTCTTATTTATATGCAGTTACCTCAAAAGGACATAGAACGGTATCTTATTAAGATTAAGTTGGATTTTAAATTTTCTGATTTTATCTGATACTCTTTGCCTGCGGTTTCTGCCGCAGGCTTTTTTGTTCTTCTGTTTCGGCAAAACCCACACTGTCCTTTTGATGTATCTGTCCTGAAAAAAATGGAGGGGTTATTACTTTTATGAAAAAACTATCAACACATATCAGAGAACATCTTCCGGCATACCTCTTAGCCGTTTTCGGCCTTGTAGTCAGTGTTGCCCTGGATATGCTCTCCCCGCAGCTTACAAAACAGATTATTGATGACGTCATCGGTAAAGGTAACGTCTCTGCCTTAAAAGGCATTTTACTGGGCATTCTTGCCATCGGCGTAGGACGCTTTATCTTCGGCTACGTCAAGGAATATTTCTTTGATGTGACCGGCGCTAAAATTGCCGCCAATATACGAAAGGATATTTTTCACCATATCCAGCGTCTGTCTGCTGACTTCTTTGACAAAACCGGAACCGGCGAGCTGATGTCCCGCATCAAGGATGATGTGGACCGCATCTGGGACGGCCTGACCTATGTGGGTATGCTGATTATCGAAGTCATTGTACATACTTCCATGATTTTATTCTGCATGTTCAACTCTAACTGGAAGCTGGCCTTAATTCCTGCTGTCTGCATGGTTATCTGTGCTGCGCTGGCTATCTATCTGGAACGTAAGCTGGATAAGGTCTATGAAGCCATCAGTGAAGAAAATGCCGAGCTTAACACCGTAGCGGAGGAAAATCTGACCGGTGTACGCACCGTTAAGGCTTTTGCCCGTGAAAAATACGAGATTGACAAATTTTTATCCCATAACAAACGCTATTATGACCTGAATATGGAACAGTCCAGGGTATTTGTCAAATATCACCCGCTCTTCTCCTTAGTCAGCAAGCTGCTTCCCTTAGTTGTCCTTCTTGCAGGCGGTTATCTCTACATTTACGGCGGCGCAGAAAAAGGCAGCTTTACGATGGGGGATTTGGGTGCTTTTGTACAGTATTCCACCAATATCGTATGGCCTATGGAAATGCTTGGCTGGCTTACCAACAGCTTTTCCTCCGCCGTTGCTTCCAATAAAAAAATAAAGAAGCTCTACGAAGAAAAGCCCACCATTACAGAACCGGAAAACCCGGTTATCCTGCCTTCCGTAGCCGGTAAGGTTACCTTTGAGCATGTAAGCTTTAAGCGGGATGACCAGGAAGTGCTGTCCGATATCTCCTTTCAGCTTGACGCCGGGCATACGCTTGGTATTATGGGCGCTACCGGCTCCGGCAAAAGCTCCGTCATCCACCTGCTGCAAAGACTTTACGACAGCTCTGCGGGTACGATAAAGCTGGATGATACCGACATCAGGAAGCTTTCCTTAAAGCAGCTCCGCGGCAGTATTGCTCCGGTTATGCAGGATGTATTCCTCTTCTCGGACAGTATTGATGAAAACGTAAAGCTCGGCAAAAGGGAATTGGTTACATCAGACGCAGTGCGTGAAGCGGCTCTTGCCGCCTCGGCGGACGGCTTCATCAGCCATTTGGATAAGGGCTACGACACCGTTATCGGAGAAAGAGGCGTAGGTCTTTCCGGCGGTCAGAAACAGCGTATCAGTATCGCCAGAGCCATTGCCAAAAAGAATCCGATTCTGATTATGGATGATTCCACTTCTGCGCTGGACATGGAAACGGAGCATGAAATCTGGCAGACATTAAAACAGTTACAGGATACTACAAAAATTATTATTGCGCATCGTATCAGCGCCGTCCGCAATGCCGATGAAATTATCTTCCTTGAAAACGGTCACATTGCAGAACGGGGTACCCATGACGAGCTTTTGAAAAAGCACGGTCTTTATTATGAAACCTATATGGCACAATACGGTGAGTTTCTTATGGAAAAGGAGGCGTAATATATGCCCATTAACTCATTTAAGAATGATGAGCAGTCGGCAGAAACCGGGAAAATGCAGACTCTTCTCCGGCTTTTCTCCTATCTGCTTGCATATAAAAAAGAAATTGTTATCGTACTTTTTATTATGGCATTCTGCGTAGGCGTTTCTCTTGCAAATCCGCTTATTATAGAGGCTGCCATAAACGACTATATAACTCCCGGCAATTACAGGGGGCTTACCATCCTCATCCTTGTTACCATCGTTTTAAACATTGTGATGATTCTTTTGGTAAAGCTTCGCATGTACATTATGGCAAAGGTCTGCAACAGTGTACTCCTAACCATACGTCAGGAGCTTTACACCCATATTCAGAGTCTGGATTTTCATTTTTTTGACAGCCGTCCTACCGGTAAGATTCTGTCCCGTATCATCGGTGACATCAATTCCTTAAAGGACGTACTGGGGAACAGCGTTACTACCCTGATTCCTGATTTTATTACCATCTGCGCTGTTGTGGCTATTATGGTAATAAAAAGCCCCCTGCTTGCGCTTGCCAGTCTTTCCACACTGCCGGTACTGATTGTGGGCATGGCATGCATTCAGATATTTTCACATAAACGCTGGCAGATTTTCAGAAAAAAATCCGCCAACTTAAATGCATTTATCCACGAAGATATTTCCGGCATACGCATTATCCAAAGCTTCACTGCCGAGGAGGAAACAAAAAAGACCTTTCATACACTGGTTTCGGAGCATTTTACCGCATTCAAAAATGCGGTCCGCCTAAATGACGGTTTTGGTCCCATTATCGACATCTGCTGGGGTGTGGGCACAATTGCCCTCTACTATACCGGCATCATGATTCTGGGTATCAATACCGTATCCGTAGGCTTACTGCTTTCCTTCGGTTACTATATCAACATGTTTTGGAACCCCATTGCAAACCTAAGCAATTTCTACAATCAGATTATTACCAATATTGCTGCTGCAGAACGTATCTTTGAAGTACTGGATACTCCTTCTGCCATCACGGATGCAGAAGATGCTGCAGAGCTTTCCGAATTAACCGGTGAAGTTACCTTTGAGGACGTAACCTTTGCCTATACAGACGCTCCGGATATCAAGGTTTTAGAGCATGTTAATTTCCGCATTGCTCCCGGCGAAACCATTGCCTTAGTAGGTCCTACCGGCGCAGGCAAGACTACCATTGTCAATCTCATAAGCCGTTTTTACGATGTAACAGACGGACGGGTACTGATTGACGGTACTGACGTAAGGAAGGTTTCCTTAGAGAGCCTCCGCAGTAAAATGGGTATTATGACGCAGGATAATTTCCTGTTTTCCGGTACTGTAAAGGATAACATCCGCTACGGTAAGCTGGATGCAACAGATGAAGACATCATTGCTGCTGCAAAGGCTGTTGGTGCCCACAGCTTCATTATGAAGATGGAAAAAGGCTACGATACCGTTCTCTCCGAACGGGGCGGCGGCCTGTCTATCGGTCAGAAGCAGCTGCTTGCTTTTGCCCGCACCTTTGTATCCATGCCCCGCATCCTTATACTGGATGAAGCAACCTCCAGTATTGACACACAGACCGAGCTTCTGGTACAAAAGGGTATAGAGACACTGTTATCAGGCCGTACCTCCTTCGTAATCGCACACAGGCTTTCCACAATTCAGAAGGCAGACCGCATCTTCGTTATCGATAAAGGCGGTATCTTAGAACAAGGAACCGCAGCCGAGCTGATTGCCAAAAAAGGCGCCTACTACGACCTGTATATGGCACAGTTTGCCGTATAAAGTCCGTCAAGCGCGCAGGTATCATGCGCAGCATGCATACCTGCGGATTTGACGGACTAACCACATTCGCTACGGCTCTGCCCGTAGCGAATGCGGCTTTGTGCGAAGCACAAAGTACGGCAAACTGAAAAAGACGCATTGCGCTCACAGCGGCATGACATGAAAGGAAAGGAATCCCACATGGAGAAAAACAGATGTATCGTAATCGGGGCAGGTGACTTTACCATCTCTGCTCTTTCTGACTATAATGAGCAGACCGACCTCATAATTGCAGTAGACGGCGGTCTGCTCTACTGTGGTCTGCTTAACCTGGAACCGGATATCATTATCGGCGATTTCGATTCCGTAGATGAAGAGCTAATGGAAGCTATCCGTATTATCGAGGAACAATATCCCGAAAAAATACTGCGGTTAAAGCCCGAAAAAGATGATACCGATATGTTAGTCGCCTTAAAATGGGGACTTGCAAAGGGCATCCGTTCTTTTCAGATATACGGCGGCACAGGCGGCAGACTGGACCACACCCTTGCAAACATTCAGTGCCTGCTTTACTTAAAGCATCAGCATGCCGAAGGTTTTCTCTTTGATGAAGACGGCTGTATCCTGATTGCGGAAGCAGGCGCCACAGAAGAGGTCAAAAATTTTCAGCCCTCCATGGAAGGTTTTCTTTCCCTTTTCAGTCTGGAACGGAAATCTGTGGTTTCCATCAAAAACATGAAATATCCCCTTGACCGCTATACCGTTACAAACGATTACCCAATCGGTATCAGCAATGAATTCATTCCCGGAAACGGCGGTTCTGTCACCGTTCATTCCGGTGCTGTTGTTATCCTGTTAAAATGGCCGTCTTAAGGCAGAAAGGAACCCATGAAAAAAGAATATACCTATACTCTTCAATACCCGGCATTAAAGTCTTTTCTTTCCTGTACCGTACATTTTTCAGACAGGAAAAGTATCAGTATACAGATTAAGGAAGATGCTTCCATTCATGCAAGGGCTCCTTATTATATGAGCTTACGGCAGGTGGAAGCTTTTATTGAAGAGAAAAAAGACTGGATATTAGAAAATTATATAAAAATGGCAGAACGAAAAAAAGACACAGACGCTGTCTTAACGCCTGCTCAGGAAAAACAGGTCCTTCTTTTGCAAAAACGCTTCTATAACGCCGCAAAAGCCTACTTTCCCCAAAGATGTGCCCAACTGCAAAAGCTGACCGGCGGATACTATACCAATATTTCCATAAGAAATCAGAAAACCCGTTGGGGAAGCTGCTCCCAAACGGGTACTCTGTGTTTTAATTATCGTCTTATGATGGCACCGCCCGCAGTCATCGACTATGTCATTGTCCACGAGCTTTGCCACCTAACCTATATGAACCACTCCAAAGCCTTTTGGGGCAAGGTACAAAGCATCCTGCCCGACTATACCAAAAGCAGGCAATGGTTGAAAGAGCATGGCCACGAGCTTACCGAGACTCATTATCTGCTTTCATTGATGTAAATCTTCGCACGGCTCTGAATAATTTCCGCAACCTCTGCCGCACTCTTCTGTCCGGCAAATAAAGCTGCTGCTTCCTCCGTAATAATATTCTTTAAGCTTTCATCAAAGTAATATGCCATATCCACAGAAGAAATATAATTAAACAGCTCATCAGCTTCTTCATCTGTCAGAGGATTGATGATAATCTCCTCTTCTCCCAACCAGAAGGTTCTGTCATAATATTCCTTTGTACCGTCCTCATTTTCCCAGTAAGGTCTTTCTTTCGCCTCTTCCAAATGCGCTAATACGGCATCCTTATATACAGGTATGGTCCACTGCAAATCTTCGCCCATCTGATAGTCTTTAGTCAGATAATATCTGAGGAATTCCCATGCACCTTCTTTATTCTTGGATTTTTCTGAAATCGCATACTGGCTATTTGCCATGATTACCGCACCGATACCTTCTTCTGACGGGAAACCTATCAAAGTAACCGGCTCTCCAAAATAGCCCTGTTCCGTGTAAGTAAAATCTCCAAAATTCATTATGCTGGTCTGCATCAGCAAGGTCTTGCCGGTTCTGTACTGGGTCTCTGAGGTCATCCAGTAATCATCCCCTACGCTTTCCCAGTCAAATTCCTCAGGGAACTGTGCTACAAACTCGAGCATTTCAATAAATTCAGGAGAGTCAAAATTACACTCTCCGGTATTTCTGTCTACAAAACGGGAACCGGAATACATCAGCACCTGCCAAAGCATGGTATCTCTTGTCATGCTGTCACCAAAAACACTGGAATCAGGATACTTAGCCATAAGAGCCTTTAAATCCTCCATGGTCCAGCCCGGCGTCTCCCCTACATCAGCAGTCTTGCCGATTACGGTAGATACATAAAAGTTCGGAATAACGCTGTAAAGCTTGCCGTCAACAGAGTACGCATCGAATACGTTAGTCATATAGTCTTCCATATTCAGTTCTTCATCCTCTTCAATCATCTTGCCGATATCTGCCAGCAGGCCTTTTGCAATATAAGAGCTTACCGGCATATTGTTATCATTGATTACCAGGATATCAGGAATCTGGCCTGCAAGGATATCATTGTTAAGCTGTGTATAACCTGCCTGCCAGTCGTCAGAGGTTGAATAGGTTGAATAATCCTTAACCATAATACGGTACTGCTCATTTTCTTTATTGAAATCTACAATTCTTTTACGCATATTCCAATCCAGATAATGACAGGCAAGCATAAGCACCTCTTTATCCGGAATATCAGCAGGGTCTACATAAGTATAAACCGCCAAACGGGTAGTCCAGGTCTCTTCGTCATTGTAAATGCCAAACAGCTTCTTATCTCCCATTTCAAAGATTCTGTTTATATTACTGCTGTTTAAGTCAGAGTTAATGTAACTCATAATCGGAGTCACATCCGCATCACCAACATTATATCCGTATATTCCCATAGAATTTGTCAGTAACAGATCGTAATTTGTTCCGGGATTCATACTGTAATTCGTCAGGTTACCGGGAATTTCAACATCTTCCTCAAAAGAGTTTGCCTGCAGATTGTATACCTTTAAAGTCATTTTCGTCCAGTCATCATTATATACAATCAGATTCAGCTTACCCTCTTTATCTATGAAAAGTGAATTTACATAGCCAAAGCTGGAGGTATCAATTTCAGATAGGGGTGCGCCGGACATATCAAACAGTAAAACCTTACCGTCTGTCAGAAGGGCTACATTACCCTTTTCATCTGCATCCATGGAATTAACATACATATATTCTTCCCGGCTTTCATTCAATACCACTCTGCTGCGTTCTTCACCTGTAAGGCTATAGGAATATAATTCTAAAGAAAATCCCTCATCCGTATAGTTTCCGTCTGCATCATAGGAATAAGCAGTGGTTTCTGCTATTACATACACTCCGTTTGCATCCATGTACGAAGTGTTGATGTAGGTATCTTTATATACCGTAGCCTCACCGTCCTCTGTTGTTTCGTCCGTAGCCTCCTCTCCGGACTCATCAGCAGGTTCCGTTTCCGGTTCTACAACGGGCATTTCTGCTCTGGGTGTTATCGTAGCGTCACCGTTGCCTTCATTTTCATCAGTAGGGGGCATATAGTCAGGATTCTCGCGCAATGTGTTGAATAACTCCACGGTCTGCACATCACTGCCGTCTTCCTTCATAGATACCAGATTCACAATCATTCCTGTCATTTCCTGCCACATATTCTCTGCGGTAAGCAGATAGATTCTTCCGTCTGCATAGCAGCCCGCAGTTATATTGGCATTTTCACTCAGAACATCCTCTGCAATATCTTCCATTCTGTACACATATTTTTTTGCATCTTCAGAATTGGTAGTGCCTGCAGACTGGCCGTTGCCGCAGCCGCTGATACTGAATGCCATAATTGCGGCAAGCAGCATACATACTACTCTCTTACTCCATTTTTTCATAATTTTCCTCCTTGTTTTCTGACTTCTTTTCCCCTAACCTGTTAAATCTCCCCGGCTTCCCGAAAATCTTTTTCTCCTTGGGTGCTTTAGGAGCTTTTGGCTCCTTAGGTGCCTTGGGAGCTTTTGGCTCCTTAGGTGCCTTGGGTGCCTTGGGCTCCTTAGGTGCCTTAGGTGCCTTGGGCTCCTTAGGTGCCTTGGGTGCCTTGGGCTCTTTTGCTTTCTTTGGCACTTTCGTTTTCCCAGACTCCTCTAAATGCTTTAACGCTTTTGCTTCTTTGCGTTTCTTTTGTGCAGCCCATCTTTTCTCCCTTAACCGGTCTGTCTTATCTAAAAGCTTCCTGCACACATCCCTCATTGTCCATGTCTTATGCTTCCATGCCCTTACAATGGCAACAACAAGCAGTACTGCCGGATACAGATATAATACTATCATAAAAGTAAGAAAAAGTCCCAGAATATCCTCATATCCTCTTGCGATATTTTCCCAGTAGGGATAAATAATGGCCTTACTGCTCATAGATCTCGTGCCAAACTGCATGAGAAGCCGAAACAGATTTAAAAAACTGTATCTGGTGCTGTTTTCCACAACTTCCACTTCATTTTCACTAACGCCGATATTCTCTGTTACATAATTCTTTGCATATCCTGTTACCGGATTCGGCATTACAATCTCGTAAGTATTCAGGCCGTAATTCACACCATAGTTGGACAGGGTATCATAGGAAACATACGCTACCGATGCACTCAGTCCCGCTGCCTCGGCAAGCCTGCCCTGCTCCCTTTCAATAACGCCTGCCACAATATGAGGAATATTGTTTATAGTAACAATCTGACCTGCAATATCATTGGAACCAAAAAGCTGCCATGCAATGTCCTCATCAACAATGATATAATCCTTCATTACATCATGACCCGAAAAATAACCGCCGTTTAAAAGCTTAAGCGGATGGAACAAAAAGAAATCTCCTCCCACTCCTACGGCTGCCACTTCTGCGGAGCCTCTGTCACTGGCAATGGTTACCTTACCTGTTGCACTGTAAGCATCTGCCCAAAGCCTTGCATTTTCATTTTCCGATTCACTGACAATAGAAGCCTCTTCCAGCGCTTTATCAAGGCTATGCTCAAAAGAAAGTATGCTTTCTTCCTCAATGCCGGCCTCTCTGGAAAAGAAACAGCTTATCTGAGATACGCCGCCCTTTTCGGACCATCTGGCCGCCATCCCCTGCGCTTCCTGACTTTCTGCCATATGATTACTGATTACGGCAAACATAAGACCGATAAACAGGGACAGAAGCCCGGTCAAAGCAAGCACTATCTGCCTGCCGGTCAGTCTCTGTATGATTTTTTTCATAGTTTTCCTTTCCATCTCCTTCTGCTGCGACAGATTAGTCAGGCAGTCTTACCTGCTTACCTGCTTCTACAGGCTTGGTAGAGGTTGTAATTACATATTCATAGCCATACAGACCGGCGCTGATTGCAGACTGGGTATCATCAGAAGCCAGCACTTCCACATCATATCTGGTAGCAAAATACCGGTTTCCTAACGGACTGCTCTTGGATTCCACAACCAAAATAAATTTGCCGTTGTTATCTTCACGGATTGCACTGTTAGGCACAATCATATCATAATTGGCGCTCTTTTCTCCTACCTGCAGACTTAAGGACTGTCCTGCTGTCAGCTCTCCCGTCAAATTAAAGGTTACCAGTTTTTTCTTTGCGGGATCCGCAGGATCGGGCTTAATGGATGCAACCGTTGCCGTAATATCATTGTACCACCATGAATTAACAAGCTCGGCAGGATCGCCTACAGAAATTCTCTTTGCCTGCTCCGCCGTTACGGAAAAGCTTAAGGTAAATCCCTTCCCTTCAGGCTGAATCACTGCCACCGGCGTATCCGGAGAAATCGTTTCTCCTGCCACTACCGATATGGAAGTAATCGTACCTGCTACCTCTGCATTCACGGTAGCACCTATGGATTCACTTTCCAACTCTGCTATTTCTTCTTCCAGCTTTTCTACATCTTCCTTTGCATCATTAACGGCATCATTCAGCGCACCTAAATTTAAAGCTGCACTGATATTTCCGGTAAGCGTTGTTAAAGCAGCCTTCTTTTCATCCAGTTTTTTCTGTGCATCATCCAGATTGACTTTTATGATTGCAAGGTTCTGATTCAGATTGGCAATGGTTGCACTGTTGTCTCCGCTTGCCGTTTTGTTTTCCAGTGCAGCAGTGGCCTGCTGTAAATTGAGAGCTGCCTGGTCCGCTGTCTTTTGTGCATTGATGACATCATTTTCTGCTGTCAGCTTCTGTTGCTTCAAAGCATCCACATCACCGCTGCTGATGCTCTCTGCATACTCAAGCCTTGCCGTGATATCCGACAGTTTATTTTTTGCAGCCGTCAATGCATAATCAGCGTTGTCCTTTGCTGCCTTGGCATTATTGTAATTTGCAGTTTCATTTGTGGTATCTGCACCATTTGCCGGTGTGATAGCCAGCTGTATGCTTACTGCATCATACTGCTTCTGCCAGTCGTCCACAATGGCCTGCGCTGCATTTATTTCATTCTGCATTGCTATAATCTGATCCCTGTAGGTCTGCATGGATTCGGTATGTCCGGCATTCTGCATAATATCTGCATTCAAATCACCTGCAAGAACTGCCGTATCAAAAGCCTGTTCCTTCTGCTCTAAAACATCCTCTGCCGCTTCCAGGGCTTCTCTGGCCGTCTTTAATTCTTCGCTTTCCTTATCATCCAGATAACAGATAACGTCACCTATTGCCACGGTATCACCGACACGCACCTCCACACTGGTTACTTTTCTTGACTCCGATACCTTGATGTTATATAAAGAGCCGCTCTCCACCGTACCCGTACCGCGTATCTTTGCTGTAATGGTTCCGGAAGTAATGTTTTGGGTTGCTACCTCCGGCAGGGAATAATTCATAATTGTGTTGGAGAAAAAGGTCAGCACAAGCATCACTGTCAAAAATATGATAGCCGCTGTTTTTACCCACTCTCTCCTGTTACCTCTTTTCTCGTTCATCTTTTTCCTCCTCGGTCCTGATTAACCTTTTATACCACCCTGGTATGTAATACCGTCTACCAGATATTCTTCCCCATATAAAAATACAAGAAGGCTGGGCACCATATAAATAGTTGCTACTGCAAACGCCAAACCTATTTCACCTGCATTAATCTTACTCAAGAATACAGATAACGGATGCTTTTCTGCATCTGACAGCAGAATAAGCGGCTGTTCCACCATATTCCAGTAATCAATAAATACCAAAATAGCCGCTGAACAGACAGCCCCCTTACATAGAGGCATACAGACTCTTCTGAATATCTGCCATTCTCCGGCGCCGTCTATCTGCGCCGCTTCTATCACCGATGTGGGAATACGCCGCATAAACTTTGTCAGTAAAAATACTGCAAACGGCGAAAAAATACCCGGCAGCCAGATAGCCCAATAGGTATCTATCGTTTTAAACCACCCCGCAACCAAATAATTGGGTACAAGGGTTACCTGATATGGCATCAGCATCAAAATAATATAGGAGAAAAATATAATCTCCCGGATACGCCCCCTGTATCTGGTAAAACCATAGGAGGCCAGGGCCGCAACAAATAACTGAAATACTACAATAGGACCTACCAGAATAACGGAATTCCAAAATTTCAGCAAATATTCAGGGCTCTTAAACAACACGGTAATATACTGGCTGAACGATACCATATCCGGAATGAATTTCAAATTCACTTTTTCAGATATGTATACCTTCCCGCCCGTTTCGTTCGTGGCAAATACCGAACCGTAATTTGCCGATATTTCCGAGGCTGACATAAAAGAGTTTGTAATAGTCAGCACAATGGGAAGCAGAAACAGGATTGCAAATGCTGCCGCAACCAGTGTGGCAATGGCAATTTTAACAATATGTATCCTCTTTTTTCGCTTCGCAATATTTTTTGCCCGCTCTGCGGAAAATACACGCTGCGGAAGCTGGCGGCCTGACTTTTTCATCCTTCCACATCCTTTCCGAAGCGATTTTCCACAATAAAGAGCGTACCGATAATCACAATCATAACAAGGCTCATCAGTATGGCTGCCGCGGACAGTCTCTGATAATCCAGTGAAGCAAAGGCATTATTCATAAAATGCTGCAGCATATAAATCGCATCATACGGATGGTCACCCGTCAGAAGATAAATCTCCCTGAATACCTTAAAGGAACTGATAAGGGACATAATGGTTACAAACAGTATTGTTGACGATAAATACCGCATCTTAATATAGAAAAAGGTCTGCATGGGCGTTGCGCTCTCCAACTTTGCCACTTCCAGTATATCCTTGGGGATGCTGGCGAGAGCCGCCATAAACAAAATCATATTATAACCCAGATTCTTCCACAGGAACAGAATGATGATAACAATCTGCGAATACTGGGATTTCATCCAGTCTATCTTATCGCCTCCAAGCGCCACCAGCACTTCATTGACCGCACCGTTATAATGAAAAAGCACCTGCCAGATAAGCACAATAGAAGCTACCGGTACCATCATGGGACTTAAAAAGAAAGTACGGAACTGGCTTCTGAAGGGCAGCTTGGTATCCAGTACCATAGCAAGCACCAGTGACAGGATTACCGCCAGCGGAACTGCAATTGCCGAAAAAGTAGCCGTATTTACTACCGCCGTTTTAAATGCGGAATTCTGTATAACACGCCTGTAATTTTCTACAAACACAAAATTTTTGCTGATTGGATTATCCACCATGGAATAAAAAATAACTACCACGAAAGGGATAATATAAAACAGTAAAACGCCGATAAGGCTTGGGGCCAAATACAGCCCCGAGCCCATTTTCTGTTTTTTCAGACGTTTACTTGATTTTGTCTTTACCTTACTCACACTGTTACCTGCTTTCATTTACATAAATCTTTACGCGGCTCTGAATGATATCCGCCACTTCATCTACTGTCTTCTGCCCCGCAAAATACGGTTCTGCCTCTTCCAAAACAATGCTGAGCAGAGGCATGTTGTATGATACGATACCGTCAATCCGGTCAATCACTGCTTTTATATTGTCCACTTCATCCTGTTTCACAGAATAAAGGTCAAAGGAAATATCATCCCAGCTATAACCTCTGGTGGAGAGTTCTACCTTCTCCCCGTTTTCATCCAGTAAAATTTCACCGTTTTCGTCATACTGGTAACTGGCTTCCATAGACTCCTCCATCAGCTTATCGAAAGCGTCCTTTCTGATAGGGAAGCCCCATCGCATGAAAGAATTCTCCTGCGCCTCTGCAGACAGCATATCCTCAATAAAGGTCCATGCCGCTTCTTTATTTTGGGAAGCAGCGCTGATACAGATACTTTCATTGCCGTTTACCAAAACACCGCTTGATGCGCTTGACGGAAATCCGATAGCCGTTATAGGTTCTCCAAACATTGCCTCACAAAGCTGCCAGGAATGCGGCTCATCAATAAAAGTTAAGGATAAAAGAGCCTCATGGCTGCCTAAAAGCTTAGGCTCTGTCTCTGCCCATTCAGCCGTTGCGGGATATTTGGAGGCAAATTCCAAAACACTCTTAAATTCCGGTGTATCAAAACTGCATTCTCCCGTTTCCCAGTTTACATAGGATTCAATATTAAACAACAGGGCATACTGCAGCACACTGTTTCTCTCCGCATGCACAAAAATTTCAGAATCCGGATACTGCGCTGCATAAGCAATCATGTCTTCCATCGTCCATCCCGGCTCTTCTCCCACCTCGGCAGTCCTGCCAAACATCGTTTGGACAACAAAGCTTGACGGAATCGCGCAAAGTACACCTGCATTTGTATAAGCATTCAGTACCGATTCAAACAAATCGTCCCTGTTTACTACCGTGCTTTTTTCCAAATAAGGAGACAGGTCTTCAATCACGCCTTTTGCAGCAAGCTGCTCTAAATTAAGCTCGCTGGTTGTAAACATATCCGGAGCCATACCGGTAAGCACATCATTATTAAACAAATTAATAGCATCCTCATAATCATCTGCCGACATTGCCGCAGTCATACCATTACCGCCTGCTGAAGATACTTCCATATAATCCTTAATCTCAATCCGGTACTTGTCGTTATTCTTGTTGAACTTCACAACAGCCTGCTGTAAATTCTGACTGATACCCAGACAGCCAAGTGTAAGCGTTTCCTTCTCCACAACTTCACTGGCCGGTGTTTTATTCAGGAAAATCAGACTGCATTCATTGGTACTCCAGTCCCGGCTGTAGGCTGCAATCCTGCCGTCCGGCAGCGCCGTGGCAAAGTCAATATAATCGGGACTGATATCGCAATCCATCCATTTTAAAATTTCTGTATAGGTCTGCGTTTTCAAATCATACTCATACAGGCCTTCATCGCCCCTTAACAGCACACCGCCGTTAATCCCCGTACCAAAGCCGGTATTCCAGCAATCGTCAGGCAGTCCGCCGTAAATATCGGAAAACGCCTTCTTCTTGTCATTATAGATCTTAATCTCCAGTCCGGCTTGCTGCGCACCCTCCTGCAGGATAGCCATACGGCCATCGGGCAGTATGCCAAATGCATTGATATATCTGTATGCCGATGTATTTTCAAGCTCTACGTCCGCAAGATGATTACCGTCTTTATCAAAAACCCAGACATAAGTATTGCCGTTGCTTAAGTACAGATTACTGTCTTTGTCGGCACTGACATACTGCAGCCAAAAGTTCTCCTTATCCATCTCCATATAAGGCGTGATGTCTATATTGAAAACCTCTGTTCCCTCTGCGGAAATCTTTTTGAGGCTGTAAGTCGTTTCCGCCATCTGCCTCTCATAATCTTCCGTTGTTGCCGCTTCCGCCGTAAGCAACGGTATCCGTGAGCTTACCACCGCTATGCCTCCATCCCGGCACATTACAGCCTGGGCTATATTACTCATATAGCCCTCTTCACTCTCCGTGGTTCCAAAGTCAAATACCGTTACCGGCTCTGCCTCGGGATTTTCTAAATCCAGATAACGCAGTTCCTTTTTATATGAATCGCCATATGCCGTATAGCTGAAATATAACCGGTTATCTATGACCTCCATGCCGCTTATATCGGTATCCTGCCCATCCGTCAGGGTCATATAGGACGCTACCCACACATAGCCTTCTTCTTCCGTCTTGTCCGTTCCTGTCTGTTCTCCCCTGCTGCCGCAGGCAGCAAGGCTTACCGTCATCACTGCAGCCAACAGGGCTGCCGTTATTTTTCTGAATATATTCTTTGGTTTTGACATTTCTCTATTCCTTCCTTTCCATACACACAGGATATAGTATCCTACTACATTACAGCTTCTATTATAGCCCATACATATGGTGTCGTCACCTTAAGAATTTACGAAGAAAATTATACTATGCCCTTTTCTCTTTTACGGGGCCTCCCCACCAGATAAGGCAAAGGGTTGCCGCCAAAGAGACAATAAACAAAAGAATATAGGCATACAATTCATCCGGGATCCAAAAAAAGGCTTTTCCAATCCAGAAAGTAGTTGAAAAATTAACCGTAAAATGCAGGATTATGCAGGGAATCAGAGAATGATACCGCTCTGCCAAATATCCCAGTACCAGACCGATGGCAAACGCATACACTCCCTGAACCAGGTTGCCGTGCATAATGCCGAACAACAGCGCCTGAAGAATATTCGCCAAAAAGAATTTCGGCAGCGCTTTCTTCGCATAATAAAGGATAAGTCCTCTGCATACCAGCTCTTCTCCAATGGGTGCCAGTAAAACCGCCGCAATCACGGAAAGTATTTCATTGCCAAAGTTCATATCTTCCATCATACGGATATACTCCGCTACAATATCCGGTACTATGTACTGCTCCAACCCCACAATTGCATTGCTTAACAGACACATCACCACACCTGCCAAAACGGAAATCACCACTGCCTTTACGGAAACATTCTTTACCGACTGTTTCCATTTCGGTTTGCCGCAGCCAAAATAATACCACAGTCCATAAATCGGCAGGCTCAGAATATGATACAGTAAAACGCCGCCCGTAGCAGCTGCAAATACAGCGTCAGTATAGACTTCCATCATTGCTGACTGAGAGGCGTACGGATTCTTTGCCGCATAAGAAATCATAGCAAAAATCCCCGCTCCAATCATATAAATGCCGCCCAGTATAAGCTGCAGCAGCAGGCTGCTTGCTGCAGGGGTCAGTGACAGGAAAAAATATCCTATCCTGCTGCCGATTCCCAGCTTTTTGTGCGCCTGTGCAGCAGGCTGCTGCATATAGGGCGGCTGCATATAAGGCTGCTGTCCGTAGGGCTGCTGCACGTAAGGCTGCTGTCCATAGGGCTGCTGTCCGTAGGGCTGTTGTCCGTAGGGCTGTTGCACATAAGGCTGTTGCACATAAGGCTGTTGATTGCTCTCATTCATTTTCTTTTCATCCATCAGTAATCTTCCTCCATTTTCACAAAAATACACATATACATACTAACACACAAACCCTCCCCTTACAATAAAATATGTCTGGTACTTATTCTTTAGCTTATTCTTTATTTTTTTAATTTTAACAGAATCTTTATATACCTTATATTGAATATGGGCATGCGGCAGATTATAATGAAGTAATAAACTAAGGAGGCTTGTCATGTTCCGTCACACGAATGAAAAATATTCTCTTCCAAAAAAGCATCCTGTATCTGTCAATATCCTGATTACCCTTGGAATATTGCTTGCAACCACAGCCATCTCCGCTCTTTTTCTCCTGTTAGATTCCCACAGCTCTGCAGCTGTCTATCTGCTCTATGTGCTGGCGCTGTTTTTTATCTCCAGATACACAAACGGCTATGTCTATGGCATCATCAGTTCACTGGTTTCGGTCATCTGCGTAAATTATATATTTACCTATCCCTTTTTTAAATTGAATTTTACGCTTTCCGGCTATCCGCTGACCTTTGCACTCATGCTTACCATAACGCTCATTACCTCTGCCATGACCTCGCACCTGTGTAAACAGGCAAAAATCATTAAAGAACGGGAAACTCTTTTGCGGGAAGCTGAGCTTGAAAAAATGCGGGCCAATCTTCTCCGTGCCATTTCCCATGATTTGCGCA
This sequence comes from uncultured Lachnospiraceae bacterium, assembly GCA_900551115.1. Classification (GTDB taxonomy): domain Bacteria; phylum Bacillota; class Clostridia; order Lachnospirales; family Lachnospiraceae; genus Acetatifactor. The sequence goes on from URUY01000009.1 coordinate 43,331, forward strand.
CACCGCTTACCGGTATTATCGGCAACAGCTCCAGCTATCTTGAAAATTACGATAAGCTGTCCGCAGAAGATAAAACAGAACTCGTCCGTTCTATCCATAACGATTCCAACTGGCTTCTTAACATGGTAGAGAACCTGCTGACCGTCACACGCATACAAGGTGACAATTTACAGGTACATACTTCCCTTGAGCCTGTTGAAGAGGTAGTTTCCGAAGCCCTCATGCGCCTTGGCAAGCGGTTTCCGAAGGCGGAAATACATGCAAGGGTTCCCGAAGAAATGCTTTTTGTTCCCATGGATGCGGTTTTGATAGAACAGGTTATAATCAATCTGATTGAAAATGCCATTGTCCATTCCGGCTCCACAAGGCCTATTGACCTGATTGTAAGCAAACAGCCAAAGCAGGTTCTGTTTATCGTACGGGATTACGGCAACGGCATTGCGCCGGAAAAATTAGATAATTTGTTTGACGGTGGTTCTTATATTTCCAGAGAAGCTTCCGATACACATAAGGGCATGGGCATCGGTCTGTCCATCTGTAAGACCATCATAACCGCACATCACGGAGAAATATACGGGGAAAATCACGAAAGCGGAGCGCAGTTCTGCTTCTACCTGCCAAAGGGGGACAATAAAAATGAGTCATAAAATAACTGTATTATTGATTGAAGACGAAAAAAATATCTGCCAGTTTATTACTACCTCGCTGGAAAGCGCACAATACCGGGTTGTTACTGCCATGACCGGGACAGAGGGCTTAAGCCTTGCAGCCTCCCTCTGTCCCGATATCATTCTGTTAGACCTGGGGTTGCCGGATATAGACGGCATGGAAGTCATTTCCGGGATACGCACCTGGTCCATGCTTCCCATTATCGTCATATCTGCCCGCATCAAAGAACAGGAAAAGGTAAAAGCACTGGATTTGGGCGCCGATGACTATATTACCAAACCCTTTGGCAGCTCCGAGTTAATGGCCCGTATCCGCACCTCCCTGCGCCATATCCACAATCATACCGGAAACGGCAGCCAATTCTACCGTGCCGGCGATTTGGTGATTAACTATGAAAAACATACCGTTACCATAAAAGGAGAAGCCGTCCATCTGACCCAGATAGAGTTTAAGCTGCTCTCCCTTCTTTCAAAAAATGCCGGAAAGGTCCTGACCTACTCCTTTATCATGGAAAATATATGGGGCCCTTATGTGGATTCCAATAACCAGATACTTCGGGTAAATATGGCCAATATCCGCCGGAAAATCGAAAGCAATCCTGCACAGCCCAAATATGTTTTTACTGAAATCGGCATCGGTTACAGGATGTTGGAAGATGAAAATGAAAAGGATGGTTCCATATAACGGGAACCGTTCTTTTTTTATCTTCTTTTTTGCATCTTCTTTTTTGCATACTCCCACTCTTTTTTATCCCAACTCTTGTTTTTCACAAATAATCTTGTTACACTTATACTTATCAAAGTATAGGGAGGTTCTTTTACATGAAAATCATAAAAACTGACAGCTATTATCAAATGAGCCGCAGAACTGCAGGACTTATTGCCACACAGGTAAATATAAAGCCTGACTGTGTCCTGGGACTTGCAACCGGCTCTACCCCCATCGGAACCTATGAGCAGCTTATTCGCTGGTATCAGAAGGGGGATTTGGATTTTTCAAAGGTAATTACCGTCAATCTGGACGAATATAAGGGACTGTCTGCGGATAATGACCAAAGCTACCGCTACTTTATGAATACCCATTTGTTCAACGCCATCAACATCCGTCCGGAAAACACCCATGTTCCCGATGGTTTGGAGCCTGATTCCGACAAAGCCTGCCGTGATTACAATAAAATCATTGCTGACTGCGGCGGCATCGATTTACAGCTTTTAGGTCTTGGTTTAAACGGTCATATCGGTTTCAACGAACCCGGTTCCGCTTTTGAACTGGAAACCCACTGCGTAGATTTAACTGACAGTACCATTCAGGCAAACTCCCGTTTCTTTTCTTCCATGGAGCTTGTACCCAAGCAGGCTTATACCATGGGTATCAAGAGCATTATGCAGGCAAAGAAAATCATTATTATTGTAAACGGCGCAGAAAAAGCGGCTATCGTAAAGGAAGCCTTCTTTGGACCTGTTACCCCCAATGTACCCGCTTCCGTGCTGCAGCTTCACAATGATGTTACCCTTATTGGCGACAATGCCGCATTATCACTGATTCCTATTTCACTTCCCTAAAGAAAGGAGCCGTCATGATAATAAAAAACGGACTTGTTTTTACCGGTGACTGTACCTTTAAACCACTGACGGTTCATACTGAAAATGATTTTATAACCGGTCTGGAAGAAGCCACCGGCGATACTATCGCCGGCGGCTCTGCCGATGCCTGCTTTGATGCCTCCGGCTGTTACGTTCTGCCGGGTCTTACAGATATCCATTTTCATGGCTGTGACGGCCACGACTTTTGTGAAGGTACCAAAGAAGCCTTTGACGCCATCGGCGCTTTTGAGCTTTCCTTGGGCGTCACCTCCGTCTGCCCCGCTACCATGACCCTTCCTGCAAAAACCCTTGGCAGTATCTGCGAAAATGCGGCTGCTTACCGCAACGCACAGGAAAACGGACTTGCCAGAAGGGATACTGCGGAGCTTTTAGGCATCCATATGGAGGGTCCTTTTATTAATGCGCATAAAAAGGGGGCGCAAAACGAAGCCTATGTCACAGAAGCCTCTCCTTCCCTCCTTCATTCCTGGCAGGAAAAAGCAAAGGGACTGATTAAGCTGGTTTCTTTGGCGCCTGAAACCGCCGGCGCCATTTCCTGCATAAGAGAATGCAGCAGGGACTTTCATTTTTCTGTTGCCCATACAGAGGCAGACTATGAAACCGCACTGGCTGCTTTTGGGGCCGGTGCCGACCATGTTACACATTTATACAACGCCATGCCTCCCTTTACGCACAGAGCGCCCGGCGTCATCGGTGCCGCCTTTGATTCCCCCCACTGCTTTGCAGAGCTTATCTGCGACGGCGTACACATTGCCCCCAGTGTTGTGCGGGCCACCTTTAAGCTTTTCGGAGAGGACCGGGTTATCTTAATCAGCGACAGTATGGAGGCTGCCGGGAAACCGGACGGCGACTATTCCCTGGGCGGGCTTTCCGTACATGTAGCCGGTAACCGCGCCACTCTTACAGACGGTACCTTAGCCGGCAGTGTTACGCCCCTTTACCGCTGTCTGCTGACTGCCGTATCCATGGGGATTCCTTTGGAGGCTGCCGTACGTGCCGCTACCATCAATCCCTGCCGTTCCATCGGCGTCCATTCCCTCTATGGCAGCATTGAGACCGGTAAGAAAGCACATTTCCTGATTTTAAACCAAACCGATTTATCCATAAAGGCCGTTATAAAAGGACAGCTGTGCATATAGCACACTGTCCTTTTTCTTTGCCTGCAAGCCCTCTGCATTTCTCCTTTATTGTACCGTACCGGAAAGAACCATATCCAACAGATGTGCCAGCGGATAACAGGCATTTTTTGCTTCCTCCACCGTGTTGTTTTCATCCCCCAGCTCCACAAGCAGCGTCCTGCCCCTTAAGTGCATATTGTACCGGTACTGCTTTATGTAAATCTTTCTCGTAAGCCCCGGATAGTACTGCCCTGCCGCTGCCTGCATCTGAAAAGAAAACGCCAGATTATCGGACAGATTCGGATTTTTCAGATAGTCTATGTCTCCTGTTTTCTTGCTGCGGGAAATACCGTTGAAAAACATAAACCTTGCCGTTCTTCTGCCGTCTATATCCACCACCATATCCCTTGCGGCACTGCCCGCATCCCTATGTAAATCAATCACTACCTGAATGGACGGATTTTCCGCAAGCAGCTTCTCTATGGCTGGCAGGGATTTGGCATAGGCGTCATCCCTGACGGTATCGTATTCCACCGTATGATGTAAAACCTCATACCCGTATTCTTCCGTTAAAAGCTGCGTAAGTACCTCCCCTACTCCCACAATGGTATCCGCCTGCTCGCCGGGAGCGGAATCAATAAAGGCTTCTTTTGAATGTGTATGATAAATCAGAATCTGGGGACCCGGCGTTGTTTTTTCAATAGTTACGTCTCGTTCCATAAGGCTGTCTAAATTCAGTAAATCGCTTCCTGCCAGCGCATAACTGTCAATCGTATAAAAAGTGGATAGAAGCTTCTCGTAATCTGTCAGGGATGCCCAGTCATATTCTGCCGTCTTTACTGCAGGTGTAAACCGGTATGCCTCATTTTCCCAGGCCAAAAGCTCTTCTATGGTAAGAGCCTCCGCTATCTGTGCCTCTTCCGGCATTTCCCCCGATGCCGACAGCTTTTCCTCTTCCTCCCATTCTGCATCTGACCGGCTTCCCTCTCCGCTGCCGTCCTCCACAATATGCAGGGTAATCTCCTCCTCTGCCTTTAGAAGGTCTTTGTCCTCATCCGCACTTTCCCTGTTTTCCGTACTGTAATAGCAGAGCGGAAGCATATTCTTCAAGCTGTTGCTTATGACTGCCGCCGGTCCGGTTTCCTCCTGCTGTACATATGTAAAAAGCGGCAGGAAAAACCTCTCGATTCCCATACCGCCCGCTGCTATCAGTAACACAAGAAGCAGCATGGCTGATGCCGCCACGCGCCTGATACTGCCTTCATGCTCCATTAAATGCTTCAAACCATCCCCTGCTTTCCCGGCATATTTCCATGCAAATGCGATTTCTGCCTTATGCAGTATATGCTTTATCACAGGCTGCTATGACAGCTCCAGTGCTATATTGATTCCCTCTGATACGGTATAGCTTACCCTTTTAATCACCGCATCAATGTCCTTGCTTGCCACATACATATTATGCAGCTCTGTCAGCGTATTTCTGCAGTCCTCCATATATAAATGCAGGTCTGCATTTTTTGCCTCTTCCAACATTTTTTCCAGTGCATCCCCTACAATGGTAGCCGCGTCCACCACCGTAGGCACCCCTATGGCAATCACAGGTATTCCCATGCTTTCCTCCGTCAGGGCATTCCGATTATTTCCTACGCCCGACCCGGGATGGATTCCCGTATTGGTGATCTGTATCGTTCTGTTGAGTCTTTTTGTGCTTCTTGCAGCCAGTGCATCAATGACTATCATCACTGCCGGCGAGGTCTGTTCCACCACGCCGCGTATGATCTCCGCCGCCTCCATTCCGGTTTTTCCCATTACACCCGGTTCTATGCTGCTCACCGTATTGATACGTTCCTTATTATAAGCCGCCTTGCCGTATTCCCTCACTATATGTCTGGTAATAAAAAGATTGTCCACTACATGCGGTCCTAACGCATCCGCAGTAACCTCCCGGTTTCCCAGTCCTACTACCAGTATTTCCTGCTCTTCTCCTGCATTGGGTATAATCTCCATAAGCTGTCCGGCAATTACTTCTGAAATTTCCCGGTGAGTTCCCTCATCCGGCTCCAGCATGCCCGGCGCTTCAATCGTAATATAAGTGCCCATAGGTTTTCTCATGGCTTTAGCGCCGTTTTTTGTCGTAATTTCCACCCGCGTAACTTTGATATCCGTTTCTTCATCGTATTCCTCTTCCATGATTACACCACGCAGCGTACTGTCCGCTTCCGTTATGCTTTCCCTGGCTTCCAGGGCTAAATCCGTTCTTACCTGAAAACAACTCATTTGCTTTTTATACCTTTCCTGTCTTTTCTAAATATCTTTTACAAAAATAAGGAAAATATGTATTGACATTACGGACTTGTTACACTAAAATAATATGCGTATGTTTACATTGGTCGTCCGTGTCTGGCTTTAATGGAACATTTTCTTAAAAACGAAGATTAGTAGAAAATGGAGGTGTAGATCTTGGCTAATATCAAATCTGCAAAAAAAAGAATTTTAGTAGCACAGAATAGAACTGAAAGAAATAAAGCTATCAAATCCGGCGTTAAAACAGCAATCAAAAAAGTAAACGCTGCTGTTGCATCCGGCGATAAGGCTGCTGCTTCTGCTGCTTTACTTGCTGCAACAAAGGAAATTGATATGGCTGCTTCTAAGGGAGTATACCACAAAAACAATGCTTCCAGAAAAGTATCCCGTTTAGCTGTTGCCGTAAACAAGATGGCTTAACAAGTATAAAACACAATAAAAAGCACCCATACCGTCATGTGGGTGCTTTTTTGATGCCTGTTTTCTGTTTCTGTCTGTTTTTTGTTTTATGTTTTTTGTTTTATGCTTTTTCTGTTATCCTCTCCGGCTTCCGCCGCCCATTCTGGAACCTCCGCTGCTTCTGCCGCCTCCGCCGGAACCTCCGCTGCTGCCTGTATCCCGGGGGATTACTCTGCTGGTTACAAATTTATTGACAAGCTCATCCTTCTGTACATGAAAACGTACACTGCCGTTTTCCACATAGGTAGAAGCTACCGTTGTCTTTTGGCCTTCTTTGGACTTAATATGCATGCCTATAAAGATTCCTGCTGCAATCACCGCAATTATAAATAATACAAACGGATTCAGATTAATATTTGCATTTTTGCCCGACATTTCCCGATACATATCTTCTATATATATCCTATATGCCCGGTATGGACTTTCTTTAGCCTCGTAATACACTTCATCCAGCACATCCGCTATCATGCCGTCACTGTAATGGTCCCATACCCTGCCGCCATGCGCCAGATGCAGTCCCTTTTCTTCCGGATACCAGTTGTGCAAAAGCAATGCGCCGTCACCGTCTTCACCCGGCAGATTATAGCCGTAACCGTTGTCTATGTAAAAATCCTCTGCATACCGAGTAATGCATTCCTCCCAGTTTGCATCCGTATCCTCCGTAACGCCGTACTTTTCATACAGGGATTCATTGATGGTCACAAGGACAATATCACAGCCTATCTGCTGTTCTCTTTTTGCTATCAGCGCCGCAAGCTTCTCTTCTTCTTTCTCCGATAAAACATCCGCATAGTCGTATACTCTCTCTGAAGGTGCTTCGCTGTTTTTTCTGACATATCCGCTTTCTAAAAGCTGGCTTATTCCTACCACACCCGTTATGACAGCTACGATTCCAAGTATAATGAATAAAACCTTAAAGTATGAAAAAAATTGTTTCATAGTATCGTTTCCCTCCTGTTTACAGCATCAGTAAAAGCTGGCGTATCATCAGCAATATGGCAAATACAGAACCAAATACGGTTGCGCCGTAGCCCCATACTTTTTTTGCCGAAACAGGAACCTTACCGATTACCTTGCCTGTCTGCCCGTTGATATGGAATCTGTAATCTGTCCCCTTATACTTATAATTATAAATCCACACGGGAAGCAATGCATAATTGGTATCCGTTCTTGAAAGCGACACCTGATTGTTCTGCGCGCTTCTAAGCCCTGTATACCCGCTTATGCTTTGCCGTAAAATGGACTCCGCGTCCTGCTTTGCCTTTCCCACAGCTCTCTGTTCACTTGCCAGGGCATCCGCATTGTAGCGTTCTGCAAAGAAACCGGACATATATTCTTCCTTGAAGGCTTCAAGAGCCTTATAATCATATGGCTCCATTAAATCCATGGTAGTATCCGGCATGGCATCAGAAGCATCCACAGGCATCTTATCAAAATCCACTTCCATATCCCTGACGATATGGTATACGCTTGTCTCGGTATATTCCCTGTCACCGCTTCTCCAGGTACGGATTTTGTTGCCTTCCCCATCATAATAGCCTCTGACATGGTAATCATACATCCAAAACGGAACATACATACCGGACATGGAATCAAGCTTTACCTCTGACAGGAAATCACCCGGCGCAAAAACACAGGCTTTAAACTTATCACGCATCAGCTTTTTTGTCATTTCCTTGCTGAAAACAAACGGCACAATCAGCTGGGGTTGATATTCACCTGAAACTCTTTCGTCAAAAATAATATAATTGTCACAATAAGGACATTTAGAGGCAGAGGTAAAGTCATTTACCGTAAGGGCACCGCCGCAGTTAATGCAGGCCGTTAAAGACTGCTCCTCCGTTGTTTTTTCCTCACTTTCAATACTGTCACAATAAGGACAGTACATTTTATGACGCTCCGGACTGTATACTACATTTCCGCCGCAGTTTTTGCATTTGAATATCATAGCTTCTCCTCTCTGCTAATATATAATGGTATTTCTTCCTGATTCTTTTCCCATAAGCAGCTTCTTATCCGCTTCTACAATACAATAATCTATGCTTTTGTCAGGGTTATATTCCATCAGACCATAGGTCATGGTAATACGGATGCTTTCATCCTCCCACTGAAACTCTGTCCCTCTTATTTTTTGCTGAAGTCTGGTAAGATAATAGTAAGCATCCTCCCCCGACACATTATCGAATACAAAAAGAAATTCTTCACCGCCCCATCGTGCTACGCGGCCCTTATCCGCCATAAACTGCATGAGCTGATACGCAACCTGTTTTAAAACAATATCGCCACAGTCATGTCCGTATTTATCATTGACCTTTCCAAAAAAATCTATATCGCCAACCGCTACACAGATCCCCTGATTGTTTTCTTCTTTTCTGTTCCCGGTAAGTCCCTCTAAATAATCCATCATGCTTTTTCTGTTTACAAGCCCTGTCAGCGGATCTTCAGAATCAAAACGCTTCAATCTGCCTGCCATCTCTGCCATCTTTTCCTGCATCCTTTTACCGTCTTCGGAAACCTTTGCAAAACAGGAAAACAGTTCAAAAAATATAACAATCAAATTGATAATCCGGAAACTGATTTCCACACCCTGCGTCATTCCGTAAAGCGGTTGATGAACCTTGGTAAAGCAAAGCAAAACAATTCCCAGCACACATAACATCGCTGTTTGCATTATTTTCTGCCTGATACTGCAGTTACCCACAGAAAATACCAGCGCTGCCATGACAAATATAAAATTCTGTACCCCGCAGTTAAAGCCAAACATAAAAACAAAGCCCAAAATAAAAGCCGTCATCAGGAAATAATTGAACACAAGCAATTTCACCGGCTTTATCCTATAGCTCATATAAAAACTGAAACAATATGCAAAAAAACAAGGCATGGAAACGGCAAAAATTGCAATTTTATCCGTTATGTATACCATAAGCAGCAATACCAGAAAATAGATGCACATGATTGCAAAATGCGTTCTCAGTATTGTGCCGCTCTGTTCGCCACATTCCTCCTGCTCCTGTCCTTTTTGTTTACTCACCCTGTCAAAACCGGCCTGCGCCCGTTCTTTTGGTTTTTTCATTATGTGCATGCCATGCAAGCCCCTTATATTTTATTGTAGCCTTTTCTCCCCTTCAGCATTACAACATATTTTGATTTATTATACCAAAATATGAGAAAATATGCAATGAAAAACGGACCGCTTCCCCTATAGCCGCCCGCTTTTTTTAATTCATTCTGTTTCCTATTTGTTTTGCAACATATCTTCCGGATATATGAGTATGAAAGAAGGACTGTGCTGCCTCCGTTCTCCTCCACTCATACCATACCTGCTCCGGCACATCATAAAACTGCCAAATCTCGCCGCCTGAACAGAATTCCAGTTCCAGTATTGCACAAAGCGCATCGTACCCTGCACTGGCAATTCCGTCTATTACTGTCTTGCTTCTTGTCACCCAGCTCCCCCTGTTGTCCCGCTAACTGAACTTATGTCCATCTGTGACATTATCCAAGAACAGGTAACTGCCATTTATGTACGCATAATGTGTACAGCAGACACGATAGGTTTTTCCCAGCTCAACAGTATAGCTGTTGCAGCTGCCTGAAAAAGCATATGTATCTGTGGCGCTACCACCTGCGGACGTAGCGATTGTATTCCAGAATATGCCGTTTTTTTCCTGTACCTCAATATCCTTTACCCCTATTTGTGTTGCCTCGGCATTGCTTCCGGTAACAAATTCCATATGCAGATAAGTACTGTCCACATAGGCCATTCTGATTGCGCAATTGGTCAGCATCACCTCACGCGCATTTCCGTTTGCTTCCAAATCATATAACCCGCCAAACACATTTTCATCTGCAATATCAAGAGAAAGACCGTCCGACCTGATCATCTCCATAACATCTGCGCCCACGGTTTCTGCCGCCATGGCACCCATGGGATTCATTCCCAAACACAGCATGACTGCAAGCACCATGCATAATACTCTTCTCTTTTTCTTCATACGTTTTCTCCTTCGCAAAATGTAAAGTAATAAGGGGTCTCCCCTGTTTCCCTCCTTTCTTCTTTTCTCACCCCTCTATATATGTAAATGTATTTAGCAAGCTAAAACGTAACAAAAAATTTTATATATCGTCAATATATTCCATTATATCTTTATTTATTATCTATATATTGCATATTTTTAACTATTTTAACCAGTTCTTCCATCATGCCTTCACCGCTTACTGTATACAACTCATTTTTTTCCCAAAAGCAAATCATATTTTCTTCCTCATACCGGTAAAAAAAGCATTCTCTGTTTCCTACGGTTTTCTGCTCAACAAATTCCGCTTCCTTGCTTACTACCTCCTGCCATGCGCTTTCGTCCTCATATCTTTCTACCCAGATTTCTACCTGACTGCCGGATATTTCACCGTCCTTGTAAACAGCCAGCACCAGGTCTGCCATATTATCCTTCCAACAGGAAATGCGGGCAAGCTCCATGCCTTCCGGTATGTATGCAGGTATGCATATCTGCTCTGACAGGTATGCAGGCAGCTCTTCCCACGAAGCATACTGTTTTTCTTCAGCAGCAACAAATCCCATATCTTCTCCCATACTGCCCGAATCTTCTGCTCCTTCTCCTGTAACAAAAAAGCTTCTGCCCGTAGTGCTTTGGGATATCAGCTCAAAGAAACTCTTTTTAGCTGTAGCATAGGTTCCGATATTCAGGGCTGTAAACAGCATAAGAACCGCCGCTGCCGTAGCCGCCATATAGTGCAGCACTTTTTTTATGCGCGCCTTCTGTCCGGCTTCTTTCTTTTTTGTTCCCGGCATTTTTCGGCTTATTTTTTCTTTTTCGGTCTTCTCTCTTTCTGGTTTCTCTTCTCCGGGTTTCTCTTTTTCTGTTTTCTCTTCTCCTGCTTCCGGTCTTTCTGTTATCTCCGGCAGATACCATTTTTCAAAACGTGAGTATGCTTTTTCTGCCGTAAAATATTCCCTGTCCGGTGTTCCTTCCAGCCTGTCCAACAAATTCACTATAGCTTCTATTTCCTCAGAATCACATTCTTCTTCAGATGCTTCCTCCTGATACCATGCAAGTCTTTTTTTCAGTTCTTCTATCAGCCGTCCCTTTTCTTCCATCTTTCCCTCCAAGCTTAAGCATTTTTACCTTAGCTTTGCACACCTGTCAGTTTTTCCCTCATCTTCCTGCGGATTCTGCTCAGCTTCATGCGCACATTTTCCTCCGAAGTCCCTAATTGTGCCGCAATTTCCGCCCCGCTGTAACCCTCCAGATAATACCTTTGAATCAATTGGCTGTCATCCTCTGAAAGCGCCCACCGCATCAGCATCTGCCATTCCACTATTTCATAATCACCACGGACACAGGGCATACCTTCCGAATCCTCTAATGTTTCCAGCGATACTGCACTGTTTTCCATCTGCCTCCTGCTGTTTCTGAAGATATAATTTGCCGTTTTATACAGCCATCCTGCCGGATTGGGATGCTCATACAGCTTTTCCCTGCATCTGTATGCCTCACAATAAGCTTCCTGTACAATGTCCTCAATTACATTATCTGTTCCGCCCATTCTTCTTACATATTTATAAAGTGCCTCATAAGTATTATCATAAAAATCCCGAAATACATCTTCTCTGCAACACATTCTGCCGCCTCTTCCTGCAATTCATCTATAATAAACAAGCCACCTCCATGCGCCCTGCGCACTTTGGCGGCTCTATTCCCCCTTGATTTGCCGTTCATTTGATAACATAACCGGCTATATAATCCAAACACCGTTTCAACAGACGGTCTCTCTGCTCCTTGCTGCAGTTAACCAGATACCTGTCCAAGTCAAAATCCTCCATTTTCTTTCCTACCAGCAGATATGTAGGATCGATATTCAGCTTTTCATATAAAATTCTGACCTTTTCTATTGTAAGTCCTGCATTTCCGCTTTCCAGTTTTCTGTAATGGTCATCAGACACATCCAGGATTTCCGCGAACGCAGCCTGTGATTTTCCGAGATTCTCCCGCATAACCTTCAATCTGGTACCTATTTCAATATTACCGTCCTTTTTCGCCCTGCCCATAGTGGTATCAACCTCTCTAATTTCTTCTATCATACCAACATAAGAAAGGGCGCAATAGCGCACGAAGTAACCATTTTTCATGCACATTGCACCCTTATTTACTATTTGCAAAGCAGCGTCCCTATATACGGGGCCTTCTCTTTTTTTTATTTTATATAATATAATTACAGCTGTTTTCCTCCTGCCATTCTACCAAATCAGCCAATGTAACCGTATCCACCACTCCTCTGATGGCATCATCCAGCTTTTTCCACAAAATCAGTGTTGCGCAGCAATCCTGTCTGTCACACCGGTTTACACTATCCTCCAAACAGGATACCGGTGCCAGACTGCCTTCTGTCAGTCTCAAAATAGCACCTACCGTATAGTCCTTAGGTTCCCTTGTAAGCCTGTATCCTCCCTGGGGTCCGCGGGTGCTTTTTACAAATCTCGCTTTATGCAGCGCAGACATAATCTGTTCTAAATATTTATCCGAAAGATACTGTCTTGCCGCTATATCCCGGATACTGATTGGATTGCCATCGTCATGTATGGCAAGGTCTACCATCAATCGCAGGGCATACCTGCCTTTTGTGGAAATTTTCATAAATTTCAACACCTTCCTTTTGCGCTTATTCTATCACAGACAAAGTCTTTGAGCGTTAATTTGCTGCTCCCACTTACTACCGCTCATTGTATCATATATTACTGTACAAAAAAAGCCTGCAATGCATATTTCCTATTATTTTTATAGGAAACCTCAATGCAGGCAAAAACCTGCCTGTCCTATCGGACAAGCAGGCATGCAATTTCAGCGGTACCGCTGTGGGTGAGAAGCAGACGGTCATAGTCATCCTCTCCCCGCCAGCCGGTTATATAATCGTGTGGCAAAAGCCCTGTTTCATTCCGGTAATGCGCTGCTGCGTAAGTAAGGGAATCTTCCAGCGTCTTTATAAAAGGCTCTGCCTTGTCTGCATCCAGCCTTGAAAGAGCATCATATCCTTCCGCCAGTATGGCAACAAACCATACGAAATCCTTGTAATAGCTTAATCCTGTCTTTTCATCCCGGCGTAAAAATGCCTCATGGGCAGCCTTTGCCGTTAAAAAGGCATCCTCTCTGTATTCCTCCTTTTGTGTCAGCTCATACAGCAGTAAATCAGCCAGTATCATGCTGCCGGAATTATAGCTGTACAAATCCTTATTGACCTCTCCCGCCATGCGGACACCGTTACAAATCAGCGTATGGATACCATTGTAATAAATCTTTGTTTCCGCATCCTGAGTCTTTTTACAAAAATCGTAGAAACGGAATGCCCAGTCAAGATACCCCTCTTTTCCGGTCAGTTTATGCAACAGGGCATTTATGATGATACAGCAGGCATTGGCAGAAAGTCCTCTTTCTAACTCCTGCTCCGTTCCGGCATCGGTCAGACCGTTTTCATTCCATACAAGCCCGCCCAGCTCGTCATTCCAGCCTGTATAAATATAATTTACGATTTTTTCCGCTTCCTGCAGATATTCATCCTTCTTAAATACCTCGTAAGCAAAAAGATAGTTTCTTGCCACCCAGATATTGTCATCAAAAAAGCATGGACCATGACCGCCGCCTGCATTCTCTCCTCTTTCGGAATGGTACTTTATCAGGCCTTCCCGCATTTTTGCATCATCAGCCCTGTAATAAGCAAACCCTTCCACTGCTTTTTCATAGAATGGCAGCCACTTTTTTGCTCCGGTCTTTACCAGACGGTAAAGCATACCTGTTGTTGCAAAGTAGGACCATAAAAAACAGCTTTCCCTGTCCGTCTCTTTTACAGGTACATACTCTTTAAAGCATACACCTTCCTTTTGTATCAAAAACGCATCTATTACTGTACTGCATAGTTTTTCCGCCTCTGTAAGCTGCATGATACCCTCCAATCTGAAACGTTTCCGCTTTTTTATTTATCAAAGCATTCCTGCTCCGTTTTCCATCCTTAACGGATGTTTGCCCGAAGCACCATACACTCCCCTGAAAGCGGTGTAACAGTAAAATTCTTTACGCTGGCAGGAATAATAAAGGTTTCCGCATAATGAACCTCATAAGGCTCAAATGTCCCTTCCGGTGAAGAAATCACCACTCCTGCTCCGTCTACCACATTGCACATGCTGACACTGTCATCGCAGGTAAAGCTGTGGGGCGCATTTAATTTGTAACGTCTTGTTTCAATAAATTCCCGCTCATGGAGACCTGTTTTCACCTCTTCAAAATCTGCCTCTTCGCACAAGGTCTCAAAATGGTTTAACAGATTATCCTTTACCCAGCCGGTAGTTCTGTCCCATTGAATGACCTGCTTACCATGCTCAATATGCACCGGGCGGGGTCTTCCGTCCAGTCCCAGTCTTCCCCAGTCCCAAAGCTTAAAGGTAAAGATATAGGGCGTTGCGCTGATTTCCAGTACCATGGTATCCTTGCCGGAGCAATGTACCGTACCTGCCGGTATCAGGAAATGGTCGTGTTTTTTTGCCGGCCATATATTGACAAAGTTCTCTGCCTTAAAAGGCTCGCCGCCCTCCTGGGCCGCTCTTAGCTGTCCCAACATTTCATCCTTGTCAACGCCTTCCTGCAGTCCCAGATAAATAACCGCGTCATCTACACAATCCAGAATATAATAGCTTTCGTCCTGGGTATAATGCATACCGAACGTATTCTGTATGTATTCCGTAAGGGGATGCACCTGAAGGGAAAGATTCTGTCCGCCCATAGTGTCCAGAAAGTCAAAACGGATGGGGAATTCATCACCGAATCTTGCATGCACGCGGTTTCCCAGCAATTCCTTGGGGCAGAAGAATACCACATCGATAGAAGGGAACTCCATCCTTACCTCTCCGAAACGGAGGAATATGCTGTTTTCTTCGGGTACACCGTCAAAGGACCATGCATAATTTTCTGCTTCAGGGTCAAGTCCGCATACCTCCTTCATCCACTGACCGCCCCATACCTCAGGAGCAAAATAAGGAACCAGTCTGAAGGGTTCTCCTGCACAGACCCTTAAGCCTTCACGGAAACCGTCACCGGATACAATTTTAGGAGTGCCGCTTATTACGGTATCCACTGCCCAGCTTAAGCTTCCTAAAAGCTTTCTCTTGTGGCGGTCTGCCATTCTCCACTCTACAAAGAATCCCTGCTTGAATTTTTTCAGTTTGTCTTCCCCCGGATTAACGGTTTTCCAGTTGGAAAAGCCTCTCTTAAAGCGGCACTGGATTTCCCATCGGGGCATATCAAAATAAAGCACGTCACAGTCACTGCCTGTTACAATCGCTGCACCAACGCCGTAAACAATCACTTTCTCGCCGTCTTTTACAGCCTTTGCAATTTCAGCGCGCATTTTTTCTGTCTTATCAGCCTCGTAAATATCCTGAAGCTTAAGCGTATTCATAATACCGAACACTCTGTCCTCAGTCAGGAATCTGTCTATCAGCTCATGATAGGCCTCATCGCTCATACAGCATTCTTCCGCATTAAAAAGCCGGTATCCTGTAAGCGCCAATTCCCTTACGATTTCCTCTGCATCCACTTCAGGATAAAATTCCGCACAAATCACCGATGTTTGCGCTTCCTTACAAATAACGCTCCTGACAGCTTCCCAGCCTTCATATGCTGCATAACCGTCAATCTTCTTTTCGGGATGCTTATTAAAATTATGGTATTTATTGTATCGATTATTCATTTCTTTATTCCTCCGCATGCTGACCGTTCCGTTTTTACAGATTTGCTGCTCCTGCCATACCTGCCTGATTTTGTAACCCGGCACAGGCTGTTTTTACCGGTGCATAGGCGTATCCGTATACGCCCTTCTTTAATTCTGCCTCTATCCGCGGCAGAATCATATCAGCCGAGGCTGATACACCGCCTCCGATTACAATGATTTCAGGTCTTAAAATATTGGCAATATTGACCGCTCCGATGCTAATATACTGCAAAAATTCTTCTACAATATGGCATGCCCTGGTATCGTTCTTTTTAGCTGCCGTAAAAATATCCTTAGCACTCTGGTCTTTTTCAAACAACCCTTCGCTCATCCTTGCCACCGCTCCCGCAGATGCATAGGCCTCAAGGCAGCCCTGTCTGCCGCAGTTACAGAACCGTCCTCTTGCATCCACTACCGCATGTCCGAAGATATAGGCCATAGAGCCGTATCTGTCTGTCTCTATACGTCCGTCTTTTACAAAGCCGCCGCCCACACCGGTTCCCAGTGTAAAGAGCGCCACCCTGCCATATTCTTTTCCGGCACCGTAAAGAGCTTCGCCCAATGCTGCACACTGTGCATCATTGGCTATCTTTATCTTAAGCGGAAGATATTTCTGCATATCCGCCACAAAAGGAACATTCTCCCATCCGAAATTATTGGAATAGCACACAATGCCCTCTTTTGTATCTATCAGTCCCGGAACGCCCATTCCGGCTTTTGTAATTTCGGGATAATGCCTCAGAAGCATACCTGCTCCCTCTGCAATTTTTTGAAGCACCGCTGCATACCCTTCCGAAACAGGAGTATCCACCATGATCTCTTCTAATATTTTTCCGTCTTCTACAACACCGATTTTTGTCCGGGTGCCGCCCAAGTCAACACCTATCCTCTTTTCTCCCACACCGCTTCATCCTTTCCTGTCTGTTTCTCCTGCAGCTCTATACAAACAGATAGAACTGCAGAACACCCTCATTCATGGCTTCCGCTATTTTGAACGCCTCTGCCTTTTCCTTTTTATCCGTCACAAACAGTTCATAATGGAACTGGTAAAATCCGCCGAGACTCACTTTAAAATTTGTCTCCCAGAAATTGTTCATCACCCAGGAATACACTTCATCAGTATTGGATACGCCTTCGTCTCCCATAAGCTTTATGGAATGCGCCTGTAAGCCTCCCATTGTAATAAGCGGTACATCCTGACTGGCTACAATTACCTGACTGTCCTCTTTGTCAAATACAAGACCGTTTTGCAGCGCATAAAAATCAATGCAGGTTCCGGGCAGCTGGTCAATTCTGGGCCGTACAATAGCCTTTGCTTTATCTATGCTGGTTTCCTGTCCCATAAAAGGCAGGGACAAATATACATTTTCCGGTTCCCAGACGCTGGTTTTATGAATTCTGAAATCCACATCAAGCTTCGGTGTCCATTTATAGGCTGTCAGAATCAGGGCGCAGCCTTCTGCTCCTTCCATCTGATAGGTAAGCTCCACCTTTGCATAAAGCGCACCATCCTCTAATATCTTCACATCCGTAAGCTCACCGATGCTTCTAAGACTTCTGAATGCCTTGCGGTTTCTGCCCATATTCCTGCGCACAAAGAGATAATCCTCGCCGTCCCGTCTGGCGGTTCTCTCATACACCGGTGTAAATGCTGCATAAGGGCAGGCCTCACTAATCAGCTCTTCCCCATGTACCTTGTCATATATGGACACGATACCTTTTTCCTTCTCCCACAAGATTTTAAAGAAGGAATTTTCCAATCCGTCCATACTGACGCAGGCACCGTTTTCACGCTCCCCTGCAAGGCGGAAATATAAATCGTTTACCCCTTCAATGCCTGTCTGGGCACAAAGTCCCGGTGAATGAAGGGCAGGCTCTTCTGTTTCCACAAGACAGAAGGTTTTCACTTCCCCCGGCTCCATGGAAAGCCTGATGCACATTTCAGGTCCTCTGGAATATCTGCTAATCTGGAAAGGTACCTCTTTACCGCTCTCCTCTTCCACAACCTTAAAATGCTCGTGTCCGTAAAAATGCTCCAAATCTATGGTCAGCATATCCTCCACCGGAATACTGTGGGGATTCACTGCCCGGAATTTCAATTCTTTTCTTAAAGAAATTGCTGTTTCGCCATAAAAAGCCTGCAGCTTTTCTTTGACAATCGTAGCCGCTTCACATGCCTTTAAGGCATACAGCTTTTTCCACTGGTCAAGATTATTCACCTGCGGATGATACGGTTCTGTTATGGAAGAGGAATATCCCCAGGTATGCTCTCCGTAAAACATCAGATTGTCATGGGCACTTTCATAAAGCGCCTTATCCGAAAGCTTATGGTCCTTACACAGCTTTTCTGCCATATGGCTGTATCTTGCCGCCTGTCTGTACTGTATGATATCTGCCGGTGTGGAACCCACGCCGTCTGCCCACCAGTCCGTCCAGTCGCCTTTATATACCGGAAGCTTGGAAAGCTCCTGCTTTCTTACCTCCGCAAAAAATTCATCCAGAGTAGCCATTCTAAGCTCTATTCCCTGTTCACTTGCATTAAAACGCCTGATAAAATCAAGAATTTTTGTGGATGGCGGTGCATTGTCCGTCATATTACCGCTGAGGGAAACAGGGGCAAAGGAATATTCATAGCCCTGTTTTAAAATCGTATCCACATAGGCCCTGATTCTGCGTACTGCCTTTTCCCAGTCAGTCAGTTTTGCAAAGGTCATACCGTCCTGTATGGTGTATTCAAACCAGGATGCCTGTGCAGCGCCCAGCTCATTTCCAAGGTTGTAATGATCGCCGTTCCATACAAGGACTTTTTTGCCCTTGGGGGATTCCCAGAAAAAGGGAGTCTGCTTTCTGAATAAAGGATGCATGCCATGATGCGTATGGATACAGGACATAAAGTTCTCTACTCCTGCCTCACTAAGCACATCAGCAAAGCCCCAGCTATAACCGTTGATATCCGCGGTCATGGCACTTACAGCCCGAATGCCAAGCTCCTCTCTCTGTTTTTTGCACCGTGCCATAACGCTGTCATGGACAAAGCCCGGTACTAAATCCGTGAGATTCAAATAGCTTGCAGAAAGTCCGATATTTCCGTTTACGACAGCTTTTACAAAAGCCTTTTTCTCTTCTTCTGAAGCCACCTTTAAAAACTGCTCTACACACCAGTAGCTTTCGCAGTTCCACTTAAAGTCGGCGTCTTCTTCTATAATTTCAAGCACTTCCCTGATAAATGCAATATGATGTGCCTTCATCTTTTCCTGTGTATCCGTATAACCTACATCCGTGTGGGATGAATGCAGCAGGTAAATGATAAATTTATCTTCCATCGTTTCCTCCATATTGAAGCTTCTTTTTGCAACAGACGATACAAGCATGCTCATCTGTCCGATTCCTCCGTATCTGTTTTTTAGGATTTAGAGCCTGAAAAGGCAATGCCTTCAATAAAATATTTCTGTGCAAACATAAAGACTATAATAACCGGAAGCATTGCGCACACCGTTGCCGCCATCATAGGTCCGTAGTCCACGTTATTGTTAAACGCAAAGGACTGCAGCCCCTGAGACAATACCTTGAATTCGCCGCTTCGCAGGATGATGCTGGGCCACATAAAAGAGTTCCAGCCGGCCTGGAAACAAAATACGCTTAAGGTAGCCAACGCCGGTTTTGACAGTGGTGCATATACCCTGAAAAATGTCTTTAATTCTCCGGCTCCGTCTATACGGGCCGCTTCTCCAAGCTCATCCGGCATGGAGATATAGAAAGAACGCATAAATAAAATATTGAATACACTGATTGCCGTAGGCAGTACGACACCTAAAAAGTTTCCTGAAAAACCGTGTCCGCCCTGTCCTAAAATATTGTTTCCTCCTACTAACGGAAACCGTGCCAGTATCAAAAACTGCGGAATCATGAGAACTGTTCCCGGCACCATGACGCTAATCAGCATCAGACGGTAAATCAGCTTCTTTCCGATAAAGGAAAGCTTGGCAAAGGCATAGCCTGCCAGAGAACAGAATATCAGGTTCGTGGCAATAATCATCACCGTAATGAACAGCGTATTGATGGAATACCGAAGAAAAGGTATTACCTCGAACGCTTTTTTATAATGCTCCGTTGTAAAGGATGTGGGAAGTAATTTAATCCCTTCCGAAAAGATTTCCTCATTGGGTCTTGTGGAAGTAAGCACAGACCAATAAAACGGCAGCGTAAATACAATTGCAAAGAATATTAACAGCGCATATACGAAAAACTTACCCGCAAAACGCTTTGCTTTTCGATTCACCTGTCCATGGTTTTTCATAGCGTTTTCTCCTCCTTTTTGTTTATACCAGACTTTCTTTGTTAAACTTCTGCTGTGCAATGGTAACTACCATAATCAGTGCAAATAAAATCATGGCCTGCGCACAGGCATATCCCATTTGGGATTCCTTGAAAGCGTTGGTATATATCAAATAAAGCGGAACTGTTGTTGCATGTGCCGGTCCTCCCGAGGTCAGTACATAAATCTGGTCGAAGACCTGAAATGCTCCGATAAGAGCCATGGACACAACAAAGTAAGTAGTAGGAGCCACTAAAGGCACCGTTATATGTAGCATTTGTTTAAACCAGCCGGCGCCGTCAAGCCTTGCCGACTCATAGACACTGGCAGGCACATTCTGCAGGGCTGCCAGATATATCATGATATTGCTCGCCAGAGTTGACCATACACATATGATGACTATGGATGAAAGTGCCGTCTTGCTGTTGTTCAGCCATGTACCGGGCGGCAGTCCCAAAGAAGTCAGGATATTGTTAAGAAGTCCTCCTGACGGGTTCATCAGCCATTTCCATACAATGGCGGAAGCCACTGCCGAAGTCAGACAGGGCAGGTAAAACAAAACCCTGAAGGTCTTGATTCCCCGCACCTTCTGATTCAGGAGCAGCGCCAGCAGGAATGACAAAATCACAACTGCCGGCACGAACATCAGGACATAGAGGCAGATATTTTTCATTGCAAGTAAGAAGTACGTATCATCAAACGCCCTTAAATAATTCTTGATACCGATAAACTTCATCGGTGTAAATACGTTATAGGACGTGAAACTCATCACTACCGCCATAATGGCCGGTATGAAAAGGAACAGTAAAAAGCATAGAAACGCCGGTGTAATAAAAAGCCACCCTATGAGATTTTTACGAAATTTCCGTTTTGTTCTGTTTTTGCTGCTCTGCCTCATATATCCTCATCTCCAATTAATACTAATTTTATCAGTTATCGCCTCTGTACTGCTCTAACAGCTTGTTACCCTCTGTCTCCATTACCTTCAATGTCTCTTCGGGGCTCTGGCTGCCTTCAAACATCTTCTCGATTTCAGGACCGTAGCAGGTTCCTTCCAGATTGATGAAGCCCGGAACATCTGAACGGATCTGATGGTTTTCAAGGTCAGCAAGTACATTCTTTAAATACTGGTCATTGGCAAATTTTTCATCGTTCTGTACACTCTTTAATGCGGAGAAACCGCCTACGATGTCACACCACTTTAAGCTGTTTTCATCATCATGTAATGCAAATTCTACGAACTGCTGTGCAATATCTGCATGCTTAGCCTGTGCAGGTACTACAAGGCTCCAGCTTGTCTGGGTACCGCCTGCTTTTGCACCTTCTGCCCTGCCCTGAGGAATAGGCACAAAGGTAAAGTTGATTTCATCAGCATAGGTTTTATAAGTACGCAGCATAGAGGTAGGCCATAAGGTCATTGCCTCTTCACCTGTCAGGAAACCGTCAGCACCGCTTGCTGCTGTATACTGGGTGGTATATACGCCGCTGTCAATCAGTTCCTTGAAGTATTCCAGTACCTGAAGCGCTTTGTCATCCAGATTTACAGTAAGACCGTCATCAGAAAGAGGCTGTCCTGCATTAGCCGCTAAGAAGGAGTTGAACAGGTAAGGAGCCATCTTCATATTAAGACCAACCTTAACACCCTCTACATCCATAGCTGCAATAGCTGCTTCTTTAATCTCATCCCATGTGGTAGGTGCTTCTGTAATACCGGCCTGCTCTAAGATTCCCATATTCACATATACACCCCAGATATCAAGATTCATGGGAAGCCCGTAAAGCTTATCGTCCACAGTCAGTTCGCGGATAGCTTCATCATTGAAATCTTCCTTGGAAACGCCTGCTGTCTCTAAGTATTCATCAAAGCTTTGAAGCTGTCCGAGGCGGGCATATCTTCTTACCTCAGAAGCATCCCAAAGCATGATATCGGGTACATCGCCGGCAATTGCTGCTGCCTGGAAAGCATTCATCATGTCAGCCTGACAAACATATTTTACATTATTTCCTGTTGATTCATTAAAAGCTGTTACGATTTCATTAATCTGCGCTTCTACATCGCCGTCCCAGTAGCCCCAGAAGATAACCTCTTCTCCGCTTGCTGTCTTGTTATCATCTGCAGAAGTACTTTCCTGCGGTTCTCCCGTCTGTGTACTTTCTGTCTGCGTGCTTTCTGTCTGCGTATTATTACCGGAATCAGGTGTTTTCTTTTCACCGCATCCGCTAAGCACGCTCACCATGCCGGTAAGCATACATACACAAAGCCCCAAACTCAATAGTTTTTTCATATTAAATCCTCCTTAGTTTGAAAATTGAAACTCGTGCGCGTGAGTTTGATTTGTTTTTTCATTTTTGATTATATCATATTGAAAGTTTAAGTCAATATGTTTTTATGATTTTTGATTGTTTTTTTCATTTTTTCAATAAAAAAATGTAACTAATTTCCATTTTTAACATTAAAACACATTTCCATGTTCTATTTTTAACAAAAAAATCTCTTTTTTATGCATTTTTATATAACAAAGTGCAAAGAACAAAGAGTCCGCTCGCAGAGCGTTTTGATTTATAGGAAAGGCTTTCACGCTTTAGTGTGAAAGCCTTTCCTATAAATTAAAAAAGGAGTGGAAATCATTTCCACTCCATAGCAGTCTCTTTAATATAAAAACTTCCTTCTTTAAAACCAAATCTAAATTTCCTTGCCCATAACGGCTATTGCCGTTTTCTTCAGGCTCTCTTCCGCTTCTTCCCCCTTCTGCTTTCGGATTTCCTTACTGAGTACATCAATGACATAAAGCTGAGATACCTTTGTTACCAATGAACCGCTGTCAAGCGGTGCGCTCTTGGCAACTACATATAAAAGTGCCGTTGCATATTTTGCAAGGGGAGATTTTAAATAATTGGTAACAATAACAAGCGGTGTCCCCTGTTTATGGGCACATTTTGCCAGTTCCAGCATATCCTGCGTACTGCCGCTTACAGAAAAAAGGACAAGCGCATCCTTTTCTGTCATTAATGATGTTGCTATCAGTTGAAAATGCGCATCTTCACGGCATTCACAGTTGACACCAAGCCGCAGAACCTTGTTGCTTAATTCTCTGGCTGCCTCACCGGAATTGCCGCTTCCGAAAGCATACAGATGCTCTGCACGCAGTATGATACCCGCTGCCTTTTCAATCTGCTTTTCATCCAAAACCTCATGTGTGGATTTCAAGGCCAACACCATATCTTCATAAATGGCGTCAGCAACCCGTTCCGGTTTATTTTCCAATCCGCCCTCACTCTGCGACACCAAAAAACGGAATTCCGAATATCCCTTCAGCCCCATCTTTTTGCAGAACCGCAGCATAGTCGCGTCTCCCACCCCTACCTGCTCGGAAAACTCTGTTATAGAGAGCAGAATCATCTCTGCAATCTGATGGGTTCTGATATATTCTATAATTGCCTTCTCCTGTTTTGTTGCGTAGCCTTCCACCATTTTAATGCGGTCGAATATTGTTTCCTTCATATAAAACACATGCCTTTCCTATTTATTAGATTACTGCAAATCCTCCTCTGTATAAGTCCGGACATAAAAATATTTCCTCTTCAGCTTATTCCGCGCACAAATTTACTTTAATGAAGACATTATATCATACTTTTTTACAGCTATCTACTATAAACTCTATTTTATTTCACCATTTATCAATACCTTCCACTCTACCGGATGGATATGTATATGTCCTCCATTCCGACGCTGCATGCAAGGGGATAAAGAAGACTGTGTGACATTTGTTTTCCTGCCTGAATCAAAACTTTTCCGCAGCTTGTTGCTGACAGGCAAAATATAGAAACTACTATCACTGCCAATATTTTTTCATACCCTTTTTATATACCCTTTAAAGCTTCCTTGCAGCTTCCAGTGCCAGCCAGGCAATCCTGTCCTTCTCTTCCAGGAAAGAATGGTTACTGAGACTTCTTTGTGTCCACTTTTCCCTGCTTACCACATCTGCCGCATAAAAAAACTGTAACACTTCTTTGTTTCTGAACTGCGCCACTGCCGCCACTGCGGAGCATTCCATGTCCACAGCCACACAGCCCATCTCTTTTCTTTTTGCAACTTTCCTTTCCGTTTCCCGGTAAAAACAATCTGTTGTCCACACCTTTCCTTCCGTGTAGTGACAGCCTGTTTCATCCAGAAATCTCTTAAACTTATCCCCGACACCTACATTTACCATAATCTCATTAGAAGGCGGCGCATAATGGAAACTGCTTCCTTCATCCCGCACTGCCCTGTTCGGCACAATTACAGAGCAGTCTCCAATACCTTCATCCAAAACACCGCAGGTTCCAAAAAGCACTGCCTTTTCCACGCCAAACTGAAATATATCCTCCAAACAGCCAATCGCAGAGGACGCCCCCACAGGCATATTCATGAGCGCAAGCTCCGTTCCCTCGTATTCCACCTTATAAATCGGGTAACTATTTGCTGCATCATGTGCCCTGGCAATAACATATGCCTCCGGAAAGGCATCAAGCATTCTCTCAAATGTAACATCTGCAAAACAGGAGACCAGCACCTTGGGCATTCCCTTTATAGGCTCATAAATATTCCAGGGATTGATTACTGCCTCTTTACTGTAATCAAACTCCTCCAAAACCAAAGGTGACAGCGTAATCCAATATCTTTGTTCTATTACTCCGTCCACTACCACTTCATTTTCCAGTACACCGCCGTTATGTATAATGCTTTTTGCTGAAGCTGTATTTTCCTTGTCACATACCATCAGGACTTTGGTGATTCCAAGTTTTTTGCATTCCTCCAATGCTAATGAAATCATCTTTGTAGCAATTCCCTTTCTGCGTTCAGAAGGCCTCACGCCATCCCCTATATGACCACCGTTCAAAAGAAGTCTTTCCGAAAGGTAATGACGGATGTTCACTGCACCCACAAATTTATTTCTTTCTTCATCCAAACAGAAAAAAGTCGAATCCGGCACCAGGCCATCCTTAGGTTCTTTTAAATCCAGATTATCTGCATAATAATCAAATTCATGGTAATCGTTCTTTTTTATCGCCCATGGGACAATGCTCTCCCCTGCCAAAGTCCATTCCTCCATCATTTCAAATAACTGAGACTTATATTCTTCTGTCAGTTTTACTAACTTTAATTTCATAAGAATCCCCCTGTAGCTTTATAGATTTTCCAGGGAATACATGATTTCACACGCCCCCAGCGTTTCTTTGGTTATTGCAGTTGCCCCAAAACCTATGCTTTCATAAAACTTACGTGCCCGAACGTTGTCCGCAAACACCCACAAATGCATATTGCGATACCCTTGTTTTCTGACTTCATTCAAGACATAGTTCATCATCCTTGTTCCATAGCCCTTGTGCCACTGCTCCTGCAGGGAATGGATGCATATCAATTCAGCATACCCCATCATAGCTTCCTCGCGGCTCTTATCCCAATAAGCAATGCAGTGGGGTTTTCCCCCGACAAACAGAATCCTTCCATTACCTGTCTTTTCTTCCAAAAGGTGCTTATACATCTGTTCCGCCTTATCAACATCCGCATAACGCGCCAGGTCCTCCGGCGATAAAATATCTTTAAAAGCCGCTTTCCACGACTCGGTCTGAATGTATGCTAATACCTTTTCATCTCCGGGTTCAACGTCTCTAATTACTATATCCTCATGCTTTGGCATATCGTCATTCTGCTTCATGTAATCCTCCGTAATACCATAAAAGATACGTTATTGCATCTCTTATCATATTTTCAACTTAGTATTATTGACTTGTTTTAACTGCTTGTCTAACTCGTCTTTTGAATCAACTTCTTAATTACCTCAACATCTTCAATTCTATTAATTCCAAAACATTTCTTTCCTGCATCTTTCAGCGATGCGCCAATATGATATCCTAACCTATCATCTAAAATAAGAAACCTGTCATGGAAAGCTGTTGTCTTCTTCACTTGCAACTTTGAATATTGTGCATTGAAAAAATTTCTGACAACTTTCTTCATGGGATGCTATGTAGTCAAAAACCTGTTCAAACTTTTTGTCAGTCTCTTCATGATAAGCTAACTGTCGTATTTCCATTGAATTTACTTTTTCATATAACAAAGACGCATTTGCCATATATTTTCGCATTTCCACATAGGTATCCATAATACGAATGCTTGCCTGAATAGCAACTTCGCTTCTTAAAACAGAAGATAACATTGCAATACCCTGCTCTGTAAATACATATGGAAGTTTTCTTCTGCCGCCATGGTCATTAACAGCCAATTCTAAACTTGAAGTCGCAATCTGCGACATCAAGTTTTCATACTCTTCCTTTTTTAACTGAAAACAGAATCGTTCAGGAAATCTGGTTTTATTACGTTTTACTGCTTCATTCAATCTTTTGGTTTCAACCTGATACAGCCTGGCCAAATCACAGTCAACCATAACCTGTTTTCCTCTGATTAAATAAATCAAACTTTGTATTTGAATTATATCCGACTCAATCATGTATTTCTTCTTCATTTACTCCTTGCTTTTGTATCTTTTCCATGCAGATATAATACTCCAGTAACCGCAGGACATATTCCGGTGCATGGCGATTATCCAATTCCCATTCTGTTACAGTCCGATATGGAATTTGAAAATACTCACAAAACTCCTTGCGATTCATACCTGTTCTTTCTCGCAATTCTCTGATTTTTGATTTGCAATCCATTTTCCTTCTCCATTATTTTTACACATTGTGTATTCAGGATAGCATATTACAATTTGATACGCAATGCGTAAATTGCAATTTTTTTCTTTTTTTTATTATTATTTTACCACCCCAAATCAAAAAGCCAGTTATTTAGCTTTCTCTCCACTTCCTTTTCCGATAACTCATTCCGCATGGCATTACAATATTCTCCCTTTATATTTCCATCTACAATATACAATACCCTTGCGCATTTTGCCGCCACTTTAACATCGTGCGTCACCATCATAACAGTAGTCCCCTCATTATTTAATTTGACTAACTCTTCAATCACCTCATTGGAAGCAGTTCTGTTAAGCGCACCTGTAGGTTCATCCGCAAATAAAATCTTTGGTTTATTAATCATGCTTCTGCAAATACAGGCTCTCTGCAGCTGTCCGCCGGAAACTTCGTTAATATCATTGTCTGCCGTTTCGATAATACCAAGCTTGCGCATCAATTCTTCGCCACGTAAAAGCTTCTCTTTTACGGACTCCTTCGTTTTTTTGCTCTGCATGGCAGGCAGCACGATATTATCCAAAATTGTAAGGTTTTTCATCATATACATCTGCTGAAAAATAAAGCCCATTTCATCCAGGCGGAGATCTGCCATTTTTTTCTCTGCAAGCTTTGTGATATCCTTCCCTTCAAACAATACTTTCCCGCCGGTTGCGCAGTCCATTCCGGAAATTGCATAAAGCAATGTGGATTTCCCGGAACCGGACGGACCCATAATCGCTACCAGCTCTCCTTCTTCTATATCGAAATTTACATTTTTCAATACATTATTCTGTCTTTTATCTATGATATAAGTTTTGCAAAGATCTTTTACTTCTAATAATCTGCTCATCTTTCATCCTCCTTCTTTTGCCTTACAATCTTATTCAATATATGCCGTATCGCTGCTCTTAACCGTTCTCGTATACTGTGCCGTAAGCCATGCTACAAATAAAGTAACTGCTAGTACGATGCCGGGATATAATCCAAACACTTTCCAGATTACGATATTATAGGAAATATCACTGGCTCCCATCATTCCGAAAATCGGAGAAATACATAGGTCTGTCATCGGAACCGAAACTATCGCAGCCAGTAAAACTGCTACAAATGCCACTATAGCGAACCTGCAGGTATGCCAGGTAATAATCGTCCTGTTTTTAAAGCCCAACGCCTTTAAAATCGCAATCTGACTCTTTTCATCCGCAATAAAAGCCCTTTCCATAAGAACAGTAACCAGCAGCACAACAATCAGTGTAATAGCAAGTAACAAATACTGTACTGCCTCCATGGTATCTGCTACGCCCACACAATCCTCACAATACTCCGCTTGATTCATAATTTCTTCATTGTCATAAAAATCTTTTAATTCTTCCTTTCTGCGTTCAATTTCTTCCCGGGACGGATAATCCGTAAAAGTAAGTTTGTACTGCATAATCGCACTGCAATACTCCATTCTGGTTGGTGCGTCTTCGTGCAGACGAACTACTTCTCCCAACTGATTCATCGTTTCAAAATAGGCTGTCACCATACAGTCCCTCTGTTCTGTCCCAAAATCAATGGTAAGTACATCCCCTATCCCGGCTCCTGTCATTTCACTGACAATGGGAGTAATCGCAATTTCTTCTGCACTTTGGGGAATGACTCCCTCAGAATAACTGTATTCTTCTGCTGCACAATTGACTCCCTGTTGACAGCTAAGCACATATTCCCTTCCTTCAAACAGAATGTGATATTTGTATTGTACTTCCACGGAAACTTCTGCCGGCATGCCAATTACTTTTAATTCATTCGCTCTATCCTCCAACACATGTTCCAGTTCTTCCCTGCTGCTAAAACTCATATCCTCCATAGCCTGATTCACATCTGTTATATATAAGTCCGCCCTTGTACCAAAGGTGTCAATCAAGCTGTCACTCTTCATGGTTTCTGTCGTATTTACTATCATCAATACCAACAGCATACAGATGCAAAATGACAAAAGAATCGTAAAATATCTTCTTGGACTGCTTATCACATCATTCAGTGCCATATAAATGCTCGGTCTCAAATGACTTTTTCCAATCCGATAAACTGTCTTTTTCCTGTAACGTTCCCCGGTCTGTCCGCTTCTTATGGCATCTACAGGCGATGCTTTTTTTACCTTTCCGGTACAGAAGTAAGCAAATCCGATAATAACAATCACCACCAAAATTGCTCCTGTTACGTTACAGCTAATCCCCCAATCATTACCTAATACCATGTTTTCCGTTACCGATTTCATGAGAAGCTCCCCAAAAGGGATACTGATGAAAAATCCAATCGCTGCGCCGACAACTGCCAGAATCATGTATTTTACAATATACAGACTGCGAATTTTTCGATTGGTAATTCCGATGGCTTTCATGACTCCTATTTCACGAAATTCTTCCATAATGGTAAAATTGATGGAAAACTTAAGTACCACAAAAGATACTACCATCAGACAAACGCTTAGAATCAGTACCAAAAATGCCATGATTAATTCTATGACATAAAGCATCTTAAGCGTGGAACGCGCACCGTCGAAACCAACATTTGGTATCTTTGCCATAACAGCGCCCATTTCCTTCACAGAGTCTGTGTCTACATAAGCTATCTCTCCCCTGTAATGAAGAGCAATTTCTTCATTCGCAAGAAGTGTCTGTATATCCTTTTCATTCATAAGAAATCTGGTGTTTCCCATGAAATCCGAGCCAAGCAACGCGTCCTTTATCCTTCCGTCCAAAACAAGCGTCAGCTTCGTTCCGTTATGGTCAATGGAAACAGAATCTCCGACACTTAAACC
This sequence comes from uncultured Lachnospiraceae bacterium, assembly GCA_900551115.1. GTDB lineage: Bacteria > Bacillota > Clostridia > Lachnospirales > Lachnospiraceae > Acetatifactor. The sequence goes on from URUY01000009.1 coordinate 73,094, forward strand.
ATTCACATCCATAAAATCTCCACCAACATAAGCATGCCCCTTCGGCACATAGGTTACTTCCTGATTATCACAGTCAAATAAATGTATTTGCGTATCGCTCACCGCCTGTAAAATGGCTGTATTTTTCGTTTGAGCATGTTCTCCGTTTTCAAGCAGAATATGTGACGCATAAATCACATGGTCCAGACGGTAGTCCTTTACAATTTCTTCCCGGTCAAGAACCTCTTCCATGTGTCCGATGGAATCTTCCCCCATAGTGAGGATACAAAAATCTCCCACCCCGGCTTTGTCCATATAATAGTCCGTTCCATTCAAAACCGTTATCACATTATTAAGTCCGCTTGCCACAAACACCGTTGCGAAAATAACAAACGCAAACAATATGCAATTCATGGTTTTCTTTCGTTTCATATCTTTTTTCAAAATATTCAGAAACATTTCTAACTCCTTTCCTTTTGTTTATAGACACACTATACAAAAGGAATTATTAAATAATCATTAAATGCTCCGTCCAAAGCCTTTTGTGAAACGTGACTCTGAATGGAGCATTCATTTTGAATGGAATACTTCGCCGCTTACGCTTTTCTGACAACCACAGATGCAATGAACCTTCCGTCCTCCGCTCTCGCATATAAATCGCCATCCATTTTTCTCATCAGATTTTTGGCAATATATAGTCCCAGACCACTGCCTTTTATGTTTTGGCTGTTGCTGCCTCTGTAAAAAGAATCAAATATATTTGCCAGTTCTTCCGGTTTCAATTCACATCCTGTATTTTCTACGTGAATCAGCTTGCAGTCTTCTTCCTCCGAAACAAAAATCCGAATCTGCACTCCGTCACCGTATTTGATTGCATTTTCCATCACATTCTGCAACACTTCAATTACTCTGTCTGCATCTCCCAAAAGCAGGCAATTTTCCATATCCGCTACTATAAATTCCGTATGAATCACAGAAAGCTTATCCCGATAATAAGCCTCTATTTTTTTCATTATCTGTAACAGGTAAAACTCTCCGTTATTTACTTCCAGATTCAAAAAATCCTCTCTGGATGCACTGACAATTTTTTCTACATATCCTTTAATTTCCGATACATTATTGAAAATTCCCTGTAAAACCGCCAGTCTTTTTTCTTCTGTATCATATAAATTCTCAGATAAGGCTTTTGCATATAAATCAATGGCAGAAAGAGGCGTTTTGATATCATGTGACAACGAAAGAATCAACGTCTTTTTTTCCTTCTGAAGCTCTAATTCTTTTTGTTTCCCGTCCTCTAAATTTTCTCTGAGCATATCCATTCCCCAGAGAAACCTGCCAAAAAATTTATTTTTTTCAGCCTTAACCGGTACTGACAAATTGCCTTTGGCTAATTCATACGTGAGTTCACTCATATTATGAAAAGGTTTTAAAATCCTTCTCCATATATAGATTAAAACAAATATCGTTACAAGCAGCATCATAAGCATACAGATATTGGCACCCCATATGCCGCTGTTATTTTCACCTGCCTGATATTCGATTCTGTATAAAACATCCTTTACCTTACAGACAACGTAATCGTTATTGCACACTTCGTCTGCATCAAACAGACTTATATTCACGATTGTTTCATAACAGGAAAGATTTATATCCTCAGGTGCATGTTCCTGTAATTCCAAGGCTGCTCTTTGGGCTTCTACACGGTAAAGCCTCCCATTAATGTCCTCCTTATTCATGAAGTACAGGACATTACATAAAACGATACACACTGTTTCTATCACTATAATTGCAAATGCAATTTTCTTGTATCTACTCAAAGCGGTACCCTACTCCCCATTCTGTGATAATATGTTTCGGCTTTTTAGAATCTTCCTCTATTTTTTCACGCAGCCATCTGATATGTACTGCCAGAGTCTGAAGCTCTGAATCGCTGTCGCTCCCCCATATGGCATTAAAGAGATATTCCTTCTTTAAGGTGACATTTTTATTCTCCATTAAAAGCCTCAAAAGCTCAAATTCTTTTTCTGTCACGTTCACTGCTTTATCATCTATTTTTAAAACATGATTTATGGTGTTTAGCCTCAGCCTGCCTTCCGCAATCTCACAGACACCATATTTGCGTTTAAAAATACCGTTAATTTTTGCCAAAAGGATATCTATATCATATGGCTTTTCAATATAATCATCTGCACCCAGATTTAACCCTTTCAACTTATCTTCCTTTTGGTTTTTGGCACTGGCAATGAGAATGTGCGTATTAGACTCTTCTCTAATCCTGGAACACACATAAAATCCATCCATTCCCGGAAGCATAATATCAAGGATTACCAGCTTGGCGCCATACTTTTCATATAAATCAAGCGCCTTTTCTCCCGTATCAGCCACACTCACTATGTAATTTTCTTTTTGAAGAAAATCTCTGAGAAGTATTGCTATTTCCTGATTATCCTCCACAATAAGTATATCCAACATGATAGTAATCCTCTTCTGTTTACACCGTTCCTAAATGCCCTTGTTGTATTTTTTGTTTGGACAACAAACAGACTGTCTCGACATTTGTTGAGGGTGTGCTTCAGATGCCTGGAAGGCGGAATTAAGTCTTGGCGGAAGCGTTATTTTTCCTGCCAAAACAACATATATTTGGTTTTCAAAATTCTCAACACTGTCAACATGCTCTGGTATCTAAAACTCTCTTTAATTTCATCATCTATGTAGTAATACATTTTCCTTTATTACTTACTGTTCTTTTTCACTGTGCTTTGAATGTTTTTAATACTTTCCAAATAGTCCTGTTCAACCGGTGACAAGTTCTGTACTTGATATTTTCTATACTCTTCTGTTGCTTTCTCGATTGCCTGTGCATGACTAATTGTTCCTGCCCCTTGCAGTAATTTTTCACCTGTAGTTCTTAAAACATTATCCAAATATCTGCCATATACATAGGATTATGACGCATAGCCTGAATTTCCGCAAAATCAAAGTAACCTGATACAATATTATTTAGAATTTTTAATTCTTCATCATTAAGATAATTCTTTGCAATACTTATATCTTTTAACGCCGGAAAATCACCGGAAAAACTTTTTAATCCCATAAAAGGCTGACTTGCATCTACACGCTCATATATAACTTCCGCCGCTGTATGACCATGTGCTGCATAGTGTAATTTATTTTGCACCATCTTAAAAAATGCAATAGATTCACTACTCTTAGGATTATAGTCAACACTTGTCGCATATAAATCAAGCACCTGACGATACATAACCTTTTCAGAGGAACGAATATCCCGAATGCGATCTAATAATTCTTTCCAATAATTACCGCCACCCAGATTTTTTAGTCGTTCATCGTCCATTGTAAAGCCTTTTATCATATACTCTTTAAGGCGTTCGGTAGCCCACCGACGAAAATTTGTAGCAATTTTAGATTTCACCCTATAGCCAAGAGAAATAATCATATCAAGATTATAGTGTATTGTATTATAGCTCTTTCCATCAGCTGCAGTTGTTCGGAATTTCCGAACAACTGCTTTTTCCTCCAATTCTTCCTCTTCAAAAATGTGCTTAATATGCTCACTAATATTAGATTTGCTGGTTTGGTAAAGTTCACATAATTGCGCCTGCGTAAGCCAAACCGTCTCATCTTCAAATTTAACATCTATTTTCGTCTGTCCGTCTTCCGTTTGATATATAATAATCTCACTGCCTATAATGTTTAAATTATCTTTGCTTTTCTCCGCCATTTGATTTCCTTTCTACTTTTATATTTATGAATTATCCTCTTAATATCTCATCTATTTGTTCCGATTCAATTTGTTTTTTTTAATAATCGAAAGTCTTCAAACAACGAATTATTCTCATAAGTGACTTTACTCTCCGCCGCCTTCAAATCGTTCTCACTCATTGTGAGTTCCACTTCTACATTCTATTTTGCATGATGTTTGGAAAGCAACACGATACTTTCGCAATTTGTTGAGGCTGTGATTCGGATGCCTGGAAGGCGGAATTTGGCCTTGGCGGAGGAGTTATTTTTCCTGTCAATACGGCATACCTTTCATATTCAAAACTCTCAACAGTGATGAGAGTTTTGGTACCGTCCTCCTCATTCATATTTGTGCAACGGTCGTTGCACATTTAATAGCTGTCTCTATATCTGATTCGTTTCAATTATTCCAGCCCTCTAATTCCCTGATACTCTCTATAAAATGCTTCTCAACCGTTGACAGAAGTTCATCTTGTTTCTTTCGATATTTTTCATATTCCTCATGCGCTTTATCAATCGCCTGTTTATGGGTTACACGCCCTTTTGTTGTTAAAATATCCCGTCTGGTCATTTTAAGATAATCGTCAATCGTCTCCAGCCAATCCTTCATGTACATCGGTTCATGTGCTAACGCCCGTACCTCGGCAATGTCAAGATACGCTGACACAATTTTATTCAATGCATCCAACTCCATCTGATTCAGATAATTCTTTGCAATCTCCGTGTCGGAACGCTTGATTTGCTTCCCCTCCCACGAGGTCAGTCCCATATTTTCCCTCTCTGCATCCGCACGCTGATAAACAATTTCTGCTGCGGTATGCTGATGTGCTGCCCAGTGCATTTTATTTTGTACCTGCTTGAAGAATAAAACAGAAGCTTCTGCACTTGGATTATAGTCAATACTCGTGGCGTAAATTTCAAGCACTTTCCGCCAAAAAACCTTTTCCGAAGAACGGATGTCACGAATACGGGTCAGCAGTTCATCAAAATAGTTTCCTCCGCCCAATCGCTTTAGGCGGTCATCATCCAAAGCAAATCCCTTTTTCATATATTCTTTCAAAATAGAACTTGCCCAAATACGGAACTGTGTGCCACGCAAGGATTTCACACGATAACCAACAGAAATAATCACATCCAGATTATAGTACTCAATATCTCTGGATACCTGACGCCTGCCCTCCGTTTGAACTGTTGCAAATTTTGCAACGGTTGCTTCCTGACGAAGTTCACCCTCTGAAAAAATATTTTTTATATGCCGGGATATGGTCGATTTATCACGTTGAAACAACTCTGCTATTTGATCCAAAGACAGCCAGACCGTATCTTCATCGAAAGTAACTTCAATCTTTGTTAAACCGTCCTCTGTTGTGTACATAATTATATTTGAGTTATTCATATTCTTCATTCTCCTTGCAAAGATTCTCTTGTCGAATATAGTAAGTACTCCCTCAAGCGAAGCACATATTCTGGCACCTAACGATTATCTATTTCCGAGAAAACAACCATCTAGTAAGATATTACATTCTTCTGCAACCGCCCAGACATACCATACGTTAAAGGATAAAAGAAAGGCCATATAGCAGCTACACATAAAATGCCATCAGCTAACAAACCGAATTGGGATAGTCATCATCTACGTTCCTCTATTCATTATTATCTGACGTAGTATGTATACTTTCAAAAATTTTCTTTTTAATTTCATCTTGTAATTCAGGAGAATTCAACGCATTACCAATGCATCCCATTAAAAAGACCTGTCATAATGCTCCCAGCAGCATTATATTTCGCAGTATTCTCTAATTCACTTTCTTTGAATATCAACTTATTTTCATGTTCCTTTTGCATAATTTCAAGCTGATACATATGTTCCTTTTCCTTCAATTCCATCTCCAAACGATGTTGTTCACGGATAGCATTGATATCAATTTTATGTTGTTCCATCAATTTTTCAACTTCATGTCTATTGGCCAATTCGAGTTTCATATTCTCAGCCTTTGCTTGACTCTTAGCCAAAACAAAACTGATAATACCACTTAAAATTGCAGGGACACAAGCAATCAATAGAGTTTCCATAAAAATTCTCTTCACTATGTCTTATTTCATCCTCTTCTTTAATTTCACGCAGACCTCACAATTCGCCGTCCAGGGGAACTGGTCCACAGCTACCGCTCTCTCCACCTCATAGCCATTTGCCAGAAAGACCTCCAAATCACGGGCAAGGCTTGTCGGCTTGCAGGAAATGTAGACGATTCTGTCCACGCCATAGTGAATAATCTTGGGGAGCGCCTTGGGATGAATGCCGTCTCTTGGCGGGTCTAAAATAATCAAATCCGGCTTTTCTTCCACCTCGTCCAATACCTTAAGCACGTCTCCTGCGATAAACTCACAATTCGTAAGGCCGTTTAATTCCGCATTCTTTCCGGCAGCCAAAACTGCCTCTTCCACAATTTCCACACCGATAACCTTTTTTGCCACCGGTGCCATAAGCTGGGCAATCGTGCCTGTACCGCTGTATAAGTCAAAAACCACCTTGGAAGGTTTACCGTCTTCTGTATCATTTAACAGACTGCCGATATACTCTCTGGCAGTACGGTAAAGCACCTCTGCCCCCAGTGAATTAGTCTGGAAGAATGAAAATGCCGAAATCCTGAATTTTAATCCGAGAAGCTCTTCATAGAAGAAATCCTGTCCGTAAAGAACACGGGTTTCATCGCTCTTTATGACATCTGCTACCGAATCATTTATGATATGCAGAATACCGCTAATCCTGCCGGTCAAAAGAGGTACGCTCTTTACCACCTCGCAGAAGCCCTGCAGCAGCTCTTCTAACGTATATTGTACCTGCACATTAGCTGTCTGTGCTTTCTTTTCCGTAACCTGTGCATTGTCACCGGTGATATCCTTACCCCTTACCGGATTCTGCGATGTCGTTACCAGTGCTATTAAAATTTCTCCTGTCCTTACTGCCTTTCTGACTAACAGATGCCTGAGGAACCCCTCATGGGTCAGTCTGTGGAAAAAGCTTATGTTTCTTTCTGCAAAATAAGAAAGCACCGCCTGTAAAATCTGCCTGTAATCCTCATCTACCAGCTTACAGTCATTTACCGTAACGATATCATAAAAGCTGCCCCGCTTATGCATGCCTAATGCAAGGGGGCCGTCCTTTACCTCATCTCCGAAGGAAAATTCCATTTTATTACGATATTCATACATACAGGGGCTTTTTTTGATGCCCTCCCAGACATAGGGCTTTTGTTTTCCCAAAAGTACATTATCAAGCAGCTTTTTAACCTGCTCCTCTTTAATCTTTACCTGTTCCTCATAAGGAAGAGACAAATATGTACAACCTCCGCACAGACCAAAATGGGAACACGGACTGCCGGTTTCAAGAGGCGATTTAGCAATCACCTCCAAAAGCCGGCCTTCCGCCTTCCCTTTTCTTTGCTTATTCACACAAAAAAGTATTTTCTGTCCGGGCAGGCTGTTCTTTACAATACAGGTTTCCTCTCCCACTCGCACGATGCCTTTATTGGGAAATTCTACCCGTTCTACGACTCCTTCATAAACCTGTCCTTTTTTCATAAAAACCTCTCAATACAATTAATACCGATAATACCGGCTTCCTACGCTTCCGGCGCGTCATCTTCAAAGACTTCGTCCTCGTCCTCAAACGCATCTTCAAATTCGTCTTCAAACTCATCCTCGAAATCTTCTAAATAATCGGGTTTTAAGTAACGGTACACTGCATATGCAATCGCTGCAACTGCAACCACTGCACCAATGATGGCCAACACCCAAAGCACTACATTGCATTTTTTCTTTTCTTCTTTTTTGCTTAATAACTCATTTGCTTTTACCATGTCAATCAAAGACTCTAATTTGTTCATAAAATAGACCACCTTTCTACACTTATTATAGTATGCCGCATTTTATAAATAGTATAGCATGATTGTTTTCTTTTTGCTATACTCTTTTCAATTTTGCAAATGACGCATACATGACCTTTTGGCCTGCCTTGTCAAAATTAACCGTAACCTTGTAATCCCTGGGTTCCTTTTGCAGATTGATTACCGTTCCCTCACCGTATTTTACATGTTTGATACGGTCTCCTTCCCCGTAATCAGGAGCCGTTGGTGCATCTTTAAAGCCCCCCTTGGAAATGCCTGCCAGTTCGTTAAGCGCACCTATTCCCTGGGCAATATAGGGCTTCCTTGCAGGTGCAGTTGCCCTCGGACGCAGGATTGCTTTCGGTCTGAAATCATATTCCTCCTGTAAGCTTTCCTTTTCAGTTTTCCGCATGGAGGGTAATGTATTGTCCAAAAGTTCATTGGGAATCTCTTTTATAAAACGGCTGATGGGATTATATTGTGTTTCTCCCCTGATCATCCGCATCTTGGCACAGGTAAGCGTCAGCTCCTCCTTTGCTCTGGTAATACCCACATAGGCAAGGCGGCGCTCCTCCTCCATCTCTGCCTTATCGTCTGACATAATCGTCATATAACCCGGAAACAGACCGTCCTCCATACCTGCCAGGTATACGTTGGAAAATTCCAGTCCCTTTGCGCTGTGAAGCGTCATTAAAAGGACCTTGTCGTCACTTTCGCCCACACCGTCAATATCTGCCACCAGTGCAACCTCTTCTAAAAATTCACTTAAAGAAGGTTCATCATGCGTTTCTGTATAATAAGCCACCTTGCTGATTAATTCATCAATATTGGCAATGCGGTCCTCTGCCTCTTCCTCCCCGGCATTCTGAAGTTCCTGTATATATCCGGTCTTTTCCAGTACATCATCCACCAGCTCCTTTAGGTCAAAATATTCCAGTTTGCTCCTGAATGCCTGAATCATCAGTACAAAGGGTTCTATTTTGGAAGCCGCCTTCCCTAAAGTCATAATCCGGTCTGCTTCCCGCAATGCATCATAAAAGCTGATGCTTCTTTCATCTGCGTACGCCTGTATCCTGTCGATGCTTGTCTGACCGATTCCCCGCTTCGGCACATTGATGATACGTTTTACTGCCACATCATCCTGACCGTTATCAATGGTTTTCAGATATGCCAAAATATCCTTTATTTCTCTTCTGGAATAGAAATTGACGCCTCCGACCACATCATAGGGCATCCCCTCTGCAATCATCCGCTCCTCTAACAGACGAGACTGGGCATTGGTTCTGTAAAGCACCGCACAGTCCTTGTATGATGCTTCTCCACGCCTTACCTTATGCACAATGTCGTCAGCAATATATTCTGCCTCTTCATATGCCGTATCAAACTGCCTGAAATGAATACGGCTTCCGCCGTTCTTATCCGTCCAAAGCGCTTTTTCCTTACGGCTCCTGTTGTTTTTAATAACAGAGTTGGCAGCATCCAGAATGTTTTGGGTGGAACGGTAATTCTGCTCCAGCTTAATGACTGTTGCCTCGGAATACACCTTTTCAAAATCCAAAATATTGCGGATATTGGCACCCCTGAATTTATAAATAGACTGGTCATCATCGCCTACTACACAAAGATTGCGGTATTTATCCGCAAGCAGCCTTACAAACTCAAACTGTGCCGTATTGGTGTCCTGATATTCATCCACCATAATATACTTAAAACGCTGCTGATAGGAATACAGCACCTCCGCATCAGCCTTAAACAGCTCTACCGTTTTCACAATCAGGTCATCAAAATCCAGCGCATTATTTTTTTTCAGCGCCGCCTGATATTCCCGGTACACCATGGCAATTTTCTTTTTATTAAAGTCTCCCCCTGCCTGCAGTTCATACTCAATAGGAGAAATCAGTTCATCCTTGGCTGAGGATATAGCCCCTAACAGGCTTCTCTCCTTATAAACCTTGGGGTCAAGCTCCAGTTTTTTGATAATCTCCTTCATCAGGGTCTTCTGGTCGTCAGTATCGTAGATTGTAAAATTGTTGCCGTATCCGATTCTGTCTATATAGCGTCTGAGTATCCTGACGCAGGTAGAATGGAAGGTTGCCACCCATATCTGTTCCGCTCCCATCCCAATCAGCTTATCTACTCTTTCCCTCATCTCGCCGGCAGCCTTGTTCGTAAAGGTAATTGCTAAAATATTCCACGGGTTTACGCCTATCTCATCAATCAGATAGGCTACCCTGTGAGTCAACACCCTTGTCTTGCCGCTTCCCGCGCCTGCAAGCAGCAGGACAGGTCCGTCCACTGTAAAAACGCCCCGCTTCTGCGGTTCATTCAATGTATCATATATACTCATGCTTACTTGTTAAACTCCTTTAAAAATTCTCTGAATGCCGGAATCGGCATGGGACGGGCATAGTAATATCCCTGTACCATATCACATTCCGCATTATGCAGCAGTTTAATCTGCTCACTGGTCTCCACGCCCTCCGCAAGAACCTGATAGCCCATGCGCTTCATCATCTTTACCAGATACTTTACAAATACCGGTGCTTTGGAGTCCTCATCCGCATAGGTGAAAAACTTCTTGTCCAATTTTATAATATCAGCATCCACATTGGCAAGCAGATTCAGGGAAGAATAACCGCTGCCAAAATCATCAATCGAAATCAAAATCCCGTTTTCCTTCAGTTTACGCAGATTTTTTGTCAGCGTGGACAAATCCAGCATAAAAATGGATTCTGTAATTTCTGCTTCAATATATTTGGCAGGAATCTCCTTTTCCTGCAGCCTGTTTAAAATCTGCTCCACAAAATCCGGTGTCTCATTATGTCTTCGTGAGAAATTAACCGATACCGGCACTACTTCTTCCCCTTCGTCCATGGCCACCCGCAGATAGGATAATATCTGATCTAAAACGGCAAAATCTATTTTGGTTATAAAACCGTTCTTTTCAAAAACAGGAATAAAGCTGTCAGGATATACCATGGACCCATCAGCCTTCTGCCAGCGGACCAGCGCCTCCGCACCTTCAATCTTTCCGGTTTTTAAGGAAACCTTCGGCTGCAGCCATGCCTTAAATTCACCTGTTTCCAGGGCTGTTACCATATTGGCCGAAATAGATTTCTCCGCCTCATTCTTTTTCCTGATTTCATTATTATAGGCAATTACTACCGTGTTTGCTGTACTTTTTCCGTATTTTCTTGCAACGTTGGCTCTGTCAATGACAACAGATGCCATTTCCTGCGTTTCTAAAACACTGCTGAAGCCGGATACTAAAACGAGATTGCTTTGGTCATACTCTTTATTTATTTCTGCACAAAAATTCCTTGTTGCCTCCAAAAACGAATTCTGCACCTCTTCCGCATTTTCTCCTATTAACAGTCCTGCGAAATGATCAGAGGTAATACGGGTAAAATAAATACCCTCCTTCATCGTTTTAAGCTGCTTTGCAAAGGCCTTTAAAATCTTATCTCCCTCTGTATAGCCATAAAGCTCATTCATATACTGAAAATTGGAAAAATCGGAATATATAAAGTGACAGCCCCTTCCGGCATGCTCCTTTATATAACGGTCTGCCAATGCTATAAACTTCTGATACTTCGGAAGCTCCGTAACCACATCATAATTAATCAAAAACTCTATCTCATTCTTTTCTTTTTCACTGTTATCAAGCTGCTGCAAATGATTTTGAATAATGCCGGCAAGCCTGTACAGCCCTTCCTTCTCCTGTTCCCAGTCCCTGTCTTTTTCCCTGTCCACAAAAGCAATGCAGCCCCGGCTTCCGTCTCCCTTATCCGCGCGCACAAAAAGTATCGAGCCTACCTGCTCTCCCGGCATTTTTTTAATCTGAGCATTCTTCAGTATCATAATGCCTTTGCTGTCATACTGGCTTCGGATATATCCCCACGCCTCTTTGGATTCCGGTAATATACTGACACCTTTTTGACGTTTGTCCCGTCTGTTCCAGTGATATGTTTTCCTTGGGAAATCGTTTTTGTCTGAAATATAAGCAATATCATCTATATCAAAAAAGCTGCAGATTCGGTCAGAAACCATTTTCAGCCCGCTTGAAATATCCGATACGTTATCCAACAGTTCCAACGTAAACAGTACCAGATCATCCGTACTGCGTATCTGGGTTTCCTCCCTGTTATACTCTTCTTTTTTCACTTTGGAGCGGTATGCACTCTCCGGCACCTCGCCCTTAGCCTGTACGATATAATAATTCTTTTTCTCTTTCTGCTTTACCTTATAGAGCGCATAGCTTGCCCATTCAAAAAGCTTATCAAATTCTGCAGTACTGCCGTCACACCGGGCTGCACCTACACTGCAGGTAATCTCCAGATTTTTTTTCTTATCCTTATAAATATCCTGCATGGTATCACTTAAATTAGGCAGAATTTCTTCCAGTTCTTTTCGTTCCATGCCCTCCACAAAGACAATAAATTCATCCCCGCCGATTCTGCCTATCAGACTTTCCTGAAAAGAAACCTTTAACTCATCCGCAACCATGCAAAGAACGGCATCACCTATCAGATGCCCGTTTATATCGTTAATCTGTTTAAAATTATCAACATCTATAAGAAGAAGCCAATTGGATTTTCCGCACCATGCTTCCTTCAATCTTTCTTTTATTTTTGTTAAAATAACCTGATGGTTATAAATGCCGGTCAGCGCATCCCGCTCAGACCGTACTCTTAAATGCTCTTCCGTTGCCTTTCTTTCATCGATATTCTTGCTTCTGCCGATTACACTGACAGGCTTTCCTGAAGGATCAAAAAGAGTCGTTCCTTCAATCTCCATCCAGTGATACCGCCCATCCCGGTATCTTCTTCTCAGCTCTACATAAATATGCTTCTTACCCATCTGCAGTTCCTCACAGAACTGCCTTAGCTTGCTGCTGTCTTCCGGGTGTACATAATGCGACCTTTTGATGCTTTTTACATAATTCTTTGTAATCTGCTCATCATCAAAAAGCCCTTCCTTCTGTCTGGTATAATTCATGACATCCTTTTGAATATCATACTCAAACAGCATATCTCCCGACATTTCCGCTATTACATTTAATTTTTCTTTTTCCTTTTCCAGCTCGGAATAGGTTAATTTCATTTCTGTAATATCCGTAATGACACTTTGTAAAATCGGTGTGCTGTCATTCTCCAAAATGACCGCCTGCATCAGACGCCATTCTTCTTTCCTGCCTTCATAATAGACGGCATACTCCATCTGCAGTACTTCACCGACCTTTATATTTTCAATCTTTTCCTGCAGTCTGTGCCAGTCCTTTTCAAGCAGCAGTCTCTCATAATGGTTGTTATAATCTCTGGCAAATTCCTCTGCCGATGTCTGCATCAAAGAAAACATGCCTTCATTGGCATATTCAAGCAGAAGACCGTTATCATACCGAAATTTGCACACACCTCCCGGAATACTGTTCATCAGCATATGCATTTCATATTTCACTGCTTCCAGCCGCTTTGTAATATCAAATAAAACAACAATTGCTCCGGATACAAGATGTCCGCTCAGATAATAAGGCCGGATTCTGACAATCCAGGTACGTCCGTCCTTTGCTATTTCCCGTTCAATAAGACGTTTTTCTTCCACAGAACATTTGACATCTTCTGCAAAGGTATGATAACCTTCCATAAAATTCACACTAAAAACAGACCTGCCGGTATCCGCCAGCATCAGGTTTGTCTTCTGTGTGATAATAGGTGTAATCTTGCGGATACTCATATCGCTGTCTACATACAGCGCACCTATCTCTGCATTCAACAGTAAATTGTCAAAATCTGCATTGGCTTTTATTAATTCATTTATCTGCCGGTCTCTTGGATCTTCTACCATGGCCCTCTCCCCCGTTATACAAGGTATCAAATCTCTTTTACATCACTGAAATTCCAGGAACGTATATTTAACTCCACAATCGGCGTATCACAGTAAGCACATACTTTAGCTCCCAATCCCGAAAGCGGCGCACCGCAGTTAGGACAGTTCACCGCAAGCGCTGCCTCCCGTATGCCTGACACCTTATCCCTGTCCTGAATATAGATACATTCCACATCATACTTTGCCTGCATCCGGGTATTAGGCGACCCCTTTAAGATATCACCGTTCTTTTGCTTATAATAATAAAAATATTCCACTGCAGACTGAAAAACAACACTGCATCTGCCTCTCTGCTTCCTGTACTGGCTGATTTCCGTCCTGTGGATATTTATTTGTGAAAAATGCTCCTCTGTTTCCTGAGAACGCAGCATTTCCACCCGCATCGCGAGCTGGTCCTTCAGCTCCTCAGTCCCTTCGGTAAGCAAAAGCGGGTTGTCTGCATCAATGCTTCTTAAGTAGGATACCAGTACGTTTTCTGCCCTCTCCTTCATTTCATCATAATGAAAATCCGGGAAATCTTTTGTAACACGTGGCAGATATAAGCCGGTTGCTGCAGAAACTGACTTTGGCGTCGTTGCATATTCGGATTCCATCTGTTCAAATCCTTCTGAAAGGGAATCGGTGCCAAAAGCCATCCGGGAAAATCTCCTGACCTTTGCTCTGATAGTCCGGTAGGCATAGTAAACTATGCCCACCAAACCAAGAAGAAGCACAAGTGCAATAATTATTTTTTCAATCATCTGATTTATGCTCCGTTACTTTATATCATTGTCATCAAACCTGTCCCCGCATTCAGGACAGAACTTAGGCGGATTTGCCGGATCCTCCGGTTCCCAGCCGCACTTGTCACACTTATAAAGAGGTGCGCCTGCCGGTTTCTGTCTGCCGCACTCAGGACAGAACTTCCCCTGATTAACATGACCGCAACTGCAGGTCCACCCTGCCTCCGCAGGCTTCTGCTGTCCGCATTCCTCGCAGAACTTGCCCCGGTTGTCCTCTTTGCCGCATGCACAGGTCCATCCAAGCACAGCACCCTCTGCAACCGTAGCAGCCGGCCTCATCTGCGGTGCTGCCTGACTCTGCATCTGGCCGCCCTGCATTTGCTGTCCCTGCACTGCCTGATTCTGCATTTGCTGTCCCGGCATTCCCTGCTGCGTACCTGCTCCGAACATGCCGCCGTTATTTACCATACCCTGCATCATGTTCATTGCCATCATACCCATAGCGCCTTCCATTACGGAAGCACCGCCTTCACCATTGCTGCCGTTACCCATATTTTCAAGAGCCTTGGTGTAAGCCTCCGTCTGTCTTGCTGCAGCCATATCTGCCTGACGAAGCATAGCGGTCTCCTGCCACTTGGTAAGTCTCTCTCTGTCTTCCTTGGGAATATCAGAACTGATAGTCATATCGACCATCTCAATACCGCGGGTCTCGGTCCACTGCTGTGAAAGCTCTTCCTTCAGGGCTTCCACTATTGCCTTTGCATGTCCGGAAAGCTCATAAGGACGAACGCCCTGTGCTGCGATTTTAGCCAGAGCAGGCTGCATTGCAGTAAGAAGCTCTCCCTTCATCATGGATGTCACTTCGCTTCTCCTGTACTCATCCACTATATTGCCGCAGACATTGGTATAGAATAAAAGCGGGTCAACAATCTTAAAGGAATACTGTCCGTTGCACTTTACATTAGTATCCATATCCAGTCCGGTATTTCTGTCAAACACACGGAACGGAATCGGTGTTGCCGTACCGAACAGGTTGTTCATAATCTCTTTTGTATTAAAAAAGTATACCCGCTGGTCCTTGCCGGTATTGCCGCCCATTGAAAATCTTCTTCCCACCAAACCGAAGGTATTTTTCAGATTTTCCCCCAGTTTACCGTAGAAAAGAGAAGGCTCTGTAGACTGGTCATACACAAATTCACCTGCTTCTGCACAGAATTCAACGATTTTACCCTGGTCTACGATAATCATACACTGGCCTTCGTTTACTGCCACGATGGAACCATTTGTTATGATATTGTCAATCCCCTTTGTATTGCTGTTACGTCCCTGTGTAACTCTTTTCTCTCCCTTGACTACCAGCACATCACTGCTTAAAGAACTGCAGTAAAAATACTCGCGCCACTGGTCAGCCATCAAACTGCCCAAAGCATCCTTTGCTGCTTTAAATAATCCCATTTTTTTCCTCCCATTATATTATGTATTTTTTTGATATAACAGTATATGAAAACACTCAAGCTTATTGTAGCAAGTTTTTCTTCTTTTCTCAACAAACTTTTACAACAAATTAACGTTTTTTCTTTACAATAAACTGTTTTTTGCATAAACTGTTATATAGAAATTATTTTAGCATGTAAGGGAGTTTTCACCATGGGAAAAAAAGCAACAAAAGCAGCCGATAACATGTACTATCTTGCACGATATGAAGCCTCCAAGGAGAACGAGGATTTTACAAGCCGCGAAAAAACCGCCGAAATCATCGGCATTGACCGCACCAGACTTGCCCGTATCGAGCTGGACGCCATCAATCCCTATCCGGAAGAGGTATTGGCCATGTCCCGCACCTATAACTGTCCAGAGCTTTGCAATTCCTATTGTGCCAGGGAATGCTCCATCGGCAAAACAAGCGTAAAAGAAGTAACTATCGATGATTTTGACCGCCTGGCCCTTAAAGTACTCGGCTCCTTAAAGGATATTGACGATTTACGCATGTCCCTGATTGCCATTTCCGAAGACGGCGTCATTACAGAAACAGAACGTCCTGCCTTCCATCATATTTTGGATTCCCTGGAAAAAATTTCTACAAATGCCAAGGCGCTTCAGCTTTGGGCCATTAAAAATATACATATTGAATAGCAGGCTGTTTCCTGCACCTTTTTTCCGTAACGCAGTATAATAAAGCATCACGAAAAACCGGAGGTCCTTATGAAAAAGAAACCTAACTGTTTCTTAAGACTGTTTAGTTTATCGCTGGTGCTTTTATTGTGCCTGACTTTTCTGCCCGGATGCGGCAGCAAGCCCGCAGGCAGCAAGCTTACCGGCGTTACCTTAAACGAAGTTGCACACAGCATTTTTTATGCCCCGATGTACGTAGCAATCGAAGAGGGTTACTTTGAAGAAGAAGGAATCGATTTAACGCTGGTAACCGGCTTTGGCGCCGACAAAACCATGACCGCCCTGCTTACCGGAGAAGCCGATATCGGTTTTATGGGAAGCGAAAGCACCATCTATACCTACGCAGGCGGTACACAGGATTATGCCGTCACCTTTGCTCAGCTCACACAGCGCGCCGGCAATTTTTTAGTGTCACGAACCCCTATTGACGACTTCACATGGGATATGGTAATCGGTACTGAGGTTTTAGGAGGCCGTCCCGGCGGCATGCCGGAAATGGTATTTGAGTATATTCTGCTCAAAAACAATATCGACCCGAAGCAGGATGTACGGATAGACCAAAGCATTGATTTTGGTTCTACTGCCGCTGCATTTTCCGGAGGTCAAGGGGATTTCACCGTAGAATTTGAACCTCATGCAACCGCTCTTGAACAGAAGGGCGACGGCTATGTGGTAGCATCTTTAGGTGAAGCCTCCGGCTACATTCCCTATACTGCTTTTTCCGCCAAAAAGAGCTATATAGAGGCAAATCCCGATACCATACAGGCCTTTACCAATGCCCTGCAGCAGGGAATGGATTATGTAAATTCTCATTCGCCCGAAGAAATCGCCAAAACCATACAGCCCCAGTTTCCCGAAACCGATATTGCTTCCCTGACAGCTATTGTAAGCCGTTACCATGAACAGGATACCTGGAAAGAAGATCTGGTATTTGAAGAAGATTCCTTTAACCTTCTGCAGAATATTTTAGAAGAATCCAAGGTTTTGTCAGAGCGGGTGCCCTACGAAACACTGGTAAATACCGAATTTGCTGAAAATGCAAAATAGCACAGGCTCAATAAAAAGCAGGTAAAGGATTACCGTATGTTTACGTTATCCTTCTCCTGCTTTTTCGTTCTGCCGCTGCAGTCCTTTTTTTCGCTGCAGTCCTTTTTTTGCACTGCAGTCCTCTTTCCTGCCGCTATAAATTTGCTTTTATCTTTGCAATCATTTCCGCATATTCTTCATCACTTAAATATACTTTGCCGGGATTCATCTGGAAAGTGCCGCCCCACTCTTCCCCATCCTTATATTTCGGACAAAGGTGCATATGCAGATGACAGCCTGTATCGCCGTAGGCACCATAGTTTAACTTGTCCGGATGAAACGCCCCATGGATAGCCTTTGCTGCGCGGGTCACATCTGCCATGAAAGCATTTCTTTCCTCCTCACTGATATCCACCATTTCGCTTACATGGTCCTTGTATGCCACAATGCATCTGCCGGGTTTGCTCTGCTCCTTAAACAGAATCAGGGAGCTTACCTCCAGATCGCAGATATAAATACCGAATTTTTCCAACAGTTCTCCCCGCATGCAATAACCGCAGTTTGCATCCTTTTCTATCGTTTTCATTAAAAAGCCCTCCTTATTTTTGCCAGATTGGCAACATCGTTATTCAGTACTAACTCCTCCGGGAACTGCACCTCTTCAAGAAGCTTCAGCGTATCCTCAAAAGCACCTACAGTATAGCAGATATGGCTGTCTGTTCCAAGCAGCACCTCTACCCTGTATGTTGCACACCAGTAAAGCAGCTCTTTTATATTTTCCCTGCCGTTTTTTCTGGCCGACTTTGGATTCAGAGAAGAATTGTTGATTTCTATTGCTACTCCTTCTTCTCCCGCCGCATATACAACAGCTTTTCTGTCAAGGGGATAACGTTCATCATCCGGATGCCCCAAAATCGTCACATGGGGATTTTTCATAGCCATAACAGAGGCTCTGGTATTTTCCTCCATACTCCCCGGCTTACAGCACGGAGGATGCATACTGGCAATGACATAATCCATCTGTGCCAGTACCGCATCTTCAATATCAAGCCTGCCGTCATAGTCGCAGATATTGGCTTCTACGCCGCACAAAAGCTGCAGATCACCGTAGGTTCTGGGAATACACCGGTAATTTGTCAGGAAAAAATATGGGGACCGCCGGGCATTGCCGGACCATGTTCACTCAGCCCCAATACCTTAAGTCCCTTTTCCTTCGCAGCGTCAATATTTTCTTTCAAGGTACTGTAGCCATGACCGCTGGCCATAGTATGTGTATGCAAATCCATAATTGGTTTCATTCATCAAGCCTCTTCTTTGTCTCTCAAATCATCCACCAGTTTTTCTATAAGCATTTTTTTGATATAGACATCAAAACTAAGCAGACAGATAAAAGAAAAATTTTTTAAAAACGCCTGTTCTTCCGCCGGCGCGCCAAAAAAAGTCTCCTCGGCACGTCTGAACTTGGAAATGACGTCTTTTTTCAGGATTTCTACCTGCTCCTGCTCCATGCCAAACACTTCGTTATAAATGTCTTCCAGACTAAAGGCTTCTTCCGTTTGGAAAAATTTATCCGTAATGGGCTTTAACAGCGTTTGGATATCATTAATAGACAGGATATTCTTATAATAATAGATAAATATCAGCAGAAGCATATGCTCCTTGGTATATTTTTTCTTTTGCGGAGGGGGCAGAAGTTCATTCTTGGCATAATTGTTTATCATGGTCTTCGTCAGAATCTTATCGTCACCCGGGTTTCTGGCAGCCGTACGAAGACGCTTGTCCATAAAGGTCGTCACCTGGTCCATATACAAATCTATGTTGGGAATGTCTTCCGGTTTGATATATTCCACTCTCGCCAGACTGTCCAATATGCTGTTCAACAAATCTTCCGTATTAATTGTCATGTAATCCGTCTCCCGCCTGCTTCTGCATCCTCATAAAATAACTGCATATCTTTTTTTATTATATAGTATTCAATACTACATGACAAGTTTTTTCCTGAAAAATTACATAAATTTTATTGCTTTACTTTATAACTTTAATATGATAAAATACTATTAGTTGTGGCTGTAAAGTTTTACAGTGTAAAAGTACTTAGTGAGGTAAGCAAATATGAATAAAAAAATCAAAACTGATGCAGTGGATTATCTTTTTGATGCCGTCTTAAGTTTGGAAAACCGGGATGAATGCTACAGTTTTTTTGAGGATCTTTGTACCGTAAATGAACTGCTGTCCCTGTCCCAACGCTTTGAAGTGGCCGCCATGTTAAAGGACCGCAAAACCTATCTTGAGATTGCCGAAAAAACAGGTGCTTCTACTGCTACCATCAGCCGCGTAAACCGTTCCCTTAATTATGGCAATGACGGCTACGAGCTTGTCTTTGACAGAATCAACAAATAACCTGCATACGAAAAGAGCGTTGGTGTTTACACATCAACGCCCTTTTTATTTCCATTACTGTCATTTAGGAATTCAAATCTATTGTTCCCTGATTATACCTCGGCAGAATCGCTTACTACTGCATCAGCCGCAACCGCTTCATTGCTGCCTTCCATAGCATTTGCTTCTTCTTCCGCTTCCTTTAACGCCTCCCTCAGGGCATCCTTAGCCGATTTCTTTCCGGCTCTGCTCTCTCTCTGCGGACGTTTCCTTGCTTTTCCTTCCTCCTGATTCATATCGCATTTTCCCTGAAAAATCGCTTTCTCATCGATTACGATAACCTCTGTTTTTATGTCACCGATAACCTTTGCCGTAGAAGTCAGCTCTGTTTTTTTTGGCGCAATGACATTGCCGGTAATTTCACCGCCAATCACTGCTGATTCTGCTTCCAGACTGCCATGGATTTTTCCTGCTGCCCCAACTATCACATGGCCTGTTACCACTACATTTCCTTCTACGATACCGTCTAAGCGCACGGAACCCTGTGTCTGAAAATTTCCGTCTACAACGGATTCCTTCCCTATAATAGTCGTAATTTTTGTTGTTGTTTTTTTCATAATAATACCTCCGAATCAACCATTGATTGACAACATCTGCGTAGGACTGATATATACACCGTCCTTTATTATCTGATAAACAAGCTGTTTGTTGTCTGCACCTATCAGAAACAGTGTCGTACCCTTTGCCACTTCATCTCCTGCCTCGACCTGTGCCTCACCCTTATTGTAATAGATGGAAATATAACCGTTTCCATGATCTACCGTTATTTTATTGCCATAGGTCTCGTCTGCCTCTACTGCCGTAACACTGCCTTTTGCCGAAGCTACCGCAGTAACACCCTCCTGCGCCGTAAAAATGACCATGGGATTTCCTTCTGTAATTTCCTCAATGCCGGCAGAACCGGTAAGCGGGTAATCCGTTGGCAGACTCTGCTGCAAAAGCTCTTCCTCAAGCTCTTCTGCCGTCTGCGCTTTTTCATTTACTGCTGTACTTAATGCTTCAATTTTCGCATTCAACGTTTCTATCTCGGCTTCCAGCAAATCCTTTTCTTCTTCCAGGGCCGCCATAGCCTCCGCCTGCTCTGCATCTTTCTTCCTGTCCATATTCCATATCTGCTCTTCATATACCGCGTAACCAATGACTGCACCTAACAGACAGCATACAATCAGGGTTGCCAGCCATGCCGCCCACGGACGAATCCGAAACTGCCTGGTCTTTGCATCCACTGCATCAGTAGTAAAGATAATGATACGGCTTACTTTTCGCTTGTGCTTCTTTTTTAACATAAAAAGTCACCTCCAGTAAACTTTTTCCATTTTACCACAGGTGACCCTTGTGTACAACGATTATTTAACAATTTTGTAATATTTAACCAAAATATCGTTTTCTTTTTATACAAATTACACGTTTAATGCCATATCTCCCTGAGAAATCCACCCTTTTTTCCGCATTAATTCAGAAACAAGAAGTGTAATTGCTGCCGGCAGAATAAAGTGCATCAATAAAATCAGGCCCATGGCTGTAATGCCGGACATACCGTTTTCCGTCATGGCACCAAATGCTGCAATCTGCCCTACGAAACCGGCTGAACCCATTCCGGAGCCTACAGGCGTACTCACCATGCCAAAAACAGCAGAGGCCACAGGTCCTAAAATGGCGCTTGAAACGATTGCCGGTATCCAAATAACCGGTTTCTTTACAATATTGGGCACCTGAAGCATGGAAGTGCCTATTCCCTGTGCAACAAGCCCACCCATTCTGTTTTCCCGATAGCTTGCTACTGCAAAGCCTACCATATTACAGCAGCAGCCGATAGTAGCCGCTCCTGCTGCAAGCCCGCTTATGTTCATGGAAATACCGATTGCTGCCGAGCTGATAGGCAGGGTCAGAATCATTCCCATCAATACGGAAACGGCAATACCGCCTAAAACAGGATGCGCCTCTACATTCACATTTACCAGATTTCCCAGCCATCCCATGAAAGCCGAAATATAAGGTCCTGCCAACAGCCCTGTCACAGCGCCCGCTATAATAGAAAGCAACGGCGTTACGATAATATCCACTTTGGTACGGCCCGCTATAAGATGTCCCACCTTTATAGCAACCAAGGCTGCAATAAACGCACCTAACGGCTCGCCGGGCGCACCCAGCTTAAAGCCCTCCATGGATGCTACCGATGGAAACGCACCAATCATACCGGTCACTGCCGCTGATACGGTTACAAGAGGGCCTTCTTTATATTTGACGGCAACGCCTACACCGATGCCCGCTCCGGTTATGGTCTTTGCCACATTTGCCATGGCAATCAGATAACCGCCCACTGTCCCGCCTATAAGCGTTCCCACCTGCGCAATAATCGTGCCGATAATCAGTGTAGAAAAAAGGCCCAGCGCCATACCGGAAAGACCATCGATAAAGATATCATTTAATATTGCTTTTAACTTTTTCATACTATGTAAAAGTCCTTTCTTATTATTTGCATATTCCCGTTTGTGTATTCAGGTGTCTTGTCAGTCAAAAAAGAAATTATCATATTACAAAATAAAAATCAAGTCTTTTACTTTACTTTTTCCAAATTGTGTGATATTCTAAACGTGTTGTAAGCATACAACAGCGTATGCCCAACTTGACTTATTTTTTTGGAGGTATCTACAATGAACAAAGGTACAGTAAAATGGTTTAACAACCAAAAAGGTTATGGTTTCATCTCTGATGAAGCAGGCAATGATGTATTCGTACATTACTCAGGTCTTAACATGGACGGCTTCAAGTCTCTTGAAGAAGGTCAGGCAGTTGAATTCGAAGTAGTCAACGGCGAAAAAGGACCTCAGGCTGTAAACGTAACCAAGTTATAATTTAAATTATAACACTCTTTATAATCAGTAACACGATGTACCTGTTCTTAAATATAAAGACTTAATCAGTATTTTTATTTAGAATTTGCAATATCGTCTTATGGGATTAGAAAAAGAACCAATCGCTGATTGGTTCTTTTTTTGTGTACTGCCATGTCACAGCAATGCTTTTTGTTCTTTTTTAATCCGTTATCTGAACTACCTTTGTAAAACTCATCTTTCCTCCAAAAATATCCAGCGCGCTTCCGATTGTCACATTGACCCTGTTTCTTCCCAGTGTTTTCAGTAACGCAAGGTCTGTAAAATCATGAACGCCTCCTGCATAAGTAATGGGCTTCTTTCCCCAGCTTCCAAGCAATGCTGCAAGCTCCTCCTCTATACCGCGGGCCTTTCCTTCCACGTCTACTGCATGTATAAGGAACTCATCACAGTAATCAGCCAGCTTATCAAGCAGCTTTTCATTTACGGTTTCCGTTGTCATCTTCTGCCATCTGTCCGTAACAACCATGTAACCCTGAGAAGTTTTTTTACAGCTTAAATCCAAAACCAGCCTTTCTTTCCCGACACAGTCCCGCATCTCTTCCAATCTCCCGTAATCTATCCTGCCGTCCTTAAATACATAGGAGGTCACAATCACATGGCTGGCGCCCGCCTCCAGATATTCCAATGCATTGTCCGGCGTAATGCCGCCGCCCACCTGCAGACCGCCCGGATAAGCAGCCAGTGCTAAAAGCGCCTGCTCTTTCGTCTGCGCATAATATTCGCTTTCCCAACCGTTCAATAAAATAATATGTCCGCCCCTGATACCCAGTTTTCTATAAAGACGGGCATAAAAGGCAGCGTCTTCCCCTGATACAAAATTTTCCTGTACGGTCCGTTTTTCTGTTTCATCCTGCAGGCTGCCGCCCACAATCTGTTTTACTTTTCCGTCATGTATGTCTATGCAGGGTCTGAATTCCATAGCCGTACCTATTGTCCCCGCATACATACCTGCAGGAGACACCCTTCCGTATACTTACGGCATTCTGCCGCTGCCACCATTTTACAATAAAAAAATTTTTTCTGCCACCTTTTTGCATAATTTGTTTTGCAGTGTGCAAAATACTAATGTCAGATAATTTCATCTAATCAAAAGGAGTGATATTATGAAAAACAGCAAAAAAATACTTTCTCTCTGCCTTGTGCTTATTTTTGCCTGTACGTTAGCAGCCTGCGGCTGCGGTACCGGCTCCGAAAAAAACACAAATGATATGGCAGGAGGCACAACCCAGTCCCGCCCCAATACTACTACCGGGAATACGACGGGCAATACCACCGGTACCACTACCGGCACCACAAACGATAACCTGAACAACAACGGCAACACCACAGGCACCAATACTACAGGCACCCATACCACAGACACCAATACCACCGGCACTAACAACACCAGCAGTACAACTACCGATGGCAGAAACAACGGCACAAGCGGCAACGATAATAACGCTGTCGGCAACGCTCTTGATGATGCAGGCAATACTGTAGGTGATGTGATTAATGATGTTGGAAACGGTGTAAAGAATGTTACGGACGACCTGACCGGTACCGGAACCAATAATACTACAAATAATACCGGAAGAAGATAGTCTTCTTTACACGGCTGAAAAGGAAGGCACTGCCTTCCTTTTTCATTTAAAATCAGCTTTTTCATTTGAAACCTGCTTTTTAACAAAATACGTTTTAAATTCCCTTTTCTGCAATACTGCCTTCTCTGTAAGCCCTTAACAGCTTTTCCAAATCGTCAATGCTTTCCCGTATCTTAACGCCGATATCCGTGTCTGCAACCCGTTTTCTTACAGGAAAAAGCTCTACGTCATAGGAATCCGAAAAAATATCCGATTCCTTCCTGACTGCTGCCTCCGCCGATTCAAAATGCTCATGGGAGACCAGACGCATACCTCTGGAATTGCATACCAGCGTATAGCCGGCAATGCCGGTCTGCTTTTGAAAGGCCCTTGAAAAGCCGCCGTCTATAATCAGAAGCCTGCCGCCGCATTTTATGGGCGATTCCCCGTTTTTCTGTTCTACGGGAACGTGGCCGTTTATAATATGGGAAGTCTTTGAAAACAGCCCGAATTCCTCTAAAATCCGCTCTATCACCTCTTCCCTGTTTAAAAGGTTATAATAGCTGTTCTTTTTTTCTGCATGCGCGCTCTTATCCTCTATAAGATACCGCTCAAAGGTAGCCATCTTGTCCCTTCCATATACCGGAGAACCCGCTCCGTTCCAGATATACCACAAAATGTCCTGCCCATTTTTCTTTTCACTGCCTCCGGCGCCGTAATAGCCCACTCTGGCATAATTTTCCAGTACATCATACAAAGCTCTGCCGCTGTATTTCCTGCCTCCTATGTTTACCTCTGCAAAGCTGCCGTCCTCATTTAACGGAACACAGCCATGATACAGCAGGTTTTTGTTATATACCTTATATAAACCGCCGTTTGAAAACAGGAAACGTACATGGCGCTGCAGCTTTTCACAGTGTAAAAATGCCTGCTGCAGCCTTTCCATCACGGTTTCTTCCTCTCTTGTCAGTTCATAGGGCGATAACGGATTAACCGTAGGAAAATCCGCATCCTTTAAAGCATAGGCAATCCCGTCCACCGTAACGGTTTTCTTTTCATAATCTATTTTATCAAGCAGCAAACGGTTGTCCATTTCAAATTCCGCATGCCGCATAATAATCTGCCCCTCTAACTTAAACTGTAATATGGCAATTGCTTTATGCATCTTCATATCAAGGCTTAAATCCTTGGTATTATAATCGGTATTAAACTTTATGGCAAATGCGCTGCAATCCGTATCCTGATAGGTTTCCAATGCAAAAGTAGCAAGCGGTATCAGATTGATGCCGTAGCCGTCCTCTATGGTATCCAAATTACCGTACCGGGCTGCAATCCGGATTACGGTAGCAATGCACGCCAAATGACCGCTTGCCGCTCCCATCCATACCACGTCATGATTCCCCCACTGTACATCTACCGAATGGTACTTGCACAGGGTATCCATGACCACGTGAGGGCCTGGTCCCCTGTCGTAAATATCTCCTAAAATATGGAGATGATCTATTACCATATGCTGTATCAACCGGCTCAGCGCCGTAATGAACTGGGGCGCTCTGCCAATTCGGATGATGGTATGGATAATTTCATTATAATAGGCCTCTTTGTCCTGTACCTCTTCCTTTTCTGTAATCAGCTCTTCTATCACATAAGCAAAATCCTTAGGAAGGGCCTTTCTTACCTTAGACCTGGTATACTTCGATGCCACACGCTTCGTTATCTGTACCAGCCTGTGAAGGGTTATCTTATACCAGTCCTCTATATTTTCTTCTTCCTTCATTACAATATCCAGTTTTTCTTCAGGATAGTAAATCAGCGTTGCAAGGGATTTTTTATCCCGGCTGCTTAAGGTATTTCCGAATTCCTCATCTATTTTTCTTCTTACAGAGCCGGAACCGTTCTTTAACACATGATTAAACTGCTCACACTCCCCGTGAATATCTGTCAAAAAATGCTCCGTTCCTTTCGGAAGATTTAAAATCGCCTGCAGGTTAATAATTTCCGTTGCCGCCGATGCAATTGTCGGGTACTGCCCTGCCAGACTGACCAAATACTTTTTCTCTAATTCATTCACCACTGTATTCTCCTTTCCTGCTGCACAAAAATCTGTCAACTAATTTTCTGTTCCTTTTTCCGGATAAAAATCCCGTTCCTATCTCAACGGATAGAAACGGGATTTGATTTTTTTTTAACAATTATCTGCGGCAGCAATAACATCGCTCATATCGTACATGCCTGCCGGCTTTCCTGCAAGAAACTTGGCTGCCTGTACGGCGCCTTTTCCGAACACTGCTTTGGAATATGCCGTATGGGAAAAGGTGATTACTTCATCTGCTCCGGCAAAAATCACATCATGGTCACCCACTATAGTACCGCCTCTGACGGCTGAGATACCGATTTCCTTTTGGGAACGTTTCTGTCTGACCTGACTTCTGTCATATACATATTCATAAGCATTATCAAATTCTTCATTGATGGAATCTGCCAGTGCCAATGCAGTACCGCTGGGTGCATCTACCTTCTGGTTGTGGTGCTTTTCCACGATTTCCATGTCAAAGCCCGCCGGCGCCAGTACCCCTGCCGCTTCCTTTAACAGCTTAAAAAGCAGGTTGATGCCAAGGGACATATTGGCTGACTTTAAAACTGCCACTTTCTCTGAAGTCTGCCTTACCTTTTCAAGCTGTTCTTCTGATAATCCCGTTGTGCAAAGCACACACGGAAGTTTTTTTCTTTCACAGTAGGAAAGCAGCTTATCTACTGCCGGCGCTGCACTGAAATCTATCAGCGCGTCCGCATCCACATCGCAGCTTTCTATATCCGTGTATACCGGATAACTATTATGCCCGTCATCCTTATAATCTATACCTGCCACGATACAGGCATCTTCATCTGCCGCAACCAGGCCGGAAATTACCTGCCCCATTTTTCCGTTGCAGCCGTGCATAATCAATCTGTACATTTATCTTCTCCTTAAGTCAGTCCGGCCTCTAAACCGGTCCGGTTCTACGTCAAAGCATCGTAATCCTTAAAGCAGCCCAAAGCCCTTCATTGCCTTTTTCAGCTTTTCTGCATTTGCTTCTTCCATTTCCGTAAGCGGCAGACGAAGGGAACCTGCTTCCATTCCCATCAGATTGAGCGCTTTTTTCACCGGAATCGGATTGACTTCACAGAACAGGGCTTCACACAGCTCTATCGCTGCAAGCTGTAATTCCATACTGCCCTTTACATCCCCTGCAAAATATTTTGCGCAGATGTCATGGGTCTGTCTTGGTGCTACATTGGAAAGAACGGAAATAACTCCCTTGCCGCCCAAAGACAGAATCGGCACGATTTGGTCATCATTGCCGGAATAAATGTCCACCTTGCCGCCTGCCTTTGCCGCAAGCTTCGCAATTTGGCTGATATTGCCGCTGGCTTCCTTGACCGCTACAATATTCTCTACATCCTCACAGAGTCTTATCACTGTCTCCGGCAGGATATTGCAGCCTGTACGGCTGGGTACATTATACAGAATAACCGGAATTTTTACAGCATCTGCTACCGTCTTAAAATGTGTATAAAGTCCGTTTTGGGTTGCCTTATTGTAATAGGGTGAAACCAAAAGAAGTCCGTCTACACCATACTTTTCCGCTTCCTTTGAAAGATACACTGCCGTTTCCGTACAGTTAGAGCCGGTTCCTGCTATAACGGGAACCCTGCCTGCAGCTTTTTCCGCACAGTACCTTATCACCTCCAAATGCTCCTCATGGGTCAATGTGGAAGATTCTCCCGTTGTACCGCACACAATAATAGCATCCGTACCATTCTGAATCTGAAACTCAATCAATTCGGCAAACCTTTCATAATTAACCTCTCCGTTTGCCTTCATGGGAGTTACAATAGCGACACCTGCGCCCTTAAAAATAGACATTCCTTTTTCCTCCTTAAGCTTCTTAAGCCTTATCTGCCGGTTCTTTACCTCTGCAAAGCAAAATTCTGCCGTATGAGTGCGCTTCCTGACAAAATGCTTGACTTATAGGAAATTCCTTCATCCTTTTGTGTGACAAGGTCTTTCTTATAAATAAAAAAACCGGCTCACATTATAACATGGGCCGGCTCATCCTTTATCCAACTGATAGCGCCCCATCTAACTTCTAGATGACAGTCACACAGCTCTTAACTGCATGCCCAAGACTTGATACGCAGGGGCATCTCCTCTTTCGGCGTCTTTCCCTTTTATCTTTCCTCTCCTGTGCCTGCCACATCAGAAAAACTACTCTTGAAATACGCAACCTCTATCTTTGTTTTTTATCATAGCACCTATCGTGCCGCCTGTCAACGCAGGAAACATCAATTTTTCAGTGTTTCTATTCGGGATATCTCATCTGCCAGCGCACTCACTTCCTTGCATAATGAAATACCGGTTAAAATAATATCCGTATCCCCTCTCTGCTCCAAAAGATTCTTTAAATCTTCTGTCTTAATGATATTTTTTTCCAAAAGACCAAGAACCTCATCCAAAATCAAAAGACTGCATTCCCCGGTAGACAGCACCTTATTTGCAAAGTTGATGCCGTTGCGGATGTTGAAAATCTCTTCCGCCTTCTTTTCGTCGGACAATTCCTCATAATTTTCATTGGATTTTTCAAAGCGAAACAATTTTATCTCAGGCTCCAGTCTTCTGACAAAAGCACTGTCTCCCAAACCTTTTCCCTTTAAAAACTGAATGATAACAACATGCCTGCCCTCTGCCGCAGCCTGTATGGCTCTGCCAATTGCAGCCGGCGACTTTCCTCTGCCGTCTCCGGTATAAATAACAATCATACCTTTTTCCATATAGCTCTCTCCATTATGTACCAGCATTTTCTGTAACAAGCTGTATCATAACACAATTTCCAGCTTTTTACAACAAGCCTTTCAGCCTCTCTCTTCCTGCTGCTGATATTCCTCTTCTCTCGAAAGCTCCAGCTTACTGACGGATACTTCATATGCCACGCGTTTTTCTACCTGCTCATCATCTACCTTCTTCATATATTCCCTGCTTTGGATACGTCCCCATACACTGCACCGCTCGCCTACTTCAAAGCCGCTGGCAAACCGGGCATTCCTGCCCCAGCAGATACAGGGTATATAATCGGATTTTCCGTAAGGACGGTTCACTGCCAGCAAAAGGTCGGCAATTTCCCTGCCAAGAGGCGTTTTCCTGTAAATCGGAGGCTTGCAGATATAGCCGTCCAAAAAAATCTGATTGGTTCTTGCACTTTCCTCAATTTCTTCCACAAAAATAATTTCTCTGGCAAACACAGATAATACCAGCCTGTTCTTTCTCTCCTCATGCCGGTTATAGGAACGAAACTGTCCGTTTACCTCAACCTGATACCCCCTGTAATCCGCAGAAACATCTATCAGACGTTCTGATACCATCATGGGAATTATATCATAGGAATCGCTTAACCGCTGCACCTTTACATCTACCATGTAAAAGCCTTCGCCAAAAATCTCATGACTGTAGGTAAAACCGCTTACAATTTCCCCCATCATCGTTACCTGGTTGTTTTCAATAACCTTATCTGTCATACTTGTTCTCCCTTTCTTATTCTTAAGAATTTCTTTGGCACTTTGCCTGTATTGTACTATTATATATACTCTATTTTGCTCCAATATAACACACTTTCCCGCCGCGTTTACCGACAAACACAGCATTTATGGTATTTTTTCTTGCACCTCGCGACAAATAGTGCTATACTGTAACAGTTTTGAAAACTGTTTTTATTCCGCTTAAAAAGGAGCCACACTATGAAGCAGAAAAGAGAAGATGTAAGAAATGTTGCCATAATCGCACACGTTGACCACGGTAAGACTACCCTGGTAGACGAGCTTTTAAAGCAAAGCGGCGTATTCCGTGAAAATCAGGAAGTTGCCGAACGCGTTATGGATTCAAATGATATCGAAAGAGAACGAGGCATTACCATTCTCGCCAAAAATACTGCCGTTACCTATAAAAATACAAAAATCAATATCATCGATACGCCGGGGCATGCCGATTTCGGCGGTGAAGTAGAGCGTGTCCTGAAAATGGTAAACGGCGTTATTCTGGTGGTGGATTCCTTCGAGGGTCCTATGCCCCAGACCAAATTCGTGCTGCGTAAGGCTTTGGAATTAAAGCTTCCCGTTATCGTATGCGTCAACAAGATTGACCGCCCCGAAGCACGTCCCGAACAGGTTGTGGACGAAGTCTTAGAGCTGTTTTTAGACCTGGAAGCTGACGATGCACAGCTTGACTGCCCCTTCGTCTTTGCTTCTGCAAAAACCGGCAGCGCCACCTTGAACCTGACCGTAAAAAACAAGGATATGAAGCCTCTGTTTGATACCATTTTAGACTATATTCCGGCGCCGGAGGGTGACCCGGAGGCAGGTACCCAAATACTTGTCAGCACCATTGATTACAATGAATACGTGGGACGTATCGGTGTAGGAAAGGTGGACAACGGACGTATCGCCGTAAATCAGGAAGTCATACTCTGCAATGCACATGACACCCAAAAACACAAAAAAGTAAAAATCAGCAAGCTGTATGAGTTTGACGGTTTAAACAAGGTAGAAGTAAAGGAAGCCGGCATCGGCTCTATTGTGGCAATTTCCGGTATTGCAGATATCCATATCGGGGATACCCTCTGCTCTCCCGACAACGTTGCACCTATTCCTTTCCAGAAAATCAGTGAGCCTACCATTGCCATGCATTTTATGGTAAACGATTCCCCCCTGGCCGGTCAGGAAGGTAAGTTTGTCACCAGCCGTCATATCCGCGACAGGCTTTTCAGAGAGCTGAATACCGATGTATCCCTCAGAGTAGAGGAAACCGACTCCGCTGATTCCTTCAAGGTATCCGGACGCGGTGAGCTGCATCTCTCCGTTCTGATTGAAAATATGCGCAGAGAAGGCTTTGAATTTGCAGTAAGCAAAGCAGAGGTTTTATACAAAAACGATGAAAACGGCAAAAAGCTGGAGCCTATGGAGCTGACTTATATTGATGTACCGGAGGAATTTTCCGGCGTTGTTATTGAAAAATTAAGCCAGCGCAAGGGCGAACTTCGCAGCATGGGTACTGCCACCGGCGGTTATACCCGCTTAGAGTTCTCCATTCCTTCCAGAGGTCTTATCGGATACCGCGGTGAATTTATGACGGATACCAAAGGTAACGGCATCATGAACTCTGTTTTTGACGGCTACGGTCCCTACAAGGGAGATATCCAGTACCGCAAGCAGGGCTCCCTGATTGCCTTTGAAAACGGCGAATCCATTACCTACGGTCTGTTTAATGCGCAGGAACGCGGTACGCTCTTTATCGGTGCCGGCACCAAGGTTTACGCCGGTATGGTTATCGGCTCAAACGGCAGAGGCGAGGACATTGAAGTCAATGTGTGCAAGAAAAAGCAGCTCACCAACACCCGCTCTTCCAGTGCGGACGAAGCACTCCGCCTTGTTCCGCCTAAGGTAATGAGCTTAGAGCAGTGTCTGGATTTCATTGATACGGACGAGCTTTTGGAAGTAACTCCTGCCTCTCTCCGTATCCGCAAAAAGATTCTTGACCCTACCATGAGAAAACGTGCAGGCATGAAAAAATAAAGGTTTCCCAAAAGTTTTCACTGCTTTAGACAGCGTCTCATAAAGGAGTAAATAAAATTTTCCGGCAGAACCGGCGTGGTGAAAATCGCGCCGGTTTTTCTTTAGATATTAAACCCCATCCGATATGCTTCTTCCATAGCAGGATTTTTCAAAACATCTCCGAGCTGCCATGCGCCTGCTCCGTAAACGACCCCCTTTTCTCTGGCACTGGGCAGACAATCCAAATATCCCCGCAGCCCGTCAATGGTACGCTCCATTGCCGCCTTTCCATCGGCAGCGGTTGCAATCAGATAAAATTCCTTGTTTTCCAGACCGGGTTTCTGCGCACCGCCGAGAGTGCGGTCAATCATGGTTTTCATCTGTGCATTCATGGTGAAGAAATACACCGGGGTTGCCAGAACAATCACATCCGCAGCACGCATTTTTTCCATAACCTGTGCCATATCATCCTGCTTTACGCAGTGACCGAGCTTTTTGCAGGCGTAGCATGCAGAACAGTAGTCAATTTTCAGTTCTGCAAGGCGCAGTTTTTCCGCTTTATGCCCTGCTTCGCCTGCACCCTTCATAAACTGGTCGCAAAGTGTATCGGAGTTACCGCCTTTGCGGGGGCTTGCGGAAATAATCAATACATTCTTACTCATTTTCTGTTTCCTCACTTTCATTTGTTAGTAATTCCAGTCTTACGGTTCCGGTTTCATTTGCTTTTGGAACGCAGCAATGCAGATATTTTTCTTCCCATATCAGTTTACCCTAAGGTCTATTCATGACGTCTCCTTTTTTGTGAGGTTGCTTTTTATATAATGCAATTTGCTTTGCATAGTGCGTTACGGCAACAAACAGCGATGACATAACAGCAGATTCCATAAGATACATCAAGAATACTTTTGATTCATCATATTCCTTCTGATAGTCAATCAGATGAAACAGCTCCTCCCAAAATCGTCTGTCAATGAACAAATATACACCGTATATGCACAGAACAGGCACAAACACCTGAAAGCATCGGCATAAAGTCATTTTGGCTTTGGGGTTCATGGAGATTTTTTTCGCCATCCCCATGAATTTTGTCCAGTGCAGTCCAAGATGTACCGACATAAGAATGAAAGCCCACGCTGTTGTTACAAGATGAAGAAATCTGCCAAGCTCTATCGTGCTGCCATTTCCCACAGAGAAGATATATTGCGAAGCAAAAATCCCGCTGAGTATACATCCGAATACGGCAAGCAAAAGAAGAATATTGACCACTGTCCGCACAATGCGTATTGCATTGTACCTGCCTTTAAAAATAGTCTTGTACCATTTATAGTTAAGCACATTGTGCAGAAGGAAAAACACGCCTGCAGTAATTCCTAACCATTCATGCCGTGCATCCCGCAAAAGATATTGCCCCATAAGCAGCAGGAACAGCAGGTACATCACCACATCAACGCATATTTTCATAATAGCCGCCCTTTTCATGCTGCTCACCTCAGTCCTTTTTCAGCAGTCCGAGTTCGTCAATCCAATCGATAATCTCCTGCCCGGCATCCTCGATACTGCTTCTCGAAATGGCTTTTCCCTCAAGCATTGTTGCATCAGGCTCCAATTCTGCAATCGTTCCCTGTGTTCCTGAAAAACCACTTCCGCCATGGGTCATAAACGGAACGATGGTTTTGCCGGAAAAGTCGTAGCTTTCAAAGAAAGAGTACATAATGTACGGCATATCCGCATTCCAGTTGGGATACCCTACAAACACTACATCATAGGAATCAAAGTTCTCAATTGTGCCGTTAATTTCAGGGCGGGCATTTGTGCGGATTTCATTCTGGGCTGCTTCTAAAAGTTCTTCATGGTCAGTAGGATACGGGGTGATAGGCTGAATGCGGAAAATATCCGCACCGGTATTTTCCCCAATAACCTGCGCCATGTATTGTGTATTGCCAAGGCGTTCACCATCCACTTCAACATAACTGTTATCACGGTCATCAGGAACAGAGAAGTAAACAACAAGTGCATTGGTATCCTCATCTGTTGAATCGGATGCAGTGTCTGCAGATTCGGAGGTGTCTGCCGGCTGGTTTTCAGGCACAGGATTCACAAGCCCATTGTCAGAAAGATAAGTATCAATGGCATCGGTATCAGAAGGTCTTGCAAACATTCCGTCATGAACAGTTGCTCCTTCGGAGACCTCACGGACAAATTCAATAGATTGATCGAATTGCTCTGTGTCCATGGAAGCTGACTGGGTAAATGGATAAACCTCTTTTCCGGTCAAGTCATAGTTTTCTAAAAAGGTGCCGATAATCATAGGCGCTGTATGCCACCAAATCGGATAGCCCACCAGAATGGTATCGTACTCATCAATAGAAGCAGGGAGATTTGCAATTTCCGGTCTGGCATTTTCGTCACGCTCCACCTTTGCAATATCGCCCGTTTCATTGTAATCGGCAGGATAAGCTACCTTCGGTTCGATTTCCAACAAATCGCCATCTGTCTGTTCTGCAATATAGGAAGCCATTTCTTCGGTGTTACCCGACCAGGAGAAATAAACCACCAGAGTTTTTCCATCTGATTCTGTTTCTTCGCCCTCGGCAGAAGTAGGTGTTTCCGTCTCAGATGACTGTGTTTTTAAAGCTTCATTGCTGACAACAGAGTCAGAAGCAGTCTGGTTATCACTGTTTTGTGCAGATGTCTGTCCACAGGCGGCAAGAGCAAAGACCATAATTGCGGCCATCATCAGACCAAGAGTTTTTTTGAACATTTTGATTTCCTCACTTTCTTTATGATAGAATTTCTGATTTTTTCATTATTGCGGATTAATTACAATTAGTACATTCAAACTTCTTTTTGTTTCATGCAGCTCCTCCTGCCGTACATTCCATAAGGATTTCATAAATTTCATCACGCTCAAGCGCACGGGGACCTGTTTTGATAAGATTACTGGTATCAGCAACTTTCCGCAGTACTTCAGGCGTGATAAGCACTGTAGATTTCAGCTCTCCCATTTTTGTAGGCAGACCGCAAGCTTCAATCAGCTTTTCCAATTCGTCCAAACCGGCCTCCGCAGTATCTGCGCCAAAGACCACTTTTGCAAACCGGGTGAATTTTTCTCTGGCGGCCTCCAGAATATGTCTGTAATATATGGGCCAGATAACGGCAAGCCCCTGACCATGGTTGCAATCGGTGTAGGCTCCAAGCTGATGCTCAATCTGATGCACCTGAAAATCGGTCAATCGTCCGGCTTTCAGGATTCCGTTTTCAGCCATAGCGGAATCCCACATCAGATTACTTCTTGCCTGAATGTCATTGATGTCTGTAAGCAGACGGCGCATGTTGACTACGGTGTTTCGCATGACAGCCAAAGCAACATCATCTGATACATTGTCCTCATCGGAATAGCCAAGATAGGTTTCCATAGCGTGGCTTAAGGTGTCAAACGCACCGGAAAGCACCTGCATGGGCGGCACTGACCTGGTATAGTCAGGATCAAGAACGGCAAAGGAGGCCGGCGTTCCAAAGATACCGCCCTTCCACATCTTATCCTCGTGGGTGATGACTGCGCCGCTGTTCATTTCAGCTCCGGTACCGGAAGCAGTTACCACTGCACCCATTTTAATCCCGGAAGCGGGAAATCTGCCTTTTTCATATTCCAGTTCCCAAATATCTCCGTCAAGCACAGCCTGTGCCGAAATTACCTTGCAGCAGTCAATGACACTGCCGCCGCCAACCGCTAAGATAAAATCTACTTGTCGCTCTCTCACAAGAGCAGCGCCTTCCTGCACTTTGGCATAGGTGGGATTCGGCATAATACCGTAAAACTCCACGATTTCTTTTCCTGCCTTTTTAAGCAGGCTTACCATCTCATCATAAACGCCGTTTTTCTTAATAGAACCGCCGCCGTAAGCCAACATAACGGTTTTGCCCGTCTTCGGCAGTTCTTCATCAAATGCTTTCTTTACGGCCTCCTGACCGAAATATACCTTTGTAGGATATGAATAAATAAATTTGTTCATTGCAACCTCCAATCACTTATCTAATAAAATTCGTTAAGACTTTTTCATTTTGGGGATGTGTCAGTCCGTGTTCTTTTCCAAGCTCCAGACATTGTAACACCCATGCCATGTTTTTTCCGATGTTATACATCGTCATAAGACCTTCCCTATCTTCTGAAATCTGTTCCGGCTGCGCACCGTAAACCTGATTCCAATAGGTAGATGAGATTACCGGCATGGAGCAGATTGTAAAATACTTGTTGATTACATCCATGGAGGCTGTCGTTCCGGCGCGTCTTGCAGAGAGTACCGCTGCAGCAGGCTTGAAACAAAAAGCTGCACTGCCGGAATAAAACGCTCTGTCCATAAAGGTTAAAAGCCTCCCGCTGGGATGTGCATAATAAACCGGAGAACCGAAAATAAAGCCGTCTGCCGATTTTGCTTTCTCCACAAATTCATTCACAATATCATTGAAAACGCAACGACCTGTTTCCCTGCATTTGCGGCAGGCAATGCAGTCCGGTAAAGCCTCATTACCGATAAAGAAATTTTCTGTTTCAACTCCTTCTTCCTTTAAAGCCCTTGCCACTTCACTTAATGCAGCCTGGGTACATCCGTCTTTTCTGGAACTGCCATTTACAAGTAATACTTTCATTTGCGATATCCTCCTTGACCGCTTGCAAATTGATTGTTTTTATGCTACAATGCGATTGTTTCAACCGCTTGATACAACCGATTATAATTTGCGGTAGTAACTATCGGTCAAGAGTTTTTTTTTAATTTTTTTGATTTTTTTTGTGAGCAATACAGGAGGAATTTGATTATGTATACGATGATGCAGGTTTGCCGAGAGTTGGACATGACTTATCAGACCTTGAAATTTTATTGTAATGAAGGGTTAGTCCCTAATGTCAAACGAGACGGAAACAATCGCCGGGTCTTTGACGAAAAGGATGTTAAGTGGATTAAAGACCTTACCTGTCTTAAAAAATGTGGTTTGAGTATTCAGGAAATGAAAGAATATCTTGCGCTGTGTATGCAGGGCGAATCCACCATTATTCCGCGAAAAGAAATGCTGGCAGAAAAACAGGAAGCATTGCGGGCTTCCATCAGGGAATTAGAGGACAGCGTTGCCTATATTGATTGGAAACAGAATTTTTATGATGAGGTTCTTTCCGGAAAAAGACAATATGTGAGCAATTTAATACAACCCAAAGAGTAAACTAACGGCACAAAAAAACTCTATGCGAAAGATTTCTTAATCGCATAGAATTTTTTTGTACCGTTTATCCGGCTTTACTTATCGCTTTTGTAATATTTTCTTATGAGCTACTACCTTTACCTGTCTTCTGCTTCCATATAGCGCTTTTCCAGTGTAAAGCCCCGTCCGCGTACCTCGGACACCTGATTGATAATCAGAAAGGCTTTCGGGTCCAGCTCCATAACAATGCTATTCAGTTTAGACAGTTCCCTGCCGTCTAACACCGTCAGCACTGCATAAGATTCTTCCCTTAAATGTCCGCCCTCTACTTCAAAAAGAGTGGTTCCTCTATCCATCCGCTCCTGTATGGCCCGGCTGATACGCTCATATTCCCTGCTTATAATCTTAACCTGCATCCGATGGCTTCCGATAAAGAGCATCTTGTTTAATACCATGGTATAAATCAGTACCAGCACCAATCCGTATAAAATCCGCTCTGCCCTGGTTCCAAACATCTGCAAAAGCAGTATCAGCACATCAAATCCATAAAGGGATGCCGCTACCGGTATCCCCAGCTTCTTTTTCAGTATCAGCGGAGGGATATCCATACCGCCCGTAGAGGCACCGCCGCGAAGTACCAGCCCGATTCCTCCACCGATAAGCACGCCTGCGCAGACGGTTGCCAAAAACATATCCTGCGTTAAAATGCTCCCTTTAAAAAAATGCTCCGTCACAGCCAGCGCCGCCGGATAATATACGGTACTGAACAGAGTTGTCAGTGCAAACTCCCTGCCCAGCACAAAAATGCCCAGCAGAAACATCCCTATATTAAAGCCTCCTACAAAGACCGATACGGGGATACCTGCCGTCCTTGAAAAGAACAGGGCAAGCCCTGTAGTTCCGCCGCTGATTAAACCGTTAGGTTCAATAAATAATACAACCGCCAGCGCATATATGGTATTTCCCGCCGCAATAAGCGCCATATTCCAAAGCCTTTTTAAGGAAGGCTTTTTTCTTAATTCTGCCATCTTCCTGTCTTAGTACTCCTCTGCTATATCAATTTCCTTCTGTTCTGCTTCAATCGGCAGCGCATAGCCCGGCGTATGCTGTAAATACATTGCCCAATAGCCGATTCCTACAATACCTGCGCCTCCTACAATATTTCCCAAAGTCACCGGCAGTAAGTTCCTTAGCAAAAAGCTGCCCATCGTAAGCCCCTCTGCCGCTATGTTGTATTCCCCCGCTGTCAAAATGCCTGCTACACAGAAATAAATATCCGCAATGCTATGCTCAAAGCCGCAGAGTACAAACAGCATAACCGGCCAAAAGCTCATCATAAGCTTGCCTGACACCTTTTTTGCTGCAAATGCCGCCCATATTGCGATACATACCAGAATATTGCATAAAATTCCCCGGATAAAAGCGTCCGTAAAGGACAGCCCTACCTTGCTGCTTGCTGTATTGACCATGCTTTCCGCAAGCCTGCCGCCAAATAAATCCGGCGTATGGCCAAATACTACAAGTACCGCAACTAAAGAAGCGCCGATAAAATTTCCGATAAAAACGAAAAACCAGTTTTTCAGCATTTCCCGCATTTTTACCTTTTTTTCCAAAAGAGCAATAATAATCAGATTATTTCCTGTAAAAAGCTCGCTGCCCGCAACCAACACCATAGCCATTCCCGAGGGAAACAGACAGGCGCTTATCAGTCTTGCCAAAGAAGGATTTTCAACAGTAACTGCCCCTACAGTAGACGCAATACCTGCAAAACCGATAAAAAGACCGGCAAATATCCCTAATACCAGCATCTTGAATGCGGAAAGCCTGACCTTATGCAGACCGATTTCTATATAATTTCTTGCTATTT
Organism: uncultured Lachnospiraceae bacterium; assembly: GCA_900551115.1. GTDB lineage: Bacteria > Bacillota > Clostridia > Lachnospirales > Lachnospiraceae > Acetatifactor. The sequence goes on from URUY01000009.1 coordinate 112,067, forward strand.
CCAATGGTGAATGCATTCCTGTTCCTCCTTTTTGCCTTTGGTTACTTTATTCTATCATTTAACCCTCAAAAAGAAAAGTTTTATATTTCTTAACATACTTTTTACTTTCTTTTTGCATAAATTTTATTTATAATGAATATGTTATATAATTTGGCTGTTTATGTCCTTTGACGGCAGCCGGCTATTTTGGAGGATGACTACCAATGAGTATCTCTTTTTCTTTTTTTGTGCAACAGATTATGCAAAATCCGGTTTTGGCAGTTACCGTATTCCTTACGCTCTGCGTTATTTTTGTAAATGGCTGGACCGATGCTCCCAATGCCATTGCCACCTGCGTTTCTACCCGTTCCATGAACGTAAGAGCCGCTATTATTATGTCTGCCGTATTCAACTTTTTGGGCGTTCTTATCATGACCATGATTAATTCCACGGTTGCCATGACCATTACTAATATGGTGAATTTCAACGGCAACAATGAGGATGCCCTGATTGCACTCTGTGCCGCTTTATTTGCCATTGTTATCTGGGCCGTTGCCGCCTGGTACTTCGGCATTCCCACCAGCGAGAGCCATGCTCTCATCGCCGGTCTCTCCGGCGCTGCCATTGCCCTGCAGAACGGTTTTTCCGGTATCAACGGCGCCGAATGGCTGAAGGTGCTGTACGGCCTTGTGCTTTCCACCCTGTTAGGCTTTTTCTCCGGTTTTCTGTGCTGCAAACTGGTGATTCTGCTTTTTTCCAAAGCAGACAGACGGAAAACCGATGGCTTTTTCAAATACGGTCAGATTTTCGGCGGTGCCGCCATGTCCTTTATGCACGGCGCACAGGACGGACAGAAATTCATGGGCGTACTGCTTCTTGGCATGCTGCTTGTAAACGGCTCGGACAATACTGCCGGCAATGCATTGCCCATTTGGATGATGCTGCTTTGCTCGGCAGTCATGGGACTCGGCACTTCCGTGGGCGGCAAAAAAATCATCAAATCCGTAGGCATGGATATGGTGCGTTTGGAGAAATATCAGGGTTTTTCTGCTGATATTGCTTCTGCGGCCTGCCTGCTTTTATCCTCTCTTTTCGGTATCCCCGTCAGCACCACCCATACAAAAACCACCGCTATCATGGGTGTAGGAGCCGTCAAAAGATTATCCGCCATCAATTTCTCAGTCGTAAAGGAAATGGTTTTTACCTGGATTTTAACCTTCCCGGGCTGCGGACTTATCGGCTTTCTGATGGCCAAGCTGTTTATGCTTATCTTTTAAAGCAATAACAGCTTAAAACCTGCAAAAAAGGCTTTACAATTACCTATTTAAAATACTATTTTAAGGAGAACAACCATGGCTAAAAAAAATGACGACTTCTTTTTTAAAAACTTCATAGAATGTGCGGATTTCTCTTTACAGGCCGCAAAGATGCTGAAAAAATCCCTTGCTGATTTTCAGCCGGATTCCATGCTGGGACTGCTTGATGCCCTGCACACCATAGAGCATACTGCTGATATGAAAAAGCATGAAATGAAAACGGCGCTGGTAAAAGCCTTTATTACCCCTATTGAGCGGGAGGATATCATGATGCTCTCCCAGAATATTGACGATGTTACGGACTGTATCGAAGACGTACTGCTCCGTGTTTACATCAACAATGTGCGTACCATCCGCCCTGACGCCATTCCCTTTACCGACTTGATTATCCGCTGCTGTCAGACCATGCTGGACATGTTTTCAGATTTTTCCGACTTCAAAAAATCCAAAACCCTGAATCAGCGGCTGATAGAAATCAATACCCTGGAAGAGGAAGGCGACAAGCTCTTTATTAACTCTATGCACAAGCTCCATACAGAATGTGAAAATCCGCTGGAAATCATTGCATGGAGGGAAATATACAGCTATATGGAAAAATGTACCGATGCCTGCGAACATGTTACGGATGTGATTGAAGAAATCTTAATGAAAAACTCTTAATGAAGAATGCTGAATGAAGAATGCTAAATAAAAATTTCTTCATGTCCGAAATTTTATACTATCCGCAACGTAAGAGGGTGTCGCAAAATCATCATTTTAGATGATTGAGCGGCACCTTCGCTCTAGGGAA
>URUY01000010.1 GCA_900551115.1 uncultured Lachnospiraceae bacterium
TGTTATTTTCAGCATAGATAGCAGTCCGCCATTCTGCATTTGCATCTATTATGTATTTCCCGTTTTGAAAGGCTTTTGTGACGGCAGCCAGTCCGTCTTTGGCGGCATTCCGAAAAGCCTTACTCTGTGTAAACAGCCCGTTTGTGGCAGCATTGATTGCATCAAATTTCTGCTCCTTCGCCACCCATCTGTCATACCTGCTTTTTGCAAGGAAGGCACGTCCCTCATAATAAAATGCATAACTGGTGTACAATGGTCCTGCCGGACTGCCCCAGGGTTCTCTGCCTGCTTTTTCATAATACGTGTCTGCCATACTTTTATACTGATTTTTCTCCTTCTCTGCTGCCACCTGACAGGAAAGGATAACATCCCCCACCAGTTCTTCGGAGCCCACAGAAGCCTTTAACGTCTGCAAATCCGCAATATCCATGTCATTGGCTGCTGTCATGGCGGACAGTATGGACAGATAGTCACTTATCTGCAGTTTTAAGGTGCTGTATGTTTTACTCACCAGCTCATCATCTGTGATAAAATTCTCAAGATTTTTCCGTACATTCCCAATATCCGCATTATCCTGCGTCAGTATGGCGGTTGCAGAATCACACTGGCTTTTTATGTCAGCCGGATATAATTTATCGCTTACGTTCATGTCAGCAGTCAGTCCTTTCTTATTGATTGAAAGCCGTTATATTTTCCGCATTCAAAACAAAATCATAATAGTTTAAGTCCTCTCTTCTGGTCCAGCCGATACGCTTCCAAAAGGCATTTCCCACATCATTTGCAGTGAATGCAATCAGCGATACCTTGCTAATCTTCTCTTCCTTCAGCCTCTCCATACAGTACACCACCATCGCCTGACCGATACCCTGCATCCTGCAGTCCTCCCGCACGCAGACATGGTACAGGCAGCCTCTTCTGCCGTCATGCCCGCAGAGAATGGCGCCCACTATCATGCCGTCCTCTACCGCTACCACACTGGTTGTGGGATTTCTTTTTAAGAAGCGCTCCACCCCGATTTTAGAATCGTCAATGCTCCTGATGCCAAAGCCCTTTATCGTCATCCACAAAGCACGCACGCCCTCGTAATCCTCTGTTGTCATTGTCCTTACCTGAAACATCTGTGCAGCCTTCCTTTCCCTTACCCTTCCGTAAACATCCTGTCAGGTTTTTCCCGCCGTCATCTTTGCATTGGGATATATTTTTTCCATCCGTTCGTCCGGGTAATGCTCATCCAAAAACTGCTCTACTACGTTATCTGCCGCATTTCCCGCCGCCCGGCTGCTGTATCTTGCCAGAGCCAGACCGGATATTACCATATTAAGTATCATAAAAACCACAAAAATATAGCTTAGCCACGTTCCCGCCTTTTTAGGCACCTTTTCTATGAGCCTTGACAGGAACGGATAAACCAGCTTCAGCCAGACTAATGCTGCTATTCCCCAGAAAAAGCAGAAAAGAAGGTTGATTCTTCCGCCCAGATTAAAGGGTATCTTGCTGTAGTCCCAGAAAATCGTTCCGAATACCAATTCCGTAAATACGCTGCACACATACTCGTAAACACCGCCTACGATAGTACCGAAAATAAAAATATATCTGTCATCCTTCTCTCTGTATCTGTCTAAAAGCAGGGTAAGCATCACAATCGCCAGTCCCCACACAATGCTGAAGGGACCGTAAATCACACTGCTGCGGCTCATGAGCCTGCCGGTAGTTGCCAGACACCAAATGGTCTCTGTAATATCCCCCAAAAAGGAGCCTATGAAGAAAAGCCACACCAGCTTGTGAAAGCCGCAGCCCTTTGCAAATACGTCCGTCTGCTCCTTTTCCTTTGCTACCGGCTGTATAATCGCTCCGTTCTCGTTCAGATTCGGAAACGCCTTTGCCATTCTCTTCTGGATAACTCCGGTTATGGCGTCTCCCATTTTGCCGGAAAGCCTATTCATACCTTCCGCAATATCCTTAATCCGTCGGGCCCGCTTCTTCATTTTAAGAAGCGCGCCGGTAGTGACCAGTTCATCACAGATAAAGCATACGATTAATATTAACAGTATGATTTTGCCTGCAAGCCCCGGAATCAGTCTGATAATATACAAAAAGAAGGGTTGTATCCACTGCATGAATACTACTGCAAAGACAGCCCATACCAAAGAAAAACGCAGACACACATAGCCGCCTATATTGTATTTGTAGCCGGAATAGTCCCACCACTTTCTGCCGTAGAATTTTTCCATAAGCATACCGGTTAAAAATTCAAGGAGGGAGGTGACTACCATGCTTCCTATAAAAAGAAAGACCGGATTATCCAACAGACCGCCGAAAAAAATCAGTAAAAATACCATGCCGCAGCCGTACATCGGACATAGGGGGCCGTTTAAGAATCCCCTGTTAGCAAACTTCTTCTTATTGAAAGCGGCAAAAACAACCTCTATTATCCATCCTACAAACGAATAGATAAAGAAAAACCATAGTAATTCATATCCTGTGTATTTCACTTTATTTATCCTTCCCGTATAAGTATTGCCTACAGTATATCACAAAGTTTCTACAGGGCAAATAGTTATAATGCTGTTCTTTTCCTCCGCCTATGCTTTTCTTTTGTGCATTTTTATACATCCATTTTTATATTATATACGTTATATGCATTTTATGCAATATTTTATGCAAATTGTTTCTATATTATATACATATTTTCTCTTGCAATCATGCAAAAGATGTTGTATATTAAGAAAAAAGCAACAAAAAGGATATAATCCAGGAGGCGCAACATGAAGGAAAAAGTAATACTTGCATATTCCGGCGGTTTGGATACCACCGCCATTATTCCATGGTTAAAGGAAAATTTTGATTATGAGGTAGTATGTGTCTGCATTGACTGCGGTCAGGAAGAAGAGCTTAACGGTCTTAACGAAAGAGCCATATCCTGCGGTGCAGAAAAGCTGTACATACTGGATGTAACCGATGAATTCTGTGAGGAGTACATTGCTCCCTGCGTACAGGCATATGCCGTATATGAAAACAAATATCTGTTGGGTACTTCCATGGCAAGACCCCTTATCGCAAAGAAGCTGGTGGAAATTGCCCGCAAGGAAGGCGCTGTAGCCATCTGCCACGGTGCAACCGGCAAAGGCAATGATCAGATCCGTTTTGAACTGGGTATCAAAGCCCTTGCTCCCGATATCAAAATCATTGCCGCATGGAGAAACGATAAATGGACCATGGATTCCCGTGAATCCGAAATTGCTTACTGCAATGCACACGGTATCCACCTGCCCTTCTCCGCAGATTCCTCCTACAGCCGTGACCGCAATATCTGGCACATCAGCCATGAGGGCTTAGAGCTGGAAGACCCTGCCAATGAGCCAAACTACGAACACCTTCTGGTTTTGGGTACAACTCCCGAAAAGGCACCCGATGAAGGAGAATACGTTACCATGACCTTTGAAAAGGGTATTCCTACCACTGTAAACGGCAAGGAGATGAAATATGCCGATATTGTCCGCGAACTCAACCGGTTAGGCGGCAAGCACGGCATCGGTATCGTTGACATCGTAGAAAACCGTGTAGTAGGTATGAAATCCCGCGGTGTTTATGAGACTCCCGGCGGTACGATCCTGATGGAAGCACATCAGCAGCTTGAGGAGTTGATTTTAGACAGAGATACGTATACAATGAAGAAAGAGATGGGCAACCGTTTTGCCGATATCGTATACGAAGGCAAATGGTTTACTCCTTTAAGGGAAGCCGTTCAGGCATTCATTGAAAAGACACAGGAATATGTAACCGGTGAAGTAAAGTTCAAGCTTTACAAAGGCAATATCATCAAGGCCGGCACCACATCTCCCTACTCCTTATACAATGAATCCATTGCTTCTTTTACAACGGGAGATTTATACGACCATCATGACGCTGAAGGCTTTATCAACCTGTTCGGGCTTTCCTGCAAGGTTCGTGCCATGAAGATGCAGGAAGTGGAAGCGAACAAAAACAAATAACCATGGAAGTAATTTTATGTATCGTAATTTATTTTTTACTGATTAACCTGACGGGCTTTTGTCTGATGGGAATTGATAAACGCAAAGCTATTAAGGGTGCCTTCCGGATTCCGGAAGCCACCCTGTTTATCGTTGCTCTCATCGGAGGCAGTATCGGTTCTATTATGGGCATGTATACCTTCAGGCATAAAACAAGACATGCCACATTTGTCTACGGTATGCCGGCCATTCTCATTTTACAGATTATGCTCTTTATTCTACTGCTCAATATCCCCGTAGAATTTCTGACTATTTAGCAGGATACATCATACATTCGGGAGGAATTGTTATGCATATTGCCATTTGTGACGATAATGTAGCCGACAGGAAACAGCTGGAGCGGCTTTTAAAAAGAGAGTCAGACAAAAGAGCCGCCTCTACAGGTGTACTCTATATTGATTCCTACGGTCACCCTGAGAGCCTTCTGAAAAATTCCATGCAGTATGATGTTTTCTTCGTTGACATCTGCCGCACCGATGGCCTGACCGGTACCGATGTTATAAACTCGCTGACTGCTCAGGGAAATTCTTCGCCTGTTATCCTCTGCAGTTCTCTTATTCCGTATCGTACACAGGAAGAGCTGCTGCCAGAGCGGGTTCTGTTCTTAGACAAACCCATTAAGGCGGCGGAGCTTTCCTCCCTTTTGGATGAAGCGCAAAAAATAAAGGATTCCGCTGTTCCCGTGATTGAACTGCGGGAAGACAAAGGAACCCTCTATGTGACCGAACCTGACATTCTGTATGCAGTAGAAGAAGGCCGCCATCTGGTTGTAACGTTAAAAAGCGGTCAGACGGTAATGCTTACTGCTACGGCTATGAATTTCTTTTCCCAGGTAGAAAATTTTCCTGTTTTTTTTGCGCCGAATCTGCATGCTGTCGTAAACGGCAGACATATAGACCACATCCGTTTTCACAAAATCATCATGTGCAACGGCACTGTATTTAAAGCCTTCGGCCAAATTTTATCCTATGCAAAGCACATCTATGCCGATACCCGTTAGACTGCCACAATGATGCCGCCGTCATTGGCATACATACTGCTGATGCCGGCTGTATCTAAAATCAGGATTTCCCTGCAGGATATCTTTTCCTCTAAAAGCTTCTTCATGCTCTCTGCTCTGGTGGGAGCATTGCAGTGTGAAATGACAATTCTCTTTTCATTCGCCTTCTTCAGCTCGGCAACAATCATTTCTGCCATTTTCGCAAGCGCCTTTTTCATACCGATTCCCTGTCCCTTTTGCGCAATGGAACCCTTGTCTCCGTACATAATCGGTTTAATATTAAGGGTGGAAGCCACTATTGCTTTTACACTGGAAAGCCTGCCGTTTTTACGAAGCGTTTCTAAATTATCCAGTACAAAATAGGTATTCATTTCATCTCTGAAGTCCTGAATCTGCTCTACCACTTCCTCAAAGGAAAGTCCTGCCTCCTCTAACTCCATTATTTTAAGCGCTATCTGCGTCTCACCGCAGCTTGCGGATTCGGAATCCACTACACAGATTTTCTTTTCCCCATAATTTTCCTTATATAATCTTTTTCCCAGCTCTGCACTGTTATAGCTGCCGCTTAATTTAGCAGAAAGCGTAACCACATAAATATGTTCTGCCTCTGCATGGTAAGCCTCCATATATCTCTCAGGTGACGGACAGAAAGACTTCGGACATTTGGGGTATTCTGCTACCTTTTTTAAAAATTCTGCCTGATTGAAGCTTTCATCATCTAATATCTGATCTTCTCCTAATTCTATTCCCAAAGGCACCCTTTCAAACCTTTTATCGGATAAGTACTTCTCCGGTAATTCGCAACAGCTGTCCACAACAATTTTATAACTCATATAGTCTCCTAATCCTTTATTATAAATATTTACTAATTCCGTATGTAGTTTTGATAACTACATTTGATGGTAGCACATATACATGTATCTGTAAAGAGTATTTCAGATTTTATTGACACTTATTTTTGTAATGGTTATACTGTTACTAATCAGTTTTTTCGTTTGTTTGGGAGGAAATTATGCTTGCTCTGCATGTTACTGCATTAAAACCGTTTATGAACGCTCTCCTTGCCGGAGACCTTTTTGACACCTTTCTTTTAGAGGAAGCTTCTATCTCTACTGCCACCACTTTTACGATTGACGGCAGACTGAATAATGATTTTTTTACCTCCGAAGAGTGGGAGGAACGCGGGGCTGACTTCCGTGAGTTTTCTGCCTGGCAGGATATGAAGGGCATTTGTTTCAATCTGATTAAGGGAAAGCATACCCCTCTTCGCTTTCAATTTGTATTTCAGCTTATGCCCTCCTATGCAGCCTCCATTCTTGAAAAAGGAAACAGCACCGTACCCACGGAACTTATCAAGGCACTGGTGCTGACTATACGGTTTGACGGGGAAAAAGCCGTTCTCTATACCGGAACCTCCTATACCACCTTTGTTCCCGACAAGGAACCGGAACGGTTGTGGGATGCCGCAGTAAAGCAATACTTATACAAAAAAGGAATCGCCTGTGAGGAATTATAACTCACAGGCGTTTTTATAAGTTCACCGGTATCTGTCACGGAATCGTTTCCTGCTCCGGTACTGTTTCCGCACCCGGTACAGGGGTCTGCTCCGGTACTGTTTCTGTGTCTGGTACAGGGGTCTGCTCCGGCTCCGTTTCCGTATCAGGCGCAGGGGTCTGCTCCGGCTCCTCTGTCTTTAGTGCCGGCGGACGAGGCGCTATCCATTCAGGGTCTATCTTGGAGTGATATTCCTCAGGAAGAGCTTCTTCCACATAACGGTAAAAGTCATTATTCAGTATACCGGCTGCATACCCATACAGTCCTTTTACCTGTTTCTTTACCGCTTCATAATACGCTTCGTCTTCACTGCCGTCCTTCCAGATAATTTCCTTGCTCTTCTTGTTATAGGAAACCCTGTCCGTAATAAAGCTGCGGTCTGAGAAAATCGCAAGAGGGGCACTGTCTGAAAGAATATCCCTGCCAACATAAAGTCTGGAATCATATTCAAAGCCGAATAAATTCAGCAGGGTAGGCAGAATGTCAAGGGCACTTGCTGTCTTTTCCACGGTTACGGTTTCCATCTCGCTGTTCCAGAGAATCAGGTTATTTTTGTAAATCTCCAGACTTCCGTCAAGGGGCTTGCCAGCCAGTTCTTCCAAATTGGCAATCTCCATAGCATACGGATAGTGGTCTGCACTTAAGCAGATTACCGTATTCTCCAGCTTTCCGGCTGCTTCAAGCTGCTCAATCAAATACTGCAGCGCCAAATCCAGCTCTATATTGCAGGCAATATATGCCCGGCCTTCCTCTGAATATGGCAGCTCCGCCACATCCTCTTTGTGAATGGAAGACATCTTATTACCGGTAAAATTATAGTTCATATGACCGGATATCGTCATATAGTAAACATGAAATCTGTCTTCGTTGATATATTCGGGAATCGTAGCCTTCATCATATCCAAATCAGATGCCGGCCAATATCTTGCATTTTCCATCTCAAAGACCTGCCCGCCCCATACAGCCTCATCCAAATCCCCTAACTTGCTGGCTTTAAAATTGTACCCCAGATTGGGATGCGTCAGATTTCTTTCATAATAAGACAAGGTATTGTTGTGGTAAGCATAGCTGTTTACCCCTTCCCTGGCAAAATAGGAAGGCAGTGCAAACGGCATGGCAATCGAAGAGCTTCTCCGCATGCTGAACTGCTGATCCGGTATCAGACCGGTGCAGTTTACATATTCACCGTCACTGGTAGAGGTCTGCCACAGCGGCACATAGTAATCCTCGAATACAAAGCCTGAATGAATCAGCTTATACAGGGTGGGCGTCAGCTGCTCATCTACTGCATAAGGCGAAAAACCTTCCGCCGTCAGATAAATCAGATTGTATCCTTCAAACATGCCCGTATACTCATTTTTGTTGGTAGGAGGCATGCTCTGCATATATTCGGCCAATTCTACGATTTCTTCCGAATCTGCATTGGCAATCAGACTGTCAAAATCAATAGGCAGTACATTGGGCGAAGTATCAAGGGGCGGCTCTGTTTCCACAGGCAGTGTTTCTGCCGTGCCTGCATTGTCTGACACACCGGGCTCTCCGCTGCTCACCGTATCTTCACCGGAAACCTGTTCAAAATCCTCCCATGCCCCCAGCGAATCCTCTTTGGGAAACAGGCCTCTGAACACGTCTCTTATGATGGAAGGCGCTGTTCCGTATTCGGAAATCACGCCCTCCGGGTCATAAAATCCGCTATAGCTTTCATAATAATCCGCCTTTGCAAAATGACCGCCAAGCAAAACAGCAATAAAGCTCACGATTCCCGCCGTAGCAACGGCGATACTCATAAGACGTTCTCTGTAAGAATGGCTCTTTAACACTATTTTTTTAAACTTAAGCAAAAGTCCCGCTGCAAAAAAAGGAACTGCTAACAGCAAAAGATATCCTGATGCCTGCAATATGGCCTGAAGAGCTTCCCGCCAGTAATTTGTCACAGCAGCCTTACCGGTATTGGTAATGGCAGCAAACAAAAGCGGCTGTTTAAAGATTTTCATATAAACAAGCTGGCTTGCAAAAAGAAGATAATCTATCCCCAAAAATATAAAAAACACGGTCCGATTTGCTTTTTTGCGCAGGAAACCTACAAACAATGCAGAAAAGCCTGAAAGAAATATCCATACCGGAATTGCAAGAATCGGATTAAATGCTGTAAATCCAAAACAGGCAAAATGATAAACCAGCTCCATATATATAAATGTCCCAATAAAAAAACCAAAAATTTGTATCATAATTCCATTTTCTCCCTTGGACAGAACATTTTTAACGTGCGTATGCCGCAAAACGTTTTTCTTGATTATACTATCACATTTCGACAGAAAATGGGGAAATATTACACATTTTAAAAGAAGATTAATATTTTCTTCATTTTTTCATTTTGGGATTGAAAATAAGAGCCGCTAACAGACCAAATATCAGCGCTGCGCTGCAGCCCACGGCACCGGCCTTGAAGCCGCCTTGAAACAGTCCCAGAAATCCTGCCTGTTCCATACCTTCCTTTACGCCCTTCATCAGTACATTGCCAAAACCAAGCAGCGGAACCGATGCGCCTGCGCCTGCATATTCCGAAAAAGGCTCATACCATCCAAATATACTGATAAGCGCTCCCAAACATACCAAAAGCACCATAATCCTTCCCGGAAGCATTTTGGTCTTTTCCATTAAAACCTGTACCAGCGCACAGATAAGACCACCCACCCAGAATGCATTAAAATAATCCATGATTCGTTTTCCTCCTTTGGATTTTATGAATCATGGATTATTATGTATGCTTTTCTATATTTTATTCTTTTTTCCAATCGGAAGCTGTACCAGTATCACTGCTGCAAATACTGCAGCACAGCCTAAAATCTGCCTTGCGGTCAGCGTCTGGTCTGTTTTTAAAAAACCGGCTTTGTAAGCCAGCCACCCGGTCAGCGTTGCCACCACCGATTCCAGGCTTAAAATCAGGGAAGCTACCGTAGGATTTAGCCCCTTTTGTCCTATCATCTGCAGCGTATAAGCTACGCCGCAGGACATAATACCCGAATAAAGCAGGGGCACAAGTCCTTCCTGCATCTTTAGCAGAGACGGTGTTTCAAACAAAAATGCCAGTACCGTACATACAACGCCGCACACAAAAAGCTGCATGCAGGAAAGAATAACGCCGTCTGTTTTGGGCGAATAATAATCAATAACCAAAATATGTACGGCAAACAGTATTGCGCAGATAAATACCAATGCATCTCCGGGCGTCAGAAAAAAGCCTTCCGTCATACACAAAAGATACATCCCGGCTGCTGCCATTCCGGCTCCGGCCCAAATTATGCCCGGCACCTTTTTCTTCAGAAAAATCCCAAAAAGCGGTACAAAAATAATATAGAGCGTTGTAATGAAGCCTGCCTTTCCAACGGTAGTGAAGGCTACCCCATACTGCTGAACGGTACTGGCAGCCGTGTAAATGATTCCGCAGAAAAGTCCGCCGAAAAGCGTTGCTTTTACATCCAGCTTCTGCACTGCTTCACCATTTTTAAGAGCTGCCTTTTTTCTTCCGTGCATACGGTACAATACAAGGGGAAATACCACAGCGGCACCCAAAAAAGACCTGATGCCGTTAAAGGTAAGGGGCTGCATCGCCTCCATCCCTTTACTTTGGGACACAAAGGCAAGTCCCCAGATACACGCTGTCAAAAACAACAAAAAACTGTTTCTTCCTGTTTTACCGGTCATACCTCTGTTTTCTCCGTTCCCTGTCCGTTTTTCACGTCCCATGCCTCTTTTATTCTGTCACAGATTTCCACTGCCACTTCTCTTAGCTGCTTACCTGCACAGTCAACGGTAATATCCGCATATTTTTCATAAAGAGGAATCCGCTCCCTATATAAGTCCGCAAGCGTCTGTCCGGGCCTTAAAGTCACGCCTCTGGCATTTAAGTCTCCCAGTCGCTCCTGCAAATCAGAAAGGGGAAGCGCAAGATACACAACCGTACCTATCCTGCCTAAATGCTCCATTGCCTCTGCTTCATAGCATACACTGCCGCCGGTGGCAATTACAGACCGTTTTACATCCAGCGAAGCATTCACATCATTTTCCAGCTTCCAGAAGCCTTCTACGCCGTACTCCTCTATCAGCTCGTGCAACAGCCTGCCGCATTTCTCCTGAATCACCAAATCAGAATCTACAAACCGAAACCCCATCCGCTTTGCTGCCACTACGCCTACCGTACTTTTGCCGGCTCCCGGCATGCCAATCAGCACAATATTTTTTTCACTGTCCGTCATTATCTTTCTCTTTTCCGCGCTCTCTGCCTAAAACCTTTACCCTGCAAATATTTTATATATCAAACAAAGACTGGCGCAGGAAAGCGATTACCTCTACTTCACAAAGCACGTTTTTAGGCAGGGTCTTTACTGCTACGCAGCTTCTTGCGGGCTTCTCTGTAAAATACTTTGCATACACTTCATTGAAGGCTGCAAAATCACCCATATCTGCTAAAAAGCAGGTGGTCTTTACAACCTGGCTGTAATCTGTTCCTGCTGCCTCTAAGAGTCCGCCGATGTTTTTCATTACAAGCTCTGCCTGTTCCGCAATCGTTGTTCCTTCAATATTGCCGGTTGCAGGATTGATGGGAATCTGTCCTGACGCAAAGAAGAAATCTCCTGCCATAATGCCCTGTGAATAGGGACCGATAGCTGCCGGTGCCTTGTCTGTTGATACTCTTTCTAACATTGTTATATCCTCCTTTTAATCCTTAGGCTCTGGTGCATCAAACTGCGCCGTAACATAAAAGCCTCTTTCATTTTCCCTGATATCCGTGACAACGCCCTCCCTTACAAGCATCCGGTTCCGCAGCGGAACATTACCGGACATGGCAAGCGAAGGGTCTATCGTATAATAATAGTTGCTTGGCAGAACGCCTTCTGTCACCGTAATTTCCTGACCGACTGTAAGAAGCCCCGGTCTTTCCATTTTAAATTCCATTACCCGCATAACAACCTCTCCCTGAATATCATTCGCTTTATTGTACTAAAATATTTTCAGGATTGCAAGTCTAACTGCCTTATGCTTTTGCATTCATCTTTCCTGTGCTTTCAAACTCATTTTTCCTTGTCTCCTCATCAGTCCAGCACCAGATTAAAATACCCGTCTGCAAAAGGTCCGCAAAAACCAGGTCCATCCGGCATATATCCGCCCGGAAGATGAAGCCCTAAGGTGTAACAGGAGCGCTGCAGCACAGCCTTCTGCTCTCCCAGCTTAAATAACAGGGCTTTTGCCGCAGTCACTGCCTCTGCCGCCGTACCTGCGGTAATTTCCCGTATAAAAATTCCCCCGTCAGCCTCCACTCTGTAAAGCACACCGCAGGAACCGCCGTTACATCTTATTTTCACACAGTACCCACCCTCTTTTTTATGCAGTCTCAGCGCATAAGCAACCATAACATCGGGCTGCTCTATATGAACCCTGTTGGCAAACGCTTCTTTTCTAAGCCTTATATATTCTTCTTCTGTAAGAGGTAAAAGTACGCCGGCACTGTCTGCACTGTCTGCCGCCTTAAGTTCCTGCCTCATCCCGCCTTTCTGTCTTGATACGGCAGCTGTTTTCTGTTTAGGCACGGCATGATTCTCCACCGTAATTATCTCTTCCGCAAAACATTCTCTAAAGCCCCTGCTTTCATAAAAGGCTTTCAGCCCCTCGTCTGCCGGCACCAGTACAGCGCATTTTTCTTCTGAAGCAAGCATATCGGAAACTGCCTCAAGCAGCTTTGTGGAAATCCCTCTGTTTCGGTATGCGCAGGATGTGGTTACCGCATATATGTATTCTGCGGCATACCTTTTGCAGACTGCTTCTTTCTCACCGTCCGCCGTTTTCTCTAAACAGCAAAGCGTTACCGGCAGCAAGATAAGCTGGCCTGCTGCCCTGCCCTCCTCTTTCCATACAAAGGTACGGGCCACTCCCGAAAATGCCGAAAAAAAGTCCGCTATTTCTTTCTCTGTATCACCAAAGCCCTCCTGCCAGTTTTTTATTACCATCGGCATATCCGCTTCCTTTGCAGGCTGCATCATACTAACGCTCCCTTGCTACAAATTTTTCCAGCATGATCGGATAATAGGACTCCTTAGCCTTACGCAGCCCCTCCAGTCCGTCATCCTCTTCTCGGTTTACATAAGTAAAGTTCTGCATCATATGCTTCACATATTCCCTGTTTATCATGGGGTAGGCGCCGTTTATCTCTGCAAAGGCCTTTTCTACATGCACTGCATAAGTATCCGCATTTAACGGCTCCCCGATTGTAAAGCCTACTACCTGACCATACTGATAAAGCACGCCTCCGGTAAATCCCAGCCTGTCAAATTCGCAAAGTGCATTATTGACAACACCCCTGTCTATCAGCGCAGCTGTATTGCCGTTTACCGCATGCTCTGTATACCAAACCTCGCACATGGTGCGGCAGGCCTCAATATTCGCTGCCGTAAGAGGTTCAAACCGCCATTCGCCGCTATCCTCAAACCTTGCAATGTGATTCCGCTTGCCATGGTATTTCTTACCTGCAAGCAGCGCCAAATCCTCCACCCGGTACAGATAGTCCCATTCCGCACGGACACTTTCTATTATAAAGGTATCGGGAAACTCTGCAGAAAGCCTGTCCGCTTCCGCCTTGCCAAAGCCCCGCAGCAAAAACGGGACACCCTGTTTCTCTGCATCTCTGCGCATATATTCTACCGCTTCCCGCAAGTTCCCGGTTCCTGCCGGAAACAGATAGAGATACTCCCCGGTGCCCGGCTTTCTGCTTTTGGCACACAGCATGTCTCCTATCTTTGCCACCTGCTGCCTGTACAAGTCCTTCCAAATATACAAATTACCAAATGTAT
This sequence comes from uncultured Lachnospiraceae bacterium, assembly GCA_900551115.1. Taxonomy (GTDB): domain Bacteria; phylum Bacillota; class Clostridia; order Lachnospirales; family Lachnospiraceae; genus Acetatifactor. The sequence goes on from URUY01000010.1 coordinate 13,431, forward strand.
AGTCGCATCCCTGAAATCCGGAAGCCGCAAGCAGCGGCTCAATCCATTCTCTGTCAGTCAGTTCCACATTTTTAAATTCTATCATAAGCAAATGCTCCTGATTCTATAAAATCCATATGAATATCAATGACAGTATAGCAGATTTTCAGACAAATTTCTATGAATTTATACTGAATTCCCTCCACCGTTCAGGCACCCTGCCATTTATACAGACAGCTATAAAAGACTCTCAAGCACTACTGCATGGGCGATTCCCGGCACTGTCTGTCCTTCATTAAAACTAATCTTGCTTAAGAGCGCTCCCGTAGGTACAAACAATACTTTTTTCCAGTTGTGTTCGCTAAGCTGCTTTAAAATATACGCTGAGAGCGTAACGGCGCTACAGCCGCAGCCGGAGCCTCCTGCATGGGTGTCCTGCGTAGCAGCGTCATAGATTTCCATACCGCAGTCCATATGCCGCTCCGAAATATCATAGCCCCTGTCCCGAAGTAAATCAAGCATAACCTTCTGTCCCACGCTTCCCAAATCTCCGGTAATAATCTTATCGTATTCCTCCGGTTGACTGCCATAGTCATCAAAATGCCCGGCAATGGTAGACGCTGCTGCCGGAGCCATACAGGCACCCATATTCAGAGAATCCTTCAACCCGAAATCCACAATTTTACCGATTGTCATTCCGGTAATCCGCGCCCTGCTGCCTTCTGTCTTTTTACAGCCCAAAATAAACGCGCCGCTTCCCGTTACCGTCCAGCTTGCAGACAGCGGGCGCTGACTGCCGTAGCCTAAGGGAAATCGAAATTCCTTTTCTGCACTGGCAAAATGGCTTGAGGTAACGCAGACTACATCTTCCGCAAAACCGCCTGATACGGCCATCGCCCCCAACGTCAGGGATTCGCCGCAGGTGGAACAGGCGCCGTATACACCCAGTAGTGGTATGTTATAATTCATAATACCAAATGATGTGGCTATAGATTGACCGAGTAAGTCACCGGCAAAAATGTACCGCATATCCTCCGGCTTCTTTCCGGCTTTCCCGAGAGCCATATAAACGGCATCCTTTTGAAGACTGCTTTCTGCCTCCTCCCAGGTCTTACAGCCAAACATATCGTCCTCGCCCACCATATCAAATAACAGTCCCAAAGGTCCTTCTCCCTCTTTTTTCCCTACAATGGATGCGCTGGCATTAATATAAACTTCCTTTTTCAGCTTTACGCTTTGGCTCCCCAATGTACACAAATTGCTTTCACTCATATTTTCTCCATACCTTTCCTGCTCACTGATATCTTTAGTATGGGAATCAACCGATAAAAATATGCGCCAGCCGCAAAACAGCCTCCTTCAGCACTTCTTCACTTAAATCTGCGTAATTAAGTATCAGTATATTTTCATAATCCTCCCGCTTTTTCTGACAGAATTCCGAAAGGCATTCTATTCTTATGCCTGCCTCCTTTGCAGCCCATTTAATCTGCGTATCCGTAAGCGGGGTTTTCACTCTTACAAGAAGCCTTGTGCCGGCATCCGCACTTTTCGTTTCCACAACAGGAAGCGCAGATTCTTCTATATACTGCAAAATCCTGTCTCTGTATTCCCTGTAATATTTACACATACGGCTGATATGTCGTTCTAAAAAACCCTGTTTTATGAAGGCCGCCAACGCATACTGCTCAAAGTTCGATACCGTATTGGAATAATAGTTCATTTTCTGAACATATCTGTCCATCAGCTTTTTAGGCAGCACCATATAGCTGATACGGATGGAGGGCGCCAGTGTTTTACTGAAGGTATTCATATAGATAACCCTATGATGTAAATCCATGCTTTGAATAGCCGGTACAGGGCGGCCCGAATAACGGAATTCACAGTCGTAATCATCTTCTATAATATACCGTTCCTTCTCCCCGGCTGCCCATGCAAGCAGCTCCTGTCTCCTGCCTACAGGCATGACAAAGCCTAAGGGGAAATGATAGCCCGGTGATACATGCGCTACCGTTGCGCCGCTTCTTTCCAGTTCTTCTATACAGATTCCTTCCCTGTCCACCGGAATAAAGCGATAGTCTACCCCCTGTTCCTGATAGATTTTTGCAATCTTCCTGTAACCGGGATCCTCTACCGCATAAACACTTTCAGGCGGCAGCAGGCCTAACAGCCTGCCATACAGATATTCCGTTCCCGCACCGATAAGGATACAGTCAGGTGACACATTCATTCCTCTGTTTCTGTACAGATAAGCAGCAATTTCCTCCCGAAGCTCCCGTACCCCCTGAAAAGGCGCTGTACGCAAAAGCTCTTCATCCCGATAGCTCAAGGTTTCCCGCATGACTTTACTCCATTGGGAAAACGGGAATTTTTCATATACCGTATTAGATGAGGTAAAATCCGCAAACCATTTTTCATCCGGGTAATACGGTCTTTCATCCCAAACATCCTTCGTCTGATAAATCGTCTGCTCGACCTTTGCCGCAAAATAACCTCTCTTTTCCTCCGCCTCCAGATACCCTTCCGTCAAAAGCTGCGCATAGGCGTTTTCTACAGTCTTTACGCTGATTCCATGGGCTCCTGCAAGCTCCCTTTTGGAGGGCAGCTTTTCTCCTGTCGCAATCTGTCCTGTTAAAATATCTTTTTTAATACATTCATATAAGTATTCGTATAAAGTAAGCTTTCCCTTTTTTGAAAAATCATATGCTCTCAATCTGGTATCCTCATTTTAAATTAATTTGGTTATTTTAAAGATATCAATTTTAATTATAATAAGGATTATCAGATTTGTAAAGCAGTCCTAGCTTTTCCATTTACATTTCGGATTTGTAAAACTGACAAACCACATATAAAGGAGGATTTTTTTATGGGCGTATATGCAATCACAGGCGGTTCCAGCGGAATCGGCGCAAAAACAGTAGAGCTTTTAAAACAGGCAGGCCATGAGGTTATCAATATTGATTTAAAGGATGGGGACATCTGCGTGAACCTGGCAACCAAAGAGGGCAGGCAGACTGCTATAGATAAGCTGCATGAAATGCATCCTGAAGGACTTGACGGCATGATTTGCAACGCCGGCGTGTCAGGCGCATGCGGCAACCTGAAGCTCATTATTTCCCTGAATTATTTCGGCACCATCGCTTTGGCAAAAGGCGTCTACGATTTGCTGGAAAAGAAACAGGGCAACTGTGTGGTGACCGCTTCCAATACTATCTCCCAGGGTGCAGGCAGAATGGATGTGGCTGACCTGTTAAACAACATCGGAGATGAACAGAAAATTTTAAATCTGGTAAGCAGCTGGGACGGCTCAAATCTTTCCATCGGCAACAGCATCTATGTGGCAACCAAATATGCACTGGCGCGCTGGGTACGCCGCCATTCAGCTTCCTTTGCCGCAAACGGTGTCAGAATCAATGCAGTAGCACCCGGGAACGTCAACACTGCCATGACAGCTACCATGTCTACCAATGCGAAAATGGCGCTGAATGCCCTTCCCATTCCCACCAAATACGGCAAAGAAACTCTGATGGAGCCGGAAGAAATCGCTTCCGTCATCGTCTTCTTAGCCTCCCCTGCAGCCTGCGGCATAAACGGCAATATCCTGTTTGTGGACGGCGGTACGGACGCACTGTTAAACACTGAAAAAGTATATTAGGAGGAAACGATATGAGACCCATTGAAAAATATGTAGAAGCTATGGAAAACAAAGATTTTACCGCTTTGGGAGACCTGTTCACAAAAGAAGGCCATCTGTGCGATTACTGTCCCAACGGCACGGCACAGCACGAATATCATCTGTACGGCAGAGAAGCTATTGCCATGTTTTTCAGGAATAAATTCACCTTCCGCCAGTACTCCATTTTAGAGGCCACCATTGCCAACGATACACAGGCTGAGTTTATTGCTTCCTTCGGCGGCTTTCACGTAATGGCAATCGCCACCGTCCAAAAGGTTTCTGAAGACGGACACATTGCCAGAATGACGGTACGCCCCAAATAGCGGCATGCCCCAACAGCCGTAGTGCCAAATAATACTGCGGTTCACATAATGACAGTTGTCTTATTAAAAGGGACCGGTTCTGCAATTGCCTGTCAATACCGATAAGCCATGCAGAACCGGTCTCTTCATACGACCATAAACACAGTATTTTATTCAAATCTGCCTTCTACAACCATTCGTACCAGCTCATCCATCTCGCTGTCACTGGTAACCTGACTGCTCTTTTCCCGAAGCACCTCTCTTTGCTCATCGGTCATGCTGTTTATCCTGTCCATAGCATCTTCCTCCATGGCAAACGCCACCGGAAGTCCCCAAAGCATACCGCTGCCCCAAGGCTCATTTGCACTGCTAAATCCTGATCCGTCCATACTCTTATTCCTTTCTTTTATCAGTTAATATACAAATGCTGTATCCATTTGCTTTCACCAATAAGTATGGACAGGTTTGGAGGATTTTATATAATCTCCAAAGAAATATTGTTAAACCCTCCGTCATTTTGCATAATACAATAACCGTCAGTATTCGTAATTGCTTTTTATAGTTATAAAAACGTTTAACAGGTATGCACATTTTATGCTATACTGAAAAAAATCCATAAAGAACGGAGAAAAATATTCCATGATATTCAAAGTAGCTGTTTTACAGATGCACTCTGCGGGCAGAGACAAAATCCGCAATACGCAGACCATTATCTCCAAAATAGAGGAGGCATCCAAAAAAGGGGCAGATATCCTGCTGCTTCCCGAATGTTTTATTACAGGCTATGAGCTGCCAATAGAAAACCACGAGGCACTGACTGATGATGACAACTGCATAACAAAAATATGCAGCGCCGCGAAAAAACATGGAACCGGCGTTGTTGCAACCGCTCTTACGCAGGGAAAAAATAAACCGCAAAATACTGCCTTTGTAATAGACAAATCGGGCAATATTTTAATGAAATATTCCAAAGTGCATACCTGTGATTTTGCAGACGAAAAATGCCTGGAAAGCGGCGAAGAATTTAAGGTATGTGACTTTTACGGCATTAAATTAGGTATCATGATCTGCTATGACAGGGAATATCCGGAAAGTGCCAGGATTCTCATGTTAAAAGGTGCGGAAATCATTTTGGTTCCCAATGACTGTGAGACCATGAAGCCCCGTATTCAGGCCCTGTCCACCCGGGCATATGAAAATATGACAGGTATTGTAATGGCAAACCCTAATGGCAAAAATGCAGGCTGCTCCTGCGCCTTTTCACCGATTTGCTGGGATGAGGACGGTGAGTGTGTTGACAATACGCTTCTGTTAGCCGATGATTTAACAGAAGACTTGTATTTTGCTGATTTTGATATGGATAAGCTCCGTCATTACAGAGAAAATGAAATGATGGGAAATACCTTCCGCAAAGTCAGGGCATATAAAGCGCTGTTAGACGCTGAGATTGCTTATCCTTTTATTCGTGAGGGGAAACCTGTATGAGTGAAAATGCTATGAATAAAAACCTTACAAACGAACAAAGAAACAAGAAAAAGATAGATTTTAAGCTGCTAAAGGAACTGTTTACTACGGTATTTGTGCTGAGTGCCTGCACCTTCGGCGGAGGCTTTGTCATCGTCTCCTTAATGAAAAAGAAAGTGGTAGAAGAACGGCACTGGCTGGAGGAAGAGGAAATGCTTGACATCACCGCCATCGCCCAGTCATCGCCCGGCCCTATCCCGGTGAATGCATCCGTTATTTTAGGCTACAGGCTGCACGGTATCTTAGGCTCCCTTGTGGCAGTGACCGGCACCATCCTGCCGCCCATGCTGCTGCTGTCCCTGATTGCCGTATTTTACGACCAGTTTCGGGATAATGCCCTTATTACCACTGCTCTTACCGTCATGCGCGCCGGCGTTGCCGCCGTTATCTGTGATGTGGTAATAACCCTTGCCCGAAACGTGCTTTCCACCAAAAAGATACTCTATATCGCCCTTATGGTGACTACCTTTATTATGGGATATTTCCTTCATGTGAGCGCCATGGTAATCATTCTGTGCTGTCTGGCCACAGGGCTTATCTGTGCAGCCGCAGAGCAGTTTGGGAAACGGAAGGAGGAATCATAATGCACCTGCTGATTCAGTTATTCTTAAGCTTTTTACAGGTAGGGCTTTTCAGTGTGGGCGGCGGTTATGCTGCAATTCCTCTGATTCAGAATCAGGTTGTGGATGTATACCGCCTTATGAGCCTGGAGGAATTTGCCGACCTTATCACTATCGCCGAAATGACGCCCGGTCCTATCTCTATCAATTCCGCTACCTTTGTGGGTATGCGCCTTGCCGGTGTCCCCGGCGCCGTTATCTGTACCTTCGGCTGTATCCTGATGCCCTTTACCATCTGTCTGATCTTGGCGTATGTCTACTATAAATACCGCAAATTTTCCGGCGTACAGACTGTTTTGTCCTGCCTGCGCCCGGCAGTAGTGTCTTTAATTTCCTGCGCAGGTCTCTCCATACTGACACTTGCGGTTTTTAAAAAGGATGCCTGGGACTTTTCTGCCGGAAATATCAATTACATCGAAGCAGCCCTGTTTTTTGTCTGCCTCTTCCTGCTTCGCAAATATAAGCTGGGCGCCATTAAGATTATTTTAGGCTCCGGTGTGGTGGGTACACTGCTGTATCTGCTTCTGCCCGCATAGACCGCCTGTTTCTTCTGCTTCTGCTGCGCAGGCCGTTTTAGTCCTCCGGCAAAATCCTGCCTATTCTGCTTCTACTGCCGCTTCCGCTTCCTGTAAGCTTTTGTATCCGTACAATTTGGCGCTGTTTTCCATGGTAAGCGCCGCAAGATTTTCTCCCTGCCCAGCCAGCCCTGCAATAAAACGGCCATAAAGCTCCAGCATCTTATCTGAATAGGTACTGATTTCTCCCCGCAGATAGGTTTCGTAGGAGGTATCCCCAAACCGGTCTTCGTAGGTATGGATCAGACGGGCATTGCCTGCCAGATTAGGATATTTATCTGCAAACTCCTCCATAAATTCCACCTGAATCTGCACAATTGCCTCAATAATCTGCTTCTTCTCCTTAGGCAGTACCGGAAAGCTTTCCTTTATTTTCTCATATTCCTCAGGATAATTACTCTCCATCATCCTGCCATACTTTTCTTCAATCAGATTGCGTCCCCTTGCCAGTTCCGCCTGAAATTCATATAAATACTGCAGCAGCATTTTGCGGTTCCAGGTCATATACTGGCTCTTTCGCATAATGGAAAAGGTGGGCCAGTCATTTTGACAAAAAGCCCTGCCGCCGGTATTTCTGACCTTATCAAAGGCGTCATACTCCGTTTCTGCAATCTCTTCAATCAGTTCCTCATCCGTCTTTTTTGCCAAAGCAGCCTTCTGTAAAAGCTCTGTGGTATAAAAGTCCAGATAAGCCTCCCTGACGCTTACGATATCCTTTTCATAAAGTATGTCCGCAATAGCCTCTGCCAGTTCTTCTGCAAGCTGTGTGCGCTCCTCATCCGTTTTCTTTTCAAAAAGACGCCTGAGCAATCCGCACTCTTTTGCATATTCAGGTTTCTCGGAAATTCCCCTGTAAAGCCATTTATCGTGGGGCGGATATTCGCCTGCCACATAATAGAGCAGCTTCATTGCCCATTTTACGCCCTCAGAAAGAGAAAGCTCTGCTGCCACCCTGTCCATACGTCCTGCCATCCTGTTAAAATTGTACTGGGCAGACTGGGAAAATTTAGCGCAGGCTTCTGCTGCCTTTAAATAAAACACGCTCTCAGGAAACCCCTTTTTTAACACCGCTCTGATAGCCGAAAAAGTGCCCTCTTCATCCGTAAAAACACAGCCGTTTACTGCTGCCGCCAACGCTTCATCAGAAACCTGCGCCCAGTTTACATCTTCTGCCGTAAAGTCCTTTGTGAGGTTTTTCAGATTGTCACTGCCAAGCAGTCTGCCATAAAAGCCTGCAATGGTTGTTACGCCCATCCTGCCGCGGCCCTGCCTGCTCTCTCTCCTTGTATATCCCTTAAATTCTCCCGGAAGCTTTTCATATGCCGCCTCCAGCGCCCCGCCAATCTGCGCGTAGACCTCCTCTGAAACCCACATGGAAAAACCGGGTCCCCAGTCATGGTCTCTCGATACCGCATCATCAAAGCCAAAGCAGTCCGAGCCTTCCCCGCAAAGTCCTGCCGCTATTCTGTCCTTATACTCGGCAAACTGCTCTGCAAGCATAGGCCTGCCGTAGGTTTCAAAGTATTCCCGGCACAGCGTAAGGCCGGGAATTCTGTCTTCTGCTGCCGTCTTTGTCGATACCGGTACGGACCTGTCCGGCTCCGCTGCCGCCGCTTCCTTACAAGCCGCCAGATTTTCGGAAAGCCTCTGATAATATTCGTTTTCCCCCAGAGAATCCTTCATCCCTTTCATTGCCTTTTCAAAGCAGGATGCCGCAGTATCATATTCTTTCTTTTTATAATAATAAGTCCCCATGGAAGAAAGCGCCGCGCAGTAATGGGCATCCTTTATACCGTGGGCTTCAAATATTGCTATGGCAAGGTTAAAGTATTCCACCGCCTCCGCATCCTCATTTAACTGCAGGCAGGTGGCCGCCAGATTGGCATAGGTCACCGCCTCCTCAAAATAAGTATCCACATTTTTCTTTACAACAGACAGCGCCTGCAAAAGGTTTTCCTTCGCCTCCCCGAAATTTCCCATTTCCTGATACAACAGACTTATATTGTTATAGAGACTGGCAAAAAGCATATCGTCTGCGTCTACTTTTTTTTCATACAGAGCAAACACTTCTTTATAATATGAAAGGGAATCCTCCAGCCTTCCTCCTGCCCGGTAAGCATTGGCAATGTTTAAAAGAGTGGTGGCATACGCCGTGCTTCCCCCAATCTCCATCTTCTCCATCAGCTTTAAGGCAGCCCCCGCATAGCTGTAGGAGCTTTCCACCTGACTGGTTTCCCGCATGTATCCGACCATTTCATTTAGCAGGGTTAAAAGAGCGCTATCGTCCCCTTCTTCCACTGCCTGCTTTATGGAATCCTCCAACAATCTCTGCGCCTTCGCGCCTTCATTCGCCGCAAACAGCCCATCCAGCTTTGCAATTATTTCCTCTGTCTGCATTTTCTGCTCCTTCTCTCTACCCTTTCCTAAGTCCCTTTGGATAGTGGTTCTTCATAATTCCGCCGGCAAGCTTTCCCCAGCCTAAGCTGTAATTTTCTACGCAAATAAGACACCAGCCCTTTGCGTCAGGAAGCTTCCTGCCTGTTTTTCCCTCCTGTACCACAAGGTTTTCCTCTTCATCCGGTATCGCTATGGTCATTCCCGTAAGATACTGTTTTACCCGGTTCCCGCCTGCACAAAGCGTAAGATACTGCTTTACCTTACCAGACTTTAATGCCAGCGCAAGGGCATGGGAGGGTTCAAACCGGTTCTTTTTTATAGTACCCAGATGCAGACCGGGACGAAGCACCTTAAGTCCCTTTAAGGCCGGCATGTCCACAGGTCCTAAATAAAGCTGCTCTCCAAAACGCAGATAAGTTCCCTCTGCCGCAAAATCATCCAGATACTCCATTTTAAATTCCAGAAACGCGCTGTAATCCTTAGGCGCAAGGCTCTTTTCAGATCCCTTTTTACTGTTACGCAAAAAGCGCTCCCCGGCCTCCCCTTTTGTCAGCACTGCCAGATAATGGCCTTCTCCATGCAGCCTGTGAGGCATCAGACGCAGGGTCTTTTCAATGCCGGGGGCAGGGTCTTCCACCCATGCTCCCACACCGGAGATAAACCCCTTGGGACGTTCTGTTTTTTCTATGGAAAAATCAGGATATTCCTTTAAAAAGCGGCTGATTGTTCCCTCATCCTCTTCAGGTGCAAAGGTACAGGTTGAATAAACAAGCCTGCCCCCCGGACGAAGCATTTCTGCGGCGCATGCCAAAACCGCATCCTGTCTTTTTGCACAAAGCTCCACATTTTCCGGGCTCCATTCCTCACAGGCTTCTTCATTTTTGCGGAACATCCCTTCTCCTGAGCAGGGTGCATCCACCAGTATTTTGTCAAAATACCCCACAAATTCAGATGCCAGGTTTTCCGGTGTCTCGTTGGTCACAACAACATTGCGGATGCCCATTCGTTCCACGTTTTCGGAGAGGATTTTAGCTCTTGCCGGATGGATTTCATTGCTGATTAAAATCCCTTCTCCCTGCATATAGTCTGCTATCTGCGTTGTCTTTCCGCCCGGAGCCGCGCATAAATCAAGTACCCGTTCTCCCGGTTTTATTTTTAAAAAAGGAACGGGCGCCATAGCGGATGGCTCCTGTATGTAGTATACGCCTGCCTCATGAAAGGGATGCTTTCCCGGCTGGCTGTCGTTTTCATAATAAAATCCGTTTTCTGTCCAGGGCACCGGCTGCAGTTTCCAGGGACTTCGCTTTAAAAAAGTCTCTGTATCCGTCTTTCTTGTATTAACGCGCAGCGCACGGTAATTTTCCCCTGTAAAGCTCTGTAAGAATGCCGGATACTCGTCTCCTAACATCCTCCGCATTCTGTTCTGAAATTCTTCTGGCAGCATCATTCACTCCTCCGTAAATCCGCCATTTGCCTCAGCCGCCGTTATCAGTGCGTTTAACAGGTCGGGATAAGGCCAGCTAAGCTCTCGTCTGTTAAGCAGCCCGAAATTTTCTCCGTTGCCTGTAAAGGCATTGTTATCCCACCATATACAGGGCACCCCGATTTCCCCTGCCTTTTCCACATAATAGGCCGCCCACTCTACTCTTTCTGCCTCGTTATCCTTGTTCATAGCACCAAATTCTCCGATGATAACCGGTATACCCTTGCTGACAAAAAGCGCATCCAGCTGCTTCATCAGCCAGTCAATATCCTTCGTATCCTGATTCCACCGGGCAGTACCTGCGGTATTGAGTGCAAAATTGTAAGGTGTGTAAGCATGGACCGATACAATCAGCTTATCATCCTCCGGAAGCTTTATAGCCTTTAACGCCGCATCACTTGAGGATGCCGCATAGCCGGGTACCATCAGATGCCTTAATTCATTATTGCCTCCGGTAGCCCGTACCGCTTCCACAAAGGCTGCAATATAATGGTTCACAACCTCCCATCCTTCCTCATCGCCGCCGTTCCACTCCACATTGGTACCAATTTTTCTCGGTTCATTCAGTCCTTCAAAAATCAGTCTTTCATCATAATCTTTGAAACGGATGGCAATCTGTGTCCAGAGAGCAGTGATTTTTTCTGTAGCCTCTTCTTCGTTTTCATAAGAGGGAAATACCCAGTCCTCATGATGCATGTTCAAAATGACATAAGCATCCTTATTGTAAGCATAGTCAACAACCTCCTGTACCCTGTCAAGCCATACTTCTGCTATTTCATAGTCCGGTGCGCCTCCAAAATGACCGTTCCAGGTCACCGGTATCCGGATTACGTTAAAACCGGCCTCCAGTACGGCATCTATCATCTCCTGTGTAGTCTTGGGGTTTCCCCATGAACTCTCCGCCATAATCCCCATTGCACCGGTAGCGTCCAATGTATTTCCCAGATTCCAGCCTATTTTCATATTGCTTACAAGCTCCACAGAAGAAATGTCCTTCATTACCGGTTCCTTTTTTGCACAACCGCAAAGCCCCATGCCGAGCATTACCATGCCAAGCACCACTGCCGCCATCTTTTTCATCCGTTCCTCCTTACGGGCTCTACGCTGCCCTCAGACAATTCTCCGAGCCCTTTTCCTTATTAGAACAATTTTACACGAAAAGCTTCTCCTTGTCACGTTTAGGTTGAAAAACTTCTCAAAATGCAATACACTAAAGATATCTGTACCGCAAAACTAAGGAAGAGGTCTGAAAATATGAACGTACCTATGCTGTTAAAAACAAAAGAACAGGTCGCTTATCTTTATGATAACAATTCTCTCCGTCAGGGACTGGAAAAAATGCGTGCCCACGGCTATACGGCAATCCCCGTCCTTTCAAAAGAAGGCTATTATGCCGGCTGTGTCAGCGAAGGCGACTTTTTATGGCATATCGTAGATTTGTGCAGCAACGGCTTAGGCATGCCGGAAAGTTGCCGGATTGCCGATATTATCCGCGCTGATTTTAACCCTGCTGCCAGAATTGATATCTCTATGGAGGAGCTTTTAAGCCGCTCAGTCAGCCAGAATTTCATTCCTATTGTAGATGACCGTAATTATTTTATCGGTATCGTTACAAGACAGGATATTATAAAAAATCTGAAGCATTCGTTTTCTTAAGACCGCCGCTCTCTATATCCTGCACAATTTTCTCCATCTGCGCCTTGGAATGCACGTTATGGGCACTTTCTACAATTCCTGCTTTTTCGGCTGCATCCATACGTGCAAAATTTTCCATCGCCTTTTCATTCATGGCAAGGCCAAATCCCAGCCCTAAGGGCATTTCGTTTTGATCCATTCTGCTTTCCCTTCTGCCCGCTTTTCGGGCACCTTCTGATAATCACACATATTAAAAAACACGCTGTTACTGCCTCTAGTATCTGCAAAATCCTGCTGCTTATCCCTCTTTTATTGCTTTTTCGCATTTTTGTGCTAATCTGCATTGCCTTATTATTGTATTTTCTATATAATGTATTATGTATAAGTGTTTGTATACAACCTGTAGTATTAATATAAAGATAACCCTATTTACCCTTTTGGAGATGCCAATGAAAAACACAGCAAAATGGATATCTGCTGTACTGCTTTTATTTACCGTCTGCCTTTCTCCGCTGTTTGCAAGTTCCTCTCATGCACTTTCAGCGGAAGAAAGCGCCTGGGTGGAAGAAGCACGCACAGCACTTAAGGATATACTGAAGGACCGGACGGTAATGGCACTGGTATACCTGTGCGATACCTATCCTTTATATGCGGAAGCCTCCTTTGACAGCGCCTCCGTGATAACGGTTCCCAGCGGCCAGCAGGTACAGATTCAGGATGTTTTTGTAGATGATGACTATGAAATCTGGGAATACGTCACCCTGTATTATCAGGATGTACAGTACACCGGCTACATTCCCCGCAGGTATCTTGCCTGCTCCGATGAGCTGTTTCTAAACTGGGAAGATGCCTACGGCATGAACCCTGTCAGGCAGAGCATCTATTCCCTGACCGGAGAGGACAGCTATCCTGACATTGAACAGTTTCCCGAAAGCTACCGGGACGCGCTGACTGCACTAAAGCAGGCGCACCCCAACTGGACCTTTGTAAAAATGAATACGAATCTGGACTGGAATACCGTAGTTGCCAATGAAATGGTAGACGGCAGAAGTCTGATTCCTTCCTCTTTTCCTGTTTATATGCAGAAGGGACCGTTCAGCAACAGCTGGGCACTTGCTTCGGAGGATACGCTTAAATTTTATTTAGACCCCAGAAACAGTCTGACGGAAGTCGGTATCTTCCAGTTTGAACAGCTTACCTACAACGCCTCGTACCATACGGAGGAGGCTGTCCAGAGCTTTTTAAATAATACCTTTATGTCCGGTATCATACCGAATCTGGAAATCACCTTCGCAAAAACCTTTTGGGCCATCGGTGCCGAGCTTGGTGTAAGCCCCTTTCATCTGGCCTGCCGTGTATATCAGGAACAGGGAAAAGGAACCTCACCGCTTATTTCCGGTACCTATCCGGGATACGAATGCTATTATAATTACTTCAATATCGGAGCTTCCGGCAAAACGGACAAGGAAGTCATTGAAAGCGGTCTTGCCAAAGCCATGGCGGAAAACTGGTATAACGGCTATATGTCCATCTACGGCGGCGCAGAGGTCATATCTGCCAACTATATTTTAAAAGGGCAGGACACACTGTACCTTGAAAAGTTTGATGTAGATGCCAGCAGTAACGGGCTTTACTGGCATCAGTACATGCAGAACATCTGCGCCCCCTTAAGCGAAGCCTCCGGCATCCGCAAATCCTATGAAGAAGCAGGTTCCCTTGACAATACCTTTCTTTTCAAGATTCCTGTATACAACAATATGCCTAAAACTCCCTGCCCAAAGCCGGCTCCGTCCTATGATGTGAAGCTTACACCGCCGACAGGCTACACGGACGCAAATATTTATCTGGACGGCATAGCTTATCCCGCCGTAATAACGGACGATGGCTACACGGTGACGGCACCGGACGGCAACAGCAAAACAGCTATTATGTACCGCTACAACGAAAACGGTGTTCCTGTGGGTATGTATGTATGGGAGCTTTCTTACAACGGCATTTACTCTGCCAGGCCTGTTCCCGAGCTGGAAAATCTGTTAAGCTACCACGGATTTTCCATCCGTGTAACAGGCAACGCCGGTATCCGTTTTAAAACCGGTATTTCCATTGCCCTCAGGGAGCAGCTCTTATCCGGTCTTTCCGGTTATACCTTAAAGGAATACGGCACCCTTGCCATGAATGAAGCAAACTGCGCCCTGTATCCTTTTATAAAAGGCGGTCAGAAGGTCATGAGCGGCAGGGCATACGGGCAGAATGCAGACGGCAACCTGTTAGATGCTGTCTTTGAAACGGTGGATAACAGATACCGTTATACTTCCGTACTCGTCAATCTGCCTGCACAGCAATACAAGACCGAATTTGCCTTCAGAGGCTATATTATACTGACAAAAGACGGACAGGATATTATTTTATACGGTCCTCCCGTAAGCAAAAGCATTTATGCACTGGCAGAACTATTGCTTTCTTCCGGTTACTATGAACAGGGTTCGTCTGCCGACTTATTTTTACATCAGCTTATCAAAGATGCTGACGGATTGGAGTAGCATGCAAAAAACACAGCTAAACAGAACAACTAAATATTTAACGCTCACAACGCTTGCATTTTTGCTGACCGGCTGCGGTACCCAAACCCTCGGCGTAACGGATACTGTTTCCGAAAGCGGTACTTTGGCGAACCAGATGGCGGAGGCTGCTCCTACCGAGGCTGAAAAGAAGATATTGGTGTATGAGGAAAAGTACGCCTCCGGTGAAATCAATGCGCAGGATTTACGTGACCTTGCCGACTTATACGGCGAGGAAGGGTTCTTTCTTCGCAAACGGGATTTACTGGAACAAAGCTACCGCCTTTTTGCAGACGAAGATGCCCTTAACGCACTCTTAGACATTACCGTAAATGTAGAAGAGGAAAGCGCTGCCATACAGAATATGACAACGCAGCTTGCGGAAAATCTCAGTACAAAGGAGTACATAAACGACGCCGTCAATACACTGCACGGCGATGACTGGTTTTGTACCATGATGCCGAAGCTCTCTACCGGACACAGAAAGTATTATCTGCAAACGGACAACAGCACCCTGACTGTCGAAGTCGGCTTTGATGAAAACAACGCCCGCTATTCTGCCGTATGGTTTACCGACAGTACCGGAGCCTTGCTGCATCTGCTGCAAAAGGACAGTTCCGTCTATCTGCTGAAAACCTCCTTAAAGGACGGCAAATATGATGGTTCCTTTGAAACCTGGCTCTGTCTTGCCGGCAGCGGCAGCATATACCACGAACAGGGATTCTATAAGCAGGGAATCTGCATAGGCGAATACAGCTGCGATGTGTTCTTCGGTGAACAGGCAGTAGATTTCTTTTCCTTATGGTGTAACAGAGAGGATTTTGATTTTACCACTTATTACGGAGAATTTGACAGCAGCGGAAAAACGGTTGTGCCCCAGCCGGGGGCTGTTTCAGACGGCGAAATCATATATGCATATGACGCCTCCAAAGAAAAATACTTAAGCCTGAAGGCTTCCAATGAAGCTGCCTCCCAGGTCGTTTTTGACTGCTCCATATGGGGACTTATGTCTTATCCCGACTTTACTCCCTATACAGCAGGGGCGCATCCTGCACTGGAAACGGCAAACAGTCAGGTACAGGTACGCATATACGATTCCAATATTGAATGGTTTGACGGCAGTGTCTGGCATATAGCCGGTCCCGTTGAAGAATATGTATCTGCAGACCCCTTTTATACAGCGCCTCCGACACAGGCTCCTGCCATCCCCGGTGAAACCGATTCGATACCTGCCGAAACAGGCGATGATACCGGACGCTTAAACGGAGCTACTCCGGCAGAAACAGAAAAGCCTGACAAGCCTGCTGCTACGGCAAAGCCGACCAAAGCGCCGGTTTCTACCAAAGCACCGACCTCAACCAAAGCGCCTGCTCCTACTAGGACGCCTGCCGCTACGGCTACGCCAAAACCGACTAAGGTACCCGCTACACAAGCGCCGGCTACACCGGTTCCTACGCCTGTTCCTGTGCCAGATCCCACACCGGTTCCTACGCAGGCGCCCACACCAGCTCCCACGCAGGCTCCTACACCGGCTCCTACACCGGCGCCCACACCGGTTCCTACACCGACTCCCGGCTCTCCAGGAGACGGTGAAGATATAGAGTGGACACCTGATATATTATAATTTTTTCAGACAATGTTTAGCAGCTTCAGTAGCCAGTAAACCAAACCAAGCGCCCAGCTTGTAAAAATGCCGTAGAGGATTACCGGCCCGGCAATGGTAAAGATTTTGCAGCCCAGGCCAAATACCCAGCCCTCTTTCTTAAATTCTATGGCTGGCGCCGCTACAGAATTTGCAAAGCCGGTAATGGGAACCAGCGCCCCGGCGCCTCCCCACTTTGCAATACCGGAATAAATATTGAGCCCGGTAAACAGCACGCTTAAAAGGATAAGCATAAGGGAACACCAGCTTGCTGCCGTTTCCTTATCCATATTCATCACATCGGTACAAAAATTTAAAATGCACTGCCCCAACAGACAGATAAGCCCGCCTGTCAGAAAGGCTTTTGCCATCTGCAGCCAGAGATTGTGTGTTGGGGTCATTGCTTTTACATACTGCTCATAATTCTGTGCCTTTTCGGAAAGCATTGCATCCGTTTCCTTTTTTTTACTGTTTTCTTTCATACAATTCCACACCTTTCTTTTTTACATATCGGTGATTGCACACAAGAATTTTGCAATCACCTGTCACTTCTTTTTATTTTACTACCTCATGTATCTGAAAAATGAAATATAAGAGGGCGCCGCAGAATTTTCCTGCAGCCATAGCACAGACCGCAATGCCAAGTCCATGCCTGAAGCCGGTTCTTCTGGCAAATATAGGAATGCTGTCAAGCATTTCCGCAATGGCAAGCGCCAGACAGCCCACAAACATCCCTGCAAATATGCCTGCCGGAACCGTAACGGCATACCCTGCCGCCTCTACCACAGCTTTTGATATCCCTATTTCCATAAGCATTTCCCCGAAGTGGCAATACCGCTCAAATACACTGAGCAGACCACCTATGACAGTTCCTGCAATGACCATCTCTTCATACAAAACCACCTTACTGCTGGTATGGGTTTTACCCGCAAACCGCGGAACCAGTCCCACTGCTACCAGCACGGTAAAGACGCCTGCCGCTGCCATCATGCCAAAGCTTGTGCCGCATACAATCAAAAGCAGATATTTCAGGCTAACTAACATCTATGGTCTTTCCCTCCCTTTCCGCCGTATCCACCAGGGCGTCATTTACTTCTGTTTCATATACGCGCATTTCCACCTCAATAGGGGTAGGGTCCTTTGTCAGCCTTCTTCCGCCTACATGATTAAAGAAAACGATGATTCCTAAAGACAGGCCCGCCGAATACGCCACCTCCAAAACAGAAACACCCTCCGGCTCGCTTCCTATGACTATCTGGTGTATCTGAGCAAACACCTCTGCTATACCGATATCATTGTGATAGGCCATGATAGTAAATGCCGTTCCAAAGAAGCTGATGACGGATACCAATATAATCTTCAAAACCTGCTGCCAGCCCTTGTGCTTGTTTACGCTGATCCATTCAACCAATACCTCTGTTTTTCCGAGGCTTTCCACCGTCACTCCGGGACATGCCTCTTCTATCAGCTCAATAATTTTTAACACGCTGATAACGCAGCGCTTTTGTTCATATATATCCTTTTTACTGCCGGTTTTGTGTTCAGCCTTAGCCTGATGGAACTTATGGATTTTAATGCTCTTAACCTTTGCGGCTACCATACTGTCTGCACAACGCACACTCCCTGCATCCTTAAAAAAAACATCCTCTGAGGTCACTTCCACATTCCTGTCCAGTTTTATATAACAAATTGTGTCCGCCATTTTCTCACATTCCCTTCTGCACAAGAGTCCGCTCGCGGACTCTCGTGCCTGCGGCGGGTCGCTTCTGCGACATCTTCCTCTAAATCAAAAAAACAAGGCAGTCGGTTTTATCCGAATGCCTTGTTAGTGTATCCTTGGTTTTCCGTTTTATGCATTTATCGTTCCAATGCACGTTCCGGTCTGCGTGTTTTTTCAGTCACTGCAAAAAATCCTGCTTCCCATGCGATATCTCCGGTCTTGGGTACATCATCCAATTCTGAGGAGGTATTGCCGCCTGACGGCGTCTCCGCCGTATTTCCTGTACCGTCAGGTGTCTGCGTACCGGCCTGCTCCGCCAGATATTTTGCAATGGAACCTGTAGGCGCATAAACCAGTGCGTAGGGTGAAAACTTATCCGTTTCAATCAACACCGTCCGAAGGTTACTGTCCAGGTCAGTATACAGCTCTACCTGTCCGTCATGAATCCCTACTACCGCAAACTCTTTTGTGCCGTCCAAAAGCTTTGTTTCCACGCCGCCCTCATAATAGCTTTCATTCATACCAAATGCAATCTGCACCTTTTCATCAAAGGAGGTCACCTGCTCATTCCAGTTGCCGATACCGTGATGAATCCACATCTGGATATCCACAAAGCTGATAACCTTGCCGTTAAAACCTGCTACAAAAGCATCAATGCTTTTCTTCTCTTCGCTGTCCCATTTAAAATCATCCACAAACATCATGGGATAAGCCCCTGCATCCAAATCCTCCTGCGTAATCCCCATAAGCGAGATAGCGTCTTCCTTTGAGCTTCTAAAGGAAACACCGGGTGAGGTTTTTGCAAAAAAATTAGTTACAATATAACTTAACCAGGTCTGCTTGTCATCCGTAATAACCTGATTGGGCATCTGATGCTTTGCTTCCTCCGCCCGCACCGGTACGGCAAATGCCGTAGTAAATACTGTAACTGCCGCACACAGGATTGCTGCTGCCTTATATCCTTTTCTCATATGTTTTCCCTCCGTTTAATAGCTTTTTGCATATTATCACAATTCTTTTCCATAATTTATATAGGTCAGTATACCACTTTTGTGCCGCTCTTGCAAACTGAATCCAAATGTACTACACTGTTATTAGCCGGTATACAAATACTGACTTTATTCTATTTTCTGCAGAAAGGAAATAATTATGTTGACAGCAAAAAAAGTTTCTGATTCCCTGACTGAACAGCTTCATGTAGTCATTTACCCTGATATAAACGGTTTTGGGCGTCTCTTTGGCGGCCAGCTTTTAAAATGGATAGATGAAGTAGCGGGTGCTACGGCAAGACGCCATTGCGGCCGCTCTGCCACCACTGCTGCCATTGACAATCTTCAGTTCAAATCAGGCGCCTATATTAACGATGTCCTTGTACTCATCGGCCGGGTTACTTATGTAGGCAGAACTTCCATGGAGGTGCGCGTGGACACCTATAAGGAAGAAGCTGACGGTACCCGACATCCCATCAACCGTGCCTATTTTGTTATGGTATGTATGGGTGAAGACGGAAAACCTGCCGAGGTGCCGCCTCTTATCACAGAAACGCCCGCTGAGCAGATGGAATGGGAAAATGCAAAAAAACGCCGTGAGCTTCGTCTGCTGCGCAGAAAGGAAGGCTTCTAAAATCACACAGGAAGCCTTCCTTTCTTCATTTTACCATTCTTTAAAGCTGATATTCAAATCCACATCCGCATTGATACCGTCTATACGTCCCTTGTCCGAATACTGCCATATGGCATACTCATAAGGGAAATACAAATCCGTGTCGTAGTATGCAAACCATTTTTCCACATCCTCAAAGGCTGCCATATCGATAAGTACGCTCCACATTTCCATGTTGGAATAAATCATGGGCGTATACCCGGCTTCTTTGATTCTGTCTATAAAAATGCGCGCCATTTTTGTACGCTCTTCTACCGTAAGCTGATTCATCCGCCCGTCTTTGGCGCCCGTCTTTTCCACATCATACACAATCGGATAAGAAACCTCGTGACCGGAAACAGCCTCTAATACCACATTGGCTTCCTCTAATGCTTCGGCCTCTGTAACGGCCTGCGAGAAAAAGTATACGCCGACCTTGATACCGGCAGCATTGGCTCCCACTATGTTATCCTCAAACTTTTCGTCTAAAAGAATCTTTCCCTCTTCTCCGTAGCCTCTGACACCTACACGGATAAAGGCATATTCCACACCGGCAGCCGCCACCTTATTCCAGTCTATATCCCCCTGATATCTGGAAACATCAATTCCCATATGGGAAACTACCTCTCCGTTTTCCACATATTGCAGCATGCCGTTTTCCAGCACCTGCAGGTTTTCCTGTAACAGATTATGCTGTTTTAAATCATCGCGGATAGGTACGAAATGAAACTGTCCGTTGCTCACTACCACAATATCGTCAGGATACAGGGGTCTTAATGTCTCCACTACGCTGTTTCCCGACTCCAGTCCACCCTGAATCTCCGACAGGATACTGTCTGATACCTGAACCTTCGTAGTATTTTCTGCCGAGGCAACCGCTTCCGCAAGCATTAAATTAACCTCATCCTGAGAATAGCTTATGGCCTCTACCTCTGCAGATGCATCTACTGCCGCATCCGCCTTTTCCCGCACCTTATCATAGATAAGCAGCGCGGCAATTACTACCACTGTCATTGCCACCAAACAGCTTATGATTGTCATTATGTAAAACAATATCTCTTTTTTCTTTCGCTTCATACTTATCCCCTTATTCTGCAGGTCTGCTCCTGTCTGCATCCTGTACAGTACCTTCCTCACGTCTGCCTGCACAAGCCGTTATATGCTTCTTTTATTATAGCTTATGCAGCTTTTCCTGTTAAGTGGTAACTGATGGAATTCATAATATCTTAAGATATTTGGGCATGCGGTTTTCAGACCATCATTTCCTCCCGCATGTGCAGCAGTATCCTTTTTTCCATACGGCTTACCTGCACCTGGCTGATTCCCATGCTCTCAGCAACCTGAGACTGTGTTTTATCCTGAAAATAGCGCATCTGTATCAGATTTCTCTCTTTTTCCGTAAGCGCCTCCAAAAGCTGTGAAAGAAGCAGATGGTTTAGCAGCTTTTCCTTCTCATAGTCTTCGGAAATACCCGCTCCTGCGGTCTGACGCGGTCCGGCAACCTGCCTGTCCGATGCGATCTTGTCTACCAGAAAAATTTCACTGCCATCCGCCTGATAAACCGATTTATAGATGGACTCTACCTCTGCTCCGGCTTCCATTGCAAGGGCTATTTCTTCCACGGTAAGCCCCGCCTCTTCGGCCACTTCATATAACAACGGATCCCGCCCCAGCTTTCCTGTCAGTCTCTCCGCCGCTATTCTTGCCTTCATACCGTTTTCCTTTAACGTCCTGCTCACCTTAATCATACCATCGTCCCGCAAAAAACGTTTGATTTCCCCCATGATCATAGGAACCGCATAGGTTGAAAACTTCACCTCAAAGGACAGATTGAATTTATCAATTGCCTTTATCAGTCCGATTGTACCTATCTGAAAAAGATCCTCCGCCTCATATCCTCTTCCTGTAAATCTCTTGACAATATGGTGTACAAGCCCCAGATTGCTTTCTATCAGTATCTCTCTTGCCGTTTTATCCCCTGCCTGTGATTTTTCGATTAATACTGATATTTCGTCCATTCTGCCGGTTTATTCCCCCCTGTGAATCCAGGCTCCGCTGGCCAGCTTTTTCTGCATACGGACAACCGTTCCCTGAAGCGGCACAGATTCCACCTCCAAATCATCCATAAAAGCTTCCATAAAGGCAAACCCCATGCCGGAACGCTCAAGCTCCGGCTTTGTGGTAAAAAGCGGCTCCATTGCCTTATCCAGATTTTCAATGCCAACCCCTTTATCCTCCACCTCTATATGTAAAACGCCTTTTTCTATCCTGCAGCGCACATAAACCTTGCCCTCGTGTATCTTACAGCACACCGGTCTGACTTCCCCGTGCTTACCATATCCGTAAACATTTTCATAACCGTGGATAATGGCATTGGTCACTGCCTCTGAAACCGCTGTTTTTATATCTGAAAGCTCTTCTATTGTAGGATTTAACGGTGTGACAAATGCGGCCACCGCCACTCTGGCAAAGCTTTCGTTACTGGATACTGCGTCAAATTCCAATGACATTTCATTTTTCATACTATCCCTTTCTCCGGTCACACAAGCTTCTTTTTGTTTGACTTCTATCATCCTGTTCCTTCTTCCTCCTATTCCATGATCTCAATGATTTTATTTAATCCTGACATATGCAGAATCCGTTTTATCTGTCTGTCTGCATGAATGGCAAATACTTTTCCTCCGAAACAGGCTATTTTTTTATACCTGCCCATAATGATTCCGATTCCGGAAGAATCCATAAACCGTGTATCCTCAAAATCAAACACCACGTTACTTACCTGCTCCTTCAAAATGTATCTGTCTGCATTTTCACAAATATAGGCCGATTTGTGGTGGTCCACTTCTTCAGGAAGCTTTACACAAAGATAGTTGTCAATCACCTTAAAATCCTCCATTTTTCTTAAACCTCTCTCCTTTCGACATTTTTTGAAACAAAAAAGAACCTATAATCTCTTATAAGTTCTCTTTCGTATTTTATATTCCGCTGATGTACATAATGCGCTTTTAAGCGTCGTTTAAATCATTGATATATTGCTGTGCCCGTCTGGCCCGTTCTGTACCGGGGAAAAGCTCTATTACCTTTTCATAAACCGCAATAGCCTCTTCCTTTTTCTCACTGCGCCTGTAAGCATTTCCCAGTGTAATCAGGGCGTCACCGTTAGCTGCATCATAATTGACCGCCCGTGTCAAATCCGCAATGGCTGTGTCGTAATCGTCATCCTGATAGGCCGCATTGCCTGAGGTATAATAAAACGTTGACATTTCCGGGCCAATCTGTGCAAGCAGGGTATCATACAAACTTCTGAATGCCTCCGAAGTCTCTTCCAAATTAACACTTGCCGCAATATCATCCAGATAAGCCGCCGTTGCCTGTGCATCTTTCGTCTCCAAATATTCCGATGCGCTCATAAGCAGACTGTCTATTGTCTTTAAGGTGCCGTCTGTACCTACATAGGCATCCAGCTCGTCATGCAGTGCCTGATTGTCTGCAGTCAGATTGTCTATCTGCTGCTGCATGGTAGTGATAGAAGCGGTCTTAACATCCAGCTCTTCCCCAATTTTCCTTACCTCTGCCTGCGCCTTCTCCCTTTCCGCTGTAACGGCGGAAGGCAGAATCAAAAAAAACATCGTGGCAATTCCCAATACCAGACCGATAGCCACATTGAACAGCGTACTCAGACCCGTGTTCTTAGGCTCCTTCACATTGAGGGGCTGTATAATAATTTCGTTGTCACTCTGATACCTGACGGACTCATCATTCCTTCGTTTACCGGCAGTCTTGCCCGGTTCGTCCGATGCAAGCATTTCTTCCACTTCCTTCATATAGCGAAGCGTAAGTGTATTGTTATTGTCTATCCGCCTGCACTTCTCCAACTCCCTTGCCGCTTTTTCCCACTGCTCACTGTCAATATATAAAAGTGCCAGAAGCTGATGCGCCCTGATAAACCTCGGGTTTAGGGACAACACCTTCTTTAGCTGGATAATTGCCAAATCCTTGCTGTCCTGTTCGCAGTATACAAGCGCCTGATTATATTTTTTAATGGTCTGATTGATGGTATCCAGCCTTCCGGCATTACTTTGCACCATTTCAATATAATCATCTGCAATATTCTTTTGCGGACGCAGGTTTTTACTGATTACCCATTCGCTCAGCGCCGCAACCACTTCGCCCATTTCAAAATATACCAGACCAAGCAGGTTTCTGGCTTCCACATTATTCTTATTAAACTTTAAGCTCTGCCGCAAGCTTGTCACCGCACCGGTCAAATCCCGTACGCCGGCTTTCTCCAGTCCTTCATTAAAGTACAGGTTAGACACCCTCAAAATCCTCTTGTACAGAGAAACATCGGCACCGCAGCCGGTACAGAAATCAGGTTCTGACAAACGGCAGCCACAGTTATAACATCTCATGCCACCTTACCCCTTTTATTCTTCTTCCGTTTTGGTCTCTTTCAGCATCTTCACCAGAATATCCGCCATATCCGTCATATCCTGATTATAGATGGCTTCCTCCGCATCCTCCACTTCAAGGCTGGGATGAAACTTTTTCAATTCTTCTTCAAAGTTAATCATATAAGCTCCTTTATCTCGCCAACCAAATACAGGGAACCGACAATGTAGATACGCTCACCATCCTTCCTTTGGGAAAGCTGTTTATAAAACGCATCCTCTGCCGTACCATAACAGGTTATCTGCTGCCCTGCACAAACAAACATGTCCCGAAGCACATTCGTCTTCACTGTCCGGGCACTCTTTAGCTGCACCACGGAAATATCTGCAAAAAGCTTGCTTGAAACAATTTCCTTTATCATACAATCGTAATTTTTATCCTGCACCACACCAAACAAAAGTCGTCTGCCCAAAACGCAGCCGTCCTGTGCTACAGTCTCTAAAAAGGCCCTGATACCATCTTCGTTATGGGCACCGTCCACATAGACTCCCGGCAGAACCTCCTCCATCCGGCCTGCCCAAAAGGCAGCCTGTATGCCCTCCTGCATGGTCTTTGGAAGAAGACCGTCCTGACCAAATATCACCTCCAGTGCCCGAAGCGCCAAAGAGACGTTCTCCATCTGATACCTCGCTATGGTATTCAAACTAAGCCTAACACTATCATAATATAGGGATTGATAAGAAAAATCAATGCTTTTGTTATTAAATTTTAAGAATGTATAGTCCTTTTTCGACACCGGAAACGCCGGAATTTGCAGATTTTTCGCCTTTTTTAACAGGACGTCTGCAACCGGTCCATCCGTTTCCCAGTAAACCACAGGCGTTCTTTCCTGCATAATACCTGCCTTTTCTTCTGCTATTGCAGGAAGGCTGTCGCCCAAATACTCCGTATGATCCAGCCCCATATGTGTAATAACGGAAACCATTTTCTTAGAAACAGCATTGGTTGCATCCAGCCTGCCTCCCAAACCTGTCTCTAAAATACAGTAATCCGTACCGGCTTTTTCAAACAGCACCATTGCCATAAAAAACAGATATTCAAAAAAGGTGGGATGATACCCTTCCCCCCTACGCAGTTCTTCCCACGGCAGTTTTTCATAGACCGTTAAAAAAGCCTCATAAAATGCTGCTTTTTCCACCATTTTTCCGGCAATCAGAAAACGTTCTCTTATATCGGTAAGGTGAGGAGAGGTAAAAAGAGACGTCGTATAGCCCGCGCTTTTTAGTACCGCGCATAAATATGCACATACAGAGCCTTTCCCGTTCGTGCCTGCCACATGTATGATTTTCATTTTCCTGTCGGGATTTCCCAGTTTTTCTAAAAATGCGCGGGTATCCTCCATCGTATTTTTACTTGTAAATTTAGGGATACGGAAGATATACTCCACGGCTTCTTCATAACAGTTTATCTGTTCCTTTTCCAAAAACAGCACCACCTTTATTCACAATCATAACTCTTTATATTGCAGACGCCCGCAAAGCGGGCGCCTTTCCAAGTATATTATTTGCTGCATTTACGAAAGCTGCTGTAATCTTTCTCTTACCTGTTCAGCCATCTGCGTATATTTTGCCAGCTTTTCCTTCTCCTCGGCTACTTTGGCTTCCGGTGCTTTGGATAGGAATCTTTCGTTCTTTAACATTCCTTCTGCACGGGCGATTTCACCCATAAGGCGCTTTTCTTCTTTTTTAAGACGTTCGATTTCCTGATTGATATCCACAAGCTCTGCAAACGGGATATACAGCGTTGCGCCCGGAATCACTACGGAAACCGCATCAGAGGCAATGCCTTCTTTATCTGCCTGTACAAAAATTTCGTTAGCATAGGCTAAGGAAGCAAAGAACAGGGCGCCCTCCTTAAAGGAAGCCTGAATATCCTCGCTTTCGCTTACTACATATACGGAAGCCTTTCTGCTCTGGGCTACATTCATCTCTGTACGGATATTACGGATGCCGCGGACAGCCTCCTTTATGATTTCAATATCCTTCTCTTCCTTTGCAAAGCTGCGTTCCTCACGATATACCGGCCAGGAAGAAATCATAATGGACTCTTCTTCTGTCTGTAAGGTACAGAAAATTTCCTCCGTAATAAAGGGCATGTATGGATGCAACAGCTTTAAGGCATCAAGTAAAACTGCCTTTAAGGTATACAGCGCCGCATTCTGGCTTACCGCATCATCGGAATTATAAAGCCTTGGTTTTACCATTTCGATATACCAGTCGCAGAACTCGTCCCAGATAAAATCATATACCTTCTGTACCGCAATACCCAGCTCAAAGCTCTCCATATTGTCGGTTACTTCTTTCACCAGGCTGTTTAGCTTGGAAAGAATCCATTTATCCACCGGCTCTAAGTCCGCTGCTTTCGGTGCCGTGATTTCTTTCCCTTCCATATTCATCATAATGAAACGGGAAGCATTCCATACCTTGTTTGCAAAATTGCGGGCTGCCTCCACTCTCTCATAGTAGAAACGCATATCGTTGCCCGGCGCATTGCCGGTAATCAGGGTAAGACGCAGTGCATCTGCTCCGTACTGGTCGATTATCTCCAACGGGTCAATGCCGTTTCCTAAGGACTTGGACATCTTACGTCCCTGGCTGTCACGAACCAGTCCATGGAACAGTACCGTCTTAAAGGGCTTTTCTCCCATCTGCTCAAAACCGGAGAAAATCATGCGGATAACCCAGAAGAAGATGATGTCATAGCCGGTA
The DNA here is from genome assembly GCA_900551115.1 of uncultured Lachnospiraceae bacterium. GTDB lineage: Bacteria > Bacillota > Clostridia > Lachnospirales > Lachnospiraceae > Acetatifactor. Next base: position 40,340 of record URUY01000010.1, read on the forward strand.
ACCAGTACATCTGTAGGATAAAAATATTTTAAATCCTCGGTCTGTTCCGGCCATCCCAAAGTGGAGAAGGGCCACAGCGCCGATGAAAACCAGGTATCCAGCGTATCGGGGTCCTGCGTAAAATGTGTCTTGCCGCATTTAGGACAAGCACTCGGTGCTTCCTTTGCCACTACAACCTCGCCGCAGTCATCACAGTAATAAGCCGGGATTCTGTGTCCCCACCAGAGCTGACGGCTGATACACCAGTCACGGATATTGTCCGTCCAGTTAAAATAGGTCTTATCCATTCTTTCGGGAATCAGCTTGATTTCCCCATTTTTTACGGCTTCCACTGCGGGCTTAATCAGCTCGTCCATTTTTACAAACCACTGCTCTTTTACAAGCGGCTCAATGGTGGTCTTACATCTGTCATGGGTACCTACGTTATGGGAATAATCTTCTATTCTTACTAAAAGACCCATTCCATCCAGTTCCTTTACAATGGCTGCCCTTGCTTCATAACGGTCCATGCCCTCGTATTTACCGCCGTTTTTGTTGATGGTGGCATCATCATTCATAATGTTGATAACCGGCAGATTATGGCGCTTTCCTACCTCAAAGTCATTGGGGTCATGTGCCGGGGTAATCTTTACGACACCTGTGCCGAATTCCATGTCAACATAGCTGTCAGCTACAATGGGTATCTCTCTGTTTACGATAGGAAGCAGCACCTTTCTGCCTATCAGCGCTCTATAACGCTCATCCTCAGGATTTACCGCTACCGCCGTATCACCAAGCATCGTTTCCGGACGTGTGGTAGCAAATTCCAAAAACTCCGTGGTACTTACCGTGCCGTCCTCAGCAAGTAACGGATACTTAATATGCCAGAAATGACCTGCCTGCTCTTTATACTCTACCTCTGCATCGGAAATAGAGGTATTACATACCGGACACCAGTTAATGATGCGGGATCCTTTGTAAATCCAGCCCTTCTCATGCATTTTACAGAATACTTCCGTAACGGCCTTATTACAGCCTTCATCCATGGTAAAACGCTCTCTGTCCCAGTCACAGGAAGAGCCCAGCTTCTTAAGCTGGGAAATGATTCTGCCGCCGTACTCCTTCTTCCAGTCCCATGCGCGCTCTAAAAACTTTTCTCTTCCCAGGTCATGCTTATCAATGCCCTGTTCCTTCAATTTTTCAATAATTTTAACCTCAGTGGCAATGCTGGCATGGTCCGTTCCCGGCTGCCACAGTGCATTATACCCCTGCATCCTCTTAAAACGAATCAGAATATCCTGCATGGTATTGTCGAGCGCGTGCCCCATATGGAGCTGTCCCGTAATATTTGGAGGGGGTATTACAATGGTAAACGGCTGTTTACTGTAATCTACCTTTGCGTGAAAATATTTCTTATCCAGCCACTTTTGATATAATCTGTCCTCTATGCCCTTGGGGTCATAGGTCTTTGCCAGTTCTTTACTCATGTTAGTCTCCTTTCTTATACAAAACAACGTTTAAGAACAAAGAATCCGCTCACAGACTCTCGCGCCTGCGGGTCGCTTCTGCACCATCTCTCCGCCGCAGTGCGCATCCTCGCGGAGCGTTTTGATTTATAGAAAAGCCTTTCACACTTTAGTGTGACAAGTTCTTTCCTATAAATCAAAAAAACGCCCTCTACTGACATTTGTCAGCAAAGGGCGATTGCTCACGGTACCACCTTTGTTCACAGCTTACGCTGCCTTGGCGACTTCTACTAAAGTCTCGTCCTGTAACGGGGACGAAGCGTGAAGACTTACTTGCAGGATGCTTTCTGCCTTCCGGTTCCAAAACTACCTTCCATATTCCTTCCTTCAGATGACCTTGCAGCCGGATATCCCGGGTCATCCTCTCTGATAAGGGGTAATATGTACTCCTCTTTGTCTCTACCTTTATACGGCACATTACTGTACCTGAATTTCTGCTACTTTACTATACTCATTTTGAAACATCTTGTCAAGTAAAAGCCGATGGTTTTCCGAATTTATGTACTGCTTAGTTTGCCTTAGGAGTTCCGCACTTTGTACAGAAAGCTGCGCCGTTTAAAGGTGCGCCGCAGTTAGCACATACATCTGCTGCAGGTGCTGCCTGAACAGGCTGTGCAGGTGCTGCCGGCTGTACGGGAGCCTGCTGCATAGGCTGAACGGGCTGCTGATAAACAGGCTGCTGTACATATACAGGCTGCTGCTTTACAACTACTTTGCCGTATGCCCAGTTTGCAAATCTGCTTGCCAAAGGAACGTTTGCTTCTTTTCCTTTTACTACATTAACAAGTGCGATGATTGCAAATACTAAAACTACTATATTTACCAGACCGCTGATTATACTGATAATGGTTCCCCAAATGCTTCCGAAAATAGGAATCTTATAGAAGAAATCAAAGATATCAAAAAATGCATAAACAATGCTTGACACAAATGACAGACAGATAGCTTCAATAATCTGACGGCTTGCCCACTCATTTTTCTCCCCGATAATGGCAACACCGGCTAATAAGAACAACGGAATATAACCGCCTCCAAAAATCGCCAGTAAAAATGCTGCTGCTGCATAAAATGATAATCTAATACCATATTTTCCTTTTTCCATCTTGAAAAAGCCCTCCTTAATAGTATGTATTATGTGATATCTGTGCCTAAATTGCACAATTATTATTATATACCGATATTTGATATTCGTCAATTTAATGTCAGCATTTTATATTTTTAAAATTAATATTATAGAAACCCCTCCGTCAATTGGCATGCATAAATAAATGCATTTTGGCTCTTTTAGTAGAGCCACATACGCGTATAATAAGGGAAAAATAAATACGAAAAGAGGAAAGTTATTATGAAAAAGAAAAATCCTGTTATTTTGATAATTGGTGCAGTGTTCCTTGCCCTTGGCATTTTTTTCTGCTACAGAACCTATCACACCTCTTATGCTGAATCGAAAGCTTACGGCAATGCCTTGACAGAAGTCAATGACTTAATAAAGGATACTCAGGAATTAATTGATTCTGTAACAGATGCAGATGCAAAAAAAGAACCTGAAGCAGCTCTTGTCGAACTCAATGCACAGAAAGCTGAACTGAGTGATAAAAAACTGGCGCTTGAGAAACCCTATTCTTATTCTCTTACCCTGCTGTTTTTGGGTATTCTGCTGACAATAGCAGGAATCGTAAAGCTTGCTGCCAAAAATACAGCAGACGCCAAAGCGGATTTAACTAAACTGACACAGGCAGGTCTTTTAGCTGCGCTCTGTTATATCGGTTTTGCTTTCTTTAAAATTGATATCCCGGTAGGCACTGAAAAAACCGCCTTTCACCTTGGCAACGTTTTCTGCGTTCTGGCAGCGCTGCTCCTTGGCGGCTTCTGGGGCGGTCTTTCCGGTGCAATCGGCATGACAATTGCAGATTTAACTACAGCTTATGTAACCAGCGCCCCCAAAACCTTCTTTTTAAAACTCTGTATCGGTCTCATTGTGGGACTGGTTGCGCACAAAATCTTCAAAATAAATAAAAGCACAAGCAAAAAACACATTACCGGCATCACTATTTTAGCGTCAGTCTGCGGTATGACATTTAATGTAATTGCTGACCCTCTGGTAGGATATTTTTACAAGACCTATCTTTTAGGTGTTCCGCAGAATTTATCTAAAGCACTTGCTAAAATGTCTGCTGTCACTTCCTTTGTCAACGCTGCCGTTGCCGTAATCTGCGCTTCCGCTTTCTATCTGGCACTGCGTCCGGCATTGAAAAAGGCAGGTTTTCATATTTAAGTCCTATTGAAAGGTAACTGTCAGATTTCCCATGGCGCAGCTTAAATCATATTCACTGGCTGCGCCGTTATCAATATAGCTGTCAACTGCCAGTCCGGCGTAGGAACGGCTTCCGGCTGTCAGATTACCTGCCATACACTCCAAGTCATAATTATGGTCTTCTTCCGTACTTCCTGTAATATAAAACTCTGTATTGCCCATGGCACATTCTGCTGTCATATCTCCTGAAATGCTACCGCTGTAGATAAGCTCGCCTGCGCCGGTTTCAAAGGATGCATTCCCCATAATCCCGCCTTCCTTTACGATTATCTGTCCGGCTCCAAGCTGACATCCCATTTCTGTTGTCTGCAGCTGCACTATTTCCAGACGTCCGGCTCCCACCTCCAGCTCTATGCTCTGCGCTTTCAGCACATCTACAGAAAAATCACCAGCGCCCAGTGACAGTTCTGCATTTTCAAAAACTGCTCCTTCCGGTATCAGGATTTCTACAGACATAACAGCATTATTTATCCAGTTTCCGTTCTTTACCCCTTTTACATAAAGGGTATCTCCCTTCACATAAGTCTGGAAGGAATTAATCTTTTCTGCCGCTATATGATAATCTTCATCCGGCGATACCGCCACCTTAACCTCGCAGCCACCAAGCTCCAGCTTTAAATTATGAATTTCCTCCGCCAAAAAGCTCTTAGAATAGGAATCCTCGTCTTTTATGATTTCAAATTCATTATCAAACAGACTTTCCATATCCAAATCATACTCCCAATTTTGATTTAAGTCTGTATCCCACTTAAAATCCTCATCCCAATGAAATCCCCAGTCTTCAGGGCCAAAATTAAATTCACCTCTCCTAATCATACCGGGAATCGACTTCAGTCCGCCTCCGCAGCCGCCTGCCGTCAGCAGAATAATCCCCAGACAAAAAATTACCGCAACTATAACAGCACAAACCTTCATAAATTTTTTCATACTAGTTTTCTCCCTTTACACCCGTTTTTTCAAAAGGCTTCCTGCAAAGCCAGACAATTCCTCTGCACAACGCGGGGACTGCCCATCCGCAAAGCCAAATTGTAAGCATCATAAACAAAATTCCAAATGCCAGACACAGGCATCCCGCCCCTATAAGCACCATTCCTACAAAGGGAAGCAGCGCCATATTTGCAATTCCTATGCTGACAAGCGCTACACCGGCAACCAAAAGTCCGATACCGCCTCCTCCCAAGCCTAAAACCAGTCCTACAACAGTAAGAAAAATACTTCCAAGCACCCCTAAAAGTGTTCCTGCTGCAGCCAGTATTAACGGTGAACAAATGATACAGCCTATTACTATCAGTACAATTGCCCATGTGGGCATACCTTCTTTTTCTGCTGTCCGGCCGCTTTGGTAAAAGGTATTTCCCTGATAAACAGTACTGCCCTGATAAGATGTGCCGTTCTGATAAGCCGCACCGCTTTGGTAAGCACTGTTCTGTCCGTTTCCCGGCACTGTATCCCGAAAATCCATATCTGCACGCAGCCCATCTTTAATTTTATCGGCTACCTTTTGCGGTGATTCCAGTTCTGCTATCACTTTCTGTTCATTTTCTTCTCCTGCATCACTAAAATACTCTTCATAATAATTCAGCGCTTCTACTTTTTCATTTTCCGGAATATTCTGAAGCAGCCGCTCTAATTCTTTCATAAACTCTGCTCTATTCATATCGATATCCTCCCTCCAAAATTCCGGAAATCTTGCCGGAATACTGTCTCCATTCATTTACATACATTTGCAGCTGAGCCGTTCCTTTTTCTGTAATTTTGTAATACCGTCTGTTTCTGCCTGCACATTCCTGATCATACACCACCATACACTCATCCTTCTGCAGTCTCCGCAAAACCGGATACAGGGTGGATTCCGACAACTCAATTACCTGCCTTACATCCTGTGTTATCTTATACCCATATGTTCCCATCGGTTCCTTAGACACAACAGCCAGCACGATAGCATCGAGCAGTGCTGCACCTGTGTTAAATACCATTCTTGCTCCTCCTGTTCCTTTTTATTTTTCAGATAACTCTAATTTTTTTACCTTCCATTATTCTTTTATTTTATTTCGATAATATTATATGTCATATAGCATATCCTTGTGACAATAATATATGGCATATAATATTGACTTGTCAATAGCATTTAGAAAATCTTTTGAAATTTTTAAACGGTTTATAAGCAAAATGAGACGCCCCAAAAGTCAGACTTTTAAGGACGCCTCATTTTACAGAATCCGGAAGGCTCTTTTTTCTTTTCTTCTTTTGTTTCCGGCATCTTTGTGCCGGCCGGTAAAGTCTCTTATAATACTGCAGTCTGTAAATAGCAAGGCAGCGCTGTTACATAGACCGTAATAAGCAGGGACAATATAATTCCTGCCATAATTCCCACATAAACTCTATTTTTCAGTCTCTCTCCTGCCTTCTGCCATACAGGCAATCTGTGCAATCCCCGACAGACATAATACATAAGTGGAAGCAGTCCCGGCATGATATAACGTCCCTGTGCCTGATAATCTACGGTATAAGCGTATTTAACAGTAAGAATAAACGGCATCAGGATGCAGAATACCATATTGGCATGGAAAAATATCCGCAGCCACCTACTGCTGCAATGCCGCTCCTTCCTGTACTGCTCCTTCCTCTCCTGTTCCGTTTTTTCTTTTTCATGCCTTCCCTTTTCCCTGCAGAAGACCGTTCCTAAAATACCTGCTGCAAATAAAAGCAGATAGAAAACATATACAACTATCCATGTGTAAAGCGTTGCCGAACCATAATTTGCTATAAAGCTGATTGCAAGCTTAAAGAAGAAGGTCGTGCCAAACAGCATGGAAAACAGGGATTTCCCCTGACTTTCATAGGTTTCTCTCAGGATACCGTGCGCCTTAATAAAGTTTTCCTTGGTTTCAAGTCCGATAAAATCCCCGTCATACAGGACATAATTTCTGATAAAGGACCAGCTTATGCACAAAAGCACCAGCACAGCGATGCCGATTCCCTTTTTCAAAAAGCTTTTCCAGTCAAAGCTAAGCCTTCCGTCCTCTTTTTTGAAAAAATACGCAGTAAACAGCAGAATGCTGCTTATAATAAACCCATATGCATTATAGTAGGAAAGCGCACACAGAATAACACCTGCTGACAGCAAAAGGCAGGCTTTTACGGAAAATCCGTCTCCATATCCCAAAAGCAGTCCGTAACACATTAGCGCTGTCGAAAGCAGACACAAAGAATCCGGATTGACATAGGTATGCAAAAACAGGCTTTGGGGCAGGAATGTTACCAAAAAACAGAACAGCCACCGTACACGTTCTTCCTTAAACAGTTTCTTTCCTATCTGCAGTACCACGATTGCCATCAGAAAACCGAAGAATACGTTCACAAGCCTTGCCGTATATAAGAGTGCCAGCGAAGAATCTGTAAACAAATCCACAAAACGCATGGCATAGCCCTGTACCATATACGGAAGCAGTGTATAAAATCCATAGGTCCATTTGCAGTCCGCACTTAAAAGCTCCTCTTCAAAACCGGTGGGCAGCGTTCCATGCTCGCATATATATACAGGCACTTTATACCGGGAATGCTCATCAGGAGGATTACAAAAAGACGGCGGCGTATCATTTAAAGGCTGGTGCAAGGCTATGGTAAGCGCCGCAATCAGATAAATCGCCAAGTACAGAAGCGTTATGCTCTTTTCCTTATTCCATTTCATCCCTCATTCTCCTCCCCGGACTGTGGCCTCTTGTTGTGATCCTGTCTGTCCGTTCTTGCTTTGCTGTCCGTTCCTGCTTTGCTGTTCGTTCTTGCTCTGCTGTCCATCCGGTTTTGCTGCCGGCTATCGCCCCTATCTGGCGGCAAGCTGCAGTTCATACAGTTTCCGGTACATGCCTTCCTTCTGCAAAAGCTCTCTGTGGCTGCCGCATTCCACAATCCTGCCTTTATGCATAACCATAATTTTATCCGCATGCTGTATGGTGGAAAGCCTGTGCGCTACCATAATAGTCGTCCGTCCGTTCATCAGCTTTTCAAGCGCTCCGGTAATCAGGCTCTCTGTTTCCGTATCAATATTGGCGGTTGCTTCGTCAAGTACCAGTATGACAGGATTATACGCTAAAGTCCTTGCAAAGGCAAGAAGCTGCCGCTGTCCCGCCGAAAGCGTGGCTCCCCGCTCCGTTACCGGCTCATCATAGCCGTCCGGCAGTTTTTTGATAAAACTGTCTGCCTCCACATACTCTGCCGCCGCTTTTATTTCTTCCATCGTTAACGTTTCATCCCGCAGGGAAATATTGCCTTTAATGTCTCCCGTAAATAAAAATACATCCTGCTGTACCTGTCCGATAGCACGTCTTAATACATCCGTATCAATTTCCCTGATGTCCACACCGTCTATCAGGATTTCTCCCTTCTGAATATCGAAATATCTGCCAATCAGATTCAGTATGGAAGATTTACCTGCTCCCGTAGCGCCTACAAAGGCCGCCTTTTCTCCGGGCTCTATGGTAAAGCTGACATCCTTTAAGATATAATCCTCCTTTTCATAGGCAAACCACACATGCTTAAATTCGATTTTTCCCCTGATGTTCACTTCTTTGGGATTTTCCGGATTCTTAACCTCCGGTTCTTCATCCAAAATCTGAAATACCTTTTCGGCTGAGGCCAAAGAGGACTGCAGGGTACCAAACTGCTCTGCCAGCTCCTGTATCGGCTCAAAAAACGACCCAATATAATTAATAAAAATAAACAATACGCCCAAAGATATTCCGTTTTTCAAAACCAAAAAGCTGCCGTTTCCGATAATAATTACCAGCGCAACCACCGACAACATATAAATTGTAGGACGAAAAACCGCAAAAATCAGCACTTCCTTAAACCCGGCCTTGAAAAGTCCGAGGCTTTTATGCTCAAACTCATCATATTTCTCTTTTTCCCTGGTAAATATCTGTATCAGCTTCATACCGGATATATTTTCTGACAAAAAGGTATTGATTTCCGTAATCCGATTTCGGGTAACGCGGTATGCCTGTCTGGAAAGATAGCGGAAAACAAAGGTTAAAACCGTTACAACCGGAAGCATTAAAAAGGCATAAACCGTCAGCTTTGCGTTAATAGAAAACATAACCACAGCAAAGCCCAGTATCTTAATTGTATTTTTAAACAGCTTTACCAATACATTAGTAAACATTTCATTGACAGCTTCTGTATCGTTAGCTACCCGCGTCACCAGCTTTCCTACCGGCGTGGTATTGAAAAAATTCAGAGAAAGACTATGTATATGCCCAAAGACCTCTTCCCTCATCCGGTAAATAATATCCTGTCCCATCCTTTGCAGCACATAGGTCTGTATCACATTAAAAACAAATACAAAAAGAAGCACCAAAAGATAGACTGCCGCCGCCAGGCAAATACCTGTGAAATCTGTCTTTCTAAGCTCTCTCAGTTCTTCCTTTGAAAGAAGCCGCGCTTCCTTTGCAAATTCCGCAAGCGCTTCCCCGTCCGCTTCCTGTACCGCAGCAGAAACGGTACTGTCTACATCATCCAGCATATAATAACAATCGTTATATAAAAACAACTGATAAAAACCGTTGGTAGCTACAGCCCCGTGGGGAGATACGGTTCCGTTCAGCCCCTCCTTTTCATCGGTATCTGCTTTTTTGTCCGTATGAACATCCTTATCTGTCCTGACAAGCCATTTTCCGTCATAAGAAACAGCACCCTCCGTTTTTTCAGGCACCTCTTCATAAGGAATATTGTAGCCTTCGATATAATCGTCTATGGCATCACCGATAATAATCGGCTTATAAAGCTCCAGTGCCGTAATAAAAACCACCAGTACCGTTACCAGCACCATGGCTGCCTTATGGGGTTTCAAATAGGCAAGCAATCTTTTCATACTTCATCCTCCCCCTCAGAAAACCCGGCCTCTAACTGCTGTTTTTCAAACATTTCCCGATAAATGCCGCCTTCTGCCATAAGCCTTGCGTGATTTCCGCACTCCTTTATTTCTCCGTCCTCCAACACCATAATCATGTCAGCGTCCTGAATGGTAGAAATCCTGTGTGCAATCAGAATCGTTGTTTTTCCTTTTCTGTTTTCACGCAGATTGCAAAGAATCTGCTTTTCCGTATCGGTATCCACTGCGGACAGCGCATCATCCAAAATCAGTATGGGGGCATCCTTTAAAATTGCCCTTGCTATGGAGCTTCTCTGTTTCTGTCCGCCCGAAAGAGTAACACCCCTCTCGCCTACAATCGTCTCATAACCGTCCGGAAATGCCGTAATATTATCGTGAACACAGGCAGCTCTTGCTGCCCTTTCCACCTCTGCAAGCTCTGCCTCTCCGCTTTCAGCACTTTCTACGCCAAACGCAATATTTCTTTTCAGCGTATCCGAAAAAAGGAAGTTATCCTGCGGCACATAGGCAATATTTTCCCGCAATTCCTTTAAAGGGATACTGTTAATATCTCTTCCGTCAATATAAATCATATCATCACATATGTTATATAAATGTAAAAGCAGATTGACTAAAGTAGTCTTTCCGTTTCCCGTACGTCCGATAATCGCCAGAGTCGTCCCTTCGGGCACCTTTAAGCACAAATCCTTCAGGGTAGGCTCACTGTGCCCGTGATGCAAAAAAGTCAAATGGTTAAATACAATTTCTCCTTTTATGCCGTCTGCTTTCTGCACGTTGTCACCGTCAAGAATTTCCGGCTTTTCCAAAAATATCTCCTGAACACGCTTAATGGATGCAATTCCCTGAGACAGCATGGTAATGCTCTCCCCTGCCGCTAACATAGGCCATACCAGCATACCTATATACTGATTGAACGCCACAAAACGCCCCACGGTAATTTCTCCTGTCAGCGTCAGGTAACCACCGTATAAAAGGGTCAGCAGACTGCTTACGCCTATCACCACATCAAGCAACGGCATAACAACAGCCTGCAGCCTGACAACACCAAGATTCTTCTGTCTTGCAAGTTCATTGGCCTCCGCAAAGGCCTTCCTCTCTGCTCTTTCCTGTACAAAAGCCTTGATAACACGAACGCCGGATATGCTTTCCTGTACCTGATCCGTCAGAGAGGAAACTGCCTCCTGCTTTTCCTTAAAACGCTTTTCCATAAGCCGTCCGTAATACAGCTCTCCTATGGCAATAAAAAACATGGGAATAATCGCCAGCAGTGTCAGCCCAACATCCACATAGTACATCATTTGGGCTATTACCATCACTGCCATTACCGTAGCATCAAAGGCCGTAATAACCGCCGGGCCTATTGCCATGCGAACAGCATTCAGGTCATTGATGAACCGGGCCATTAAATCCCCGGTTTTATGCTCGTTATAATATTCCACGGACATGGTTTCCAAGTGGGCAAACATGCCGTTACGCAGTTCATACTGAATATGCCTGGAAGCCCCAAACAAAAAGTAACGCCATAAAAAACGTCCCAAAGCCAGCATGGCTCCTATTGCAAGTATTTTCACAATATTTTCCCACACGTCCTGCATATCCATGGTATGTCCGGCAAGGCCGTCTGTAATAACGCCGGTAAGCTTGGGAATGAACAGGTTTAAAAAATCCACGGCAAACAACGTAACAATGCCGGCAATATACTGCCATTTATGCCTTTTTATATAAGTAAAAATAAATTTAATCTGTTCCACCTACGCCTCACATTTCCAAAAGAACGCACTATATGCCGGAAGCAGGCTTCCGCCGCCGAAATCATGTTCACATCCTGTTATGATATCTACGGCTCTGCCGCAGCCTGCATCAAAATGCGCCGTAAACTCACAGTTGTCCGCATTGATTGCCACAAGCACTCTTTCGTTTTCTGTTTTTCTTTCAAAAATACACTGTTTATTCGTTAAAAGAACGGATTTAAAGCCTCCGTAATTCAGCGCCTCCGAAGACCTTTTTGCCGCTGTAAGCTTGGCAATAAAGTCAGTAAGAGCATTCCATTCCGGTTCTGCAAAGCAAGGCCGCAGCGCCTGATCCCCCTGACCTTTCTCCCCTTCACAGCCCCACTCGCTGCCATAATAAATACAGGGAATTCCCGGCATACCAAACAATAACGCATAAATAAGCGGCAGATGGTTTTTATCAGACAGGATGCTCGCCACCCTTGTCACATCATGGTTGTCCACAAAAGATAACAGGTGTTTCCCTTTGTAAAGCGTCCAGTTCTCCGGTCCGAACTGTCTTAAGAGAGAGTGGTTGATTTCAAACATATTCATACTGTTAAAGCTGGAGTATAGTCCCTTGTAGCACTCATAATTCGTTGCCGAATGCAGCATGGCATCATTTACCAGACGGTTGTAATCTCCGTGGAGCATCTCTCCCACAAGAAAGAAACCCTCTTTTTTTCCGTCACAATAGCTTCTTAAGCGTCTCACAAAGTCCTCATCCAGGCTGTACGCCACATCCAGTCTGAGACCGTCTATGTCAAACTCCTTTATCCAAAAACCTACGCTTTCCAAAAGATAGTTTACTACCTCTTCATTTCTCAGGTTCAGCTTTACCAAATCATAATTGCCTTCCCAGCCTTCGTACCACAGTCCGTCATGGTATGGTGAATCACCGTCAAAAGCAATCCGGTAAAACCAGTTGGCAAAACGTGAATTTTCCCGGTTCTGCAATACATCCTGAAAAGCAAAAAAGCCCCTGCCTGCATGATTGAACACTCCGTCCAGCACTACACGGATACCATGCTCATGCAGTTCCTTACAGATTTGCTTGAAATCGTCATTACTTCCCAGTCTCACATCTATCTTCCGGTAATCCCTTGTATTATAGCCATGCGTATCGGCTTCAAACACCGGTGAAAAATAGACGGCATTGACCCCCAGCTTCTCCATATGGGGAAGCCAATCCCTCACCTTATTGATACGGGAGGCTGCCATTCCGTCATTTTCAAACGGGCTCCCGGTAAATCCCAAAGGATAAATCTGATAAAAAACGCTCTCATCTGCCCACATTATCTTCTCCTCCTTGTAATCCGTCAAACAAATTTCAATAAAGATTTTGCAATCCTGCTTTCCTTGCGCAGCCGTGTAAAGAAGGTAAACACCACCTTTTACACTGACGCTATTATATATGATTTTATATTTTCTGTCCACAGAACTGCCCTTCAGATTCACATAACAACATTGACTGTCTCAGTATTTTTGCAATTTACATTGCAATGTAGATTTTGTCACAAAAGTGAGATATATGTCGATTTTTAGCGGCGTCAAAAAAGAAATCCCCAATTTCCACATAGTTATCCACATGTACACACGTGTCATTTTTGCTTGATTTAGACGTCAAACTTGCAAAAATACCTGTCATTTATCGAACGTATTTTCTAATTCCATACTTTTTTCCCAGTTACATAATCTATAAACCTGTTCAAACTTTATGTAAACTATTTCCAAAGCCTAAAATAAAAAAACCCCTAACCTGTTTTTACAGCCAGCTATCCCAAAAGCGTTCTACACGTTTTGCAATGCTGTCCTTTGTCACCACTTCAAACTCCGCCCATTCCCGGGGAAAAAGGCGCTGATAAGTATACTGTAAAAAGCGTTCATCCAAAAGGGCTATGATTCCCACATCCTCCGCAGTACGGATAACACGTCCGGCGGACTGTAAAACTTTATTCATACCCGGAAAGCGGTAGGCATAATCAAAACCGCTTTCTCCTCTCTCATCAAAAAAGCGTTTTAAGAGTTCTCTTTCACTGCATACCTGAGGAATGCCGGTTCCCACTACAATGACTCCTATCAGGCTATCATGCTTCAAATCGATGCCCTCGCTGAAAATGCCGCCCATAACACAGAAACCAATCAGATTTCTGTCTTCTTCATCTTCCCCTGCTATCTCTACCTCCATCTGTATCATGCCAAGGTCACAGCCTTCATTTCCTTCAAACCTTGCAAGAAATTCCTCTCTGGCTGCTTCTGTCATATATTCCTCCTGAATGATACATTCCGTATGCTCATCTGCAAAACATGCGCTGTAACACTCATATACCTGTGCCAAAAAGGTATGGGAAGGAAAAAATACCATATAATTTCCATGCCGGTTTTTAACAATTTCATTAATATAACAGGCGATATTATAAAATTCTTCTGCCGAGCGCCTTGTATACCTGCTGGTAACATCACTGCTGACAAACAAGGCTCTCTTTTCCGGATTAAACACCGAATGTGCATATACCTCGTAATCCTCCGGCTGTCCTCCCAGCAGCTTCTTATAATACTGAATCGGAAGCAGCGTAGCAGAAAACAGGATAGTGCTTCTTCCTCTTGTCATGCACTCCTGTAAATTGACAGAGGGATTTACACAGAACAGTTTCAGCATAAAGCTGCCGTCATCTTCCATTTTTGAGTAAGTGACGTAATTGTCATCCACCCTCTCATAAATGTCCAAAAAGTGAGAAACTTCAAAATAAAAATCCAATATGTCCTTCCTGACCGGACTGTCATCATGCTCGTCCAAATACTTATCCATTGTGTCATGCAGCCGCATAACCGCCTGAACGAAGGTATCTATCATCTCCAGGACCTGATATTCTTCACATTCCCTCTTTAAAATCAAAAGCTCCTTATTACACCTTTCAAGCTGCCGCTCCAGTTTAGGTCCGAACTCCCTGATGCGTCCCATATGTCCCAAAGCCCCTTTGGTTTCTGCGGGCAGCCGCATTCCCTCCTGTGCGTCCTTTATCTGCTTTTTTACTCTCAAAAACTCTTCTTTATACAGGACAGCACTGTACATTTCTCTTCCCCGTTCCAAAAGATTGTGGGCTTCATCCACTAAAAAGAGATAATTTTCCTGTATGCCTTCTGAAAAAAAACGTTTCAGATAAACATGCGGGTCAAACAGATAATTATAATCCCCGATAATCCCGTCCGCAAAAAGGCTCATATCCAGACATAATTCAAACGGACAGACTTTATGCTTTTGGGCATATTCTTCTATGACTTCTCTTGTAAAGCTTTGAGCATGCACCAACAGGTCATATACGGCAGCGTTTATCCTGTCATAATGCCCCTTGGCATAGGGGCAGTATTCCGGATTGCATTCCGTTTCCTCCATAAAGCAGATTTTGTCCTTTGCCGTTATAATCACACTCTTAAACTGCAGACCCTGCTCTCTTAAAAGAGAAAAGGTATTTTCTGCCACCGTTCTGGTAATCGTCTTTGCAGTCAGATAAAAAATCTTATCTCCCATACCATTCCCCATTGCTTTCACAGACGGAAAGACTGTCGATATGGTTTTGCCGACACCTGTAGGCGCCTCTATAAACAGCTTTTTTTTATGGTAAATGGTTTGATATACATAAGAGGCCAGCTCCTTCTGCCCTTCCCTATAGGAAAACGGGAACTGCAGCTTCTCAATAGATTCCTGCCTCTTCTGTTTCCACTCATATTCATAATCTGCCCACTTCTTATATTCTTCCAATAAATCCTCAAACCACTTTTTTAAATTTTCTACCGTTTCTTCCTCATGGAAATACTTTAATTCCTCTGTTTCCACATTGCAGTAGGTCATTCTAATCCGTATGCTTTCCAAGTGATTCTGCATTCCATATATAGCTGCATAAACACGGGCCTGAGCAAGATGCACCGCCACCGGCTCCTTATACCGCATAACATCCTTGTAGGTAGTCTTGATTTCATCTACTGTAACCCTGCCTGATTGCTCAGTAATAATGCCGTCTGCGCGGCCTTCTATCACAATCTGATACCTGTCCGTTACATAACTGTGCCGTAAGAATACTTCGGCCTGATATTCCGCCCCTTCCCGTTTCTGCAGCATACGGTGGATTCTGCTTCCCTCCTGCATGGCATTATCCGCAGCCGCCGACCTTCTATTATCAATATCCCCGCTCCGTAATATAAATTCTACCAAATTTCTGACTGATATCCGAATTTCCATGTATACTCATGCCTTTCTTTGAGAGAGACCTGCAATTTTGCAGAACAAAGTATGCTGCGCACATCCTTGTATACTTGTTATGATCCCAAGATAGAAAAAACTCCCTATCAAGATAGTACTCTATCTTAAATAGGGAGTCAATTTTTACTTCCGGGGCAAAAGCTGTCGCCGTGTTGAAAAAGCAGCCTGCCTGATTAACAGGCTATTGCACAGACTTTAAGCAAATCTTCAAATTCCGCATTATAACCGTCATATCGAACTGTCAGTTCCTTTGAAAAATCAAGTCCATATACTCCAAGGAAAGATTTTGCATCTACCACATATCTATTATAAGCAATGTCAATGTCAAAATCGCACCTGGAAGCCACAGCTACAAAATGCTTTACTTCATCCGGAGTTAATCTGATTTTACGTTCCATATCTCGTTGCCATCCTTTCAAAAATAACTTACATTTGGTTGCAGATTACTGCTAAAGCCGCCCTTTTATGAGCTTTTTAGCTTTTTAATGAATATGATTATACTCGCTCTGCACCAAATGTAAAGCATTTTTTTTCGGGCAAATTCGACAATTTTTCGCAAATTTTCTCAAGCGCTCCCATTCTCTTACATATTGTTTACTGCCTGATTATACACCTTGGCTGCTGTTAGCAGTGTTGCACAATTTTTTATTTCACTACGGTAAACTGCCAAAGAAATTTTTGGCTATTTTTTAGCAAATTCCACCATATAAGGCCTGAATCGCAATGGCAGCATATTTCCCTGTAATTTCAGATTTTTTCGGTCCTTTATACTAATATTATGACAAAAATGCCTGAACAGTTCCTGATAATGCTGTTCTTCTGCAGACAACCGCAAAACGTTTTTTTCTTCTTCCATACCGGCTGCCGCTTCTTGTCCCTCCATCAAAAACCACTCTTTTCCGGTTGGATGCAGTGCATAAACATTCCGCCCCTCATCATGGATAATAAAATTTTCTCCGGGAAATCTGTCCGCAAAATGCTCTGCCAGCATAGGCAGAATATTGTTCTTAGGCCTGATTACTGCATGCAGAAGCCCGTTTTCCAGCTCCTGAAAACGTAAGAAGCCTTTCAAATGCAACAATTCATTAACGGCTCCCCTGTTCAATTCCATTACCCTTCGGATATTGTTGTCTGAAAGATGCTCCAAAACACGTCCCCGTCTTTTTGCTGAAAGCCCGTATACTACTGTTTTATAGACTGCCTGTGCCTTTTCTAAGGCCGGAGAGGAAAGCGCCATGCAAAGTGTATAATAATCAGCTTCCCCAAAACGTGTACGAAGGGTACGGCTCACCTTTTTAGCTTTTTCATTATCCGCAGCAACCTGTCTGTAAGAAGTAAAAAGCATAAGCGTTTCCTCTTCTCCTATCTGCAGGCCAATATGCTCATGCGGAATACGCAGCGCATACGCCTCGTAAATACCCGTAAATATCCCCTCTAAGCTGTCTTCGCAAAGCAGCATAATGTTCTGGCTGCCGTCTTTTGGTTTTTCCACCGCATTTGCCCCCTTCCTCGTTTCTCTTATTTTCTGCTTGCTTTCGTCCTTTCCCACAGAATGGAATGCTTTCTTACAGAATATACAAAAAATCACATCTGTCCCAACAGTACCTTTCCACTGTCTACCACTGTAGGCTGGGCGTCAAAAGCGGTATCATCAAATAAAGATAGCTGTCTGTAGGTCATTCCGTCTCCCGCAAGCTGCTGCCGTATTTTGATATCAGCCGTAAGGTTGCGCACAATATAATCCTCTTCCAGCTTTGTACGGTACATCATCCTGCCGTTGCAGGTAATAAAATACAATGCTCTTTTTAGTACTACCCCTATCTTCCTTAACGATTCAAAATCCAGGCGGCAGGTACGTCTGGCACTGACAATGCGCTTTGCGCTTTTCACTCCGATTCCGGGTACTCTGAGTATCATTTCATAAGAAGCTCTGTTTATCTCTACCGGAAACTGCTCCAGATGCCTGACCGCCCAGTCCTCCTTGGGGTCCAGCATCACATTAAAGAACGGTCTTTCCTCACTTAACAGTTCTTCCGCCTTAAAACCGTAAAACCGAAGCAGCCAGTCTGCCTGATATAGTCTGTGTTCCCGCAAAAGGGGCGGTCCGCCGGGAAGCGCCGGCAGCGACTTGTCTTCGTTCACTTTTACAAAGGCCGAATAAAAGACCCTTTTCAAATCAAACTTACTATAGAGGCTTTCCGCTACGTTGATAATCTGATAATCACTTTCCGGCGTGGCTCCGATAATCATCTGCGTAGACTGTCCGCCGCTTACAAATTTAGGCGCATTGCGGTACTGCACTATTTCATTTTTATTTTCTGTTATACCGTTCTGAATCTGCCGCATGGGCGCAAGGATATTTCTCCTGTGCTTATTAGGCGCCAGCGCCTTCAGGCCTTCTGCCGTCGGAAGCTCCAAATTGACGCTCATCCTGTCCGCCAGATAGCCGGTAAGCTGAATCAGCCGCGGATCCGCTCCCGGTATGGCCTTTATGTGTACATATCCGTTAAAACGATATCTGTTGCGAAGAAGATACAGCGTCCTGTACAGCAGTTCCATGGTAGCATTAGGGCTTTGTATGATTCCTGAGCTTAAGAACAGCCCTTCTATATAATTCCGCCTGTAAAACTGCATGGTCAGCTCGCATACCTCCTCCGGCGTAAAGGTCGCACGCCTTACGTCATTAGACCTGCGGTTCAGACAATACTTGCAGTCATAAATACATTCGTTTGTAAATAAAATTTTTAGCAGGGAGATACATCTGCCGTCAGCACTGAAGCTGTGACAGATTCCTCCTTTTGCGCAGTTTCCCATATCCCTGCCGTTTCCCTTCCGTTCCACACCGCTGGAGGTACAGGCTACATCATATTTAGCCGCATCGCTTAAAATTTCAAGCTTTTCCATAATACCCATTTCACCTGTGGACAAATATTCCATGACGTGCCGTCCCTCCCTTTCTTCAAACATATGTTCTTTTCTTATACTATCATGATTTTTTTCTTTTTGCAATAAGTTTTTAGAACAAATGTTCTTTTATATGTTTTTTTCAAAATCCCCAAAAACCTCTTGCAAACCGTTCCAAAAAGCGGTTAAATAGAATAAGTATTTACATATCCTTATATTTTATGAAATGGAGAAGTCAAATGAGTGAAACAAAACTGCCGGAAGGGTATAAGTCACAGCTTAACCTGTACGATACCCAGATAGCCATCAAGACCGTAAAAGATTTTTTCCAGACACTGCTTGCAGAAAGACTGCATCTGCTGCGCGTTTCTGCTCCCTTGTTTGTAGACCCTGCGTCTGGTCTGAACGACAACCTGAACGGAGTTGAGCGTCCTGTCACTTTTGACATCAAAGAACAAGCAGGCAGAGAGGCTGAAATTGTACACTCTCTTGCTAAGTGGAAACGCTATGCACTTAAGAAATATGGTTTTCATGTAGGTGAAGGTCTTTATACTGACATGAGCGCCATAAGACGTGACGAGGACGTCGATAATATACATTCTATCTATGTAGACCAATGGGACTGGGAAAAAATCATCGAAAAAGAAGACCGTACCCTGGATACCTTAAAGGACACTGTACGCACAGTTTACAAGGTCTTGAGAAAAACAGAAAAATACATGTCCATTCATTATGATTATATTGAAGAAATACTGCCTCATGATATCTTTTTTATCACTGTACAGGAGTTGGAAGACATGTTTCCTGATTATTCCCCCAAGGAGAGGGAATATTACATAGCCAAAGCCAAAGGCGCCGTTTGCATTATGCAGATTGGGGATGTTATGGAGTCAGGCGAACGCCACGATGGCCGCGCTCCGGACTACGACGACTGGTCCTTAAATGCCGATATCATTGTGTATTACCCGGTACTGGATATTGCTTTAGAGCTTTCCTCCATGGGTATCCGTGTAGATAAAGATGCCCTCCTTTCACAGCTTGCGAAAGCCGGCTGCCCGGAACGCGCCGAATTGCCTTTCCAGCAGTCTGTCATTAAAGAGGAACTGCCCTTTACCATCGGCGGCGGCATCGGTCAGTCCCGCATCTGTATGTTTTTCTTACGAAAAGCACACATCGGAGAAGTGCAATGTTCACTATGGCCGGACGATACCATGCAGGAAACCGCAAAAAAAGGCCTTCAGCTTCTTTAAAAATTTCTTTATGAATTTCCAAAACACAAAACCGGAGTCTCCCTGAACCGACCTACAAAAGTTAGACCGTTTCAGGGGTTACTCCGGTTTTTATTCTGTATTTGCAACGCAGCCGTTCATATGAGCGGCTATTCTGACAGAACACATTCCCATAATAAAAAACATCTGTTATTTTTCCGGTACAATTTCCAGCCAATAGCCATCGGGGTCTTCAATAAAGTAGATTCCCATAGCCGGATTCTCAAAGATAATACAGCCCATATCCTGATGAAGCTTATGGGCAGCCTCATAATCTTCTGCAGCAAAGGCCAAATGAAACTCGCCTTCTCCCAAATCGTATTTTTCAGGATGCTCTTTCAGCCAGGTAAGCTCCAGCAGAAAGTCGGTGGTGTCATTACCTATAAAAACTATGATATAGGAACCGTCTGCTGCCTCTTTCCGTCTTTTTTCCGTAAGTCCAAGTGCTTTTTCATAAAAAGCCAAAGAAACCTCCAAATCGGATACATTGTAATTTTCATGATACATTCTGAATTTCATAGCTCTCCTCCGTATTTATTATTATTTTTAGTCAATTACATTTTTAACACCCATAATGGTGCTGTAATCCGCTTCACCGGTAATGACACCCTTGCGGGAATTGGCCGCATGGATAATCTGTCCGTCACCGATATACAGTCCTACATGTGTGCAGCTTTTCCCGCCATTAGAAGTATAGCATATAATATCTCCCGGCTGTATTTCACTGTAATCGATACTTCTGCCGGCAGAGGATAACTGTCCTTGGGGCGTTCTGCTGATAGAATACCCAAAATCTGCATAAATAAAGCAGGTAAAACCGGAGCAATCCGTTCCTTCAGCCAGACTCTTGCCGCCGTGGACATAAACATTACCAAGATATTGCATGGCATATTCTACAATAGCGGCACGAAGCTCCGCATTATCGGCATATTCCGTCTGTTCAGGCGGCACTGCTGTTATCACATTTTCAGGCGCTGTCTGCTCCGAAATTGCCTCACGTTCTGCCAACAGCCTTTGTGCCTCCAACTCGGCCCGCTCTTCCTCTATGGATTTTGCATAAACGAATTCTTCTATAAGAGTAACATACTCACCCGATACATATCCGGTCTTATTCTCCGTATATTGTACCTTAACCCATTCTCCGCACACTTCTAAATACTTTACTTTTTCTCCGTTATCCAAATATCCGATTCTGTCTGCTAAAGTATCCGGCTCTTTTCTCACATTTAAACGATCCGCCTGTACTACTGCATATCTTGTCACATAATCATCAATAACTGCTGCCGCTGCATCTCCGTAAATAAAAAATTCCGCCTTAATATATCCTTCCACACTGCCGGAGATAATCTGAAACCATTCACCGTTCTCTCCTGCTGAAGACAAAATCTGCGCTACGGCGCCGTCATATATTTTTCCTACAATTTCTCCTTCTGTATCAGGAGCGTTTCTTACATTGACATAATGCTCTACATCCGCAATGGCAAAATTGGCATATTCGCTCTCCAAGGCCGCATTTTCCGATATCGTTTCTGTTTCCGCAAAAACCTCGTTTCCAAAAACTATATTAGCCGCCAAATCATTTCCCAACAGCATATTGGCTGCCATAGCGCCCGTCTCCGGTTTATTGTCTGATACGGTGCCCATAGAAACTGTTTCCTTATCTGATTTATCTCCTAAATAGGGCATCCCGGTTTCGTTTTCTCCGGCAGCAACAACTATTCTGTCTTCTGTCAAAAAACCATATACCGCTTCCCTGACAACAAAGCAGATTCCTACAAGCAAGATGCTTACAGCGAAAATATTTTTAATCTTCCTTTTCATTTTTTCAGTCCCCGGCAGGTCAATAATCCACCTGCTCCAATGCATAAAAAGCCGATACAATACCACCAACTTGCCTGCAATAAGGAAAATACACCTGCCACAGTCAGAAGATATGCTGCTACATTGCTGATAACATGAGCTATTACAGGTACATAAAACCGACCTGTTTTTTCATAGAGCCATGCAAAAATGCAGCCCATCAGGAAAGCATAGCTGCCCTGCACCATATTCTGATGATAAACTCCAAAGCAAAGTGCTGAAACCAAAATAGCCGGTATATAACGCAGATGCTTCTTCAATCTGTTATACATAACGCCTCTGAATACCAATTCCTCTACCAACGGTGCAACTACCCCGTTTACCAAAAGTCCCAGCGGAAGAGCTGCCGCATACTGCAATTCAGCAGTATCCTTGAAAGCTTCTGATGAACTGGTAATGCCAAGCAGTTCATACAGAAAGTTAAGCCCGACTGCCATTCCTAAAGTTCCCGCTGCCATGCACAGGTATGCCGACGGAGATTTTAAGCAGGAATGCCTGAGTATTGCTTCTCTTTTGGCTTTTCCGATGTCTTCTTTTGCAAAAAACTTCCAGATTACAATGCCTGCCGTCAAAAAAGCAAACAACAGCATAACAGCTGTACCATTTCCGGTCACTTCTGTGATTACTTCTCTCTTTTCATCCCATTTTATCAGCTTTTCCGCCAAGCCTGCCGGCAAAATACCTGCCAGATTCACGACTATAAAGCTACCGATATAAAAACCTGTCTGCCGCACAAAGAAGTACACCAGCGCCGGAAAAATAACATACCATATTTTAGTCATAGGCGGCTCCTGTACGGTTTTTTCTGTTCCGCGCAAAAGCAGCTTTTCTAATTCCTCCACACTTCTTACGATGTAATCGGGCTTTGCTATCTTTAGCTCATCCATCCGGCCATAGCCGTAGGAAACAGCCACACTTACAACGCCCTGTGCCTTTGCACCCGCCACATCATATTTTCTGTCCCCTATCATAACGGTATTCCTTTTTTTCTTATCTAAATCCTCGGCAGCTTCCCCATAAAGCCTTGTAAGCGCCTCTTCAATCACTTCTGCCTTATCCGTTCTGGTACCGTCTAACTCACTTCCTACTACTACATCAAAATATTTTCTGATTTCAAAATGCTCTAAAATTCTCTCTACAAAAACGGTGGGTTTACTGGAAGCAACTGCCAGCTTTTTATGATTGCCCTTCAACTTCCTTATCATTTCAGGAATGCCGTCATATATCCTGTTTTCAAAAATACCGGTATCCTGAAAACGTTCTCTGTACTTGGCTACCGCCGCTTCTGCCTTTTCATCATCAAACTCATAAAATTCCATAAAGCTTTCCTTTAAAGGCGGTCCTATAAAAGGAATCAGGTTGTCCAGATTAGGCTCTTCTATTCCGAAAGAAGCCAGCGCATACTGGACGCAGGTCGTGATTCCCACTTTGGGATCTGTCAATGTTCCATCCAAATCAAATAGTAAATAATCGTTCATGTTTCTTCCTTTCCATTTATATCCTGATTTTCCAATTATCATCCATTGCGTAATTGTTACAAAGTTGTTACAATTTATTTGTAAGTTAGCTGACTAAATAAAAACAAGGAGGATAATATCTATGAATTTCAAACTTAATTGTGTAGATTTATTAAAAAATCTTTGTAACATCTTAGGCTTAAATATCTAATCAGCTAAAGCAGCCTTTTAATACAAAAGCGTTCGGTCCGCCGGACGCTTTTATTTTTTACCAATTCTAAAAATATCCGTCTAAAGCAAAAGCAGCAGTGTGCCCACTGTAATAAGCAGCAGGCCCGCCCATGCCTTTTTGCTCATTTTTTCTTTCAAAAACACACCCGAAAAGATCACGGTTACCCAAATACTCAGCTTATCAATAGGTACTACCACACTTGCCGGTCCGTCCTGCAGTGCCCTGTAATAGCATAACCATGACATGCCCGTTGTAATGCCGGACAATATAAGACATACGGCATTTTTCCCTTTTATCTCTTTTAAATGCCTGTGTGCCCCTGTTACAAACACTACAACCCACGCCATAACAAGCACCACTGCTGTACGGATGGCAGTCCCCAAATCAGATTCCACACCCGAGATTCCTATCTTGCCTAAAACAGAAGTCAAACTTGCAAAAATTGCTGAAAATACAGCATATATAAGCCATGACATACTTGTCGCTTTGTTTGTCACTTTGTTTGTCATTTCCACTGCTGTTTCTGCAGCCACTCCGCCTGTTGTTTCTGCTGCCGTTCCGCCTGCTGTCTTTTCTGTCCTTTTCTTCACTATCATAAGTCCCGTTCCTAAAGCAATGAACAACATACATACTATTTTCAAAGGACTTAATGCTTCATGCAGAAAAAGAAACGCAAACAGCATGCTTAAAACCGTACTGGATTTATCTATAGGCGTTACCTTATTGACATCCCCTGTCTGCAAAGCCTTAAAATAACACAGCCAGGATGCGCCTGTAGCCAGCCCTGACAGCACTAAAAACAGCAAGACATTTCTGCTTATGTTATAAATGCTGCTTTGGTTTCCCTTTATAAATACTATCAGCCATGCAAATACAAGCACTACAATAGTTCTTAATGCCGTCCCTAAATTGGACTCAACCTGCCGCATTCCTACCTTGGCTACAATCGCTGTTATTCCTGCAAACAGTGCGGACAGCATTGCCATCACTATCCACATAAATATGCCTTCTTTCTTAAATCATATTTTAATTTTTGTCCATTTTCCGGACTTAAAACGCCATTGTGTCAGAATTAAACGGCTTATCTGATCACATACAATTCCAAGCCAGATGCCGATAACTCCCATTCCTAAACCATAAGCAAATATATAGGACATAATCGGCCTAATACAGGTAACACTGATTGTAGAAGCAATGGTCGTAAAACGCACATCCCCGGCTCCCCGCAGACACCCCATGTAAATTACCTGTGAAACCTGCATCAGCACAATAAGTACCATAACCTGCATAATCTCCACGCCTATGCGGACTGTCTGTTCTTCCTCAAAATACATCCGGTAAAACCACTCTCCGCCAATCAGATATAAAACAGACAAGAGTACCGATATCAGATTGCCAATGCGCTGACAGATAGTACCATACTTTTTAGCAAGCTCTGCATTTTTCTGTCCCAGGCTCTGTCCTATCAGCGTAACGGCTGCTACCTGCATACCATCTCCAAAGGAAAATGACAGCGACATAATATTCATACCTACCTGATGGGCTGCAAAAGCTCTGGTTCCCAGCTCTGCCGCCATGACCGACACCAGCATAAAGCCGATTCTGAGCAGCAGCTGCTCTATAAACACATTGGATGCCAGTGAAAAAATCTGTCTAAATGCGGTTATGGATGGCCGCAGTTTATTCTGTATTATATACGCTACATTAATAAAGCTTTCTTTTTTAAACAAAGATGCAATACTCATCCCACAGGCTGCTACTGTTCCGATAACGGTGGCTACAGCAGCTCCCTTTATGCCCCATGCCGGAAAACCGCACCTTCCTTCTATTAACAGAAAGTTTAATGCAATATTTACCAGATTGGATGTGAGATTTGTTTTCATGGCAATTCTTGTATTGCCGCTGCCGCGCTGTGCCGCATTGATTACCAGTGAAATAATATTAAACATCATACATCCCATAATAATGCGGAAATAAAGGACTGCGCTGTCATGCGTATCCGCTTTGGAACCGGCAAAATGAATAATGGGATCTGCAAAAACAACACACAGAAAACTTACCAGCATACCTGCAAAAACAACGACTAAGAGTGCTGCAAACAAAACCTTTGAAGCGCCTTCCCGGTCTTCCTCTCCGCGCCTTCTTGCCGTCAGGGCAGACACTGCTACATTTACCGCGATAAACAAGGAAAGTCCGACAAATTTAGGCTGCGTTGTCAGTCCTACCGCCGCAACTGCATATTCCCCCAGCCTGCTCACCATCATGGAGTCCACAATACCTACAAATGCAACAAAAAAAGACTCTAACACTGCCGGCCATGCTACCATAAACGTTTTATTGATGTATTCCCGGTTTTCCGCAAACCACTTCTTTATGTACTGCAAACTAACTACTCCTTAATTGCTTTTGATAAATTTCATTTAAACTGCATATCCGGATAGACTTCTCCGATTGCCGTAATCCGTCTGCAGTCCAAAGGAAGAGCTTTTGTAAGAGGTGTGGACTGCCTTGTATGCACATATCTGCTGGCAATTCCGACCTCATGGGCGCCGGCAACATCAGCTATACTGTCATTGCCTGTCATCACAGATTCCTCTTTTCTCAGATTGTACCGCTGCATCAGTGCATCAAAAAACAAGGAAGACGGCTTTTTTACTCCCACATCCGAAGAATATAAGATACCGTCAAAATAGTCATAAATACCTAACATCCGCATTTCCGGCTCCGTAAAAATGCGCTGTGCGTTGGATAAAAGCCATATTTTTTTACCGGCTTTTTTCAATCTCTTTAAAAGCGCTTCCGTTCCCGGAAACAGCCTGATATATGTTATCGATTCATTTCTAAAAAACAGCCCCATATCAAGCACCTCGCTCTGACAGGGCACTATTTCCTTTTCCAAAAAGAGGGTTTCAAACACTTCCTCCAGTTTGATTTCAACCGCCTCACGGGGAAGCTTGCCTTTTTCCGCTAACAGCTCTTCCTTTTCACACACCAGCTCTTTATAGCGTTTTTTCAATTCTGACGGCATATAAATAGCCCCTTTCAGGGCAAAAAGCCGGGCTGTCTTTTTCCACAGGGAATTTTTTTCTTCGTTTGTCTCTATATCCACCAATGTACCATACAAATCAAAAATATAATTTTGATACATGTTCCATCCTCCGCTCTTTTTACAGTGTAACATACAATTTTTTCCTTGACAAATTAAAAAAATGCTCTTATAGTGAATACGAACTAAATATTATCCGCTAGGGGAGCACATAGCTGAGACTGAATCCTTTGATTCTAACCCTCATCACTTGAACCGGGCAATACCGGCGTAAGGAAGCACCTTTTATAAATGCAATTTGCATCTATAAACCAATTCATACCTTCTACCATGAATTGAATTGCATTTATAATTGTCAAACTGTGTCCCTCTTTGCTAACAATCAAGGAGGTTTTTTTATGCAAAAAAATAATATCAAAATCATGGCAGAAGGCGCCGCAATCGTTGCCCTTTCCACCGTATTAAGCTATATCCGGGTATTTAAACTGCCCTGGGGCGGCTCCATCACCCTGCTTTCCATGCTGCCAATCGTTGTCTTTTCTATCCGCAGAGGCGTAAAAGCAGGACTTACAGCAGCCTTTGCCTTTTCTCTGCTCCAGTTTTTGCAGGGCGTCTTAGACGGTATCTTCGGCTGGGGTCTTACGCCCGGCATGCTTACTGCCTGTATTTTTTTAGATTACATAGGCGCTTTCACCGTTCTTGGCATTGCCGGCATATTCCGCAAAAAGGAACTGCCCGGATGGATTATGGGCATCAGCCTTGCCATCGTTCTCCGCTTCCTCTTCCATTTCTGCAGCGGCGTGGTTATTTGGCACAGCGTTGGTACGCTTTGGAGCGGCTTTGCTACAGAAAACACTTACCTTTACAGCTTTCTTTACAACGGATGTTATATGCTGCCGGAGCTTGTTTTCACGCTTTTGGGGGCTGTTGCCCTGCTCAAAGCACCACAGACAAGCCGACTGCTCTTATCTCAGGACTAATCTGAAAAAGGGACAACCCGGATTCTACATAAAAGAGCCTCTATTGACGAGGCTCTTTTTACTTTGTGATACATCCTGCCATATGACAGAAGTAATCCAGTAACCTAAAAAAATCACTTCATATCCTTTATCAGTTCGTAAATCCTGTCGCAGTCATACTCCGGCGCACATTTCTGACAGGCTTCATAAAGCGGTCTTATATCATTGTAATCCTGCTCCAATTCCTCTGCGATCACAGACAGGGATTTTCCTTTTTTAATCTTTCGGCAAATCAAATTAATGACCGTTTTTTTTTCTCCCTGCGTAATTCCAATCATTCTTTCTTCCTCTGCCCATTCCTGTACAGCCTGACACATATTGTAAGTCACCTCTCCTTCCTTTTTATTTCTGTACTTATCTTCCCTCAGCCAGATATCTTCTGTATCCATAAGGATTGCCGCTACTCTTGCTGTCTCCATATCAATATTTTTATAAATTGCACTTTCACTTACAAGCTTCTGCAGTCCTTCCCTGTCCTTACGAAATTTAAGAAGCGTAAAAAGCTCCCGCAGCTCTGTGTGAAACATGGAAAAATCCATATTTTCATTTACACAATATAAATGCATGGAATAATCTGCAAAAAATGCTTTTAGAGCCTCTTCCGTTCCAAAGTTCATCATATCCTTCAATGTGCGCGGTCCATCCCACTTTGCCTCCCCGTGATACAGACAAAGTGTATAAACCGGAATCAGCCTGTCCGTTTTTCTGACACGGCACAGACGCTCAGCCGCTGTGGTATAGTTATTTTCTCTGTCATTGTGCTTCCGCAGCGCATCAAGCTGCCTGCTGTATTCCATAGCATCATACTGCATACACCTAAAAGGCATCACATAATCAACCTGATTTTGATTTTCCAGTGCCAATATCTGCAAAGTGACGCCGGATTGCAGATACATTTTGATATCCCGCATACGATGCCGGTATCTTTCACCTGCTCCCTTACGGCTGCCTTCTGTCTCCGGCTCCGCATACTGTTCTGAGCCATCCAAAAGCTTTTCGGCATCTATAATTTGTATGCCCTGAAAGCAGACCGCATTGTACAAATCCGCAAAACGCCTTTTGTCATGCAGATAATGGCACAGCACATTATTTATTTTTCCCATGTACTTCCTCCTTTCGGGTAGAGGAAGCCATGGTATCTGCCTCTGCCACTGTATTTTAAATATTGAGTAAAGTGGCAGAACTGCCTGAATGTGCGATATGCACCTATCGTTTGATTACTCTTGGTGAATTTATTTTAAAACCTGACTCTGCATTTGTCAACCGTGTTTTTAAAGTATTATAGACGTTTTTCCGTTCATCCCATAAATTGCCGTTCACTTCATGAATTGCCGTCCATTCCATAAATTGCGCAGGCATGCAGGATATCCCACTATATCCATTGAACAAAGGCTGTTTTGTCATTCCGATTATATCCGGCCTGTTCATAGAACTGCAGTGTACTCTCCTTCTTCGACCCGGTAAGCAGCATCATCTTATAGCAATTCTCCCTTAATGCAATTTCTTTCGCATACTGCAGGCATTTTGTTGCCAGGCCCATCCTGCGGTATCCTTCATCCGTTATCACATTTTCAATCAACGCATAGGGCTGCTGATTGTGCGTCAGATTCGGAATAATAATACAGACACAGGAGGATACAAGCTTTCCCTCTTCTTCTGCCACAATAATATGATGATTACCGTCCTCTATTATTTGATTCCATAATTCCAATACAGAAGAATTCGTCTCCGGCATTTTATTGTCATGAAGCTGCATATATAATCTCATCAGACCTTCAAAATCGTCTTTTTCTATTTCCCGAACCATATTTTCCTCCGTTTTATTGCACATCACTCTCTGCATAAATTTCACGCCCAAGATAAAAGGAATACAGAATCCTTTCCTTAACCCTCTTTCCCGTAAGTCCGGTCAATGCCTCTTCATAATAATCAAGCTGTACCTTATAGCGCCTTATAAGCTCTTCCGGTCCGTCCACCACATCTGTTTTGTAATCTAAAAGCACCAAACCGTCCGCTTCCTCAAAAAAAGCATCCACAATTCCCTGAATAAGCACCGTCTCTTCCCCCGGAAATCTGACAGGTCCGCCGTCTGCATCTGCTTCTTTTGACAGTCTGTCCGCAGAGATGCCGTACACAAAGGGCTGTTCTCTGTAGAGCTTTCCCTGCTTTGCCGCCGTTTTCATGCGCTCTGCCAAAGGCGTCTTCAAAAAAGTAAGGATTTTTTCTGTTCTTACGGCTTTTCTGTATTCTTCCGTAAGCCGCCCTTCCCTTAAAAATCCGTCCATAGCTTCTGTAAGTACATGTGCCTGCGAATAGTCTTTGGTAAAATCCAAAAGCTCCATCACTCTGTGTACCGCACTGCCCCTGGTGGTGCCCGAAACCGCTTCTTTTTCCCGCATAAAGGCCGGTATATAAGGCTTTACTTCCTCCTGCGGAAACAATTCCTTTGCCGGTTCCTCTGATTCTCCTGCCATTGCCGCCTTCTTCAGCTCGGAAACGGTTGTCTTGGTATAGAGCTTTTCAAGCTCCTTATGGGGATAGGTATAGGCAAAACGCTCCCTTAAAAGAGTTCCTTCTTTTTCATCTGCAAGAGAAGCAGCACAGGTAAGCATTTCCAGTCTGCCGGTTTCTGAAATTTCTTCCTTTACCTCTGTAAGGGACATGTCCGCAAGGGTTTTTACGGTAATCCGTGGGAATACCGGCAACAAATAATCCAGAAAACCGGAAGCGCCTGCCAATCTGGTATAAGTCATTCTTTCTGCCTGCCGGTTTACAGATGCCGTCTGTCCATCCTCTGCTGTCCGGCCTGCAGGTGCCGCCTGTCCGTCCTCCGTCCCCAAAAGTGCTGCAGGGTCATCCACCGTCCCCGTCATGATCAGCTTTTCCTTTGCCCTTGTCATTGCCACATACAAAACCCGCAGCTCCTCTGCCAGATTGTCCAGCTTCATCTTTGTGGCAAGCACGTTTTTACGCAGGGTTTTACTCTTTATCCGCAAATCCGGGTTTACATAATCTACGCCCAATCCCAAATCCACATCCACTATCATGGCCTGTGAGGCATCCTGCATATTAAATTTCTTGGCAAGCCCCGCTACAAAGGCTATGGGAAATTCCAGACCCTTGCTCTTGTGGATACTCATAATCCGCACCACATCTGCATTTTCGTTCAGCGTGCTGGCTTCACCGTAATCCACATTATATTTTTCAAGCTGTTCCATATACCGGATAAAATGAAAAAGCCCGTAATAGCTGTTTTTCTCAAAGCCTGCCGCCTTCGTCAAAAGCATTTCCACATTGGCAAGCCGCTGGCTGCCCGCAGGCAGCGCCGCTACATAAGCAGGATAATCATAATCCTCCATGATTTTCTGTAAAAGCTCTAAAATAGGCATATAGGCCGTACAGGTCCGATATGTCTCTATCTGTGCAAGAAACCGTCTGCATTTTTCCTGTAGATTCCGGGATATGTTTTCTGCTTCTGCGCCTGCGCATATCTGCACACAGTCATAAAGACTCGTATCCCGGTCCGCTCCCACACTCTTTATAAGAGCAGCTTCCTCATCCGAAAAGCCGCCAAAAACAGCTTTCATGGTGCCAAACAGCGGAATATCCTGCAAGGGGTTATCCAACACCCGCAAAAACTGTAAAATATCCTGAATCTCTTTTGTGGCAAAATAACCGGTTTTACCGGATACATAAGCGGGAATTCCTTCTTTTGCAAAAACCGCCTTAAACTCCTCGTCCCAGCCACTGTTTGTACGCAAAAGCACCACAATATCCCGGTACATAACCGGACGCAGCCTGCCTGTCTCCTTATCCGTTACTGAAAATTGCTGCTTTAATTCCCGGATACGCGCAGCAATTCCTAAGGCTTCCACCTGTTTTGCATTCTGGTCAGAATCCTTCCCCGGCTTTTCAAACAAAATCAGTTCGCTCTCGCAGCCAAAATTTTCAGGGTAAACCGCTCCCGGATAAAGCGCAGCCGCCTCATCATAGACAATCCCGCCGAACTCCTTCGTCATAAGCTTGGAAAAAACATGGTTGACCGTATCGATAACCTCCGGCCTGCTGCGGAAATTTTTATGAAGGTCAATCCTTACAAGTTTTCCCTCATCAGTGGAATAGGTATGGTATTTTTGGAGAAAAAGCTCCGGCCTCGCCAGCCTGAACTTGTAAATACTCTGTTTTACATCTCCTACCATGAAGCGGTTAAAGGCACCGTCATCCTCTCCCGAAACTGCCTTTAACAGATATTCCTGCACCAGATTGCTGTCCTGATATTCATCTATCAAAACTTCTGCAAAATAGTCTCTATACTCCAGTGCCGTTTTGGAAGGCACAACCTGTCCGTCTTCCTTCTTTTCCAAAAGTATCTGAAGGGCAAAATGCTCCATATCCGAAAAATCAAGAAGCTTCTTTTCCCGCTTTCTCTCGTCCAGCCGCCGCTTAAACTCCAGACATAAATCCACCAGTACCCCCACAGCTTCTTTGCAGGCTTCCTGCTGTCTTAGTACCGTTTCAAAGGGCATGGAAAAATACCGGGCACACAGCTTTTTTACGGTATTCTTTACCTCGTCCCGAAGTGCCTTGGCACGTTCTTTTTTCTCCGCCGATACCGAATCATCCTTTTTGGAAGGCAGCCTTCCAAAAGAAACGGCAGGAAGCTTCACCGCAAACTCTGCAAGGGAAGAAACCTTTAAAAGACCTTCAAACAGGGAAAGCTCCTGCTCCGCCACTTCACCGTACATATATGGTCCGTCCGGTTCTTCGCAAAGCGCTTTTACTGCCTCCATATCCTGATACAGTGCCTGCACCATCCGCTTTAGATGCTCACAAAGATACTGTCCCCAATCGCAGTTTTCCAGCTCTTCCATACTAAAAGCACCGTAATCCTCTTTTCTCTTAACAAGCCACTCCTCCGGGAACGGACAGCTTAAGGCATACTGGTACAGGTCAAGAATATGCTCCTCCAATACGCTTTCCCTGCCCCCCGGGCAAAAATATTCCACACAGTTAAAAAAAGCTGCCTCTCCTGCCGAAAAACGCTCCTCTAAAAGCTCCGCCAGCACCTCCTGCTTTAAAAGCTCCAGTTCTCCCTCATCAGCCACACGAAAAGCCGGGTCTAACCCGATGTCCTGAAAATTATTACGCAGCACAAACAGACAGAAGCTGTCTATGGTGGTAATCTGGGCATTGTGCAGAAGCGCTGCCTGCCGCTGTAAATGCTCATTGGAACCGTCTTCTGCAAGCCTTTTTAAAATAGCCTGACTGATTCTCTCCCGCATCTCCGCTGCCGCAGCATTGGTAAAGGTCACGATTAGGAGCCTGTCGATATCCACCGGATTCTCTTTTCTGCATACCATCTGCACAATACGCTCGGAAAGCACCGCCGTCTTACCGGAACCGGCAGCCGCCGACACTAAAATATTGCAGCCATGTAATTCAATTACTTTTTTCTGTTCGGGAGTAAATGTAATTGCCATCTGTATTAACCTTTCTCATTTTCACGCCTGATTGCTTCCATGGCCTCTTCCTTGTCCATATCTGCAAGTCTGTTTACGGCAAAGCCCGGCATTTTCTTATCAAAACCGCATACACTCTTAAAAGCACAATAAGTACAGGCGCTCTCTGTGCCGCTCTCGTAGGGATTAAGCATCATACCGCCGCCTAAGATTTCTTTTCCGAGCTGCCGCACCTTTTTATTGACATAAGCAGACACCTCTGCAAGCTCTGTACCCGTCAGTACCGATGACCGTGCAGAAAGACTGCCGTCCTTTTTGTATTCCACCGGAATCACGTCAGATTTTGTTTCCGTTTCCTTATCCAGCTTTCTTGTAATTTCCTCTTCACTGTTGACTACGCCCCCGGCCCTGAGTTCTTCCAAAAGCTGCGCGTTAATCTCCTCCGGCGTCATTTCCGCCTCTGTCTGGGTAACCGGGTCTGCCACATGGTAATACAGCATGGCTGCCGGAATTACCTCTTTGTCCGGATGCGCCTTCTTCTCCCTGTCCAAAGCGGCATTCATATATACCACAAGCTGAAGCTGTAAGCCGTAATACAGCGCCGCCAGATTAAACTTTTTATTACCGGATTTATAATCCACCACCTTCACATAAAGGCGGTCCCCTTCCTCACAGGTATCGATTCTGTCAATCCTTCCCAAAAGCTGCAGCCGTTCCTCTTCTGAAAGCGCAATGCTTACGCTCTCCAAATCCGATACGGCAGAAAAGGACATTTCATAGCTTTTCGGTACAAAGCTGCCTTTCTTTAGCTGATATTGCAGGGTCATCACCGTTCTGTCCAGTATCCGCTTCATGCGCCTTACGGCATATTCATTTCTGGCACTGTCATACAGCACGGTATCGCCATACTCCGCCGCACAGACAAAAAGCACCTCTTCTACCGTTTTTTCTGCAAATTCCTTCGGAAAATCAAACCAGGTATAGCCGCTTTCCTCCAGTTTATAGGAAAAACCCTCCAATACACTGTGGAAAACATTACCCATATCCACATTTTCAAAGGTGAAATCTTCCCGTTCGGAAAGCCCCATGCCATACTGCAAAAAGTGCCTGTATGCACAGGCCGCATAGGTCTCCAGTCTGCTGACGCTTATTTTCAGCATCTGTCCGTAAAGGGCTCTTGCCACTTCTTTTGAAAGTCCTCTGTGGTGATAGCGGTAAAAAGCAGCATCCGTCAGCTTTTGTAAAAGAGGCCCGTAATCGTCCCTCTCTTTGTAGGCACTATATAAGGTAAAGAACTCCTGCTGCCCCATGGTATTTTGTAAGCTCATAGCAAGCGTCTCATCCGGCCATAGCCCCTGGGCATAGTCCCTGATTGCTCCGGCCAGATAGGGCTTTCCTGCCTCCGGCGTCAGAATCTGGGAAAGCAGAGGCTCTCCTTCCGGATATTCTACCGTAAGCTTTGGAAAAAGCTGCTTCATCACATCTATCAGATACGCAGGGCGCAGGGCTTTTCCCTCGCCGCTTACGCCGGCATAAGAAAGGTATAATGCATCTTTTGGCTTTGTCATATTCAGATACAGGTACAGTCTTTGTATATACATCTGCTGTCTGGGAGAAGGCGCCAGTTCTAATTCCGACTGCCGTAAAAATTCCCTGTCAATATCGGAAATAATACCGCCTCCTCCGATACTCTTCGGTATATTGCCGTCATTTACTCCCACAAAAAAGAGAACCTTCACTTCCTTTAAGCGGGTTCTTTCAATATCTCCCACCAAAACCCTGTCTACGTTCTGAGGAATGCTTCCCACCTCTATCTCAGCAAAGCCTGCCTCTAAAATCTCCTTAAATTCTTTAAGGCTCATGGTTTCATCACCAAGAAGCCCCACAATCTGTTCCAAAAGCTCCATAATCAGACGGTACACCTGGGCATATTCCTTTGCCCGCAAAGCATCGCCACTTTCTAAAAACATTTTTTCATAGGCAAAAAGCTTCTCTGCCGCTTCATTTTTCGTAAGGAAGTAATAAAGCGCTTCTACATAGGCCTTCGCTGTTTTCTTTTCCAATGAAAGAAACGGCGCAAGCTCCTCTAAAAACCGCTGCCGCATGCCCTCTAACAAAAGAAGGGGCTCTACCTTATCCTTCATCTGTGCCGTCTTTTTGGTAAACTGCTTTGTCCACTTTCTTTTTCCCCGGACACCGGTCCTGACACAGTAATTTTCCAACAAGTCAACCTCATTTGGGGAAAAGCCTGCCAGACCGCTTCGCAGGTACATAAATACACTTTCCCGGGAAAAATCCCGCAAAAGCACCTCAAACGCACTCTTTATGTACTCTATCAGCGGATTTAAGACAATCCCTCTGGTCCTGTCCACAAAACAGGGAATGGACAGCTTTGCAAATTCTGCTGAAATCAGCTCGCCGTATGCCTCCAAATCCCCTGCCACCACTGCCATATCCCGATATTTATATCCCCGCTCCCGCAAAAGCTTCTGCATCAGGATACCGGTCTGACGCACCTCTTCCCTGACAGAGGACGCGGCAAACAGATGGATTGCTTCTTTACTCTCTCCTGTAAACGCCCTTACCGGATAACGGAACAGGGCGCTTTCCAAATGGGCAATAGGGGCATTGTCACAAAAACGGTGCTTCTCGCCGTATTCTGCATAGATATCCGCCCCCCGCGGCACATGTGCATCTGCTGCCAGCTTTGTAAGGTCTGCTACCGTCTTTTTACTCAAATGAAACAGCTTCTGCTCTCCGTCCGGCTCAAAGGGATTTTCTGAGATATCCAGTGTCACCGTTAAGATTACTTCCGCAGCAAGCACCATCAGCTCCTGAATCACCCTGTTCTGAATCGGGGTAAAGCCGGTAAAACCATCAAACACAATGACGCTGTCCTTTATAATCCGGGATTTATGTAAGGACTCCCTGAGTAAATCCAGCGTCTCTTCCGTTGTAATGAATTTTTCCCGGATATAAGCCATAAACCCTGCATAAAGAGTCTGCAAATCCTTGAGCTTATGATAAAGGGCTCCTTTTTTCCCGGCATACGCTATCAGCTTCTGTACATCCTCCACGCCGATTCCGTACTGCATAAATTCAGAAATGGCACTTTTCACTTCATGGATATAGCCCTGCTTGTCCAGATTGGAGCCAAGATAAGGAAGTTCCTCTCTTAAGCTGCCTGCTACCTTTCTGAGTACCAGGCTCTTTCCGGTATCGTCCAGTACGGGAATCTCCTTTTTTCCCACCTCTTCAAAAATACGGTGGGAAAGCCGTCCGAAGCTTAAGACATCAATATTCATAATGCCCCGGCATTTATTGGCAGGATGCGTCACCAGCTCTTTCTGGGTCTGCATGGTAAACTGGTCCGGCACGATTATTAAAAAATTCCGTTCCGGTTCTTCTCCCGCTCTTTTTAAAATTTCCGTATACAGCCGGGTACTCTTTCCGGCACCCGAACCCCCAAACACAAAACGCAGGCTCATGTAAGCGTAAACCTCCACAAATAATCTGCCGCTTCTTCGGCATAATCAATTCCAATCCGTTTTCCGGCTGCAATCCGGCTCTCGTCCACCTCTATGCCTTCCGTCAGATAAAAGTTTTCATCCGTTACCATATCAATATCGTTATCTGCCTTCGTAATGTTCATGGCAATACAGAGCTTACCGGGACCGTCCGAGAGATTTTTCTTTTTGCCCCGGAACCGTTCCATCCTTTCGCGGGATTCTTCGTCCGCAGGCTCCACCTGCCTGATAAGCACCGCCATAGGAGTGTCTACTGCTCCTGCCGTCACATTCACGCAGTTATACATGCCGTAAATAAAATACACATAGGAGGTGCCGCCGATATGGAACATAGGCTCCGTCCGGTTCGTCCGTTTGCCGCCATAGGTATGGGAGCCCTTATCCTCCACCCCCATATAGGCTTCCGTTTCCGTAATGATGCCTCTTATCCTGCCAAACGGCGTATTGTGTACCATAATTTTACCGATTAAGTTTTTAGAAAGCACAAGGGCATCCGTCATAAAGAATGCCCGTTCCAATCGTTTTTCCGGCATATAAATCCTCATTTCTGCATGATTTTTACACTATACCCCTTATTTTAAAGTAAGCTCTACGGGACAATGGTCCGAACCGAACACTTCATTATGGATATCCGCCCCCAAAAGCCTGTCCTTTAAGACTTCCGATACCACAAAATAGTCGATACGCCAGCCTGCATTTTTCTCCCTTGCCTTAAACATATAGGACCACCAGGAATAGACGCCTTCTTTTTCCGGGTAAAAATAACGGAAGCTATCTACAAACCCTGCCTCTAAAAGCCTTGTGAAGCATGACCGCTCCTCATCTGTAAAGCCTGCATTCTTTCGGTTTGTTTTGGGATTCTTCAAGTCAATTTCCTTGTGTGCCACATTAAGGTCCCCACAGAAAATAACAGGTTTCTTCTCCTCCAGTTTTTTCAGATAGAGAAGAAATGCCTCTTCCCACTCCATACGGTAAGAAAGCCTCGTAAGCTCCCTTTGGGAATTAGGCGTATAAACCGTTACCACATAAAAATCCGGGTACTCTGCCGTAATCACCCTTCCTTCCGTATCATGCACGGGATTGCCGATTCCATAAAAAACGGAAAGAGGTTCTTCTTTGGAAAACAGCGCCGTTCCCGAATACCCTTTCTTTTCCGCATAATTCCAGTACTGATGATAGCCGGGCAGTTCTAAATTTATCTGTCCCTCCTGCAGCTTCGATTCCTGAATACAGAAAATATCTGCATCAGCTTCCTTAAAAAAATCTAAAAAACCTTTTTCCACACAGGCTCTTAACCCATTCACATTCCATGATATCAATTTCATATATTCTGCTCCTTATATACCTGTTATGCCAGACAGCTTGCAAAGCTTTTAAACACAACCTATATTCCGAATCATACACTGATTTTTATTCTACCACATTTATCTGTCCATTGCCACAGCTACCTGATAATGCTATACTGTTACAAAAGCGGCGCATGGTGCCGGTTTGGAAAGGAAACCATTATGACAAGTAATGATATGTTAAGTAAAAAAAAGCTTTTTCTCTTCGATATAGACGGCACTATCGCTGTGGGAAATACTTTGTACGACGGCAGCAGGGAATTAATTGAATACATTGAAAAAATCGGCGGCAGAGCCTGCTACATTACCAATAATTCCACCAAAAGCGGTTCTGACTATGTGGAAAAATTTAAGGTAAGCTTCGGGCTTACTGCAACAGAGGAGCAGTTTGTCACTTCCGGCTATATGACAATCCGATTTTTAAAGGAACACTTTTCCCACAAAAAAATCTTTGTGCTGGGAACGGCTTCTTTTTTGGCTGAATTGCAGAAAAACGGTCTTATTGTTACAGAAAAACCCGAAAACGATATTGCCTGTGTTGTTGTAGGCTATGACAGCGAGCTGACCTATGAAAAGCTGGTAAATACCTGTCAGGTGCTTTCTGACATGGAGGTGCCGTTCTATGCCACCAACCCCGATTTATGCTGTCCTATCGACTTCGGTTTTATACCGGACTGCGGTGCCATCTGTCAGATGCTTACCTCTTCCACCGGTAAAACACCTGTTTTTCTGGGGAAACCTGCAAAAGAGGTATGCGACCTCTGCATGGACCTGTCCGGCTTTTCCCCCGAAGAAACGATTGTAATCGGAGACAGACTCTACACCGATATTGCCTGCGGTATCAATGCCGGCGTGGACACCTGCGTTATATATACAGGAGAAGCCACTCCCGAAGAAGTGGCTGCTTCCGCATATAAACCCACCTATGCCTTTGAAAATATCAGGCAGTTTTACGAAGCCGTAAAAACTTCTTCTTGCCAATCTTGAGGATATCGCCGTCAGCAATGGCGGTTCCTACATCCGATACCTTTTCGCCGTTCTTTTTTATGCCGCCCTGGCTTATCATACGCCGCAGCTCATTGCTGCCGGACACAAAGCCTGCGGCGGCAATAAGCGCGAGTATCTGCAAAAGAGTTTCGCTTTCCATTGGTATTGTAAGCTCCGGTATATTCTCCGGTATTGCCTTTTTCCCAAATGCCTCATTATAAAAATCCGCGGCCTTCAGCATGGCCTCTTCTCCGTGATAAAGCCCGGTAATAATCCTTGCCAGCTTAAGCTTTACGTCTCTGGGGTTCCTGCCGTCTGCCAGTTCTTTCTTTATGATGTCGATTTCTTCCGGCATTTCATCTGTTGCCAGTTCAAAGTAGCGCACAATCAGCTTATCCGGCACCTCCATGACCTTTTTAAACATCACATTGGCCTCTTCCTCAATGCCGATGTAATTGCCCAGACTCTTACTCATCTTCTCCACGCCGTCAAGTCCCTCCAAAATCGGCATGAAAACAGCTGCCTGCGGTTCCATTCCCATGGTTTTCTGAAGACTTCTTCCCATCAGGATATTAAAGGTCTGGTCCGTGCCGCCAAGCTCCACATCGGCCTCTATCACCACCGAATCATATGCCTGCATCAGCGGGTAGAAAAATTCGTGAAGACCAATGGGCACGTTCCCTGAAAACCGCTTTTTGAAATCGTCCCTCTCAAGCATTCTGGCAACGGTCATGGTGGAAGCCATCCTTAATACCTCTTCCAGGTTCACAAGCTCTAACCACTCGCCGTTAAAGTATACCTCTGTCTTATCCTTATCCAGTATCTTAAATATCTGTTCCTTATAGGTAACTGCATTTTCCAGCACCTGCTTGTCACTAAGCGCCTTTCTTCCTTTGGATTTGCCTGTGGGGTCGCCTATCCTTCCCGTAAAATCACCTATGATAATTTTGATTGTATGCCCCAAATCCTGCATCTGCTTCATCTTGCGAAGCACAACAGCATGTCCTAAATGGATATCCGGTGCGCTTGGGTCCAGTCCCAGCTTCACGCATAACGGCTTCCCCTCCCTGACAGAGCGTTCTAGCTTTACACGAAGCTCTTCTTCTCCCACTGTCTCTGCCACACCTTTTAAGATAATCCGCATCTGCCGGTTGACTTCCATTTCGATTTCTTCATTTTGTTTTTCTCCCCTGCCATCCCGGTTTTCCATTTCTTTGCTTTCACTGATTGCCATAGTTTTCCCTTTCTGCCCTTTAGGCCCCTGTTTTTCTTCACATTTCAAACAAATAAAAAAACTCCCGTCCTAATCAAAAGGACGAGAGCATATCTCGTGTTACCACCTCATGTTCATAAGCAGTTCACACTGCTTACCTTTTCAAGTACGGCCTTTAGGGCGATACTCTAGCACTATAACGTGTGCGGGATCCGTCGCAGCCTACTCCTTTCGTTTGGGTGCGAAGCTCAAAGATGTATTCGTCCAAAGCTTCCCATGCGCCTCTCATCAGCCGGCTGCTTTCTGTATGTTTCACTCTGCACTACTTATTCTTATCATTGCTTTTCTTAATCAATGTCTGAATATGAAATTAAACACATTGTAGAACGGGTCTTTTAAAATGTCAATAGCTTTTTTGAAAAAGCGTTTCTCTATATATCTGAATCTGCTAATTTTTTCAAGTATGGAATTATCACAACCTCTGCTTCTTACTTAAGCACTTCCCTGTAAATCCGCAGTACATTTCCTGTAAATATCTTATCAAGCTGGTCTTCCGTAAAGCCGTCCTTTAAAAGGGCATCCCAAAGTCTTCCCAGCTTATGGGCGCCGGAAAGCTGTGCGTGCGTGTCTATGCCGTCAAAATCGCTTCCCAGCCCCAGACACTCTATACCGCCAACTGCCACAATATGCTTTGCATGGCTTACTATGGATGCTATCGTGCCCGGATTTTCTGCTCCCACAGGGACCTGCATCAAAAAGTCTGCACAGAAATTAAGCCCCATTACGCCTCCCCGTTCTGCCAGTGCCCGAATCATATCATCGCTTAAGTTTCTCACACAGGGGCATACCTGCCTTGCATTGCTGTGGCTTGCAACAAAGGGCTTTTTTGTATGGGCAAGCACGTCATAAAATCCGGCATCCGACATGTGGGACACATCTGCTATCATGCCCAGTTCTTCCATTCTTTCAACAAAAGCAGCTCCGGTTTGTGTAAGACCGTCCTTTTCGTTAGGCGTGTTTAAATAATTTCTGATAAGGAAATTTACTTCGGATGAATTTTCTCCCTGTCCTGCCATCCGCAGCTTTTTTCCTGTTACCCGGTCAAGGTTGGGAAACCCCAGTTCATTGGGATAATTCCACAAAAGCGTGACCATCCGTACCCCTTGTTTATACAGCGTTTCCAGTTTTTCTATTTCTCCGCCGCATACGCCGCCCTCTTCTACTGTGAGCATGGCAGATATTTTTCCTTCTTTTCTGTTTTTCTCTATGTCTTCAAAGAGAAGCACCGGCGCTATACTGTCGCTGTTTGCATGCAGCTCCTGCATATAAAGTCTGAAAAGAGCCTGTACCTCCTGCCACGGGTCCTCGCAGGCCTCCTTTTCCACAAACAGGGCAAAATTCTGCAAAAGATATTCCCCCTGCTTCATCTTTTTTATGTCAATGTGACAGTCATTCTCTAAAAGAGAGGCCGGTTTTCCTGCCCTCTTTTTCTTCAGCAATGCCGATATGGTATCACAGTGCATATCCGCCACTTTCATAATTTTCCCTCTTCTCTTTATGTCATGATGCAGTACCTTCAGTTATCCTCATTATATTCCGGATTACCCGTCCTGCCCACAGTAAATTTATCGGATTCTCCGCTTTTTCCGGTAAAACGGTATTAAGAGGCCTTTGTATAAATGCCGTATTTATATACCACAAAAGCCCCCTGCAGCTTTCTATGCACCTCTTTGCCGTTTTACCGATAAAAGGATACATATTATACCGCAGGGGGCATCTTTTTTACATTATAAACTAAAGCACAGCTATCTTCCGGTTCCGAAATTAACACCGGTATCGTCAGGCTTGTCCTCATCGAATTTATAGTCCTTACCCGGCAGTATGGCATTTAGCAGAATGCCCACCAGCGCACCTACCGCAAGACCGGAAAGACTGATTGTAGCCTCAAATACCTTGAAGGACACCGCACCCTTTGTACTGAAATTGACACCGATGGACAATACCAAAATCAGCGCTGCTATAATAACATTGCGGCTCTTGGTAAAATCTGTCTGCGTCTCCACAATATTACGGACACCGACCGCAGAAATCATACCGTAGAGTACCAGGGAAACACCGCCGCATGTAGCCTGCGGCATACAGCCGATAATAGCTGCAAACTTGGGAGAGAAGGAAAACAGGATGGCAAAGCAGGCTGCAATCCTGATAACTGCCGGATCATATACCTTTGTCAGAGAAAGCACTCCGGTATTTTCCCCATAGGTAGTGTTTGCAGGCGCACCAAACAGAGATGCCAGCGTAGTTGCAAGACCATCACCGGTAAGGGTACGGTGAAGTCCCGGATTTTTAATGTAATTTTTTCCGACGGTGGAAGAAATTGCAGAGATATCACCGATATGCTCTACCATGGTTGCCAATGCAATAGGTACGATGGTAATCACTGCTGTAATCAGAATGCCGCTGTCAACGCCATGGCCAAACATATAAAATACCGTGTTGTCCCATTTAATGGGATTGCCAATCCATGACGCCTCTGCAACCTTGGTAAAATCTACCTTGCCAAAGCATGCTGCAATCACGTAGGAGCCTATTACGCCGATAATAATGGGTACAATTTTTACCATGCCCTTTCCCCAGATATTGCAGACAATTACTAAAATAATCGCAACAAGCGCAATGGGCCAGTCACTTGCACAGTTATCAATAGCCGATTTGGACAGGGTAAGACCGATAGCTATAATAATAGGACCTGTAACAATGGGCGGGAAAAACCTCATAACTCTTCCCGTGCCGAAAATCTTAATCAAAGCTGCCAACGCAAGGTATACCAGCCCCGCACAGGCTACACCGAAGCAGGCGTAAGGAATCATCTCCACATTAGGAATAACCTGATTGCCCTCCGCGTCCGCAAGCAGGGGACAGATGGCAGCGTAACCGCCTAAGAATGCAAAGGAGGAACCTAAGAATGCAGGCACCTTTCCTTTGGTAATCAGATGGAACAGCAGGGTACCCAGCCCTGCAAACAGCAGCGTCGTGGATATATCAAGACCAGTCAGCATGGGAACTAAAATTGTGGCGCCAAACATTGCAAACATATGCTGCAGTCCCAGCAGCGTCATCTTGGGGGCACCGAGCTGTTTTGCGTCATAAATGCCGCCTTCACCCAGCACTACCTTCTGCTTCTTTTTTTCGTCGCTCATTGTATTTCCTCCTCCGGACATTATTAAATTTTTATAAAACCTTTACATACTATCTTATCGGCAGGAGGCTTAAACGTCAACAAATATTTACAATATTTTAGTAAAATCTGACAGCATGTTCCATCAGATACTGTTTCCACACCGCAATGTATTTTGCTTTTAAATGTACGCCGTCAAAGGTATAATCCTTCGCTAATCCGCCGGTTTCATCACAAAGGACGGAATTGACATCCAGATAAAAGATTGTCTGATTGTCCGCCAGCTTTGCAATCTCTGCATTTCTTGCATCAATACCTTCGTTCGTGATGTAATCACCCTGGGCGGACCGCTCCGCACTCACCCGCATAATGGACTGCAGATAGATGACGGCGCCCGGCTGCAGCTCCTTCAGGTGTGCAACTGCCTCCTTATACTTTTCCATAAAGGATTCCACCGTCCCTGTTCCCATCTCATTGATGCCTATCATCAGATATATCTTTGCAAACTGTTTCTCGGAAAGAGCTTCCTCAATCGTGGCCTTTTCACGGCTTCCCTCTGTCGGTATGATTTTAGCATCAAACAGCTTAAAAACAGTCAGCCCTGTAGACGCATAAAAGGTCGTATTGGACAGTCCGCCATACTCAGACAGTCCCACCGTTCTGGAATCCCCGATAAATACCGCATCGTCAAACCAGGTTTCATCCACAGATGCATATTCCCAGAAAAGCGGCTGTGTACCGCTGCCTGCACCGTTACCTGAAAGCGTGCCCTCATTCCCCGAAAGCGTACCGCCGTTACCTGAAACCGAACTGTCACTTCCTGATACCGTACCGTCTCCTCCCGATACCGTACCGTCCCCTCCCGAAACACTAACGCCATCCTGTGACTCTCCCGGTAAAATGCCGCCGGCATTTTCAGGAAAACCGATTG
The DNA here is from genome assembly GCA_900551115.1 of uncultured Lachnospiraceae bacterium. Classification (GTDB taxonomy): domain Bacteria; phylum Bacillota; class Clostridia; order Lachnospirales; family Lachnospiraceae; genus Acetatifactor. Next base: position 84,503 of record URUY01000010.1, read on the forward strand.
CCTGTTCATAGACCTTAAGTCCTGTATGCAGCATTTCATTAAGTTTCTGCAAAAGCGGCTCTCTGTAAAAAAAGCAGATTCCCGTAATACCCAAAAGCATTATGAAATTTAAGTATTTGATATTCCGCAAACGTTTCACTCCGCACTTTCCCTCTGTTATAAAAAATCCGCTTAAAAGCTTTAAAATCTGAAATACATAAACGGATTGTTTCCTTCCATCATAATATGCCACACGGACGCCCAAAACAGCACCGCCAGTATGAGCATACCTAAAAAGCTGTTCTTATACCGTTCAAACAGTCTTTTAGGTATCGGCGTACACATAAATATTCCTGCAAGAAGCAGCACTCCATAATTGGAAAGTGCTTTAGCAAAGTCTCCTGTATTTACATTAACACCTGCTGCCAGACCGAACATCCTGCCAAAATAGGTTTTTAAATCCGAAAGATTCGGAATGGCAAAGCACATCCAGGTAAGGGGAATTACAAAAAGCACGTAAATATGGGAAAGCACCCTGCTTTTTCCTAAATATCCCTTTTTATCAAGCAGTCTCTCCAATACAATAAACAGCCACAGGCTTAATCCCCATATCAGGAAATTGATACTGCCTCCATGCCAGAACGAGGTCAGCACCCACACTGCAAGGAGATTAAAAATGGTGCGTAATGTCCCCTTTTTGCTGCCTCCCAGCGGAATATAAACATAATTCCTGAACCATCTTCCTAACGTAACATGCCATCTTCGGTAAAACTCTCTGACGCTCTTTGCCGTATAAGGCATGTCAAAATTTTCAGGCAGGGAAAATCCCAGCATCTGCCCTAACCCCACTGCCATAAGAGAATAACCGTAAAAATCAAAATAAATCTGCATGGAATAAGAAAAAGCGCCCATCCAGGAAAGCGGCGTGGAAATACTTTCAACTCCTACCGTCTGCAGCTCATTCCATAAAATAGCCAGTCTGTCGGCCAAAAGCACCTTCATGGACAGTCCGAAAACAAAATTTTTAAGACCCTTATCCACATTTTCAAGCAGGTAGGAACGTTGCCGTAAATCTGCCGAAACCTCGCTGTAATTGACAATCGGTCCCGCCACAAGCTGGGGAAACATAGATATATAGGTTCCCAGCCTTACAATAGAATGCTCTGCACCGATATCACCACGATAAACATCCGTAAGGTAAGAAAGAATCTGGAAGGTATAAAAGCTGATGCCCAAAGGCAGGAAAAAGTCTTTTGGCAGCCAGGGAAGAAACGATGCCCACTTAAAAAAGGCCAGCATAAGTACGTCAGCCGCCACTATAAGTATGTAGAGTGCCCGTCTCTTTTTCTGATTTATCTGTCTGTTTATATCAAGGCTCTTTCCTGCCCAAAAGTTCACCAAAACGGAAGCCATCAGTAAAAACACATAAAACGGCTCTCCGTATGCGTAAAACAGAATACTGCTTACAAGCAGCGTACAGTTCCTGTATTTTACCGGAGTAAGATAATAAAGCAGAAGAAAAACCGGGAAGAACCCCAATAAAAATTCTACACTGTTAAATACCACGTTTCATCACATCTCATTCTATCTGTTATAATAAAATTGTAGCTTTGTATCCCATGCCCTGCAAGTTAAAAATTCTTAATTTTCACGATTGCCTTTTCCCTCGATATAGCCTACAATATCCTAAACAGCAGGCCCGTTTTATTAAGACAGTTCGCAGCAACCATGGACGGGACCAAAACTTTTCACAAGGAGGCTTCCATGAAAGAACAGCTATACATGATACCCTTAAACGATGCCGTAAATGCAGGGGACGAGTGCCCTTTCTGCTACATTGAACGGCAGATTGAACAAAACCTTCTGGATTTTGTTTTAGGCTCCGGTTCCTCCTATATGGAAAGCGACATCAGGGAACAGACTGACCGCCAGGGCTTCTGCCGGACACATTTCAAAAAAATGTTTGATTATGGCAATACACTGGGAAATGGCTGGATCTTAAAGACACACTACAAACGTATGCTGGAGGAATTTGACACACAGACAAAGGCTTATGTACCGGGCCGTATATCCTTACGGAGTAAGTTTAAAAAGGATGCTTCCACACAAAACCCGGTAACTGCCTGGGTAAGGGAAAAAGAATCCTCCTGCTATATCTGCAGTTACTACAAAGAACATTATGAGCGTTATTTAGATACTTTTTTTATGATGTACAGAAAGGACAATGACTTTCGCTCCCGCGTGGAAAAAAGCAAGGGCTTTTGTCTCACGCACTTCGGTGATTTGTGCGAGGCATGCGATACCAAGCTTCCTGACGGGGAACGAGCTGAATTCTACAAGCTCCTCTGCGGCCTTATGCACGATGGTTTAAGCCGTCTGTCAGAAGACGTATCCTGGCTGATTGAAAAATTCGACTATCGGAATAAAGACGCCGACTGGAAAAATTCCAAAGACGCCATACAACGCGGCATGCAGAAATTAAAAGGCGGCTATCCGGGCGATTCCGTTTATAAAATGAATAAATAAAAGACCGCTTAGCGCTTCTATCTTGTCTTTCCGTAGGCAAGCTGTTTTACCATGTCAATATACCCTACTATTTCCTGATAGAGCATATCGGGATGAAAGGATGCATCCTGAAAACGTTCCGTCATCAAACCCTTTATGGTAAAATCCAACATCTTACACAGCCTGTCACCGTCCACGGCAGGCTGTAAACCTGTAAAGTCCATCTGCTCCTGCAGCTTCCCGTAAATACCCTCAAGGGTACCCCGCATATCCTCAATAGCAAGCAGTGCTTCACTCACATCCTCGCTCATGGAACGCGTCAAAAACTGCTGCATGTACGGATATCCCCGAAGTGCCTGCAGCTTGGCATATTCAATCTGTTTTATTATCTCGAATGCATCTGTCTCCGCAGGCGATACCGCCGACTTCAACTCCAATGCCATATATCTTACACTGTAATCATAAATAAAAGTATACAATCCCAATTTATTGCCAAAATAATGGAATAACAGCCCTTTGCTGATAGCTGCTTCCTTTACAATGTCATCCGTACTGGCATGACGGTAACCGTGCAGGGAAAATACTTTGAGCGCGGCATTTATCATCCTGTCCTGCTTTTCTTTTTTCAAATCAAAAAACTTTCCGTTCATAAAACCGCTCCCTGCCTGTTCTTTCATTGACCTGATTAGTCAGATTTTTAATATAGCACATTATGCCTTTTCAGGCAAGCGGTAAAATTTAACTGTTTTATGAAATTTTTATACATAATCTCTTTTCTTTTCCATAAAATAGTATTAAAATGTCTATATTACATTAATTCACGTTCGGACAATGAAAGGAGTAGTTTCATGGCTAAAAAATTTGGTAAATTCATACTCTTCACGGCTGCTGCCGCTGCTGCATGCGCCGGTGTATATTATTATTTTCAGAATAAACAAAAGTTTTCTGCTGATTACAATGATGATGAGGATGATGATTATGACAATTTCAGCGATGACTTAGACGACACAGATGTAAACCGCTCCTACGTCGCTTTAAGCCACGATAATGAGACCGCAGCAGAAACAGATTCCGCTAAAGAAGAAGCGCCTTTTGAAAAGCTTTCCTCTTTGGTTTCCGATGTTTCCCAAAAAGCGGAAGAAAAAGTAGAGGAATTTTTTGATGAGGATGAAGAAGCACCTGTTGAAGGCTAAGTACAGCACACAGGCAACCAATCATTTCTTACAAAAAGCAGGCCTGTTCATTGTAACCAGGCCTGCTTTAATTTTTCAATTCCTGCCTTTATCTGCTCTTTCTCCATGCCGCCGTATCCCAGTATGACCGTTGCGCATCCTTTCCCCATGATGTTTTCTTCTGTATATCCATCTGCTGTCTCTACAAAGGTGTCCGAAAAGGCATAAGCCTTTACTCCATGCCGGGCAGCGCTCTTTACAAGCTCCTGCTCTTTTATCCTTTTATCCCGACAGGTAAGCAGCAGATGCAGTCCTGCATGCTCTCCCGATATATCAAACTTTTCCCCAAACGGTTTTAACTCCTGCAAAAGTATATCGTGCTTCTCCCGATAAATCTTCCGCGTTTTATTGAGGTATCTTTCAAAATAACCGTCTCTGATAAATTCATTTAAAATGCGCTGGTCAATACGCGATACTGTGGAAGAATAAAAAAAGCATTCCTCCCTGTAGCGCTTTAAAAGCTGCGGCGGCAATACCATAAAGCTGACACGGATAGCCGGTGCAATGGCCTTTGAAAAAGTACCGATATAGATGACCCTGCCATGGGTATCCGCCCCCTGAAGGGAAGGAATGGGTTTTCCTTTGTAACGAAACTCACTGTCGTAATCATCCTCTATCAGAAAACGTCCCTCTTCCTCCGCCGCCCATTTTAACAGCTCCATCCGCCTTCCTATGGGCATCGTTATACCGGTGGGATACTGATGGGAAGGCATCACATAAGCCGCCTTTACCTGCTTTGTATAAAGCTCCTTAGCCAGCATGCCGTTTTCATCCATACCTACAATTTCTATAGGATACGCAAAGGACTTAAAAATACGGAAGGCTCTCTTATAGGTTGGATTTTCCATGGCAATTCCCGCATGCCGCCCCAAAAGCTTTTCCAATAAAAGCAGAAGGTAATCGTTTCCTGCCCCTACCACAATCTGATCCGGAGTACAGTTTACTCCTCTGGAAGAATGAAGATACCGGCTGATAGTCACCCGCAAATCATAGTCACCCTGAGGCTCTCCTAATGCAAACAGCTCCGAATTGCCGTCATTTAAGATATTTTTGGTAATCCGCTTCCACACCCCAAAAGGAAATACGCTCATATCCAGGCCGTTAGGAGAAAAATCAAACGCCGGCTCCTTCTGTGTGTTCGGGCGTTTTCCTGCGCCCATATCAGTACCGGCTGTTTTGCCAAAGCCACTGCCTTCCGGCAGTTCTTCAAGGCTGCATACAAAATATCCCTTATAAGGTCTTGCTTCAATGTAGCCCTCGGACAGAAGCTGCTCATAAGCAAAATCCACCGTATTTCTGGATACCTGCAGATATCCCGCCAACGCGCGCGTAGAGGGAAGCCGCTCACCACTAAGCAGTTTCCCTCTCTTTATTTCCTCTCTTATATGCTCGTATATCTGTTCATACAGGCATTTTTTACCATCAGCCTTCAGTTCAATCGCCATATCATACATGATTGCAGTCTACCCTTTTGCTTTTTTTAATTCTGCCAACAGTTCATCCTTTAATTCTCTTGCCTTGTCCTTCATTCTGATTCCTGCGGAAGGAGAGGTCAGAATGGAAGCAAGCAGTCTGGTAGATACATCATATTTACCAAAATCAAACGCCAGCACGGCTATGAGATAGTTCAGTGTATTCTCATCCATGCCGCACATGGGAAAGCTTTCCGAAGCCAGTGCTGCAGTAAAGCCCTCCAGCGCATTTTTAAGATACTCCTTTTCTTCTTCCTTCAGTGTATCCATTTGTGCCCTGCTGTTATCCTCTCCTGCAAGCGCCTCCTGCCACCCTCTGAGCAGCCAGGCTGACTTTAAGCAGATATAGGCCTTCTCGCTTGCCTTTGCCTGTTTTACTACCGCACAGGCAAGTGACAGCTTATAACGCTCCAATGCTTCCTCGTAGGTGTAAATCTCACCGGAATAGGGCTTCATATGCACATTCTTGCTGATATTTTCCCTGATAAGCTTTACATGCACGCCGGACATCGGCTTGAAATAACGGTTAAGCGCTGAAAACCCGCATTTCGGACAGGTAACCACATCATACTTCTGTGCGTCTATGCCTTCGTAAACCGGTCTTAAATCTTTATCGGTAGAAAGCAGCTTTGCTTTACCGGTTTTCATTACCTTACTTGTGATTTTAGAATCGCATACCGGACATTCATAGCTGCGGTCAAAAATCAAATCCTTTTCTTGTATTTCAGGCACATCTACAATATTTTTATTCTCTGTTTTTTCTTCCTTCGGCTCCTCGTATATTGAAGCATTTTCCAAATTACCCAGTCCGAGACTCGAAAGCCCTGACAACAATCCGGCCATTGCTAATCCTCCTTCTTTGGTAATACAAATGAACTTTTTAAAGAAACAATACGATTAAAGACCAATGCTCCTTCCTCTTTATCCCCTGCTTCTTTGGAATCCTTATAATCCACACAGAAAAATCCGTTGCGGACAAACTGGAAACTGGAAAAAGCCTTTGCGTCTGCAAGCGCAGGCTCTAAGAAGCATTCCTTTAAAACCGTAAGGGAATTGGGATTTAAATTGAGGCTGCCGTCCTCATTATAAACACCCTTTTCTTCATCGATAATATTTTCATACAGTCTGACTTCCGCCTTCACAGCCTCTTTTACAGGCACCCAGTGAATAGTCCCCTTTACCTTCCTGCCATCGGGACTGTTGCCGCCCCTTGAAGCCGGGTCGTAGGTACAATGCACTTCCGTAACTTCACCGTTTTCATCCTTTACACAGCCGGTACAGGTTACAAAGTAAGCATTCATCAGACGTACCTCGTTGCCTGGGAACAGGCGGAAATACTTCTTAGGAGGCTCCTCCATAAAATCTTCTCTTTCAATGTACAGCTCGCGTCCAAAGGGAATCTGCCTGCTGCCCAGCGCTTCGTTCTCCAGATTATTGGGCGCATTAAGCATTTCCGTCTTATCCTCAGGGTAATTGTCAATTATGAGCTTAACCGGATTTAACACCGCCATCATACGGGGGCGCTTCAGTTTCAAATCCTCTCTGATACAATACTCCAGCATCGCATAATCCACAGAGGAATTTGCCTTGGAAACACCGCATAAATCCACGAACAGCTTAATGGATTCCGGAGTAAAACCACGGCGGCGCAGCGCAGCAATGGATACCAGCCTGGGGTCATCCCAGCCGTCCACAATCCCCTGCTCCACCAGTTTCTTTATATATCTCTTACCCGTTACCACGTTGGTCAGGTACAGCTTTGCAAACTCAATCTGTTTCGGAGGATGGGGATACTCTAACTCCCTTACAACCCAGTCGTACAAGGGTCTGTGATCTTCAAATTCAAGCGTACAGATAGAATGGGTAATCCCTTCAATGGCATCCTCAATGGGATGTGCAAAATCATACATGGGATAGATACACCATTTATCACCGGTGTTGTGATGCGTCATGCGCGCCACACGGTAAATAACCGGGTCACGCATATTAATATTAGGGGACGCCATATCTATCCTGGCACGAAGCACCTTCTCTCCGTCCGCATATTTGCCGTCTTTCATTTCTTCAAACAGCTTTAAGTTTTCTTCTATGCTTCTGTCTGCAGAAGGGTCTTCCTTACCGGCTTCCGTCAGCGTTCCTCTATATTCTCTTATCTTTTCAGCCGTCAGATCCGATACATAGGCCTTCCCCTTTTTAATCAGCTTTACAGCGCCTTCATACATTTCATCAAAATAATTGGAAGCGAAAAACAGCCTGTCCTCCCAGTCAGCGCCCAGCCATGCAATGTCCTCCTTGATGGACTCCACAAATTCTTCCTTCTCTTTTGTAGGATTGGTATCGTCAAAACGCATATTAAATTTGCCGTTATATTTCTGTGCCAGTCCGTAATTTAAAAGGATGCTTTTGGCATGTCCGATATGCAGATAGCCGTTAGGTTCAGGGGGAAAACGGGTATGGACGGTATCGTACACGCCCTCTGCCAGATCCTTATCAATAATCTGTTCAATAAAATTCCTGCTTTCCATTTCACTCATTGTCATATATCCTTTCGTGTTTCATTTAGTTATATCACCTACGAAACCCTTAGTCCCGCGCACTATACATTATCTTAGCACATATTCCTCTGCCTTAGCAAGCAGTTCTTCCAGTGTATAAAGGGGAACCGTATACTGTACTCCCAGGGTACTTTCCAAAAACATCCGGTTTTCCTCTGTATCCACAAAAAGCAGTCCTTCGATTACTGCAATCGGCTTAAAATCAGGACTTAACATATAGCCATAGGACAGGCCGCGCATATACATATTGCCTTCCGCATCCCTGCCCAGAAACTGACGCATTTCATCGGCAAGTCCGCTTAAGCTGCACTGTAAGCTCATATCCAAGGTGTCGTAAATTTCCATGGTATCATCCGTATATTGAATAAACATCAGGCTCTTGTTTTCATCATAAAACACACAATGGGCAAGCTCCGCTTTTGCAAGCCCCTTTTCCTGTGCGCAGGCTACCGCCTCGCTATATTCCAGATATTCATTTTCCGGTATGGACACGTTTTCCGTATATTCCATACAATCAGCACCGATACTGTATTCATAGACCGTTACTCTGTTGTCCTGATACGGCAGGACAAGATAGCCGTTCTCTGCTATCTGAAAATCCTTTACATTTTGGGAATGGGACTGAAATTTGTCAGCCAGATAAAAAATCTCCGCCTCTTCCACATTGACAATATGATATTCACCGCTTCTTGTAAACAGTATATACATGTCCCTGTCGGCAAAGACAGCACCGCCCGCCACGCTGGTTCCCAAAGGAAAGCTTGCATATTCTTCTCCGTCTTCCTCACTAATCAGCTTTGCCTCATATGAATTTGTAAACAGCAGCTTATCGGCATCATCTGCATAGGGTCTGAGTAAATAGTAGCCAAAGCAGTTGTCATAGGTGCGCTGCCATAAAACCTCTCCCGTTTTGGGGCGGCATGCAAGTATTGTTGCCTGCAGTCTGCTATACTCCTCTCCGCTGTAATTTAAAAGCACATAAGCCACATCATCCCTGTACTGGATCTGCTGTACTGAATTTTCTCCCAACCAAACAGGCGTATAGCCGGGAGTCAGGAGCGCATCCCCGGAAAGCTCTAAAAAATGCAGCTCTCTTTCTCCCACAAGATTAAAATTTCCCTCTTCGTCCGAAATCCTCTCTTCAAAAGCAAGCACGGTTCCTTCCCTGCTAAACCAAAAATCCTCTGTCAGACTATGGCCCTGTGGAGGGGTATACTGTCCCAACAGTTCAAGAGATGTACCGTCAAACAGAGCTATGTCATTCAGACCGCTCACCAGCAGATATTTTCCTTCCCTATCGCTATATACACCGCCCACATAAGCGTATGTAACCGTATCTGTCACTCTTTCCTCGGAAATACTGTAGATATCTACGCCGTCCCTGCCGTTCACATAAGCAATTTTGTCATTTCCCAAAAAGGTACAGTCATATTCCAAAAAGGAACCGTTATCTGCAGTTCTTTTTTCATACAAGGCCATGCCCGAAACAATGTCCCAAACAGTAAGGGTTCCTGACCTGTCACAGGTAAGCAGTGTCTTCCTATCAGCGGAAAGCTTCATAAAGTCAATAATGCCCGCTGTTTTCAGCTGATACCGGGGCTTTATGTAGCTGCCGCTATCATATACATGCAGGCTTTCCGTCAGGGCAAATCTTGCCTCCGGCGTATATGGCATCTGCATCCCCTCATATTCCGTCAGAGCCTGTACTGCCGTATGAATAGCACCAATCCGGTCCCCCTCTTTCAGTTCCCTCTGGGATTCCTCGGCAAGACTGACTGCCTGATATTCCAAAAGAGACCGGTTCTGCTGCTGTATTTCTGCAGACTGCGCCTGTATCTCCGCAGATTGTGCCATAATTTCTTCATTCTGTGCTTCTATCTGTTTGTTCTGATTCTGAATACGCAGCGCCATAACGGTGCTGACGGCTCCGAATGCAAGACAGATGGCTGCTCCCGACAGAGAAGCCGCCAAAATCCTCTTCATCCTTCTTTCCCGGTGTCTCTGCCGCAAATCATCATAGCTTACCGAAAACATAGGCGCCAACAGCCGCAGAATTTCTAAACGCATAGCCTTTAGCATGGCACGCTTATTTTTTCCGCGTATATCCGCCGCCAAAGGCTCCATTTCTTTTTTTATGATTTCCACAGTGCCATCCGGCTTCTCAACCGTTTCTTCTGCAAACAGAAGCTCCTCCGGAAAAGACTCCTCCGGCTCGCCTTCTATCAGCACGGCCAGTACCTTTTCGCGTCCGTGCATCTTAATAAAGGTTTCTATTTCTCTCTTGCACCACAAGGATTCCCGAAGCCGGGGAGAACAGATTACAATTAAATATTCCGATTCCTGCAGGGCTTTTAAAATCGGGTCTTCCAGATTGCTTGTAAGAGGAAGCTCATCCCTGTCACGGAACACTCTTTCTATTTTAGTACGTCCGCTTTGTTTTTTTGCAATATTTGCCGGTAAACGAAAAGCCTCCAACTGTTTATGGAGGTTTTCTGCTGCAAATTTATCCGGTTCCGTATGCCTGTAACTGATAAATGCATCATATGTATACTTCATCATGCCTTTCCCCGTCCTTCTGCACTCCCTCTATTTCATCATAGGTTTTTGCAAAAATGTCCTTCTCTACCACATACACATCATGCAGGTCATCACATCTTACTGCCAGATAGTCCCCCGGCCTGCCTAACATATATTTTTCCCGATCCCATTCCGTAAAGACTTTTACCCCCTTTTGCAGAGGCCTTGCATAAATTTTTATTTCTCCGGTAGGCACGCACACTCTGGCATAATCAGTCAGTACCAAATCCTTTCCGTCCGTCCTGTTTTTGATAATGGGCAGGTACTCCGTATTCATGCAGCATTCCTCATAGCTGTACTTTTTTTCCAGCTTCAGATAAGACTGCTCAAATTTCTTTTTACGGTTCGGGTATACCTCACCCTTGATACCGATTATAATATAGAGGTCCTCTTCCACAGTCATTTCCACATCCCCTTCCAGGGTCCTGATGGTAATGGGTGTTCCAATGGGCAGTACCTCATCTGCCTTTACAAATCCCACCGGTATCTGTTTTTTCTGATACAGCTTCATATCGCCTGTTTCTGCCTCATATTCTTTTGCATAAATAAGCTCAAAGCTGTCAAAATATGCCGTCATCCTGCTGTTAAAATAACCTTCCGCATGAAGAGTGGGATAATGCTCTTCATACCGCTTTTTGCTGATAAAGCCGCCCGCTTTTTCATAGTGCCCGCCGCCTGAACCGATTCCCTCCGTCAGAAAAGCCGCAAGCTCACTTGCATTGACTTCCCTGATACAGCTGCGGACAGACAGCTTATATCCGTCCGGTGTTTCATTAAACACTACACAGGTATTGATAGCATCCACCTGCAGCAGGAAATCACTGATAAGCCCCAGAATGTTAGGGTCACAGGGCTGTGCCTTTATCACCCCAAACCTATAATCGTCATTATAGCTGTAGCGAATCATAGCAACACCCGCTATTTCCAGCTCTTTTAAAGAGAGATTGGAATTACGGAACAGCGTAATCAGGCTCTTGTCATAGGGAAGTGCTTCTCTCATATCCATATCCAGCGGATTATGAATTTCCGAAAACTGATTGGTATCCGTATACAGGCCATAGTACAGTGCCGTCCCCAAACCGTTTTCATCGTTAATTACATATCCTGCCTCTGTCAAAAGCCTCCAGACCAAAGTGGAACAGCTTCCCAGACTGGGCTGGATAATACTTAACGGCACGTCTTCTATTTCTACCTGATGATGGTCAATGACAGCTACCTCATCCCCGGTAAGTCCGGTCACATTACCGGCGCCGTACTGACAATCCACCGTAATCAGCAGACCGTCAATATGTTTTGCTTCTCTTCCTTCCGGTTTGATATAACAAACCGGAAGCTGCAGTTTTTCTACCATCAGACAAAGATTGGATTTCTGTATCTCAAATCTGCCGCTGTATACCAGCGAAACCTCTTTTCCCTTACTTTTGTAATAGCAATACAGACCATATCCGGACGCTAATGCATCCGCATCCGGATTGTCATGGCACTGAATTGTTATTTTATCAAACTTCTCTAAATCCTGTAATATCATAGCCCCCACCCTTTAACTATTAATGATGGAACAGTCTGATGCCTGTAAACGCCATTGCCATATCGTATTTGTCACAGCACTCTATTACCAAATCGTCTCTCACGGAGCCGCCCGGCTGTGCAATATATTTTACGCCGCTTTTATGGGCACGTTCCACATTGTCGGAAAACGGGAAGAAGGCATCAGAGCCAAGGGTAACATCCTGCATCTTGTCAAGCCATGCTCTCTTCTCTTCTGCCGTAAATACAGGCGGTTTTTCCTTAAATACTCTCTGCCATGCACCTTCTGCCAGTACATCCATATACTCGTCACCGATATAATTGTCAATAGCATTGTCTCTGTCCGCTCTTCCCAGGCTGTCTGTAAACTGCAGGGAAAGCACCTGCGGAGACTGACGTAAGAACCAGTTGTCAGCCTTCTGTCCTGCCAGTCTGGTACAGTGTACACGGGACTGCTGTCCTGCACCGATACCGATTGCCTGACCGTCTTTTACATAGCATACGGAATTGGACTGGGTATATTTTAAGGTAATCAGTGCTATCTTCATATCAATAAGTGCCTGTGCGGGAATCGTTTTATTTTTTGTCACGATATTGCCAAGAAGCTCTTCATTGATATCCAGTTCATTTCTGCCCTGCTCAAAGGTGATACCGTATACCTGCTTTCTCTCAACAGGTGCAGGCACATAGCTTTCATCAATCTGAATGATATTGTAATTGCCCTTCTTCTTTGCCATCAGAAGCTCCATTGCTTTCTCCGTATAGCCCGGTGCAATCACACCATCGGACACCTCTCTCTTAATCAGGCGCGCCGTGTCTTCGTCACAGATATCGGAAAGCGCTATAAAATCACCGAAGGACGACATTCTGTCCGCCCCGCGTGCCCTTGCATAAGCGCAGGCTAACGGTGACAGCTCTCCCAAATCGTCTACCCAATAGATTTTAGCAAGGGTATCCGTAAGGGGCAGACCTACTGCCGCACCTGCCGGAGACACGTGCTTAAAGGAGGTTGCTGCCGGAAGTCCCGTTGCTTTTTTCAGTTCCTTTACAAGCTGCCAGCCGTTAAAGGCATCCAGAAAATTGATATAGCCGGGTCTGCCGTTTAAAACGGTAACAGGCAGTTTACTGCCATCCTCCATAAAAATGCGGGAAGGCTTCTGGTTCGGGTTACATCCGTATTTTAATTCAATTTCGTTCATATTCTTCTCTCCATCTTTAATCTGTTGTTCTGTTATTTCATACTGCATAAATCCTTATTTCAATCAGCCGTCTTAGCAGTTCTTGTTGATAATCTTACTTCTGTATTCGCCGGTGGCAATATCAATGTACCTTACAAACAGGGATACTTTATTTTCTTCATTTAAGCTGTTCCAAAGCATCTCGCTAAAGGCATCCATATCGTCAGGAACAGAAACCGTCTTAGGCTCTCCCGAAAAGCTGGGCAGCGGATTTCCGTCATGCATATAGGTATGGATAAAATGGCCTTCCCCTGCCTTGGGGTTTTCGTAGGCAAAGGTATATCTGCGGCAGGAAGACGGGTCGCCGTTATTGCTCTTTAAAATGGACATGGCATAATTGTAAGTACCGTCTTCAATATGCATGATACCGGAAATACGCGGTGTGTAATTAGGACCGTCCGGCTCAAACTCCCTGCTTCTTAAGGACTGCTCAAAGGTAAGCTGTTTATCCATGCCCTCGTAAATCGTATCGGTCTGGTCGCCGTTCGTAACGATGGTTTTATTGCCCAGGACTCTTACAGGTGCATAGATAATAAGGCTTGGGTCCTCTAGCTTTGACGGATCAAATGCTTCCGTGCGGATACCTTTTCCTTCTTCCACAAAAATGCGGTTTCTGCTGTTTGTGCTGCGTCCCATAATGAAGTATGCCGTAACTGCAAATCTGCCGTCTGCCGATTTACCGATAACAATGCCTCTTCCGGGATAGCTGTTGTTTTTCAGTTCCTGTTCCAATGATAACATATTCTTTTCCTCCTGATAACTAAAAACCGCCTGAGCGGCACACAATGTGTTCGCCCAGGCGGTCGGCACTCTTTTATTACTACACTCCCTGTGGGTATTCCCACAACAGCTTACGCCGTCTTCCGCCAGTTGTGCAGCCTCATGCATTAATACTACATGATTCCTTGCGGTATTTCAAGCCGTTTTTTTACATATTATTTTATATTTTTCATTTCATATACTTTGTTTCAAAGTCCTTTTGTGTCATCGGCCTGTCAAAATAGTAGCCCTGCACCATTTTTACCTTCATTCCTTCCAATACCTTAAACTGCTCTGCAGTCTCGATACCCTCTACGCAGATGCTGACGCCGATGGTTTCTGCCAGCTCCCCTACCATTTTGATAAAGGACTGGGAATAGGCATCCTCCGCCAAATCCTTTACAAAGCTCTGGTCTACCTTAATCACATCGAAAGGAATTTCCCGGATGTGATTTAAGGAAGAATAGCCCGTTCCAAAATCATCCAACGCAATCCGCACACCCAGCTCCTTGATATTTGTCAGGATTTCTTTCATCCTGTCCATATCATTAATAGCCAGGCTTTCCGTTACCTCCAGCGTCAGGTTATGGGGTCTTATGCCCGTTTCTTTAATCGTGCGCTCCACAATATCAAATATGTCCGCCTGCAAAAGCTGTACCACAGAAAGGTTCACATTCACCTTATAACCCGGATAGCCGCTGTCATTCCATTTTTTACATTCTTTGCACGCTTCAAGCAGCACATGATTGCCGATGGGATTAATGAGGCCAAGATATTCTGCAAGCGGAATAAACTCTGACGGCGGAATAAATCCAAGCTCTGCATTGTTCCAGCGGATAAGCGCTTCTGCACCGGTACATGGGGTGCCCGGCTGGGAAATATCAATAACAGGCTGATAGTAAACCTCAAATTCCTTATAGCCTGCCACCGTTGCATCACGCATATTCTTTTCCACATCCAGACGTCTGCCGGAATTAGAACCCAGGCTGTCGGAATATCTGGCATACCGGTTTTTACCCGTTTTCTTTGCCTCATACATGGCAATATCTGCCTTTTTAATAATCTCCTGTACGTTTGCGCCGTCATCCGGAAATGTCACGATACCCATACTCATGGTACAATAATAATCCGCATCCTTTAAAAACCATGGCTTTGCAAAAATAAGCCGTATGCTTTCCACAATGCGTTCAAACTCTTTATATCTGTCAGGCGGAATAATAACTACAAATTCATCCCCTCCCATTCTGTAGCAGGTTGTTCTGATTCCTTCAATCCGGGAAATCTCCCCTGAAATAGCCTTTAACAGCACATCCCCGTACTGATGTCCCAAACCATCGTTGATATGCTTAAAATCATCCAAATCAATATAAAGCAGGCTGCCCTTTACCTGATTCTTGGCGGCATCATCCAAATACCATGCCAAATCTCTTTCACAGCACATACGGTTATAAAGTCCGGTCAAAAAATCCGTATAGGCCTGCCGCTCTATTTTTTTCTGGTATATCTTTTTATCCGTAATATCATACAAAGAATAGAGGGAGGCTTTTCTTCCGTCCACCCATATGATTTCCGTATACAAAAGATCATACCAGCGCTCTCTTTCCAAATAATTAATCTCGTAGGCACCGCTGCGCCTGTATACCGGAATCCCCTGGTCCAGCAGCTGTTCAAAGGTGCCGCACTGCAGCTCTGATGCAAAGGTACTCTTTAACTTTCTGTTGGCAAACAAAACCTTTCCGTTTGCCGTATCCCTTACATAAATGCCGCAGCCCACATTATCCAAAACAGCCTCCAAAGAAGCATAGGAGCCGGCCAGCGAATTTTTCTGAATGCGCTTTGTCAGAATACTTTGTAATACCTTCACGGCATCCGCAATAAATTTAACTTCCTCTACCGTCCAAATACGGTCACACCCTGAATGATTAAAGCAAATGCACATACCGCCGCCATCACTTTTCATAAGCGGAAAAATTGCAAACGCCCGCACATGAAAGGCTGTCCATTCCCCGGCTTCCTCATTGGTATCAATCGTATCCGAGGAAATAATTACCGGTTTTTCTGAAAACACCAGGCCCGGTGCTTCCAAATTCTTCGACTTGTCAAAAGGCGGTACAACTCCCTTCCGATACCACTCTGTCAGAAGGTCTACCGTCCCGGCAGCCGGATGCAGACTGCAGATGTAACCGCTCGTTACCTGCAAATGCCCGCCTACTATCTGTACCACCTTTTCCATGATGGCTTCTATCATATCATCACTGTCTAAAAGCTGTACCACTCCCGTCATCGCTTCAATCCGGTCAAGGGAATTCTGCATCTCCAGCGCCGAGTAACGGCTCCGCATACTTTCCGCTTCTGCACTGACACAGGAAACTTTATTTTGAAACAGGGTACAGCTGCTTTCCCTGAGCAAATCCAATACCTGATAAAATTCCCTTTCTGTCAGCAAACGGCGGCAGCCTGTAAGCCTGCCCTTCTGACCTTCTTCTGCATCTGAAAGCACCGCAAAAACAACCCAGTTAATCACAGTTCGCCCCTGGATTCTGATTGACATTGACGCCGCTTTTAAATTGTCTGCTGCCGTATCCTCTACTGCAAGCTCCTCCAACGAACCCTCTTCCACTCTGGAAAGCATCTGCTTCACTTTCTGTCTCGTCATAAAGGGCTGTATCAATTTCTTATCTTCCGTGTCTCCGGATACTGTAGTCTGTTCCTCTCCTGCAGCATTCACGCAGTATGCACACACTCCCGTCACACTGCAAAAGCCGTCCTGCAAACGCTGCAGTTCTTCACGCTCTATCAGACTATCAAAGGAAAATCCCGGTGCAACTCCTTCATCATATATACGCCTCTGCACGCCTGTCCTCCTAAAATATATATAAACATTATTACTACATAATGTTGCAGCAAAACTGTCATTTCCCCAAATTTATTATTATTCTACCATATTTGCAGTAGGATATGCAACCTGTTTACCCCTTTTGCTGTCGATTGGCATCGACAAACCATCCCTTATATTCTCCCGTTGTTTAAATTTCATAGCACAAAAGGACAGGAAGACCTGTCCTTTTATAAATCTGCAAAACAGCAGACCTGCTAAACTGTTTTATTCATCTACGCTGTAGTTGGGTGCTTCTTTTGTGATGTGGATGTCATGAGGATGGCTTTCCTTTAAGGAAGCTGCTGAAATCTTGACAAATCTGCCCTTCTGCTTCAGTTCCTCTATAGTAGGCGTACCGCAGTAACCCATACCTGCCCGGAGGCCGCCCATCAACTGGAATACCGTATCTTCAACAGTACCCTTATACGCAACACGTCCTTCCACGCCTTCCGGCACCAGTTTCTTGGCATCCGACTGGAAGTAACGGTCCTTGCTTCCGTTTTCCATGGCAGCAATAGAACCCATGCCGCGGTATACTTTATATTTTCTTCCCTGGAACAGTTCAAAGGTTCCCGGGCTTTCGTCACAGCCTGCAAACATGGAACCCATCATGCAGACATTTCCGCCTGCAGCAATGGCTTTCGTCATATCGCCGGAATACTTGATACCACCGTCCGCAATAACAGGAATGCCGTATTCCTTTGCCACTGCATAAGCGTCCATAATAGCGGAAATCTGAGGCACACCGATACCTGCCACAATACGGGTCGTACAGATAGAACCCGGTCCGATACCTACCTTAACGGCATCTGCACCGGCTTCAATAAGAGCCCTTGTGCCTTCTCCGGTTGCTACGTTACCTGCAATCACCTGTAAATCGGGATATTTTTCTTTAATCATTCTGAGGCAGCGAAGCACATTTTCGGAATGTCCGTGTGCGGAATCCAGTACAATCACATCCACCTTTGCCGCCACAAGCGCGCTTACACGGTCCAGTACATTTGCCGTAATGCCAACACCTGCACCGCACAAAAGCCTGCCCTGTTCATCCTTGGCTGCAAGCGGATATTTTATCGTTTTTTCAATGTCTTTAATGGTAATAAGACCTTTTAAGTTATAATCCTTGTCCACAATGGGAAGCTTTTCCTTTCTTGCTTTTGCAAGAATCTTTTTTGCTTCCTCAAGCGTAATGCCTTCGGGTGCGGTAATCAGCCCTTCACTGGTCATGGATTCTTTAATTTTCTTGGAAAAATCTGTTTCAAATTTAAGATCGCGATTGGTAATGATACCGACTAACTTTCTGCCTTCCGTAATCGGCACGCCTGAAATTCTGAATTTCGCCATAAGCGCATCGGCGTCAGCCAGTGTATGCTCCGGTGATAAAGAAAAAGGATCCGTGATAACGCCGTTTTCCGAACGTTTTACCTTGTCTACTTCCTCTGCCTGTTCTTCAATAGACATGTTTTTATGAATGATACCGATACCTCCCTGACGGGCCATGGCTATTGCCATGCGATGCTCGGTAACCGTATCCATACCGGCACTCATCATGGGGATGTTAAGCTTAATCTTTTTTGTAAGCCATGTCGTCAAGTCAATCTGATTGGGAATTACCTGTGAATAACCCGGTACTAAAAGCACGTCATCAAATGTAATTCCTTCGCCAATAATCTGTCCCATTTTCTCCTCCTTATAAGTAATCAGTATATAAAAAAATTTGAATGAAATTGTTGTTGAGTTTAGCAGACTTAAATCCCAATGTCAATATGCATTTGCCGGATTTTTGTTTTATATTTACTGTTTTTATCTTAGGCACACTAATCCGTAAACACCTTTCTGGGCGCTACACTTCTGATAGCCTTTACCATTTCCTCACTCGGGCTTAAAACAATCTTTTTGTCGCCGTCATAATACATCAGATACCGCTTATCCGGCTGCTCTTCCCTTTTAATGCTGTAATCGTTCTCTTTTACGGTACGGTTGCGGTAACCGTCAAGATGATAAGATTTGATGGGCGCTAAAATCTCCATACGCTCCACCTCAAAGGTTGCCACCTTTTTTCTCTTTGTCTTTGCCATAATCTTATCAACGGACAATTCCTTGTCCAAATACAGATATTCATATTCGATATCGGTGTGAAGATAAACCATATAGGCTCCAAAGCCCGCCAACAAAGCCACAATAAAAGCAAGCACAAAGCCTAACAGGGTAAGCACGCCAAAAACGACTGTCAGCATCACCAATACAATACGCGCCAGTTTTGCCAAGGTGCTGGATTCCGTTTTCACCAGACATTCTACATAAGTTTCACTCATTATTCTTTTCCTATCCTTATCCGTATTCTCTGTCCTGAAACCTATGGCACCACAGGACAGGTTCTAGAAATATGATATTACATCTTCCGAGAGAAAGCAAGGCAATCTGATCTGCTTTCTGTTATTTTATCTTTTTTTTAGAAACTGCTTAGAATCCCTTCATTGACAAGCAAAAGGCAAGCCGTTATGATAGAATTCAGAGTTGTTTTTATTAGAATACAGTACTGTTTATGTTTAAGAACAGATTGCAGGAGAGATACGGTTATGGCTGTCATGGATGAATTTAAAGAAGAGCGTGAAAAATTAAAAAGCCAGTCTTTTAAAAAAAAGCTTTCATATTTTTGGACTTATTATAAGTGGTATGTTATAGGCGGCCTCTTCATTGCCGTTATTTTAACCGCCACCGTCAGAAGCTTTCTGACCCGCACCGAAGACGCTCTTTACGGGGTTGTTGTAAACGGCTATGCTTCTGACAATGAAGAGGCTTTTTTAACCGGCTTTACCGACTATGCCGGCATAGATACCAAGGAATATTCCGTTGCCTTTAACTCTACCATGCGGATATCTGACCGGCTTGACGAATCTACTCTCGCCGCTTCCCAGTTTATCATGGTTTACACCTCAGCAGGCGACCTGGATGTTGCCGTCATGGACGCACAGCCTTTTACCAAATATGCTTACAGCGGAATCTACTCGGATTTATCAACCCTTTTAGACAGCGAGCTGCTCTCTTCCCTGTCCGGCCGCATCTACTATATGGATTATGCCGTATATAAACAAATAACGGAGTTGGAAGAAAACAACCAGTCCTCTGATGAGGTAATCCGTCCCGATCCTCTTAAGCCCGAAGAAATGCAGGAGCCTGTTCCTGTAGGCATCGACCTGACCGGATGCAGTAAATTCATGGATACCTATTATTATGAATCCGGCACTGCTTATCTTGGCATCGTGGGCAATTCCGCTCATAAGGATACCGCAGTCAAATTTATAGAATATATTTTTTCTGAATAAACATAATACCGGTGCTAAAACAAAGCGAAGCAGTTTATAATCTCTGCTTCGCTTTTCCTGTATGCCACCAGCACCAGGCGGCTACCCCTGCACTGATAAACAGCAGCATATAGAAATTGATTCCTCTGGTCACGCACATGGAAACGGTCAGGCTGCTGCCTGTAAACACATTCTTAAATACAGCAGCATACATCAGCTCTGTAATCCCCTGAGAACCCGGCAGCGGCAGCATATCCACCGCAATATAAACAACGGCCTGCAGCGCCATTACCGTAAAAGCATCCGTTCCCCGAAGTCCCATCCCTTTATATATGAAATACGTCAGGACAAACACACTGCATCTCTGGATAAACGTAAATCCCAGCAAAAAGGCAATGACCTTACCATGGGTCCTTAAAAATCCCACTGTTTTCCGATACTGCTCCACCATGGAACGGATGCCGTTATGACGCTTTTCGGAGGGCTTTAACAGATGCAGCTTTACAAGCAGCCGCTCCGATGCACATAAAAACCTTTCCATGCCGGGTGCATTCAGCATAATGGCCAGCAGCACCACTACCAATACTGCATTCAGAAAGAGGCCCAGAAAATAAAGCGGCAGGTACGCTCCCAGATGGTCTTTCAGATCACTCCACCAAAACACACTGATACCGACTCCCATCAGCACCAGTACCAGCTTGTACGCCGTTGCAACGCTCATCAGCACCACCGTACTGTCCGCAAGCTTATGCCCGTCCCTGTTCATATAATACAGCTGCATAGGCTGTCCGCCCGTGGCCGAAGGAGTGATTCCGGAATAAAAGAATCCTACGAAAGAATATTTCAGGCACCTGAAAAGACCGGCTTTATCTCCTATGGCTTTTAACAGATACCAAATCAGAATGCCTTCTGCCGAAACAAAAAACACGGCTGTAAACACTGCCAGCAAAAGGTAGCCTTTCCCCATCTGCTTTATCGCCAAAAGCAATTCTCCAAAATCCTGATTTTTGAATATCACATAAAAAGTAAGTGCTGCCAGTCCCAAAAACAATATCGCACTCAGTATTTTTTTTGCCCTTCATACCAAGCTCCTTCTTCTGTAATATATTTCTTTCCTGCATTTCTCTTCCTCACCCTGATTCCTGTGAAGAAATTCTCCGAGAAAGCCTTCAAAAATAATTTCCTTACCTTTTATATCATAAAAATCAGCAGGTGTCACCAGTGAAAAATGTTTATCAAACAGGTTTATGCCGTTTACGGAAAGCAGCCGTGCAATAAAGGACGAACAGGTATAATGGGATTTCTGATAAAAAGGCTTCTGCAGCAGAATATAGGGCAGTCCTGCAATACAGTAATGATAGCGGAATCTGTGCCGGTAGCACTGTTTCAGAAAAGCTTCTATGCGAGCCTTCTGCTCCCTTGTACAGTCTATGCTGTATATCAGATACCGGGCAGTAGGAAAGGCACTGTATATCTTATTTTTATCTTCTTTTTCAAATCCCGCAAAGCAGGGAATAAAAGGGTTGCGCCGCCCTATGCTGTAAGCCTCCGCCAAATCATTATCCATGGACACAACCACATGAATATATTCCTTTTGTATAACCTGTCTGATAATACCCGCAAAAAAGCCCGGCGTATTCACAAGCGCTATGTATATTTTTTCCATCTGTACTTTCCCTCCCTATATCTCTAGCTAAACTCATATGTCCTTTTCGCTCTTTCATATCCTTTTAAGGTCAGCCAGCCCCCTATTTTTCCGGGCAGGAAGGTCAGCCCGCCAAGGGACGTATACCGCAGCCTCCGATACAGCCCCCTGTCCTTTTCTTTTATATAAGCCCATAAAACGCGGCGTTTTTGTAATGCCTCTTCCGTTTTTATCATAAGCAGGTAGACAGAAGATATGGACAGCATGATAGAAATATTCCGCATCATATACCGTGACAGCTTTGGCGATTTTTCTTTTACCTCCTGTAAATCCACACAGTCCACTACCAGCTTTGTAACCAGTATCTGCTGGTCTATCCTTTTTTTATAGCTTTCTTCATTTACCGACTGGTCGTCCCTGCCCAGAAAGTAATGGTATAAATCGACATCCAGATATAGAATGTTTTTCACATAGGGCAGCGGTTTATACGCAAACAGATTGTCCACATAAAAGGTATGCTCCGGCAGCTTTATACCGCTCTTTCTAAGCACCTCTGTCCGAAAAACCAACGCATGCATCACCAGATACTGGGATGCCTTAAAGCGCCCCATATCCTGCCAGCCGCAAAGCTGCTCTTCCGGAAACACATTTTCAAAGCTGACGCTTTTTTGCCTGTTTTCATACAAATGGTCATATACATAATTGCAGATTAACAGATCTACCCCATCCTGCCATTTTTGCAGGCGACACATGAGCTTTTCAAGGGCCGCCCTATCCAGCCAGTCGTCTGAATCCACCACCTTAAAAAAGCGCCCGGATGCTGCCTTTAAGCCGGCGTTCACACCGGAGCCGTGTCCGCCGTTTTCCTTATGTACTACCTTAACGATTTCCGGATAACGCGCTGCATATGCATCTGCAATTTCCCCTGTAGCATCCGTGGAACCATCGTCTATAATAATAATTTCTCCGTCTGACCCGCAGCAGAGCAGGGAATCAACGCACCTTTTTATATAATCCTGCGAATTGTAACAGGGCACTGCAAAAGTAATCTCTTTCATATTTGCCTCCATGCCTGAGTGTTTTTTTGTACACGCTTACTATACACAATAATAGTTAAAACTTAAGGTGGAATTTCTAAATAATTACTAAATTTCTAAATAATCACCAAATTCATACCTTGCACACCACCTTTTTTCTGCTACAATAAGAGTAAACAATTTTTTTCTGTCTGAAAAGACCCAAAGGAAAATTTTACATGAATAACACATACGAAAAAGATATCCAAAATATTATTAATCTGTTAGACGGATTTTGTGCGGCTGAAGAAAGCCGCCTGAAAATAGAAGTGACCGAGACCGCTGCTCCCGAAACCGTCGAGCGCCGTTATCATCACGGGCGATGCGATGTGGGAAGCCCCTGGGCGAAGGGGGTTGCGTTTGATGTGGGGGAGTGAAGAGGAAAGGGGCTGTTGCAAAAGTAGATGAATAATCTACCGGAGCAACAGCTCCTTTTT
>URUY01000011.1 GCA_900551115.1 uncultured Lachnospiraceae bacterium
TAAAGCGGTACGCGAGCTGGGTTCAGAACGTCGTGAGACAGTTCGGTCCCTATCCGGCGCAGGCGAAGGATATTTGAGAGGAGCTGTCCTTAGTACGAGAGGACCGGGATGGACGGACCACTGGTGAATCTGTTAGGCATCAGGCCTATGGCAGAGTAGCCAAGTCCGGCAGGGATAAACGCTGAAGGCATCTAAGCGTGAAGCCCCCCTCAAGATGAGATATCCCAATAAGTAAGACCCCTTAGAGAGTATGAGGTAGATAGGAATGAGGTGTAAGCACAGCAATGTGTTCAGCTGACATTTACTAATCGGTCGAGGGCTTATCCTGAACAGGCAGATAGGTAGACGGATGGAAAGAGATGAATTTCAATGTTCGGTTTTGAGGGTACAAAACCAAGTGTTAAAACTGGATTTTACCTGATATTCCTCGATAGCTCAATGGTAGAGCACACGGCTGTTAACCGTGGGGTTGTAGGTTCGAGCCCTACTCGGGGAGTTTGGCTATTATGGAGCTGTATTCATATTTTAAGCTAAGAAGTATAAATTGGCTCCGTGGTCAAGCGGTTAAGACATCGCCCTTTCACGGCGGTAACACGGGTTCGATTCCCGTCGGAGTCATTTCGATGATTGCCTTTTGTATATGCCGATGTGGCTCAATTGGCAGAGCAGCTGATTTGTAATCAGCAGGTTATCGGTTCGAGTCCGATCATCGGCTTTTAGTCCGTTACGGACCTTTAGCTCAGTTGGTTAGAGCAACCGGCTCATAACCGGTCGGTCCTGGGTTCGAGTCCCCGAAGGTCCATTTTTCTTTAAAAAAATAGTTTTTGGCCTAGTGGCTCAGTTGGTTAGAGCGCCGCCCTGTCACGGCGGAGGTCGTCGGTTCGAGTCCGATCTGGGTCGTTATGGGGTCTTAGCTCAGCTGGGAGAGCATCTGCCTTACAAGCAGAGGGTCATAGGTTCGAGCCCTATAGGCCCCATGATTTTATTTGTTTTATGCGTTGTGCTGGTGTGGCGGAATAGGCAGACGCAAGGGACTTAAAATCTCATGCGTGAGATTTATCACATCCGGCAAAAACCTTGATTTTACTGGATTTCAGCAAAATCACTATTTAATTTTTAAGATACATCCCTCGTAGTATCCCTCCAAAAATTTTGGAATAGATCTTCGAGTTGATGTCATACACACACCAAGCTGGTGTGGCGGAATAGGCAGACGCAAAGGACTTAAAATCCTTCGGGAGCAATCCCGTGCCGGTTCAAGTCCGGCCACCAGCATTATGTGTTTGAAAGGGAACTCGAACTTAGTTTGCGGCTATTGCGAGTTCTTTTTCTTTTGTTCCAGGCAAGATACCTATAATGGCATTTGCTGAGCTGACCTTGTTTTTGTAATCAAGGTGGGTATAAATATTAAGCGTAGTAGAAATATTACTGTGTCCTAACCATTCCTGAATTGCTTTCATGTCCACACCGTTTTCATAAAGCAATGTTGCACAACTGTGTCTTAAATCATGGAAACGGATGTGTTTTAATCTATGATTGTCACAAACAAGTCTAAAGTGCTGTGTTACATATCCGGGCTTAATCAAATAACCCATAGAATCGACATAGATATAATCTCTAAATTCCCTACAGTATGAATCACCAAATATAACCTTGTTCTGTTCCTGTATTTCACGCATTTTAAGCAGCATTGCTTCAAACTGCGGAACCAAAGGTAAAGACCTTGTACTGGACTTTGTTTTTGTGCGATTTTTCTGCACTAACTGATATTTTCCATCAATCGTAGCTTGTGTTACCACATGCCTGATTGTAATGGTCTTACGTTCAAAATCAATGCAGTTCCATTTTAAGCCCACAATTTCACTTCGTCTCAGTCCATAGAAGCTTCCAAGAATTACAGCTAACTCCAAAGGATCATCCTTAAACACCTCAAAAAGTGTAGATAATTCATTCTGGTTATAAACCGTAGTTTCAAAGGTGTCTACTTTGGGTTTTGTAATACGGTCAGCAGGATTTGACTTGATAAGTCCTACCATAAATGCATCCTGCAAAGCCTTACGGATATTGGCATGTCTGTGAGTGACAGTATTAGCTGAAATACCATACACTTCCATTTCGTAGTCATAATATGCCTGAATAAGAAATGGCTGTTCTTCGATGTCTGCTAAGGAATGACCTTTATCAGCAAAATAAGGATAAATACGGTTTTGGATAGCATAATGGTATCCTGAGTATGTATCTGCTTCTATTGTTTTGCGTGAAGACTGCAGCCAGTAAAGCATATAATCACAAAAACGGATTTCCTCCTTGGGTTTTAACAAGAGGGAAGAATCTAAAGTTGGTATAACATCGGTTTCACTCTCAGATATTTTCTGAGGGATGACTGCAACATCATCAGGTGTCTGAATCAATATAGATTCGTTGACCATATCTGAGTTGTTAATTGGTAATTCCGTTTCCGGGTGGGAGGTTAAAACGCTATTGTTTTCTAATTCGCTTTCATTCACATCCTTTCCATATTCAGCTGCCATATCAGGTGCTGTAAATTCTTGTCTTGTTGTTTGAAGCATACGCTCGGCTTTTCTTGCATTACCCTTTTCCTTCAGACCGGTAGAGATTGATTTTGTTTTCCTCTTACCATTAAAATCCTTATAACTGAGTATCATTTGATATACGCCGTTTTGTACGCGCAGATGACCTGCTACCATAAAATATTCCTCCTTTGGTAATCAGCTTTCATCTGCCATGACAAGGCTAATTATATCATATGTCTCCCAGTTTTAAAGGGGTTAATGCGGTATTTCCAAATAATCCAGGACAAAAATTTTAGGTATCTTATAGGTACGTCCAATGGAAATGGATTTGATTTTTTTCTCTTTTACAAGCTTATAAGCAGTTTTTGTACTTATGCTGAGCATGGTAGAAAGCTGTTCTACCGTAACTACATCCGGGTAGTCTGAAAATATATTGTTCTTATTTTTCATTTTGAAATCCTCTAATAAATTCATTTTTCACATACCTGCCATCACCGTTTCCTATGCCCTTCCGGCCATGTTGACTGGCTGTGCTATGCACAATTCAATACAGAGGGTGGCACACTTTGGGCAGTTAGTCACTCACTATAACCCATATACATAATGGTGTATGTTGTGAAGTTGTCAAGGAACAAGGAGCCAAGATAGTTAAATCAAAAGCTCATTCTAATAAAGAAATACCCGGTAAAATGGAATTACTTGAAAAAAGTAAAAAAATTTTTAAAAGTTATTAGCACATATAGTATTTTGAACAATATATAGTATATTAAAGTTGACAGAATACAAAATCTTGTGCTAATATTAAGCCGTAATTGATTTTTATGCTTACCTGGCTTAGGGAACGGGGTGTAGCAGGATGTACCCGATATATCTTGCAAAACTGTATACCAGCAGGGTTGGTTAGTAACCAGGCATACGCTGTTTATGATTGTAGTAATGTCAAAGGATACCACTATTATTTAAAGTGGCAGTCTTTTGGCATTTTTTGCTTTCTACAGAAATTGATTAGCAAAGTAATTTTGTGGTTTACCACACGCAGTATGGAATGGATTTCCCAATGGGACCATTCCTTTTTTTGTGCGCAGCTTGCTGCGAGAGAGTGCCAGAAATGCCCCAAAGGGCTTGTCCGCATGGTGCGGCTGGATACAAATAACCTCCGAAGTGGAGAGAAAGAAAGGTGGAACAAAAATGAATGAAACAAGAGTATTTGAAGACGGCTATCGTGGTATCTTCCGGGAACAGGATGATTTCCTTGCCTGTCTGAAGCGGATTGGTGAAAATTCGTTTTGGAAAAGAAGGAAGGCAAAGAACCTGCGCCTTGTAGCGATTACGGAGGGAAGTCAGATGGCAGAAGAAATGAAGGAAAGGTATGCAAGTGATGATCTAGATGAGGAGATTATCACAGACACCATCGCAAATACCGGATTGCTGCTCAAGGACAAAAATGAGTATTATCCGGTCAGAGGGTGTGCGATTAAGAGCATTTTGGACCGTGCCGGAATCCAGGGAAATGGATTACGCAGGGTGGAAAAGAATGTGTATGCCCGCATCTTAAATGATTTACTGAAGGTTGCAAATGGAGAGACGTTGATTCGTTTCTCAGAAGGAAAAGTATCTGCTGTATTGAGTGGCGATTGTAATGATTACGCTGTGCTTGATGTCGAGCAGATATTTTTGCATTCAGTGGATTATCTGACTGCAAATTTCAAAGGCTGTCAGTATCTTGGAGGTTTTTATGAGCATAACATGGTTTCTGCATTATGGGAATTGTCCGGAGAGGATGAACTGTTGGAAGCCTATAAGGAAGAACTTCGTCTGCATGGAAAAAGTGTGGATGAGATGAAGCCCATGGTAAGAATTACAACCTCTGATACAGGAAATGGTGGAGCAAATATTTTTCCGATGCTGGTATCCGGCAAGGAGAATACAACCATTAACCTTGGTGAGCCTTTGCGACTTGAGCATAGGTATGGCAATGACATTACTGAATTTGACCAGCAGTTAAAGCAGCTGTACGGAAAATATCAGCTGGCTACAGGGAAACTTATCAAGCTTTTAAAGATTGATATTGTGAATCCCGTAAACTGTATGCGAGGTGTAATGGATAAGCTGAAGATACCTAAAAAGTATCAGGTGGAAGCAGTAGAATTGTTCAAGGCACAGCAGGGAGAAACTCCTTGTACGGCACATGACATCTATTATGGTATATCGGAAATCCTCTATATGCTTACCTGTGATGGTGAGGAGGGAAGCCGTATTACCAGAATGGAAGAAATCATTGCCAGGGCATTGTCGCTTGATTGGACGGAATTTGATATTCCGGGAACATACTAAAAGATTGGAGAAAAGAAGTTATGGAAATGTTTAAGGAGAGTTTAATCAAAGAACTGGGGAAGCAGTTGGGTGAAGAATACCGTTTTGAAGACGTGAAGACTCAGAAGAATAATAATACAATCCTTTCAGGTATCAGAATTACAAAGCAGGGTGAAAATGTGAGTCCTGTGGTATATGTGGAAAAGGATTATGAGGAATGCAAAAAGGGTAATAAAACTCTTGAAATGGTTGCATCTGCAATTGCAAGCCAGATGTATGATAATGCTAAAGTTGCAGAGATTGCAGGGAAGCTTAAGGATCTGGAGTTTGTAAAGGATAAGCTTGGCGTAGCCCTTGTCAATTATGAGGCAAACAAAGAAGCTTTGAAAAACAGACCGCACACCCGATTCTTGGATTTGGCTGTTGTATATCTTATCAAGGTTGTAGTGGATGAAATCAGGGGTACTGTAAATGTAACCACTGATCTCATGCAAAAATGGAACATTGATGAGGGAACACTGGCTGAACAGAGCTTCAGGAATATGCTTCATAGGGATATGAATTGTGTTATAGACTTGAGTGGTATCGTACATGCCGCATTACAGGAGGATACAGAAAATTTCTTGCATGTACTTTGGGAGGAGACAAAAAAAGATATGCGGGGTTTATCATATTTATTATCCAATGAAGAGCATTATTATGGAGCCAGTATATTGCTGAATACACCGCTGCTGGATAGATTGGCAACGGAACATAATGCAAATCTGATTATTTACCCTAGTAGTGTGCATGAAATTATTGTTGCCTTTGAAGATGATGGGAGAAGACAAACTATGACCTCCAAAGATGTGGAGTTTATCAATGCGCATAGTGTGCTGAGAGAAGAATGCCTGTCGAACAGTGTTTATATTTACGACAGGGTAACGCAGGAAGTGCGTATTCACGAAATGGGCGCACCTTTAAAAAGTACGGTAAAAGAAACAACAGAGTGTTAATTATGATTATTATGACAGGTGGGAAAGAAAGCAATTTCTTTCCCATTTTCTGTCGGAAAGGATGGAACAAATGAGTTTAAATATGAATTATGAAGCGGAAATAGTAGTTGATACCGAAAATTTAAGCAGGGAGGACTGGTTAGCATACCGTCGTCTGGGGATTGGTGGAAGCGACAGTGCAGCCATTATGGGCGTGTCTCCATTTTGCACCAAGAGAGACCTTTACTATGATAAGCGCGGTATTACGCCTGCCATGGATGAGGAAGAAAGCAACTGGGTAGCCAAGGAAGTTGGACACAGACTGGAGGATTTGGTTGCAGAGATTTTTTCCAAGAAGACAGGGCTTAGGGTATATCCGATTCGCAAGATGTTTCGGCATCCCCTGTATCCGTTTATGTTGGCAGATGTAGACTTCTTTATTGAGTTTCCGGATGGAAGCACAGGTATTTTGGAGTGTAAGACAACCAATTATAACTGCCAGAATAAATGGGCTAATAATTCCACACCGGTAAATTATGAATACCAGGGCCGTCATTATATGGCTGTTATGAATGTAAACAGGGTCTATTTTGCCTGTTTGTATGGTAACAATGAAGACGAGTTTTTCATCCGTTACATGGAGCGTGACCTGGATATTGAGGAAGATTTGATTGCAGAAGAGGAATACTTCTGGAATGAGAATGTAAAAACGGGTGTGGAACCTCCTTATACAGAGAAGCCTGATTTGGTTCTGGAAAGCATCCGTAAGCATTATGGTCCCGCAGACAAGGATGCAGATGAGGTGAAATTGAACCGCAGGCATCTTGTAAGTCTTCAGCGATATTTGGAGATGAAGGAGCGGAAGGCAAAGCTGGAAAGTGAAACCAAGAAGCTGGAGGAGCAGATGAAGGAATCCTATGCAGAAATTGTAGAGGATTTAGGTGTAAGCTGTACCGGCGTGTTAATGGACGGTGGTACGGAGTACATTGTTACTTATAATCCGGCATATCGGACCACAATAGATAAAAAGGGATTGGAGAGGCTTAAAATCAATCATCCGGATGTCTATGACGGTTATGTGAATACCACAGAAAGCAGAAGGTTTGCTGTGAAAAAGAAGGGAGCTGCTTAATGAAAAAGGAAGATTTAGTTTATATCTGTTCGCCGTTGTCTGCACCCAAAAGGTCTGATGTGAAGCACAATATGATTCGGGCAAGGTTATACGCAAGAATGGTTGCTGCGCATTTGGAAGGCAGAGCCATTGCACCACATAGCTTTTTGCCGGATTATCTGGATGACCATATAAACGAGGAGCGGGAAGTTGCCCTTGCCTTTGGGCTTTCGGTATTAAAGCTTTGTAAGGCACTTGTTATATGTGGTGACAGAATCAGCAACGGCATGAAGGGTGAAATAAAGATGGCAAGAGAAATAGGAATTCCGGTATATCGTCTGATAGAAACAGGCATTTCCGGCATTGCCCTGGTAGAAGAAAAGGAGAAGCCGAATGAGATGTAAGTATGTAAAACCAATATTTCAGAATAAGGACAATGGATATTGTATTTTTGTGTATCACACATTGGATGAGGGCGTACCGGCGCAGGCAAGGAACCAGTACTATAAAGGTAGCGGTTATCAGTTTACTGCAGTCGGAAATAACCTGCCGGATACAGATGTGATTGAGATTGATATGCAGGGGAAATGGGTAAAGAATAATCATGGTATGCAGCTTCAGGTTGACAACTATGAAGAAATCCTGCCCCAGACAGAAGAAGGTATTATGGGTTATCTTTCCTCCGGGATGATAAAGGGTATTGGTCCGAAGACGGCAAAGCTGATTGTAGACCGCTTTGGAGTGCGAACTTTTGATGTCTTGGATCATTATCCGGACAGCTTACTGGAGATTAAAGGTATTACTCAGAAAAAACTGGATACGATTCTGGTATCCTACAAAGACAGCCATGCCATGCGTGATCTTGCTGCCTATCTTACCCCTTTCAATGTAACCCCCAAGAAAATACAGAAAATATATGAGAGTTTCGGAAGTGACGCACTGAACACGGTAAAGAACCAGCCTTTTACCCTTTGCCAGATTAGCGGTTTTGGGTTTCTGACGGTGGATGAAATCGCAAAGGCAAACAAGTGCAGCTTGAATGACCCCATGCGTATCGAAGGCTGCATCCATTATTGCATGGGGCTGGAGACACAGGACGGGCATTTGTATGCGGACAAGCAGGCATTCCAGAAGAAGGTGTATGAGCAGTTAAACCACGGCTATCAAAGGGAAGTAGTTTCGGAGATGGAAGTGTATCAGGAGATGTATTGCATGGTAAAAGACAAGGTTCTTTATTATGAGGACAATGCTCTTTATCTAGCCAAGTATTATGGTTTTGAATGTGGAGCTGCCAAGAAGCTTGCATCCCTTTTGACGCAGGAAGCAAAGGTTTCCGCAAATCTGGATACCCTGATTGCAGAGGCTCAGAGAGAAATAGGCATTTTATTGTCGACAAAGCAGGCGGAAGGAGTGAAAAAGGCATTTACCCATCTGGTAAGCATTATTACAGGTGGTCCCGGTACCGGTAAGACAACGGTGCAGAGGGTTCTTCTGTATATTAATGAGAAGCTGGGTGGTAAGAATGTACTTTTGACTGCGCCTACAGGTCGTGCCAGTAGAAGAATGGCAGAAAGTACGGGACATTCTGATGCAGTTACCATGCACAGTGCCATGGGACTTACCAATGATGAGGAATGTGACGCTATGGAGGAAATGCTGGAGGCAGATTTTATCATAGCAGACGAATTTACCATGTCGGATATGCGTCTGTCTTACGAATTTTTCAATCACATCAAGCCCGGTACCAGACTGGTGCTTGTAGGAGATGTGAATCAGCTGCCTAGTGTTGGTCCCGGTAATGTATTTCGGGAGCTTGTGATGTGTGGAGTTATTCCCATTACGGTGCTTGATATGGTATTCCGTCAGGCGGAGAACAGCCGTATTGCAGTAAACGCTCAACGGATGCAGGAGAATAATGCAACGCTTGATTACGGTACCGGTTTTGAACTGATACCTGCGGATAGCGCAGAAAAGGCTGCCGATAAGGTAGAAAAACTGTATCTAGCCGAAGTAGCAGAGCATGGTGTGGACAATGTGCAGGTGCTGACTCCGTTCCGTAAGAGAGGAGATGCCAGCGTGGATGCCCTGAATGCCAGACTTTGGGAGCTTGTAAATCCCAAGCAGGAGGGCAAACAGGAGATGAAGGCAGGCAGAAGAACTTTCAGGGAAGGAGACCGTATTATTCATAACAAAAACAAAAACCAGATTAGCAATGGTGATGTGGGTTATGTGACGGATATGTACCAGGACGAAGAAGGAATGGAGCTTGCGAGACTGCAGTTTTCAGAGGGAAGAAGTGTGGATTATACCGGCGACGAGCTTGATATGGTGGAGCATGCCTATGCCACTACCGTACATAAAAGTCAGGGATCTGAGTATCCGGTGGTTATCCTGCCATGGCTTCCCATGTTTTATAAGATGCTTCGGAGAAACATCCTCTATACGGCGGTTACCAGAGCGAAGGAAAAGGTTGTAATTGTGGGTAATAAAAAGGCTATTTATATGGCTATCCACAATACGGAAAGTGACAACCGAAACACCAGACTGGGAGAGCGAGTGATGAGGGAATATAACCGGCTGGTATCTGAGAAGAAAATCGCAGTTTAATTGCGCGAAGGCATAAGGCAAGTGGAAATGCTTGCATTGCCATTTGCCGCCGCACGCGAACGAGAGCAACGCGCAGAGCGTGTTTCTCATCGTTGTGAGTTAAGAAGGAGAGAGTTTTATGCAAGAAATAGAAATGAGTAACAGAATGTTGGAACGGCGGGATCAGATTGACAATGCTACCTACCAGTTGTTTCAGGAGTTATTGGATGCAACGGATGAAGAGGTGGAGGAATTGTATCCATGGGATATAGCAGATATTGAGTTTTTGCAGGGATATGCCATATCAATCCTAAACAGAAAAGGGCATTATATTTGTAATCCGTCTATTACAACAAGGGAAAACAGACAATGTCGTTGTACGTTGACAGAGTGCTATTGCAGGGAATGTAAGTATCAGAATGAATTTATGGAAAAGGAAAGAATCCTTGGCAGCATTGAGGAGTCCTTAGAGCATGAAGGCTTAGAGATACTTGGCATTACGGAAGATAGCATTCTGTTTCGGGAAAATACTACAAAGAGTGATTTCAAACTCAGTATTGAGGTTATCAGCAGGAAGGAACAAGAGAATGAGCGAAAGTAAGTTTATAAAGGATTTCCTGTCTGTTTTTGACAGATTCAATTACAAGTATTCCAGATGGGAAGTGTGGAACGACTTCCTGTATATGGCAGCTGTATCACTAGCCAATATGGTTCCCACAGATAGCAGGGAAGAAAGGGAACAGAGGTATCTGTCCACGATTAACAAATATCCCAAGGAGCTACAGGATGCTTTTCCTGAGCTTCTGGCGATTATAACCCTTGCGCTTGACGATAATCCGGAACAGGATTTTCTGGGAAGCTTATATCATAAGCTGCGGTTGGAACAGGAACAGAAGGGACAGTTCTTTACGCCCTACCACATCAGTCATTTTATGGCAGAAATTCAAATGGCAACCGGGGAAGCTCATCTGGAGAAAAACGACAAGGGGTATATTAGTGTAAGTGATCCTGCCTGTGGTGCAGGAGCTATGCTGATTGCTTTTGCAAATGTAGCCAGACAGCAAGGTATCAATTATCAAAAAGAGGTGCTTTTTGTTGCTCAGGATATTGATATGACGGCTGCGTTGATGTGCTATGTGCAGTTGTCCATTTTGGGATGTCCGGCTATCGTAATCGTTGGTGACAGTCTGGTTAAACCGGGATTTTATCAGGATAACGAGGTGTGGTATACACCCTTTTACTATCTGAGCCATTGGAGATTTCAGAGTTTTTTCGATACAGAGGAAGAACTTCAGAAGGTGTATGTGGTTGCGGAAAAGATTAACATGGAGAAGTTTGCAGAAGAGGCAGGTGGACAAATGACCTTAAATTTAAAAAGTGTATCATAAAAATTCAAGTAAATTAGGGAAAGGCGGTATTTATTATATAGAACCGCCTTCCTGATGATGGAAGGAGAGAATACAAAATGAATGAAATGGTTATGAATGGAACCTCTATGTATGAGGAAGTAGCTGAAGTGAACAATCTGAATAAGGTGGAGGGCTTTGATCCCCGCAGGTTTATGCGCCTGATACAGAAGGAAGGTCAGCCGGGTAAGTTTTATCTGGATGTAGCTTACCGGAAGTTATGGTTCCGCCTTCGTTATCCGGAAGGCAAGATTGTGAAAAGACTGATTAAGCTGACGGATCAGGTTGCCATTGTGGAAGCCAGAGTTTACTTAAACCGAAATGATGCAGAGGATAATTTTATCTCTAATGCGTTGGCACAGAAATACCAGACCAATGATGAACAGTTTGGCAGCAAGTATGTGGAGCTGGCAGAAACGGCAGCTGTGGGACGTGCTTTATCGGATGCAGGTTTTGGACTTCAGTTTGCGGATAAGGAAGAAGATTTTGATCCGGAAGTAACGGAAGCACCCATCGAACAGCAGATTATGCGTGGTGGCACCATGTTGCAGCAGGAGAACTATATGATGGAGGAGGCAGTTGAGGATGGAACAGTGCTGGAATCTTCTGAAGAGGATGATATGATTCCGGGACAGCATGGTATTGAGGAATATATTCCTATGCCGAATGAGGTGGGTGCAGCCATGCAACAGGGAATGACACCTGCTATGGCGCAGACACCGGCGATGCAGCAGAGTATAAGCCAGCCTGCACAGCCTGCTCCTGCCGGAAATGCAAATGCTTCCATGGGGAATGCACCCGTTGTAAACAGAGGAGCGAATGCTCAGACGGTAAGCGGAGCAGCGGAAATCAAAAAGGATATGCCGGTAGAGCAGATTTACAGCCTGCTTACCAGAGAGAAGGCAGCATCTGTCGTAGTTCCTGTAGGTTTTAATAAAGGAAAAACTTTAGGACAGGTGGCACTGGAGAAGCCGGAGAGTCTGGACTGGTATGTAAGCTCTTATGGCGGACCGGATAATCTCTTGCGTGCTGCAGCAAAGTTTTTACTGGATGCAGCATTTGCAAAGGCAAGCTAGATTCCATGACAAATGAAATGAGTGGTCCGGTAATGTTGCCGGGCCACGGAAAGGAGAAACGCCTTGTATCAGGATTTTCCTTTTAATATCAGGGATATTGCGGGACTGCTTAATTTGCATGTCCGACACAAGAATACCGTCAGTTTGGATGTGGATTGTCCGTTCTGTGGTGATAAAAAGGGTAAAATGAACCTGAATCTCAAGAAGAATGTGTTTAAGTGTAACCGGTGCGGAGAAAGCGGAGGTATGCTGGCACTATATGGCAGGATTTATGGTGTAGATAACCAGACAGCCTGTAAAGAGATTAAGGACGCTTTGGGCAGAGATGAAAAAGCTCCGGAATATCAGGTACAACGAAAAGAAATTGCACCCAAGGAGCCGGAGATTGAAAATGCGAAACCGGCATCGGATGGAGTGAAGCATAAGACCTATACCATGTTCTTTTCCATGCTTGTACTGGCAGAAACCCATAAGCAGAGCTTATTAAAGCGTGGGTTTACAGAGGAGCAGATAGAGCAAAACGGTTATAAAAGTACTCCGATATTCGGATTTCGCAGAATAACCAAGAAGTTAATCGAAGCTGGTTGTACGGTAAAAGGTGTGCCGGGCTTCTATCAGGAAAAGGACGGGGAGTGGAGCATCCATTTCAATCCTAAGTCCGCCGGATTCCTAATTCCCATCCGCAATATGGATGGACTGATTGTAGGAGCGCAGATAAGACTGGATCTTCCTTACGATGGCAGGAAGTATATCTGGCTCTCCAGTACCAACTATCACATGGGTACTTCGTCAGGAAGTCCGGTACATTTGGTAGGAGATCCGGGAGCAAAGACGGTATTTATTACAGAAGGACCGTTAAAAGGTGATTTATCTTATGCATTGTCCGGAAGAACCTTCGGATGTGTGCCGGGTGCCAATCAGTATGCGAACCTTACACCGTTTTTGAAAGCCATGAAAGCTCTGGGAACAGAATTTGTCTATGAGGCTTATGATATGGATAAACTGTTAAAGCCTGTTTGTCGGGCTGACTATAATGAGAAGTGTGTGTATTGCCCGCATTATAAAGAAGATTGGAAGAACAGTATCATCCTTTGTGAGAAAAAGCAGATAAAGAGACAGAATATCCAGAGGGGCTGTAATAAGCTTGCAGGTATTTGCAGAGAGCTTGACCTGCCGGGCAAAATACTCACATGGGATTTGGATGAAGATGGTGACTGGGCGGAACATGTAAAAGGAGTGGATGATTATCTGTATGATTTAGAACAGAATAAGTAATCTGTCCATAAAGAATAGATTTGCCGGAGTAGTATTCCTTTGTGGAATTGCTACCCGGCATTTTTTATGTATAAGTGTTGGCTTTTACTTAATCTGTGCGTATAAAAGGATAAAGAAAAATGAAAAGGAGCTGATATATGATGTATCAAAAATTAACAGTAGCAGTAGACCATGGCAATCGAAACATGAAAACAAAGGATTCCTTCTTTACCTCCGGCATTATTGAAAGTGATTGTAAGCCAGTGCTGGGAGAATATCTATACTACAACGGACATTACTATACATTGTCCGACCAGAGGATTCCTTACATGAGGGATAAAACAAAGGATGAAAGATTTTTCATTCTGACATTGTTTGCCATTGCCATGGCGGCAGAGGGTAAAGTGACGGATGTGGAAAACACCGTATTAAATGTGGATCTGCCTGTAGGACTTCCGCCCAAGCATTACGGAGCCCTTTTTGAGAAGTTCCAGAATTACTTTAAGGGCAGAGGGAAGCTGACATTCTACTATCGGGGTAAAGAATACACCATCAAAATCAATGATGTAGTAGCTTTTCCGCAGGACTATGCGGCTGCAATGACCATTTATCCGCAGATTTCTTCTTACAGCAAGGTAACTACAGTGGATATTGGGGGGTTTACATTGGACTACTTGCTGCTTAGGAACGGACAGCCGGAATTGTCAGTATGCGATTCCTTGGAAATGGGTGTGATTACTTTGTATAATAAGATTATCTCCCGTGTAAACTCAGAATATGATATTCTGCTTGACGATACAGATGTAGATAGTATCATTAAAAATGAGAAGACGGATTATGAGGAAACCATCATCCAGCTGGTAAAGGAAATGACAAAAACCTATGTGGATGATTTGCTGGGTACCCTTCGTGAATTAAAGCTGGATTTGAAAACCGGTTGTGTGGTGTTTATTGGCGGCGGAGCATTACTTTTGCGAGAATACTTGGAGAACTCTGATAAGGTTGGTAAATGCGTATTCATTACGGATATTTGTGCGAATGCGAAAGGATACGAGTTATTATATCAGGTTCAGAAGAAAGGCAGGTAAGCTGCCATGGAAAAGAAAAATCCGTTTATTACTACGGTAGGGTTTAAGAAGGATGATCTGGAGCATGTATATGTGGCGGAACTGTTAAACGCTATGGGACGCGGAAAGGCTCAGTATATAGTGAAGGCTGTTATGGTGTATCAGAATATGCAACAGAGCGGGGAAGCAGTTCCGACTGTGGGAAGTCCTTTGGATTACGATAGGATTAGGAATATTGTGTACCAGGTTTTGGAGGAAAGGGAGCGACAGGATAATTTACAGATGCCAGAGCAGACGGTAACAATGCAGGAAGAACCTAAGCCGGAGGAAGAGGATAATCCATTATCTGAACTGGATGAGAATGCCTTAAATGGAATACTGGCATCCATCGCAGCGTTTCAAGAGCAATAAAATTATTTAAGATCAAATGGATGCAAAAAGAAGTTTGAGCTGTTTTTTTGCAACCCCTAAATACCTAAAAGGACTGCCCTCTGCAACCTTTTGGTATTTTAATTGTACAATAAACAGTTTGAGCAATCAGATGTAGTTGAAGATATTGGTTTGATGTTGAAAAATGAGCGTTATGTCTCTTAATATATTAAAGTTTAGATACAAGGATTGATTAATGAAAATGATAGTAAAAATATTTATTGAAGTGGACTGACAGTACTGTCAGTCCTTCTTTACGTAGCCTGTTCTTTCTACGGAACTCTTCAGGCATATCTTATTCTTGAATTTTGAACTGAAACAGATACGGTATCTTGATACCATTATCAATATTGAATATTTTGTTAGCAGAAAATAGTGGTATTTCTAATTGTATAAAAAGAGAAAATGCATAGAAGTTATTATTTTATTTTGTATAACGGAAAAATGAATAATTAAGAACAATATGTATTTATAAGAGGAACGGGCAGTAATGGAATAAATCATATAAAAACAGTATAGTAAAAAGTAAGGTGACAAAAAATGAGAACAATACAGATATTTAACTATATTAAGAAAAATTGTAAGTATAAATATATTTTCGAGTTAAATTGTTTGTTATTAATTTTAAATATAAGTTCAATATGTGAGAAACATGTCTTTTTAAAATTAGATTGTAAGACTTTAAAATTGAATCAAATTATGGATAAAAAGAGACATATAGGTACAGATATCTTAATTAGATACAGTGCATATTTGTTTTGGGGACAGACAAAAATTAACAAACTATATTCCAAATTAGGAAAACCCTATTTAAAAAATAGCAGACTATATTTCAATGTAAGTCATTCTGGAGAAAACTCAATAATTGGAATAAGTTTTAATAAAAAAAATATAGGCGTAGATATTGAAGAGATTACCAATATTAATACTAACATAGCATCAAAATGTTTGAGTAATAAAGAATATAAATGGTTTTCAGAAACAAAATATAATCAAAAAGAATTACTTTGCAAAATATGGACCATAAAGGAAAGTTATATAAAAGCTGCTGGATTAGGTTTACAACTCCCCTTAAAAACAATTTTGATCAATAAAATAGATGATCCCTTTTTTATTGTTGAAAATGATAAGTATGGAACCAAAGTTGTTTACTGTTTTAAATACAATAATTATTACGTTAGTTTATGTACATAAATAGAGGAGGTAAATAATGGAAAAATATATTAAAGAAAACGTAAATAGGATATTCAAAGAAAATTGCCCTTTTTTGAAGTCTGATTTTGATGAGGATAATTTAATTGACTTAGGAATTAATTCGCTTATTTTTGTAAAGATTGTAGTAAATTTAGAATCTTTTTTTGACTTTGAATTTGATGATAATGATTTAAATTATGAGAGATTTCAAAATGTAGAAGCAATTTATAAATATATAAAAGAAAGAGTAAAAAAATGAATAGTATAAAACATGATATTAATTTATTCACAGAAATATGGTTTAAAGATTGTTTTCATATGTCCTTAATACCGGTAGTTAATAAAGTTTTAGGTAATGCGGATTGCTTAATGTTTAATCAATATTTTCTTTATGATATCGATGATACCGGAGCTATTGGATTAAATAAAGAATTTAAAAATATTTATGAATTACTAAGAGAAAAAAGCGTAGATATACTTTACGACTATGGAAACAACATAATTGAAACTATCAACAACTTAATATCTAGTGGTTTCTTTGTTATTGTAGGTATTGATAATTATTATGAAACTGTTAGAGCTGATAGCTATATGAGGCAACATAACGGACATTCTATAGTAATATATGGTTTAAATTACGAAAAAGAAATTTATTATGCAATGGAACAACCATACATGTTTAGTTATGAATATCAATTTGTTCAAATACCTTTTCTGGATATTAGAAAAGGATTCGACAGCTTTCTTGATAATAGAGAACATGGAAAAGATTTTTTTTATAATGAGCTTTCGGAGGCAACAAAAATTCACGGTAAATACATACCGTGCTTTTGTGCAATAAAAGATGAAATAATCAATATTCAGAATATTGATAAATTTTCCAGAGAAAATTTTAAGCAACAATTATGTCTAAATGAACAAGTAATATTTGAAAAATTGTCATGTATAAAAAAATTTTCAAAGAAAATAGAGTATTACTATGATTTGTATTATAAAAATTCAAAAAAGGG
The DNA here is from genome assembly GCA_900551115.1 of uncultured Lachnospiraceae bacterium. Lineage (GTDB taxonomy): Bacteria > Bacillota > Clostridia > Lachnospirales > Lachnospiraceae > Acetatifactor. Next base: position 16,955 of record URUY01000011.1, read on the forward strand.
AAATGAGCAACTTAAAAGAATATGTGACATAATCAATAACAAAAAAGTTGAATATTATATTTTTCAAAAATTAGATATTTTGGCTAAAGATTTAGAAGGAAAAAATAGTTATGTAATAGCGGCATGGAGCCAAATCAGAAACTATATTGCCAAACTACAATATAGCCGCAAATATAGTAATACTCATGTTAAGAATATACAGATTATTCTACAGCAGATTTATGTGAACGAATATGAATATTATAAAATAATTTTTAAAAGACTGAAAGGAAAACAGAGTGAAACTTAAATTACACCATATTGGTTGTGCTGTCAATAATATTGAAAATGCAAAAAAATATTATTGTGAAATTTTTGGATTTAAATATGAAAAGGGATATATAAGTGAAGAAATGAATTTACGTGCAGCTTTTCTATATAAAGAAGAAAATGACATCTATATAGAATTGATTCAGAAGTTAAACTATAATAATAAATCCTCAATTGATAAGATTCTTGAAGATCGAATGGGTGGAGTATATCATGCATGTTTTTTGGTAAGAGATATGAAACAAGCATTAGAGGAATTGAGTAAAAAGGAATTTATTGTATTAAACAGAAAGAATATTGAAACGCACGACTTTATTGCTAGATTTCTAATTACTCCTGATAACTATATTATAGAAATTCTGCAAGAAAAAATAACACAATATAACTAAATTTTTGAAAGAAAGGGAAGAAAATGAATAATACAGAAGAAAGAATAATTAGTGTAATAAGAGAAAATATGCCAGATCGCACTCTTAATATTGAAAAAGAAAGTGAACTAATTTGTAATTTGGGATTCGATTCTGTGAGACTTATGGGAATGTTATATTCTTTAGAGGAAGAATTTCAGATAGAAATTATTAATGGCGAAAATAACTTTTTATTTTTTTCTATTACAAGTGTTCAAGATTTGATTGATGTTATGAACTCAATTTTAGATTAGGAGAGAACGTATGAATAAAGAATATTTATTAGAAGCGGATAATATATTAAATAAATTTTTGAATAAATATCAATTAAGACATCTACATAAATATGAAACACCTATGACGATTTCTTTTTTAGTTACAAATAGATGTAATTTGAAATGTAAACATTGCTTTAATACTATAAATGCTAATAAAACGGATGAGAGCGAATTATCCTTAGAAGAATATAAAGTAATAGCTGAGAAAATGGGTTTTTTTACATCTGGATTGTTTTGCGGAGGAGAACCATTTGTACGTAATGATTTGGCAGATATAATTTATTTGTTCCAAACAAAATGTAATATGCAGTGGGCAAGCACTACAACAAACGGTCAATTGACAGAAAGTATCCTGAGACAAACAGAAAAAATATGCAAGAATAGTAAAAACAAAAATTTTGTTCTAAATTTTTCTTTAGATGGATTCAAAAAAGAGCATGAATGGACTAGAGGAATAGGAACATATGATAGATGTATTTCTACAATAAAATTAGTAAATGAATTAAAGAAAAAATATGCAAATTTACAAATAGGTATTGTCTCAACATTAACAGTTCATAACGAAGATTCTTTAGCATCCTTCTTTGAATATATTTCAGCAGAACTAAAACCGGATGTTATCTCTCTTTTACTTGTAAGACAACATCCTAGAGGAGGGGAAAATCTTAAGAATGTTAAATATGAAAATTATATTAGATGTAAAGAAATTTTATCAAAACTATTTATTGAAGGTAAAAACGGAAATATAAATTCTCCAAAGGGATACTATCCTTTTGGTTTTTATGAAATAATTTCTAAAACATTAAATAAAGGATGCAGACAATTCTATTGTTATGCAGGACAACATGGCGCTTTTATAGATTTTAATGGAAACGTGAATCCATGCGAAGTATTAGGTGATAAATCTTGTTCGAATAACGCAATGTTAATGGGAAATTTAAGAGATTATGACATGGATTTTTTAAATTTATGGAATAGTGAATCTGCTATGAAAGTTAGACAAATGGTAAACAGACATGAATGTTGTAAAGAATGTACACATGAAACAGAAGGAATTTTACCATCAATATATTTTGAACCTAATTCCATTTTTTACAAAGAAAGGATAGATTATTTTGGAAGAGAAACAGACTGATAAATATATAAAAAAAATAAATAAAAAAGAATATGAAAAATTAGACAATATGGATTATATTTTATGTTTAGCTTTTTTGCTTACTAGATATAAATTCGATGATCCAATTCGTATAAAATTAATAAAGGATAGTCATCCTTATTCATTAATTTTTGATGTTAGTGGATATAAATATGAAGAAGAGAAAAAAATCTTGGAGAATATTCTAAATCAAAATAATGATAATAGCTTAGATGCAATAGAATTAATTATTTGTAATAAAATTAGCGAGGTAGAAAGTTTTTTTTCTGATACTGATTTATGTATTGCAATAAATAATGAAGAAATAATAAATATATATTGCAATAAGCAAAAGAAAGATAAAGAAGAATTCGAAATGCTTATTTCTAATTATATATATTTATTAGGGCAGGTTATGTCTGATAATACTAAAAAAATAATGGAATATGGAATTGTTAATCCGTTTGAGTTAGAGAAAATAAATTCGTTTAACATTCGAAATATAACTTGCATGTATACAAAGAGTTTTATAAATTATTTTGATGAAAATGTAATAAAACACGCAGACAAGTTTGCAGTTATTCAAGACCAAAAATGTTTAACCTATAGACAATTAAATGAGATAGCAAATTATTATGCATCCAAAATAATAAATCATTCAAGTAAATATATTGGTATATATTCTAAAAATGATTTGTGTACAACAATAGCGATATTATCAATTTTGAAAGTTGGAAAATGTATTGTCACTATTAACCCAACTTATCCCCAAAAGAGAGTTGATAAAATAGTAGAGCAATTAGAGATTGACTATATTTTTACTTGTAATGAACTAATTGAAGCTTTAAAAGAATGCCATGATTTTAAAAGTATTATTGTTGATATTGAAAATTATGAAAAACAAAAATTTATTCCTTTTATTGAACCACAACCAGAAGATCCTTGTTATGTGATCTTCACCTCTGGATCTACCGGTGAACCTAAGGGAGTGTCCATCTCACATGAGAATATTATGATAGAAATCATATGGTTAACAAAATATTTTCAGTATGACGAAAATATAAAATCTCTTCATGTATTAAACTATAGTTTTGATTTTGGATTGTATGATATATTGATATCTCTATATTGCGGTGGAACGCTTTATTGTCCGTCTCAAATTCGAAATTTAAAGCAATATGTGGATGAAATAAATATAAATCAAATAAATAATATAAATACCACTCCTTCCTTTTTTAATATTATTACAAGTTTTAAAATAGCCATTCCATCTATGAGATATGTTCATTTGGGAGGTGAAAAAGTACTTTACGAATATCTTACGAAGTATAACAAAGTACTTGATAAAAAGTGTAGGGTTTTTAATGGTTATGGTCCATGTGAATGTACGGTAGGTTGCATTATTCATGAGGTTACTTTAAATGAAAAAATGGGTATTTCTGGTAATAAAGAGAGTGTTCCTATTGGAAGACCTACCGATGAGAGCTATATTCATCTATTTGACCAAAATAAAAAAATTATTCCTATTAATGCTATAGGAGAAATATGCGTGTCTGGAAAAAGTTTAGGAATAGGATATCTTAATCAAGAACAAAACACATCATTTTTTCATATAGATGGCGTTAGATATTATGCAACTGGTGATTTGGCTAAATGGTTACCAAATGGAGAAATTGAATTTATTGGACGAAAAGATGAACAGATAAAATTAAATGGATTTAGAATAGAGTTATCGGAAATTGATATGGTTATCATGAAAGATAAATCAGTAAGACAAGTAAAGACCATTTACAAAAATAAAATATATTCTTTTGTAGAAGCTATTGACGAAACAATAATAGATAAAATTAAACAAAATTTAATGGATAATCTGCCATATTATATGGTGCCTAGTAAAATTATTGTCATTAACGAAATGCCACAATTAGCCAGTGGAAAGATTAATATAAAAAAACTGGAGGAAATGGTTTGATGAAAATTGGTATTTTGGCTGCACAGACAGGAAACGGTCATATTAGTGTAATGACTGCCTTAAAGGAAAAATTTTTAAAATATCCAGATGTAGAAATTATTTGTTTTCCGGAATTCTACGAAGATATGATGCCTGGTAATAAAATATTAAGCGATTTTTACAACTTTTTAATGATTAACGATATAGGCGTTTGTAATAAATATTGTGAATTTACTGCTTTAACAAGACCAGACATATCAGAGAATTTTTTTGCAGCTACAAAAGAATTCGTGAAAGCGTTTTTATTAAAATATAAATTTGACATCTTAATCTCCGTATCACATACAATAAATGCAGTTATTATTAAGTGTTTAACAGAAAATCAAGAATTGGGAAATACTAAATTTTATATTGTAATTACAGATCCGTTTGAACCAATTGCAGTTGGATATAATGTACCAGGAGCAAATTTATATTTTTGTACTAATGATTGTGTAAAAAAAGTACTTCTAAAATCCGGAATAGAAGAAGAAAAGATAAACATTAACGATTATCCACTTTCAGAAAAATATGGATTATATGTGGATAATAGAACAGAAATTGAAAAATTACAGTTTTTATCTAATAAAAGAATTGTTTTGTTGAATGCTGGTTCGCAAGGTATTTATCATTATTATAACATACTAAAAACAATTATTACTCAAAATGAAGATATACAAATTATTGTCATTTGTGGGAAAAATGAAGGATTATATCAAAGGTGCAAAACATTAATCGAAAGAGAAAAATATGGAAATAATATTCGATTGTTTGGATTTGTTAATAATATTGAGAAATATATTAGTATTGCAGATGCAGTAATTACAAAACCTGGAGCCAATTCAATATACGAAGCATTATATTATGGAAAACCGATTCTTATTGATGCGTTAAAAGGATTTCTATTTCAAGAGAAGGGGGTAGAGTTACTTAATAAAAAATATCACTTTGGTTTAATTTTAAAGAATTTGGAAGATACGGTTCCCTTATTAATTGACTTACTAAATAATAATTCGTGTAATTATATTGAAAATATTAAAAAAATGCATATTAATAATGGAACAAAAAAAATAGTACAAACGATAATTGCTAATGCGAGGAGAAAAGAAAATGAATAAAATCAAATTTTATAAAGAAGAGAATATTCCTATTGAATTTCATAGAGCACGAATAGTTCAGAAAATTAATTTAATTCCTATAGATGAGCGTCTGAAATGTTTAACAGAGGCTGGAAACAATACATTTCAATTGTATAATAAAGATATTTTTTTAGATATGTTGACGGATAGTGGCGTAAATGCAATGAGTGATGATATGCAAGCAGCAATGATGCATGCTGATGATAGTTATGCGGGTTCTGAAACTTATCTTAGAATGCAGAAGAAGTTAGTTGAAATTTTCAATATGAAATATTTTTTGCCTGCGCATCAAGGGCGCGCCTGCGAAAACATATTAGTGCAAAGATTTGTAAAATCTAAAGATATCATTCCTATGAATGTGCGTTTTGATTCCATTAAGGAGTATATAAGACAAGCTAATGCAACGTTTGTTGAGATGATAAAAGAGGATGCATTGATTACGGAAAGTGATATAGCTTTTAAAGGAAATTTTGATATAGATAAATTAGAAAAAATGATATCATCTTATGGAAAAGAAAGAATTCCATTTGTACGTATTGAGGCTGGGTCTAATCTTATTGGTGGACAACCCGTTTCATTGAATAATATTAAACAAATCTCAAATATTTGTAAAAGCAATGATATTTTATTGATATTAGACGCAAGTTTATTACAAGATAATCTACATTTTATACATGAACGAGAAGAAAATTATATGAATACTTCTATAATTGACATTACAAAGGAAATAGCATCATTAGTAGATATAATTTACTTTTCAGCCAGAAAATTAGGGTTTGCAAGAGGTGGAGGCATCTGTTTAAGGGACAAAGAAATATATAATTCATTGATTCACTATATTCCAACATATGAAGGATATTTAACGTATGGTGGTATGTCAGTAAAGGAAATGGAAGCTATTACGGTTGGATTGACAGAGACAATGGATGAAAATGTTATTTCTCAGGGGCCAGAATCAATAAGATACATGGTAGAAAAACTTTCAGAATATGGAATACCAGTTGTTACACCACCAGGTGGATTGGGAGTACATATTGATGCTAGAAAATTTTTGCCCCATATCCCGGATAATGAATATCCCGCTGGAGCACTTACCGCCGCTTTATATTTATGCAGTGGAACAAGAGCTATGGAAAGAGGTAATATTTCAGAAGATAGATTAGATGATGGAACAGAGCAATTTGCCAAAATGGAATTGGTAAGAATTGCTCTGCCCAGAAGAGTATATACATTATCTCAAATTAAATATGTTATTGATCGTTTAAAATGGTTGTATGACAACAGATCATTAATTGAGGGATTAATGTTTTATGAAGAACCGGAAGTAATGAGATTTTATTTTGGAAAATTAACTCCTGTATCAGATTGGCAAAATATTTTGATGAAAAAATATAAACAAGATTTTCTCAGTGAGATATAAGAGAGGCTGAAGAATGAGTTATTGTAGAAATAATCTAGTTGTTACACCTAACATTATTAATTGTGGACAGGAAACAATATATACAAGTATTAAAAATTGTTTTTCACTTGATTTAAGTATTGACGAATTTTACTTTCTTTCAAATCCCAATTGTTTTGATTACTTACCGAATCGAAATATGATGGGATATGATACACTAAAGGGAGTGATTGAGGCATTACATAAAAATGTATCAGAAAATATAATATATTGTCATGCGATTCCTAACAATATAAAAAAACATATTTGTATGCAATTAAATTACGGGAATCTAATAATTGCTAATTTAAGAGATTATTGTTCATATAACGAAATAGATGGTAATTTTTATCCTTACCATCTATTTGTCGTGCATGGATATGATGATAGTGAAGTTATGTTAATTGATTTATATCCGAATAGTAACAGTAATGATAAAATTAGATATTTTAATTTGAAATGGGATTTCTTTAGTGAACATTGTGCGGAATACTATTTAATACAAAAAAGTGAGTTGATAGTACAGCGAAAACAAAATATGAAACGTGTAATACAAAAAGAATTGGATTTTATTGTAGATAAAGATAATGGAGTACTTAGTAGAATAAATAGTTTTTTTTTGAATCTTGAAAAAGAAACTTCTTGCTATGAAAAGGTAGGAAGTGTATTGATAATGAAGGGACTTATATTTCTACCGATCCTTTATCACACGCAAAATTTATTTCATGCTGTATTAAGCGATACAGAGCATAATACCATAGACATCTTGATAGATAAATGGACATTATTCTCAGCTAAATACATTAAAGAAACATACAAGAGAAAAGGAGATTTATATAATTATTTAAATATAGAAGCAATTATTAATGAAAATAGAAGTGTTCTAGACGAAATTCTGCATAACCACTATAATATTTTATTATAAGGAGGAAGACATTTATGAACAGAACAAGATGTAAATGGTGTTTGGGAGATAAATTACTTTTGTCATATCATGATCAAGAGTGGGGAATCCCTCTGCATAATGACAAAAAACATTTTGAATATATAACATTAGAAGTAATGCAATGTGGTTTGAATTGGCTAATGATGTTAAAAAAAAGAGATATAATTCGTAAATGTTTCGATAATTTTGATTATGAAAAAATTGCATGTTATTCTGAAAGTGATATTCAAAGAATTATGCTTGTAGAAGGAATGATACATTCGGAACAAAAAATTAAAGCTATAATAAATAATGCAATAAAGTACAAAGAACTTATTGAGGAATATGGTTCTTTTGATAAATATATTTGGTCATTTACAGGAGAGAAGACATATATATATTCAAAACATTTAGAAGGGCAACGAGAAGATCATAATGAACTCTCTGATGCTATTAGTAAAGACTTAAAAAAGAAAGGATTTAAGTTCTTAGGCTCTATTACTATTTTTTCTCATTTACAAGCAGCTGGAATCATAAACGACCATGCAGCAAACTGTTGGAAATTTATAGAACTAAATACTTCAAATTGTGTCATAAAATAGATGTTTTCTACGGAAAGGGAAAGAGGCTAATACAAATGAATAATATGACGACTGAAAAAGAAAAAAATAAATTCGGAGTTATGCTTCCAATAGAAACACCTCCCCTAAAATACTCATTATTTGTTGCAGATAAATTATCGATTATAATGCAGCATCGTGACGCAACAAATTGGTTGTTGAACAATTTTATACAACTAGTATTTTATACTGATAATTTAAATACAATTGACTTTAAAACCCATTTTCTTACTATATGGCCAGCAGATACATTTAAAATAGATCAACATGGTACAAATCTTTTTTTAAGAGAAACTACCATAAATGATTCAATCTTATATTTAGATGAAAATAATTTGTTAGAACATATAATAAAATGGATTGATAAGGGACTATATATTTATGCAAACGTAGATGTATCAAAGCTAAGAAATACAAAATATTATAGTGATATTCCGCTCTGTCACTCTTCGCTTGTATATGGATATGATGAACAATATGTCTATCAATTAGATTTTAATCAAAATGAAGATTTTGGTACTTTGGCAATACCACATGAAGACTATATAAATGCTTTACTATCAAAAGACTTGGAAAAAATATTTAACGAAGAGAAAGGAATGAATGCAAAATATAATTTGACACTAATAAAAGTAAAAGAAGATTATGGTTCCTTTTGTAAACTAGATAAAGATGTAATAAAATATTGGGTAAAATCATATATAGATTGTGAGAAAACAAGCTTAGGATCGAATCCTTTTTTTAATAGTTATCCTATCGAATGCGGATTAAATATATATGAATGTGTAAAAAAAATGGTTTTGAAACTGACTAAAGAGGAATTATTAGATTACAGAATATTTCATGTCTTATATGAACACAAGAAAATAATGTTAATGCGCATAGAAAAGCTAATAACAAATGATATGCTATATGATGATGGTTCATTGCAAAACGCTTGTAAAGATATGATAGAATTAACTCATGAAATGAGACATTTATGCCTAAAATATAGAATAACCCATTCAGAAAATATAATAAACAAAATTTTATATAAATTAGATGCTTTAAAACAGATTGATACATGTTTTATGATAAATTTATATAAAGCTTTATAATTAGCAATTAACTTGCATAGATGAAATTAGAAAGTCTCAACTATGCAAGTTTTTCTATATTGTGAAGGAGAACAATTAAATTTTTTGTGAAATACAGTTGCTAAATAATTTGCATTGGAAAAGCCGGTCTTATAAGCTATCTGGTTAATTGATAATTTTGTGTTGTCAAGTAAAAGTTGGGCACGTTGCAATTTGGTTGCGGTTAAATAATCTGTGTAAGAACAGCCAGTTACATCTTTAAATAAGCGAGAAAAGTGTGATGTTGACAAAGCTGTATATTTCGCAGCATCCTCTATGGTAGGATTATATTCCAGATTATTTTCAATATAAATAAGGACATCATGTATTCGGTAATCAAATTTATTAAAAAGTAGTTGTGAAGATTCTATAGGTAAATGTTCCTGATATATTGTAAAAAATAATTTATGTAGCATACCCTGTAAAATTAATTGTGAATATGCAGTATTATTGTTATATTCCTGATACATTTCTTCAAATTGTGATTTTATCTTAATTTGTGTTTCGGGTAAAAAATGCAAATAATCGGTACATAATATATCAAATTCTGATTGCCCAATTAGATTAATTGCTGGCTGTAATGCTTCAAGTCGTAATTTAATTAGATATCGTTCATAGGGAATATCTGACATTGCACAATTCCGATGATATACGTTTGGTTTACTTATTCCAACATCACCGGAATGTGCAATTTTAATATTTTCATAGGAGAACCACTTACGGTCTCCACTAACAAGATAGCCTAACATATAATGGTCAGAGGCTGCTTGCATGTGTGGCATGGAATAGGAGCCTTCTTTAATCTTGTGATCTACATGTATTATCTCATTTGAACTCAGTGGAATCGGCATACTTCTCTCTCCTTAGATTCAGATTCGTGATATTATGCATATGATAGCATTAAATTAGAGAAAATACAATTAAAACGATTGCATATTTGATGAAATCAATAATAAAAAATCATATAATATAATGTATAATAAAAAATCAGGCATGGAGGTTATATGAGGAAACAAAATATCTATTTAAGATTATCCATAAGGTATATCTACTATTTCTTATTATTTATAATACTTTCTTATTTTTTATCCCTTATTTTGGTTGAAGGCTCTGGGATAATATCAGCAGCAATTAACGACATGATTGCTGGTAAATTCGTTAATGTGAATTCCATTTTTTTTAAGATATTATTTTTTGTTATTGTTTCAATGCTAATTTCTTTTTTTAAAAAGTTTTGCAGAGAACAATTTAGTTTAATGATACAGAAGGAGAGCAAAAACTATATTGTAAAAAATATCGAAGAGATTGAGTGTACATATATCAATGAACATACAGGCACTCTGATTACAAAACTAATTTCAGATATTGAAAAAATTGGACAGCTTTATGCTGAAATTGTTCCTGAGATTTTTCAATCAATTATTACAATTATAGCGTTAAGCTGTTCTATATTTAAAATGGATTGGAGACTTTTACTAAGCATTGTAATTTGTTATCCTTTAGTACTGTGTATAAGCAATAACTTATCAAAAAATATTAACAGATTAGCTAAGTCAAGAAGAGCAAAATATGACGAATTGACACGAGTTGCTAATGACGATATTGCAGGAATTGCAATAGCGCGAGCTTATGGTTTGAATGAAATATTAAATGAACGAATAGAAAATATTTCCAACGATATTTTAAGAAACGAAATATATCGTAATAGATATCAGGCAATTGGAAATGTAATTCAAAGTTTAGTAAAGTGGATTCCGAGTGTTATCTGTTCCGTTGTTGCATTAATAGAAGTTTTTGGAGGACAATTATCCCTAGGCGATATGATGGCTTTTGTTATTTTATTTAGTAAAATTTCATCACCTATGAGTGAATTGCCTTTTAAAATAAACGATGGAAGAGAATTATTAATATCTTTAAAAAGAATAAATGAGATAATGAATGCGCCAAAAGAACATTCTGGAACATATTGTGGAGATGCTGATTTAGTCAAAATGAAAAGTGCGATATCTTTTAAAAACGTTTCATTTTGGTATAATTCTAATTCTGAAAGAAGAGTTTTTGATAAATTAAATATTGATATTAAAAGAGGGACTACTACAGCAATTGTAGGAACATCCGGTGTAGGAAAATCTACATTGTTTAAGATTATTTGCGGATTTGAAAAAGTAAAAATGGGAGAGTATTTCTTGTTTGAACATAATTTTAATACATGGAATTTAACAGCTGCAAGAAAAGAAATCGCTTTGGTATCTCAAAACGTATTTTTATTCGCGGATACTATTTTTTCTAATATTACTTATGGTATGGATAATATATCGCCAGAAGCCGTGATAGAGGCATGTAAGGCTGCATGTATACATGATTATATCGTTACTTTACCAGACGGATATCAAACTCTTATTGGAGAACATGGAGTGAATTTGTCCGGAGGACAGAGGCAGAGATTGGCTATTGCCAGAGCTTTTTTGAAATCAGCAACTATTTTGTTGCTAGATGAACCAACCTCTGCCTTAGATATAAAAACGGAAGAGGCTATAAGTAGAGTAATAGAAACAAGAAAAAATAATCAAACAGTAATAATTATTGCGCATAGATTGTCAACGATATGCAATGCTGACGATATTATTGTTTTACACAAAGGTAAAGTTGCAGAAAGAGGATGTCATTTAGAATTATTGGATAAAGAAGGTATTTACTCAAAATTATATAAGAAGGAGCATCAAACAGAAATCGAATTATTAGAAGATAGGAGCAATTAGCAATGACACGAAGAAATACTTTTTGGAAATTTTTGAGTTTATTAGAAAAACGATTAATAATATATATTATCTCGATTGTAATGATGACAACTTTTTATGCCATATATGAGGTTATTGGTTCACTTTTTATAAAAATTATTTTTGATATTGCTGAAAAAGGTAATTATGAAGTCGCAAGTACAACTATAGGATTGTATTTATTGATAGGGATAGCTGCAATATGTATTGCATCTGTGTTTATGTATATTTATAATAATGAAGCCAAGAAAGGTTCCATGGAAATAAAGAAAAGAGTATTTTCTAAATCGTTAAAGTTTCCAATGGAATTCTATGATACACATCATAGTGGTGAATTGCTATCTCGTTTAATTTATGATACAGATAAGGCAAGTGAAATATATTCATCCAGACTAAGAAGGGTGTTAGCGCCTATAATTTCCGTTTTGGTATATATAATCATAATGTTTATTATTAATCCGGTTATGACATTAGTGCTCGTTTTCTTAAATATTATACTTTTTTTTCTGAATGCATTAATATCTATGCCAATGAAAAAAGTTGGAAAACAGGAGGCAGAAAAAAATGCTATCATGACAGCGAAATTATCTAATATTTTAACGGGTATAGAGACCAATAAAATTTACGATTTTTTACATCATAACAAAAAAAAATATGAACAGGCTAATCAAGAATATTGTGACGTACAAAGAAAAAGAATACATTTAGTTAGTATTTTGGAAGCTTTGAATGTTGGGTTTGATATGCTGTGTGCTTTATTATTTCTAGTTATAGGTATTTATTTCTTACAACAGCAATGGGTTTCTCTTGGAGATGTTGTAGCCGTATATACCATATATACTGCACTTAGTTTGCAATTTTTACAATTGGGTAAATATTATCCTGAATTGATGAATTGCATATCTTATGCAGATAGAATATTTTCATTTCTTGATGAAAAAGAAGAACATTGTGAAAGAATAATAGCAGATAGTGGACAAATAAATAATGCGACTGAAATTAATGCAATTGAAATTGAGAATTTATCTTTTCAATATAGTGCAGAGCCACTGGTTTTAAATCAAATAACAATGACAATACCTCAAAATACAAATGTAGCGTTAATTGGAAAGTCTGGATGTGGTAAAAGTACGCTTGCAAAACTGCTTATAGGATTCTATCCTATTTCTTCTGGTGATATTAGAATTTTTGGAAGAACTATCAAAGAGCTTGGCTTGCAAAACGTTAGAGCATTGATAGCGTATGTTCCGCAAGAAGCATATTTATTTGAAGCAAGTGTTATTGAAAATATTCGCTGTGGTAAACCAGATGCAACAGATGCAGAAGTAATAAATGCAGCCAAATTGGCGAACGCTCATAATTTTATTATGCAGCAGAGCGATAAATACCAAACGCTGATAATGAACAATGGTCATAATTTATCGGGAGGGGAAAAGCAGAGAATAGCAATGGCTAGAGCCATAATAAAAAATTCACCAATAATTATATTGGATGAAGCAACCTCTGCATTGGATAATGAATCAGAATTTCTTATACAAGATACAATTATGAAATTGAAAAAAACCAAAACTATTATTACGATTGCTCATAAGCAAGCAACAATAGATTTTGCTGACATTGTAATCGAATTATAATATTTGAATTACCCTCCAGATTTCTGGGGGGTAATATTATGTATTAAAAAGTGAAAGGGGTGTTTGAAAACAGAATATATAGTCTTATATAGGTGCAAAATGGATGTATATGTTGACTTAAAATGGGTATAAATAGAATTATAGTTCAAAGGAAGATTACCCATGAGTGCAACGTATAACGAAATGTTAAAAAGGCTGATAGAAGAGCGAAAACGCTTGGGATTATCTCAAAAAGAAATGGCACGTCTGGTATATATTACACAAAGTAACTACAGTAAGGTGGAAAAGGGATTTCATCGTCTGAGTTATGAAGAATTAAAATATCTTTCTAAAGCTAAGGTAGATATTTTCTATATATTCACAGGATATAGATGTGCTGGAAAGTATGTTGAGTATTTCCAACAGTACACATATATTGAATTATGTTATTATTTGGGCATAATTTATTCACTTGTAGTTTTGAATGATTACAGGTCTAATGCAGAGCAGTGGAAAGATATTGTGAAGCGAGTGAAATATGTGCCTTTAGTATTAGATTGTAAAAAATCTTCCAATATATTTCTTATTATAAGACATATGACAGGTAGCAGACAAAAGCCTATGGCAGAGAAATTGGGTGTGGATATCAAGAAATTCCGTGAATTGGAGAAGGACAGATGTTTACCGGATAGTGAAATTATTTGGAAACTGTATAATTTCTATCAAGTATCTCCGGCAGTAGTACTGAAGGATAAGCATTGCTTAATTAACGAAATATCTTCTCTTCTGGAGGAACTAGAAGAAAGCTGGATGGAAGTGATGGATATTATTGTTCAAATATAGAATAAGGACACATTATGAAAAAGATACTGATACTGGAAGATAATCTGACTACGCTAAAGAACCTCACGCAGATTGTTCAGAATATTGCTGCTAAAAATGCAGTATATTCATTTTATGATATAAAAGATGCATACCAGTGTGCCATGGATAAAGTGATTGATTTGTTTATTGTAGATATTATTCTAGACAGAAACAAACCAGGAGATTCTTCAGGACTTAAGTTTGTTGAAAATATAAGAAAAATCAATTATTATGCGTTTGTTCCGGTTATATTTGTTACATCATTAGAAGATGCCAAATTATATACCTACGAGAAGTTGCATTGTTACAGCTTTATTGAAAAGCCATTTGATGTGGAACAGCTCCGGCAGTTGGTGCAGCAATGCTTGCGTTTTGAGGAGACGAGGATAATATCGAAAACACTATATTTCAGAAAAGATGGAATCATTTTGGCTGTGGAGCGGGAGGATATTGTTTATGCGGAAAGTATTAATCATATGATGCATATTCATACCAAACAAGGTGATATTTTAGAAATTCCCTATATTACATTGAAGAAATTGCTGGATGACTTAGATTCTATGGATTTTATTCAATGTAGCCGGAGCACAGTAATAAATCAAAAATATATTGGTAATTTGGATGTTCCCAATCAGGTAGTTCAACTCAAAAAGGGATATGGCAGAGTGGGAATTGGTATAAGATTTAAGAAGAATTTGACAGCGTTGGAAAATCCAGACGGATAATCTTAAATATAGTGACAGTATATGTAAAGTGTATGGCAAGAGAGAAGGTGTTGCGTTATAAATGTTATACCATGTAGGGTTAATACTTGAATATATTGCAGTGATTGTTGTAGTACATAGAATATACAACAGGAAAATATGTTTAAATATTGATTTGGTTGGGTTATGCTTAATGTCTTTGGCTGTTGTAGAATTTGTAAGATTTTATGAGCTTAGCAATATATTTACAATGATCATATACATACTGGTAGGGATGTATTGTGTTCGTAGGCATAATGATTCGATTATAGGAGCGATAGTAAGCGTTTTGCTTTTGCTGATTGTTGTCGTGATTTTGCAGTACATAGCGGTATTTCCGTGTTCATATTTCTTCGCAGAGAATTTGGAATTACAGATGTTAAGTACAAATGGATTGGTTGTAGCTGCTACAATATGGATTCTACCGTTAATCAGGATACATAAGCTACGTGAGATTTTCAAGAAGAGAGATAATTATATTTTTGTAATAATGGGAACCGTTTTGGCTGTTGTCCTTATGATTATTTTGGAAGGGGAAATTGGGGGACAAATACATTTAGCTTTTTTTGCAATTTCGATACCTATACTGATTGTGCTTCTTTGGGGGTTAGTCAAGTGGTATATTGCTAAGGAAGAAGCTGAGATCTCTAGAAATGAGTTGTCTTTAAACCAATCAATGCAAGGAAAATATGAAGAGTTCTTGACTTCTGTAAGATTGCGGGAACATGGATTTAAGAATCACTTAGCAGCTTTGTTATCCATACGCTACACAAGTCGTTCATATGAAGAACTGGTTGCAGAACAAGAAAGATATTACTCCAGTATTTGTGAGGAAAACAAATATAATAAGTTGCTGTGCTTAAAAGACAGTATTGTTATTGGCTTTTTACACGAAAAATTTCGTGCGGCAGAAACAATGGGAATAAAAGTAATATATGATGTAAAAGGTGCTTTTTCACACTGTGCAGTCCCTGTCTATTACTTAATCGACATATTGGGTATATTAATTGATAATGCCGTGGAAGCACAGGAACATTCTATAGAGACAAAAGTGTTAGGCGTTCAGTTTGAAGAGAAAGAGACAATATACAAAATTACTATTTCTAATCCGCATTCATATGTGAGTTATACGGAAATCGAATCTTGGTTTCAGTTAAATAAAAGTAGTAAAGGAAAGAATCGAGGGCTCGGATTGTATCATATTAAAGAGCTGTGTGAAAAATATGATATGAAAATTGTTTGCAGAAACACTCTTTATGATGATGAAAATTGGATAGAATTTACTTTAGAAATAGCGAAGGCGGATAAGTAATGGAAAACTTGTCCGCCTTCTTGTTAATTATTCAGCATCTTCAGAGGGATAGGGATATTCTCCAAATAAAACAATGCTAGGGAGTGAGGTATCAACAATCCATGAAAATGCAGCAATAGTGGTTAAGATACGTGCCATCATTGTGAGGGTTCTCCTTTCTTTCGTATTTTCGCAACAAGCAATTGGAGCGAATGTAATATAATCATCCAAACCCCTGCCAAAAAATAAGGATTATCTGGGATTATATATAGAATTAAAGCATATATAAAAATGGTAAGACATGTGACATTTCGGCAAAAATACAATTGTTTTTCAGGAAAATGGGTGCGGTATTTGGAGAGAACCGGACCTATTTTATAGCAAAGAATGATACATATAGTTAATAAAAACAGTAATGCATATAAAGGGAGTGATATGTCTGAAAGAACGAAAATAATAACACCCATATATATTGTGGATGCTAACAGACACTGATTATATGTGTAAAAGTGAAGCCCTCCGGAGAAGGTTCTTAAAAAACACATTATAGTCAATAAGAATACATACAATTTTAGACTATTGTTAAATATAAGGCCCATGATCAGTATTTTGCTCAATTCGGAGGAAAGGGTTTTAAAAACAAATGCCAGTTGAGCCACCTGATAATTACTTAATCCATATTTTTCTTTAATATATTCTTTTATCCTGTTCATGAGAGAGCATCCTTTCATTTGATGATTCAAGAATACATAATTTTATAGAAAAATCTTTATTTTAGACTGAATGCGGTGATTTGTTTGCTGGATTAGAAAGAACAGTGAATAAACTTTGCAAAAATCAATAAGAAAAAGGCTATTTAGATTTTGAGTGAGAACATGCATGAATTAAGCAAAATAAACTGTTATTTGGCATATTTTATTGTAAAATTATAAGCAGGAACTGGAGGTATAGAGTAAACGAACATAAGACGGTTTATGGCTACTGGTAATAAGATGTAGAATTATAGCATCTGGAGGTAGATTATGTCGAATATCGAGATTGGAGCAAGAATACGAGAACTTCGGGAAATACAAAACTATACAAGAGAATGCCTGGCGGAAAAGGTGGATATCTCTGCTAAATTTCTCTATGAAATAGAAATGGGCAAGAAAGGATTTTCTGCGGACACATTGTGCAGAATATCGAGAGCCTTATCTGTAAGCTGTGATTATATTATGCTTGGTGAGGATACCGGATGCGGAAGCAAAGAAAAAATTATTTGTGTATTAGAAAAGTTGGAACCGAGACAAACAAGTAAAATACAAGATATACTGAGAATTTTGTCAGAGATGTGTGAAATAATATAAATTCAGTTAATAAATAACGCTGTTTAGTAAAAAAGATAATACTGTCCTCTGCTTTGTTGGATAATGTGGGAAACATTATTTACGATGGAGGAACTTATGAGATATTGTAAGAGAATAATATCCTTGTGGACATATAGGTTCTACAGTTCCCAGGGCATTACGTTGTTGAAAATAATAAAGGTAGAAAAGTACACCCTTCCAAAAGTGATTTTGGAGGGGTTTTTGATATATATCCCTAATATGGCATTATATATGCAATCATTATATTCCTAGCTTGTATCGGGAGCAATGGATTGTGTTATTGCCGGAGCATTTTGTGGCTTATATAGTGCCAGAGATCCGCCGTTAGTCCTTCATTTCATTAAAAATTACGAAATGGAGGATAAAGAATTGGAAAAAATATATGCTGATACCGTGCAAAATCGGTTTACAGCTTATTTGGTTGCGGCAGTAATGAATAAACGCATCCGTTATATGGAGAAGAAAATGCGCCTTCAGAATAGGGAGCTGGAGCTACCAGATATGCTGGATAAGAATTATACCGATTTTGATGCACAGTACCATACATATTTGAGTGAGAAATCAGAACTGGTTGCGAAGGAGTGGGATAAGATACAGGAGCTTTTGTTACTGATTGAAAGTGAGCGGCTTATAAAGCTGGTGAGTAAACTGAGGGACCAAGAGCGGAAGCTCTTGGTTGCTAGAGTCTTTGGAGAGCTTACATTTGAGGAGCTGGGCAAGCGGTTTGGATGTACCCCGAAGCAGGTAGAGATGTCCTATTATTACATACTAAGGAAACTGAAGAAGGAACTGGAGGTGAGAAAGGATGAGTTTTGAGAGGTTGCTTAGGCTGGCTCAGGAAGGAGACAAGTCGGCTCAAGCAGAAATTTTTCGGATGTACCGTCCGCTGCTTATTAAAAATGCAATGGACATGAATGTGTTTGATGAAGATTTGTACCAGGAGTTGTCAGCTACGCTCATACTCTGCATCCGAAAATTCAGAATCGAGTAATATGTTTTTGGGAGATGAGCTGTTGTAGTTGACACTTTGTTTTCGTATAGAATGATGTGTCGCAAAAGGTGTGCAATACCACCTGCGATGTCGCAAAAAGAAAAACTAACCTATATCGACATTTATATAGCAGGAAAAGGGCACTCTAAAATGTATCTCTAAAGGTATACCTTTTGCGACGCAGATTTCTATGGAAGGAGAGGCGATTTTATGGATTTCGGATATGTTCGCGTTTCATCGAAGGATCAGAATCCTGAGAGGCAGATTAAGATACTATTAGACCTTGGTATCGAGGAGCGTAACATTTATGTGGAGAAGAAGTCAGGTCATAATTTTAACCGGGAAACCTATGATATGCTGGTCAATCACATCATGCGTCCGGGGGATAGGCTGACTGTAACGGAGCTGAAGCGGTTTGGACGTAACTATGCAGAGATTTATCGGGAGTGGCACTACATTACCAAGGAACGAAAGATGGACATCAGGGTGGCAGACAATAAAATTTTGGATACTTCCTTGAATAAGAATCTGCTGGGACAGGTAATTACAGATGTTGTACTGGCGGTATTGTCCTATGTGGCGGAGGAAGACTGGGAAGAACGCCATGAGCTGCAGCGTCAGGGCATTGAGGTGGCAAAGGAGGCAGGCAGACATCTGGGGCGGCCACGAATTGATTTCCCGGAGAATTGGGAGGAATGCTATACCCGGTGGAAGGGAGGGGCGCTTACTGCCAGAGAAGCTATGATGTTCACCGGTTTAAAAAAGGATAGCTTTTACAGGCTGGTCAAAAAATATGAAAGTTTGTCGGAAAATTCAAGTATTGAAGCGTGAGTCGGTACTTAATAAGTAAAAGAACATATTGCAGGAGGCAGGTATGAAACAGGGTAAATTATTCTATGACAAGGACGGCGGAAGGTACAATTTTAATTACAGAGATGAGGATGGTGATATTCGCGATTATGGAGGTATCCATTGTGGCGAAGTATTTGAATTTAAGTTAAATGATGTTTGGGTACCGACGCGTGTGGAAAAAGCAGATAACTGGTATCTGGTTGGGTTGCCAGGACTGAAGCTGGATGGGCTGGAAATAAGGTGTAAGTAAGAGAAATGGAGGAACCGAAGATGTATAAGAAACAAAAAGTGAGCAAAACTTGGGAAACAATGACTTTGGCCGAGCGTGGGGAATATATGAAACAAGCCGAGGAAAGTATCAGGCAGTATGGGGATAAGGAGCTTTTGCTTTTGTTCTGCCTGATGAAGGAAACTGGGATAAGATTTGGAGATATTCTGGAACTCAGAACTGAGGATCTACAGGGCAGGGAATTGTTTGTAACTGAGAGAAAGTATGGAGGGATAGATTATTACCGAAATCCTGATGGCAGTCTGCCGGTTATCTCCGAGGCAACGGCAGAGTTGCTGGTTTCGGGAGAAGATGGGAAATTCTTTCATCACGATAAGAGGTATTATATTGTGGTGCTAAGGAAGGCATTTCCGAGTAAGAAATTTAATTTTCACTATATAAGACAATGTGTAATAGATATGTGGCGGATGCAAAAGAGGATTTAAAACATATCTTTATGGCAAAAAAACAAGAAAGTGCCAGAAAGATATTTGTTGAAAAATGAATGGAGAGTATGTTACAATATCTTTGCGGCAAAAAAAGAAGTAATTGCCACAAAGATATGAGGTGACGAGTAGTATGACGTATGAAAAAGTTATTAAACAATTTGGAAATAAATTATTTACAAGAAGTGAATTATTTGAAGCACTACAGAATGAAAATCCGGAACTGAATTATAATTCTTTTAAATGGATTATTTCTGAACTTGTTGAAAAGCATTTGATATATAGGATAGATTATAACTTATATAGTCGAAGCCGGGATGTATCAAATAGAATATACACACCATTGTATAGTGAAAATGCGCAGAAGTTAAAGCAAATGATAGAGGAAGAATATCCTTTGGCTGATTTTTGTTTATTTGAATCATATCTGTTGAATGAATTTCTAAATCATCAGATTGCGAATAATACAGTGATTGTGCAAATGGAAAAGGAACTGGGAGGATTTTTATTTGATTTTTTACAGGAAGAATATGAAGGAAGGGTGTTATATAAGCCGAATAAGGAAAGTTTGCAGAGGTATTGGAGTGAGAACTGTATTATTATAGTTGATAGGGTAAGTGAATCCCCGAAAGATAAGCAGAACCCACATGATATTGTAATCGAAAAATTACTGGTTGATATTTTTGCAGAACCAACGATTAGAAATTTATTTAGCCCAAGTGAATATTCGGACATGGTGGAAATTATTATAGAGAGATATTATGTGGACGATAGGAAGATGTTACGTTATGCAAAAAGAAGAAATGCGATTGAAAAAATTAGTAAATACTTGAAGTAGCAGAGGGAGAAAAATGTTAACAAGAGAGAATTTCAGTAAAGAACATATAGAAGAATTAAGACGAGACAGTGGAAATGATCCATCACTGCTGGAGCGAGTGCTATTTGCATTTGGCCTGCTTGAGGCAATTACAAGAGTTGAGTTACCATTCATATTTAAGGGTGGTACTTGTCTTATGCTCTTATTGAAGAGACCGATGCGTTTGTCTACTGATATTGATATTATAGTTGAACCGGGTACAGATATAGATTTATATATCAATGAGGCTGGTAAGATTTTTCCGTTTATCCGTGTGGATGAGCACAAGAGAATCGGAAAAAATAATATTGAGAAAAGACATTTCAAGTTTATGTATCTTTCTCCGGTATCCGGGAAAGAGGTAACGATTTTGTTAGATGTCTTGTTTGAGGAAAATAATTATTCTTCTGTAGTAACCAGAAACATTAAAAATGAGCTGCTCTTAGTGGAAAAGCCAGATATTATGGTTAAGATACCTAATATAAATTGTATTCTCGGAGATAAGCTGACAGCATTTGCACCACATACTACCGGTATTCCGTTTGGGATTTCTAAAGAACTGGAGATTATGAAGCAGATGTTTGACTGCATGACTCTGTTCAGGGAAATAGATAATTTTGATGAAGTAAAAAGTACCTATGATAAAATTGTTAAGGCAGAGTTGGCATACAGAGGGTTAGAAATAAGCAAGGAAGAGGTACTGAAGGACACCATAGATGCCTGCGCCTGCATAATAGGAAGAGGCAGTATACTGGCAGAAGATTATAAGCATTACCAAAAAGGATTAAGTGGGATAAGAGGTCATATTTATAAGACAAAATATAATGGAGAATATGCTGCACTGTACGCATGTGAGGTAATGTATTTAGCAGCGAGTGTATTGACAGGACAGGAGAGGTGTCCTTTAATAACGGAACCTGAAAAATACATAGATTCAAAGATAGCGTTACGGGAATATAATAAGCTTACTTATATGAAAAAAGCAAAACTGGAAGCTTATGGATATATTGTGGAGGCAGTAAATATGTTGGATAGGAAGTGATGATTTGAGATATTATATAGCAGATTTGCATTTCTTCCACGCAAACATGAATACCAAGATGGATAAGCGTGGTTTTGCCACAGTGGAAGAAATGAATGAATACATGATACAGAAGTGGAACGGAAAGGTTCGTAAAAATGATGAGGTTGTGATTATAGGCGATTTGTCTTGGGGGACTGCAGAGCAGACAAATGAGTTACTTACAAGGCTGAATGGCAGGCTCTATCTGATTACCGGAAACCATGATAGATTTGTAAGTCAGCCGGAGTTTAGGAGCAGCCGGTTTACATGGATAAAGCCCTATGAGGAACTGTCAGATAACAAGCGGAAGGTGGTTCTTTGCCATTATCCGATTATGTGCTATAACGGACAGTACCGTGTGGATGAAGTTGGGAACCCTAAAACCTATATGCTCTATGGTCATGTCCACGATACACAGGATCAAAGGCTGCTGGAGCAGTTTCAGGAGATTACCCGGAATACAAAAACGGTAAATGCCAGGGGTGAGGAACAGAGCATTCCCTGTAATATGATTAACTGCTTTTGTATGTATTCGGATTATGAGCCGCTTACATTGGATGAGTGGATAGAACTGGATAAGAAAAGACGATCTGTATAAAAAGCAACCATATCGTCATATTTTCTGATTTTTGCCAATATGGTTGGAATGGAGGATGAAGGCATGTTTCGTAAGAAGGTGCAGAAAGAAACATACGATAAAGAGAAGCTAAAACCGGTAATTAAGAGCAGTATTTGTACCGGAGAGAAGGTGGCTGGCTTCAAGGACATTCAGACAGGGAAATTTACAGAAGTCATGCTGATTAAGGATAATAGGGATATGGATTTGTTTCTGGAGAAGTATGATATTTCTGTGGCGGAGATAAAGACGGAATGGTAAAAACAGTCGTTAAAAAATGAGACACTTGTGGAGTTGTATTAATATTCTTAGAAATTTTTATGGAGGGTATACATGAAACCGAGTATAGAAATGGAATTTGAGTTTGCTTATAACTGTTGGAAGGAAAAAAAGGAATTTGATAATGAGACTGCAAAAAGTCTTAGAGAGTGTATGGATAGAACAGCAGGGAGTGAGATTGATAGAGTTGCGGAAAAATATGATGTTGCTTTTTTGAAATACATTGATGAAAGAATTGCTCAAGTATGATTATTGGCAAGAATGATTTTTTAATTAATAAATATACATAGCAAAAAGAAGCTGTCCCTTTGGAGGGGCAGCTTCTCTACGTCATGCTTCAAACATATTCTGTTCCTGATGCTTGTAAGGTTCCATACAGTCAGGATCTTCCGGAAAACGGTTGTATTTATCCGGAATAATCAGCCGAAGTACGTCCCGTCCGGTTTCTCTGACTTTCTTCAGGCGGATGTCGCAATCTGTGTATAAACCGGAAACTATATCACCATCCTGAAAGGTCTCCCCATGTTTTACCCGCATAGCTATGGTATTAAGCAGGTAGCAGTAATGCTCAGGGGGAAGGTTGATAACTACCTGAAAATTAAGGTGTCTATAATGTTCCATTCCATGGGTATGAGCATTACACAGATGTGGAAAAGGTCCCGGATCATCAATAACATAATGAATTATCCAGTCCATATCAGCCTCCTTATGCGGAAATCATATCAATAAACTGCTGTTCCGTCAGAACGGTAATGCCAAGCTCTTTTGCCTTAGCAAGCTTACTGCCTGCTTTTTCACCACAGATAAGATAATCTGTTTTCTTGGTTACAGAGCTGCCTGCAGTTGCTCCTAAGCTGATAATCTTGCTGTTGATACCGTCACGGGTAAAGTGTTCCAGTTTTCCGGTTGCTACGATTGTGCATCCTACAAATGGGTTATTCTTATTTTCTGTCATAGTGTTGTCCTCTTTTCTTTCTTCAAAATTAAATTCTTTCTGTAATGTACGCCATAATAAAATGTGATTTGAGTCATGGAACCACTCGTGGATATTGTCACGCATGGTTTCGCCAAAATCCTGTAAGCAGGTGAAATCAAAACGGTCCATGGCAGCCAGTTCAAATTCACGCAAACTGCCGTTAAAATGCTTTTCCAGTTCCCTGCTGGCGGTTCTGCCAATCATTGGAATATCCATGGCAACCACATAGCGTGCAAAAGTGGTATTTCTGCTTTCATTGATTGCTGCCTGCATCTTTTCATAAGATTTCACACCAAAACCTTCCAAAGCAATGATTTCTTCACGATAACGCTCCAAATGGTAAAGGTCATGGAAGTTTTTCAGATAGCCAAGCTCAATCAGTCTGGCAAGCGTTGCTTCAGAGATGCCTTTGATATTCATGGCTTTCTTCTCTGTGAAATGAACAAACTGCTGTAAAATGCGGTCTGCACATTCAGGATTATCACAGTGTAAGGTCTCCACAATACGGTCTTTTTCAACGGCTCTGGAGTAGGTACGCGTTTCCTGATTGCAGCAGGGACAGAACTTGGGAATCATATCCTGATAATGTCCGCGGTCAAGATTTTCCTCTACATGGGGGATAATCATATTGCGTTTCGATACCAGGATGCGACATCCCGGATACAGTTCCAGATTTTTGATAAAGCTCAGATTATGAAGACTGGCTCTGGATACATCGCATCCATCAATTTCTACAGTATCAAATACAGCTACCGGTGCGATTTCTCCGGTACGTCCTGTCTGCCATTCGATGGAGCGGAAGATGGTTTCGTACATGTCATCCTCAAATTTAAAAGCGATGCCATCATTGTAATGATGTCCGGTACGTCCTAAGCTTTGGGAATATGCTAATTCGTCGAAGCGGAGTACCATTCCATCAATCGGGATGTCGGAAAGTGCAGCAAGATCCGTAAGAGCCTTGATTTGTGCTTCCAGCTCAGACTCTGTAATCTCAGGAGATATTGTCACAAAAGGGCAAATTCCAAAACCAAGTTCTTTGGCTGATAAAAGCTTGCAGCTTCGACTGTCACTCATATCCGTAAATTCAGCAAAGCCCTCTAGCACATTAAAGGCAAAGAAGCTGATTTCCCTCTCCTTGCAGGTTTCTGCGCTCAAACAACGAATAGAGCCTGCAGCAAGATTTCTGGCATTGCGGTACGGCTTTCCATCACTGCCAATCAGAGTATCCTTCAGGCGTTCAAAATCACTTTTATGGATGAAGCCTTCACCGGTAATTACCAGCCTGTTTTTATAAGGAATGGTCAATGGAACATTGTGGAAGGCAGGGACATTATGGGTAATGATTTCGCCTTCCTCACCGTCGCCTCTGGTGGAGCCCTCGATTAATTTACCGTCCTCATATACCAGTTTGATGGTAAGCCCATCCAACTTCAGCATAAGCAGGGCTGCCTTCTTTTTGAGGAAAGTGATCAACTCCCGGACAGACTTGGTTTTGTCCAAGGAAAGCAGGGGAATCGGATGTTTTACCTTTTCCAAGCTGCTGACTGCCTTATAGCCTACGGTCTGTGTAGGAGAGTTGCTTAAGATGATTCCTGTTGCATCCTCCAGAGATTTCAGTTCATCGAAAAGGTGATCGTAGACAGCATCCTCTACACTGGGATTATTTTCATTATAATATTCATGGCGGTAGCGGTTGAGACGCTCCACCAGTTCGTGAATCCGTTCTACATTATTTTGCATGGTTTTCCTCCTTACATGTGGCAGTCTACACCGATTAACACAATATCATCCGATAAGGAATCAATATGGTCTGCCAGTGTGTCCGGCCAAGTGTCCTGTTTGTATTCTGAGTGATTGTCAGTTTCCACAATGTCATTCTGTGTCTGCCATCCGTCCTCTACCAGAAAAGCATAGAAGGTTATGGGATAGCGCATTGTTTCATTGAAGTGCATACGGGAAAGATAATTTTCTTCCGTTTCGCCCCTTTGGTAAATGAGCTTGTTGCAATTAACAATACCATCCTCCGTAACGGCACCATAAATACCTTCATCACGTTCCCCTGTTAAGAACAGCTTCTTAAGGCTACAGAAGCGGTTTTTGGCTCTTAAAAGCTGCCAATCCGTTATTGTCTGCCATTCAATATCCTTCTTTCTGGCGGCACATACCCATTTGTATCCTTCAGGACAGGGAATATTTTCCCCATAACAGCTCCAGCTGCGTTCGCCGGTGGAACATTCTGTACAGCTATCCTTTACCAGAAATAAATCTGGCCAGCGACCACCGATAGAATACCAGTCAAAGAAACCATCCGGATTGTAGTAAAAGCCATAAGCTTCCTGTTCGGGATGGTAGGAAAGTCCCCAGTATTCACTTGCATAATCGGAAAAGGATGGGTAGAGTTTTTTGACGGGATAGTTGGGAAGTGCTTTGATTCGTTTCGCAGACTTCGTTCTTTTTTCATGTCTTAAAGGACCGGCATAGCATTCGTAGACCTGGTTATCGCGAATAACATAACGGTGTTTACCTACCGATTCGTTTACGCTGATGATACGACCATTTGGAAGTTTGATACAATCCATTGTCTGTGCATAGGCAGTTTCCAAATCCTGTGTTTTATCCCAGAACTCCAAATAATCCGGATTTTCAGTACCGCAATAATATGGCTCAAGGATACTAGCGGCAGAGGATGCCACAGCTCTTGAAAAGGTATCCCTGATGTTGTTGCAGGATGCAAGAAGTAAATCCAGTATGCAGGGAGAGTCATCGGAAGATAGCCTCTTTTCCTCTTTTAGTTTGTTGATTTGTTGTTCGACAGCTTCATTTGTCTGCACCTCCTCTTCAAGCGAAGGGATTGGCAGTAATTAGTGTCAGGTAATGCATGTTTTTTCTCACTCCTTTATTGTGTATTGTCATTGATGTGCATGGAATCAGATAACCTCCTTTCCCGTTGCATAAAAAAAGCAGGAGTTATAGAGAATACCATGTATCTCTCATAATTCCTGCTAACGTGCAGCATAAGCCGCAAATAAAAAAGCCAGAAGGCATGGAGTGTCCGACACTCTATACTTTCTGACTTCGTACAAACTTAAACAACGTGTGATTCCTTTTGGAATGGCACAAATTCAATAACAAGGCTATTATAACACTATATATAGAAATAGTCAAATGATTAAATACAAGATATAGTAAAAAGAGACGACTGTTGATACAGACGGCCCAGGTAATTGCATTACTTTTTCTTAGGACACCATGCCGGTGAGGTCTTTAGCGGAACAGTATCAGAATGTACTGCACTAAAACCGAGAAAACCGGGCATTTTGCGAATCCCTTTTTGCAGGAAATAATCCTGAATGTAGCGTTGCTCCGGATGATTACAGGAAAAACTTGTCCTGGTATTTCCAATACGCCGGTAACCGTCACAGTATTCACATTCGCTACATTTGATAGATTGCTTTTTGTCAGCCATATAGATTCTCCTTTCAAAATTGATAATGTTATAAGTAAGCTGCCTGCGAAGCTGTGGTACCATCTTCTTTGACTACGAAGGATTGATGGTAGTCCAATTCGTGGATTACTGCAGTGATGGTTTCAAAGGCAGTGGACAGTTCCAGATACCTTGTAATAAATCCAATTACTTCCGTATACAGGAACATTTGCAGCTCCTTCGTCAGCCTGTTTAATGCCCGTATGCGCTTTTGTTTTTCTGCAAACTCGTCAGCAAGATAGATATTCTCACGTTCCAAAAGAGTGGTCATATCTGTATCGGAAAGCATACAGGCTGCAGTATTGAACCAGGCAACAGCCGTCTGCGTACAGCTATCCTCATCACAAAACTCAATTTTCTTGTCCGGGAGCTTGTACCACAATTTGTTCTTCAGCTCCTGTAATTCATTCCACATATCAGCGGCAAGAAAACATAACTCTCTGATTTGCCCCTCGTAAAAATCCCAGTAAGGACTGTCACTTACATTGCCATTGTAATCATATTCTGTCATGCGGTCTAAATCATCCATGATGGACCACATATCCAGCTTCTTATAAACGCCCATGGCACACCTCCTAATGATGCAGACGCGTATAGCGACTGCCTTTCTGAACCTTCCACTCTGTATATACACCGTCAATATAGATGCGGCGCATACATAATGGACATTCAACAGTTTCCGGGCTTCTGGAGGTAAGGTAGATCTTTTCCTGACAGGTAGGGCAACAGTATCCATACATGCGTAAGGTTTCCAATACAACGGCATTACCCTGAACCTTATTTAAAGCCTCCAGCTCGGCAAGGTGTTCCTGCCTTCGTGCAATGGCTTTTTCATACCTTCTGTAAGGACCGCCAATGCCATAAGAGGACATGTTGCTGCGCTGTGTTTCGCGGAGCTTTTCAATTTCTTTCTCAGTTCTAAGCATTTCCCTGCGGATTACCTTAGAGATTTGCTCTTTGATTTTATTCATAGTATACATTTCGGTATCCCTCCTTTAAATTGTGCCGTATCAGGCTGCATTTGTCTGAGCGTCATAGTGGAAAAAACTGCTGATGTCCCATTCGCCATACAGATAGTGGGCAGCTTCACACTGTTTACCGGTATCCTTACAGCACATACAGTTTCCCTGCTTGTGTATGGAAATCATGGATGATAATTCTTCCCAGCGTTTTGCTTGGTCATCAGCTGCTGCAATATTGGAGCAGTGGTAGTATTTTCTGCAGTCTTGTTCACATAGAAATGCCTGTTTTTCCACACCACCGCAGATGGCAGGTGTAAGACTAGCCAGTTCCGTGAAAAATTCAGGTGTCTGGCTGGCATGCTCCAAATGATTTAGGGTAAGCTCCAACAGGTCATTATGACTCATATTTGCATCGAAGAAGCTGTCAAAGCACTCACAGAGCCAGTATGTAAGCTCCGGAAATTCCTCTAAATGACCGCTATGAAACTTACTGTCAGGGTTCTGGGCCATAAGATTAGCAAAGTCTTCATCCCGGTAACGCTTTTCCTTGATGCGGTATGCCTGCTCCAGTTCCTCTTCTGTAAGAGTGAAAGAGTAGGTTTGGTTATTGATGTTTCGTTTAATGGTTAATTCTTCCATGTATGGTTCCTCCAATATGTGAATTATGCAGATTTTGTAATGTTTTTTGGCTTGTCGGATACAGTTCCTCTACGGGAATCCACTTGCCATCCCGCAGGATGCAGTTATTCACCGCACAATAAACTTCCGGTGGAATATCCGGGTTTTCCAGGTATTCTGAAGTGATAAATAATCCCAGATGTTCCCGAAAAAGAGGATCCAAAGCACTCAAAATTTGTTCTCTGAGTTGTAGGGCAAGAGCCGTAAATTCCTCCATGTCCTGCCTGCAAAAGACTGCCTTTGATAAGTCCTTTAGGATACCTGACTTCTGGATTGTTTCATCAACGATAGGAAACCCGTCCGCAAGATAATCCTTGTGTATGCGAATACCCTGTAGTGCTACCAGCGAAGCATATTCGGAAACTTTTGCACAAATATCCTTGCATAAAGCCTCATACGCAGTTTTATACTTGGTTTTCAAAACAGTAAGTGGAACCTTATCACGATTATTCTTTAGGGTTCTAAGCTGTTTTTCCAGTTCGTTCCGCAGCATGATAGCTTCCGGATTTAATTGATGATTCATGGCGCATCCTCCTTTCAAAAAGGGACTGCCTCTAAAGACAGCCCCCATGGTGATTGTTATGCTATTAAATTTGCATCCGTATCTGGTTGGTTGAAAAATGAAATCGTGTAAATGCTGTTTTCTGTTTCAAATCGCACATGATTTGGAGCCGCTTCCAGTATAGCCTGCACAGCTGAAGTTCTAATCAAATTGCCCTGATAGAGATATATCGCAGGTAAGCCGGGCTTTAAGATACTTATGATCGTGCCGGTAACTGTAATGAAGCGTTTTTGTATAAATTCCTTTGTACTTTTCTTTTGAAATACTCGTAACATAATTTTTCCTCCTTATGCGACCTGATAAGAGAGGCGATAGGTGCCATCTCCACAGGACAGATACTGGTCTTTGTGTTCATAGATGGTTGCACGGATGCGTTCCTTGTAATGAGCATTCTTTTTTGCCTTCGGGTGATGCTGTAGTCTAGCATACAGCTGTATCAGGCTCATCTGTCCGCCGACACTTTCAAAGGTCATGCGAATCAGATGGTGCCAGGTAAGAGCTGTCAAATCCGTATCTGCAACCGAAAAGCAACTGTTCTGCGAGAAATGAAAAGGTATCATAAGGACATCCTGTTTATGCAGGAGCAGCATATACTCAGTTACAATAGGGATAAAGGGCTTTTCATAGCGTCTGGAATCAGACACGCAGTTAAATTGTCCCTTTACCAGAAAGGATTCAAAGTCACCCATCCGCATCATGTCGTGCTGTATGGAATAAAACTGTCCTTTGGAACGGATGTCGCCTACAAGTACTGCCAGACGACCATCCTTACGCAAAGCCATATAGAATTTGCGTATGCAAAGGTTCAGCTTTTCCAGAAAGTCTTCGTAATTTTCGCACCGGGATAAGTCATCCGGATGAGGTTTACCCCACATATTACCGGAGTAGCGGATGATGTCATGATAGGGCGGATGAAAGAAAATCAGGTCCGCCGATTCTTCCACATCATTTTTTAGGGCATTCCAGTTGCCAAAGCCGTAAGCAGGTGTTGGATTTAGATCGTATAAAACGGATCGCACACCCAGCTTGTCCGCAGCAGCTTTGCTGGTACCGGACCCGGACATGGGATCTAACAGGGTAAACTGTGAGATGTCCTTGCCATAATAGCGTTTGGTATCCAGTACATACCGGAGGACCGCTGAAACAACCTCCGGAGAGCAGTTGCCTCGCCACTGGTTACTTCCGCCAATACCGCGGTCAGGGAACGCCATAAAGGAGGTCAGTTCCTTTCCTACGCGGTATCTTAGATTTTCCGTTCCAAGGTATTGCGCTATGGAAAGCCAGTCGGGTCCAAATTCCTGTTCCAGAAGGGCAGCGGCACGTTCTATAGAAGCATTGTTCATCATGCCACCTCCGCAAGCTCCGCTAACGCAAAAATACTGATGCGGTCACTGTACTCCAGACATCTGCCGTCAGTAAAGTGAAGCCATACTTTCTTTAGTGTCAGAGGCAGGTATTGCTTTGCCCGGTCTACAACATATTCGGTGTATACTTCCGTTACATAGGTGTCCTGAAGTGTGGATGCGAAGAAATCGTAATCCATATCGGAAGCATGAAAGCCCATAGCCTCATATTCCTCTGAAAAGGTACAAGGTTCAAATTCCGTAAGCAGTGTATGAAATTCCACAAAGGAATCCTCCAAGTGCATCCAGGAAGTATATGTTGTATTAAAGTCCAGATTGATGTCCCGGTCTGAGGATAAGGTTATTGTACCCACGGATAAAAAAGTGTCATCCGGATTTTCTACGGGAATCAGGCTTTCATAAACCAGCTCCATTTCTTTAATTTCATTCATTTTGTTTCACCATCCTTTACCATTCTGAATTTTTTGTAAGCTGCGTGAGCATGTCTGCAATCAGCTTTGCCTGTCCACGTTCTACAGCGGTTGTGTTGCGGTAGTGCAGGAAAATGACTGCACCGCAGGGTTTTTCTTTGGTGCCGATAGGATAAAGAGCATCCACAAGGAAATTCTGGCTTTCAAACAGGCTTAAGGTGTTCTCCTCATCATAGTGATAAGCACTCTGCAAGCGGATATGTTCCATAACCTTTTCTGACAGAAGTGCATCCGTAGAAAGATTGATGCCTTTGGAGGTTAGAACATATTCTGTACTGCAGATGGCACATGCCACATTACTGCTTTTTGCCAGGGCGGATAGATATTCTCCACAAAGGGATTCCAGTGTCTGTAGCGGCTGATATTTTTTGATGACAATACATCTGCCGGATACATTGATTTCCACCGCATCGGTTTCGCTGATGTTAAGCTGCTTTCGGATTTCTTTGGGTACCACAATTCTTCCAAGATCATCCACATGGCGGATGAGGCCGTAAGTAATATCATTCTTCATGTCTGACTCCTTTCAGATAAAAAGGGAACACCAACCGGCATTCCCTTCCTAAACGATAAGTTATTGTAGATTTAAGCTGCATTTCTGGCAGCCTGGCGATTAGCAAGTGTATTTTTTGCCTGCTTGATAAGGGGTGGAGCAATCGCCTTCTCCCAGGAGTCAACATAGGAGGATACACGGCTTAAGAGCTTGAATAAATCAAGGTCACTCAAATTTGCGAATACCTTTCCTTCACTGACAAAGGATTTGGGCTTCATGTAGGTTCCACCGGAAGCATTCTTTACGGGAATGCCCTTACCATTTTCCACTTCGATGTACCAAGGGAGATTGCGGGGATTCCCTTTACTGTCCTTAGTGGCGCGTAGAATACGCACCTTGGATACTTTGGAGTAACCGGAAGCATCCTTTTCCCCGAAAATCTTATCCTGCTGGTAGGTATATTCCTGAAAGCCGGCAGTAATACGGGACAAGATAAACTTTGCCTCCTCCGGAGAGATATTGGCTGTAACGGTAACTGCTTTATCTCCGGTGCCATTGGAATAATCCTTCATCAGGATCCCGATTAAGGAGTGTCTTTTTACTCCGCCTTCAGTAGGCTCGCCGTCTGCGTGGATGTGGGCATAGTACTCTATACTAGCCACCTTCAGCTTGTCCTGAAATTCCACCAAGGTCTTGCTATTCTTATAAACTGCTATCTGGTTAGAGATATATTCTTCACTCATGTATTGTTCCTTCTTTCTTTATGCTACATATTTGTTCTTTACCTGCTGAATAATCAGTTTGCCCAGGTTCATGGGAAGCTTTTCCAAGTTGGTAATATCCAAAAAGCCATCACCGTAAATACGCTGGATATTCGGCTTGTCACTACCAATGGCGGCAGCAAACAACTGAATCCCTTTGGCAGAATACTCTTTCTTGATACCACGAAGGTCTGCTTCCGCTTCCGTACCGTAATATCCGTCGCCTGCAGGCTGTCCATCTGAGATAATAATCAGAAGCTTGATGGCTTCCGGACGGCTCATCAGACGTTCCGCTACATAGCGAAGTGCAGCACCATCTCGGTTTCCGCATCTGGCACTCATGTCCATCATGCGGTACATATCCTTATTATCAACGGAATCAAATTCTGCATAGGCGTATAGCTCCACATCATCATATTCGGTATGTCCATAAACGGCGATGGGAATATCCAGACCTTTACAGAAGTCATGCAGGATAATGGAAGCGGAGCGGGCATAGGTAATGCGGTCACAGCTGCTCATGGAGCCGCTTTCGTCATTTAATACCGCAACCGCTATATCTGTCCGGTCATTGGGTAACTTCAGCTTATAAAAAATCTTTCCGTCATTGCGGAAGGCATTGCGTACATTGAGACGCTTGCCCATAGGCAGGTTGTCAAGCTTGCCACCTTCCTTGTAATCCTTCAGTATTTGTGAGATTTGTTTCTGGAGTCGCTTGGAAATAAGCAGAAGAGGAGGCGCCACCTTCTGGTAGGCTTCCTTATAGGAATTGTCCACATAAGACATCCGGTTTACCTTAACATGCATTCCACGGTGGGCATTGCCATAACGGATTTTGTCTGCCTCCTGCTGTAATTCTTCCGAAAGCTCCTCTTCATATTGCTCGTAGGCGGCATCCTCAGCAAGCTGTGTCATAATACGTTCCATATCAGCAGCTGCCTGGGACACATAACCACTACCCGCAAAATCATTGGATTTCGAGATCCCGCCGTCACCATCTTTCTCAATGTCATCCGTCTTTTCCAGCTCAATACGTCCGCTTTCATAGTCTAAAACTTTCTGAAGCATTTCCCGGTCTTCCTCATCATCCCCAGCACTGTGTTTGGATTTGCCTGCCTTAGCAGGTTTTCCCGTTCCGCCGGGCAGAGGGACTCCACCGGAAATCTGATTGCTTAGGTCGCCAGCGGCGTTATTGGTTCCATTTTTGATGTCTTCCCGTACCTTTTCGATAAAGCTTTTCATAAAAGGCCATAAGTGAAGCAGAATTTTATTGGCAGCATCGAAGCGCACTCTTGCATCATCATCATAGGCACCTTCATCTATATAGGGGATGCACTCATAAACAGCATCCAGAAAAGGTCCCTTGTAGCCATCCAGGTTGTTTAAGTCACCTGCTTTGGCATACTGTATCAGCAGATTAACAATGATAAATGCTTCGTGGTGCTGCTTATCAATTTCCTGGGTAACGGTATCCATTTCATCTGCAAAGCGCAGGTTATTAAGCAGGATTCCGGTTTTTACTCCGCCGGGAAAGGCATCACACATGCGTCCTTCAATATAGACATCCTCCATAACATTTACCAAGGCATGTGCTATCTGGGCGATGGCAGAAATAACTGCTTCGTCCTTATCCTCAAAGCACTCAAGGATTTCTTTCAGGCTTTTTTTCTGTTTCCGGGATAAATCATCCGGTTCCTTTGGATAAAACCTTCCACCAAGAAGTGTCTGGTGATAGGTAGCCAGCATGGTAAAGTCTGAATACAGGATGTGACCGCATTCATGTCCGATGATGCCAAGCAGACTGTCTGCCATAAGCTCTCTGGTGGGAAAGCTTTGGGTAAGAAAGTTTCCGGCGTTTAAAACAATGATGCGGTTGTCCGTGTGGGCAATGTCTGCATTTGGCGATGTGTCCCAGTAAGTGTTTACCTTACTGGAACGGCCATAGCGTTTGGTGATTCCTTCTGCAATATCGGTAAGATACGCTGCGTACTGGCGTGATGCAAAAATCTGCTCATTTGTCAGCTTACCTTTTTTGTCTGCAATCATTCTTCTGATTGCTAAATGTGATGTTCTCATTCGTTTTCTTTCATTCCTTTCTTATCCGGAAGTGTTTCCGACAGAAGCTCATCCATGGTGATACCGAAGCATTTTGCTATTGCAGCCAGAATGTATGGTGGAGGCAATAGCACAGCGGTTTCATATTTAGAGATACTTCTTTGGGAGACTCCCAGTTTATTTGCAAGCATTGTCTGGGATATGCGAGGAGTTCTGCTAAGGCGCAGGTACCGCATATTCCTTGCAAGATTTTGTTTCAAGAATTCTTCATTAACGATTACTATATTGCACACCTCCTCTAAGCGGCAAATTTCTGCTCCAGACATGAGGATTGTATGTCGGCACGGTTTTCCGGGTCGCTGGAAACGGAGGAGAGGACTGTATATTTGGCAGCCTCAAGCACATCACCACAGACCATGTAGGACTGCACCCAGCTGATAAGCTCACGGACACCGCAGCTTCCATCGTTAACCATGGTCTCCTTACATCGTTCACTGATTTCCTGAATGGTGATTGCCATATCCGTAACAATACTTTTATCCGTGCATCCCGTTACCTTCATGGTACGTTCGGCTAGGGTATCTGCATCCGGTGCTTCCACATCCATAATCAGGTTCATTCTGGAGATAACCGACTGGTTCATATCCCGACATCCTGCATAGTTATTGTTTGTGGTAATTACCACGACGGTATCAGGATGTCTGTGAATGACCTCTCCGGTAGTGAGCGTGATACTTGCACAACGGTCCAGCAAAGCATTTAATCCAACCAGCACACCGGGATTGGCAATAACGGTAGGTTCCTGAATTTCAATCAGGTATCCATTTCGGATTGCATTGATGAGCGGTGTTTCCACATAGCGGAAACGTTGTCCGGTGGAATTTTCGGAAGCCAGAGCCTTCGCATCCTGCTCCATTACTTCAAGCAGCTTGTTGTAAACTTCAGCATCTGTAACTGATTCATCATAAATACCGGTAAGCTTCTTGTATGCAGAAGGCGGATCCATCTGAATATCTATAAGAGAAGGGTATTCCTTATAGGGATTTGTTTTGCCGTCTGTATCAGGAAGCATCTGTCCCAGAAAATCATAAATCTCGGTGTTGGCAGAGCAGGTGTAATAGAGATAGGGAATACCTAAGCCTGCAGCAATCGCTTTTGCGCCTTCTGTTTTTCCGGTTCCGGCAGGACCACGCATCATAAAATTACGCATAGGCTGAACACTGTTGGTGGTCTGGTATGCGTGTTTGCAGATGGTTACCACCTCCGGCGGAATGATATACCAGTCTTCAATTCGTGGTATCAGTAATTGTTCTTGTGGGGAAAAGGTTCTTTCCGAGAGTGGAAAATGATTGATAAAGTCTTTTGAATCCATTGTGACAGAAACTCCGGAGGAAGCAGGGGTACCGGTGAGAATGGTAAAGTCACCATACAGTACACTGCTTGGAGAGTATGCTTTTTTTGCCAGGTTCATAGGTGTAAGCGGTGCCAGATTACCGGTGGCGGGAATGTTAAGCTTGATTCCTGCGGTTGGCAGGGTATCCGCACCTTCGATTCTGCGATACAGATTATCACACAAAATGAAGGCTGCTTTTTCCGTTTCGTCCATGTCTGTAAAACCATCATTTTTGCATTTGCCAAGAATATCGTAATATTCCTTAAATTCATCATCCTTTAATGCTTCTGGTATCAGCGCAAAGAAAAGTGCAGTTCCGGTGTTTCCCCCATCCTTGATGGAATAGACCTTGGGAGAGGAGGTAACATCAGCAAATCGTCCGACATTGAATTTGCCATTCTTTTTGTTAAACATTACAGCGTGTATCTCCTTTGTCCGGCTCTGATATTCTGCGATAATCTTATCTCCCTGTGTACCAATGGCACATTTTGAGGCAGAAGCAGGAGTAAAGGTGGTATCCATCTCAAGATAAGCAAGAATTGCACTTAGGATGGGAGAGTGAAGTGTTGATTTCTTTGTTGCAACTGTGCAGTAGGTGGAGTAAAAGGTCTTACTCACGGTATCCGCTACTGTATCGAAGGGAGCAGGCATGCTCATCTTCCAGGTCCAGTTCGCAAATAATTGTACTTTAGCCATAATAATTTTTCCTTTCTGATTATATAATCCATGAAACCTGCAGACCATTGCCTGCAACTTTTGCGTTCAATTCGTTTTCTTCCAAAATAGAGACCAGTTCGCTCCAATAGTTCTTTCTGGGGAAAGCATCCAAGGTGGTTACCAGAATCTCTTTCTTTTGGCGGTTGATTACAATATCACCATTTTCCTTGATGACCAGCTTACTGTGACCGGTGGCATTTAACTCCGTAATCTGAGTTTCCAATACCTTTTGTCCTACCAGCTCATACCAGGCTCTCACATCCACTACAGCAGGCTCCACGATTGGTTCGTCATCCGGATCTGCATCGTCAGTGGCATCAGGCGAAGCGAAGCTGCCGATTTTCATGGGTTCCACATGGATTCGCCCAAAGCGGTCAAAGGTAATATCCGCATGGGTGTACTGTGCCATTGCTTCTACCTTGATTCTTACGGTAGCTCCGCGAAGGAGTTCCTCCAGAGATGGTTTCTTGCACCATTTCCATACTGCATCTGGATAAGCAGATTTAAGCTTTTCGCTGATACGAAGGCTAATGTGTTGCATCATCATCTCCAAATCCTGTTTGGTTTCTGTGTCATTTGGTACAGCCGGTTTGGCAGGAGAGGGTGTAGGCAGCTTATCTGCAATGAGAGCAGAAGGTAGTGGAAGTTCCTTCCGGCGTACTATTTTTATAGGCTTGCCATGTGGTCTGGTTGATTTGTGGCTTTTCATCTTACGAAACAGGAAGCCGCCAATCATAATAACCAGCCATGCTGCCATAGCGATTGCCATGGCGGTCTGGGAATACTTCTTGGGTACGAATACTGCTAAAGCCAGCAGTGTTACGGATAAAATACGAAAACTGTTTGCAAATCCATTCTTTTTCATGTTCTCTTGTCCTTTCTTGTGAAATAAAAAAAGAGGAATCACAGCCGGAGCAGATTACTTCCGGGTGCAATTCCTCTTGTGCCGCTTATTGATAGCCATCAATTAAACGGTAATCCATTGGTTCCACAGTTTTCTGTAGACATGAAGCCGCTGTCATCAGCAGGGACATCATTTCCGTCAGAGCCAGTGTCCTTCGGGCGGTTAGTGGCACCATAGTTCCAGCTGTGTAACTGGATTTTCGCCATCCATCCCTTAGAACCATCTGTTCTGGGAAATTCTACGAGTTCCTGGTCGCCGACAATCTGGATTAAACTGCCTTTCTTTACCTTGGCATCAATCATGCGCTGCGCTGTGTCACCATACGCTACACAGCTGTAAAAATTGGTATGCTTATTTTCGCCATAGCCTTTGTTTACTGCTAAGCTAAACGGGACATATTTGGTATTCTTACCATTTTGACTTGTCTTAAGTTCTAAGTCAGCAGTAACCCTTCCTGTTGTGATGATCGTTACGAGATCGTTCATAATTCATTTCTCCCTTCTTAGTGAAATTTTTTTTTGTATGAAAAAAAGTGCCAAAAGACTGCCATTTGATAAAATGGTAATTCTTCTGACACTAATTCCAATCATAAACAACGTGTGCTTTTATACTTATGGATGTCCCATGGGGAAAGCACAAAAATCAATTACAAGTGGATTTTACCACAATATGCTGTTTGTGTCAAATGATAAAATACAATATATTGTATTATGAAATAGAATTAGTGTCAGATGTTGTGGCAGAGGGTTCTATCGGTTCGATGCCTAACAGATTATCTGTAAGAAGCGCCTTTTCAAAAAATGGATTTTTACCTGGGGAAATACCGGCGGGCGTTTTAAAGTAGAACCGATACCCTTCGCCGGGGCGTAGCTTTTGGCTACGGTCAATCATAAGGCGCATCTGGCTGCCTTCCATATCCTCCAGAATGATTTCGTTACACTTGCATAAAAGCATGGGATGGATGCTTTGGCAGATGCCCTCAAGAACCACATAAGAGTTTGTTTTTGCCATAAACAGTATGGAACAAGCCTTACCTATGGAGAAGATAAAAATAAGCAGGCTTAAAAATAAAAAGGAAGTATCCTTCTCCACAAAATAAAAGACTGCTCCAACAAGAAAACAGCCGGTGCCAACAAGTAAAGTCAGCACCAGCCGTCGTAACAATGGTTTGGGTATGGGTTCCATAGATACCCTCCTTATACAATTTGGAATGTGATGCATTGCTTCAGGTACAGGTTAGCAATGGCAGAAAGGACAGGAAACCTTGTTTCGCAGATGCGGCCATCGGTTACAATGGTTTCGCAATCACTTTCTTCATCAGAATACAGACAATCCATAAGTTCATCCGTGTTCTTCAGAGTGGTTTTGCCATTTTCCGTACACAGGATAAGCTCTGCAGTGGAAAGTGTCTGATTGCGTACCAGGGAAAGGACTCTTTTTTCCATAGGTTCCAGCTTGACAGTGTGAAATACGGCTGCTGCTTTGCCAATGGAGATTCCACGGAATAAAACCAGCTTGGCAAAGGTAGCTGCCTTTACAAAGAAGCTGTTTGGGATGGATTGCACATGCAGATGTCCAAGTAAATCGTAGAGCGCATCTACACCGGTGCAGTCCTTACCAGTAACAATCAGCCTACGCATAATGAGTCGGTTTAGGTAGTGGTCAAAATCCAGTTCACCGAGGATATGCAGTTCCCGCTCTTTTTCATAGAACTCTGCACGCAGTTCCCGGTAGGTCAGAATCCGGAAGGATAAGCTGCTCCATAGAAGCAATTCATGTGTGCAAAGACCATACTCCTTATCGCCGGAAATGACGGTTGGAAGACCGTGGGTATTCAGTTTATAGGTTCCGATGGCAGTATATAAAGTCATCATAAAAATCATCACTCCTCACTTAGTTGGGCAGACAGGAAACAAGTAAATCCGTCCGCAATTTGCTGATAGCTCTCGAAATCCATGCAGCAACATGGTTTGGTCGGACACCATAGTAGCGTGCTATTTCCACGCCGGTATGTCCCATATATTTCAGGCGCAGGGCTTCAATGCCCCTTTGGGAGACCCCGGATAACCGTTTCTCTGCTTCAGATAACATGAAAAAGGTCTCTGCATCTGAGAGAGAATGGTTATTTTTATCCTGCAGGGTATCAGCAAAGGTCAGCTCGCTTCCTTCTGCAAGAGGGGAGTCCAAGTAGTAAATGGGTGCCTGCATCCGGGTAACCTTTCTGCAGTAAGAGATAAGCTTGTTTTTAATCACCACATCTGCAAAGGTGGCAAAGGATGCCCCTCTATCTTCCCGATACCGCATGGCAGCATAGCATAAAGCTTCGCATCCGGTCTGATACAGGTCATCATACCCAAGTCCCTGAATTGCTTCATTGATAGACATGGTGCTAAGTACAATATTTCTGACCAGGTAAAGATGGTCCTCTACGAGTTTTTGTTCCTGCTTGCTCATTACAGACATGGTATCACCCCGCTTTCTTTCTAATCTGTATTCTAACAGGCAATTTTCACATGGTTGTTTTTAAGGACCTTGCGGCATTCATTCATCAGACAATCACAACGATAATCTGAGAACTCACCGATATGTGCCTGATTGCTGGATAAGCAGAAGGTATCCTGCATCCAGCGGTATGCATCTTTTCGGGAAAGGATACCGTTCTTCCAAATGGCGTCAAACAGCCGGTGCGTTTCAATGCGCTTGTGGCGTAAGTCTCCATTTGCCAGGGTACCCTTTGGCCTTAAGCTTCCTGCATGTACGCCTACATAGGAATCGCACTCCGGATAACCACTGCACACATACAGGTGCTTGTCCAGTGCATTTTCCTTGTGGACGTATGCTGCATTCCGAAGAATTGCAGGTCGTCCACAGTAGGGACATTTTACATTTGGTTGTTTCATTTTTCGTTTTATGGCTGTTATCCTCCCTTCTATGTATGGATTACATATTCATTAAGTATTCTGTAAGAATATTTTAGAAAAAAAGCAAAGCGATTTATATAAGCCTAAGCTTGATTTTTAAGTAAGTTTGGAGTATTCCACCAAAATTTGGTAATTATGGCTGATTCATCAGATGTAAAAGCTGCTGTATCGGACAGTCTTTTGTGGAGGAGGTAGTCAGCTCAATCCATTTTTGATAGAGCCGGATGAAGGTCTGACTGCTTATCACTCCTGCACATTCGTTTTTATCCACCCTTGTATTTAAGAAAGTTTCCGCATCCGGTAAAGGCAGGATGATGGGCTTGCAATCATGTCCGGGTATAAAAAGGAAATCGCCGCATTCGGATTTGCCCGCATAGTTGCAGTGGCAGGATACATACATGGCATTTCGGTAGTTTCCTTCCGCTGCTTCTAGAAATGCTGCGATAGTTGCATAGCTTACACTGAGCATTGGATCCATTGATAATCACCTCCTCCCATTCAGCAGGATTCTTAGCCGAATAACTCAGTAATTTCCTGAGTGATACGGGGAATTACGGTGTCGTTAAAGATACCAGTGAGGGCAGCAAGTAAAAGGGCACCCAGTACTACAGCAATGATGATTTTTACACCATCAGAGATGTAGAAGTCGCCTCTTTCATTGTTCAGTACATTCTTGGCATGGTTGATAACTCCGGTAGTTTTTGTTTTTACAGTGTTACAGATCTTACGCATTTTTGGTTGTGCTCCTTTTCTTTTTCAAAATAATCATGGTTGTAATTGCTGTCCCACAAAGGAGCAGAACAGCAGGGGAAAATAATTTTTTCATCTCATCCTCCTGAAACTCGGTAAATAGTTATGGGTTATAAGTTACAAGGGACTCACCTCCTTCACAGCCTCAGGGCATTAAAAAAAGGCCCCCAGAGAGCCTACGACTTCAACGGACAGAACGACCACATAGATTAGCAGGATGCAGAACAGCATCATCATGGAATATTTCTGCATCTGCTTGGGACGTTTCGCCGCTTCCTTTTTCAGATTGTTCTGTTCAATTTGGCGCATGTCGAATACCAGCATTTTAAAATACATTTGCTGGTCATCGCCGCGCAGGGTACCAATTAAACCCCTGACAATATCCGATAACATGGTGCTTCCCACGCGGTTTTGCAGGTGCAAAAGAGCATTTTCGTAGTTGCCGGTTTTCATGTCAGCGATGGTGGTATCCAGCTCCTGCCCAAGATTGGGACCGGCAATGCGCCTGTAGGAGATGAGAAGCTTTAATACATCTCTGTCCGTGGAAAGTCCCTGCTGGATGCTGACTGCAAAGCGGGGCAGTTCGGCTTCGATGAGCTTCTTACGCTTTTTCACAATGTCGAATGCCTTCTGATAAGTGGAAAACCACATCAGGATGGAGAGTCCCATTACAAGAAATCCCGCCATTGGCATAAACAGTAATAAAAATACGCCACACAGAGCAGTTAAAAGTGCCGTCAGGAATGCTTTCATGGTATAAGCCTCCGGTGTCAGTGGGATACCGGAGATGGAAAGAGCAAGGGAAAGCTTGCTTTTCTTTATCGGATCCAATCGAAGAAGGGGACTTAGTTTCTCTGCAACCTTAGTAAGGTATACGTTAAACAGCTTCTCGCTACCGGTTCCGGTCTGCTTTTTAGCAATCATCATCATGCGGGAGGTTTTGGCTGTCGGCACGTCCACAAAGGCACAGAAAAGGTTATAAACTCCAGCTCCCAACAAAGCGGAAGCCAGAAGAATCAGTAAAGTAGTCATGTTAGCACCTCACATTTCTAAGAGTTATACTCAATGGGCTTACTAAGCTGCATGATTTTCGTAAAGGAATACAGGACAATCGCAGCACAGATAGCAAGCGTGATTTTACCGGGTGTGGAGAAAAGCAGGGTTTCAAACCATGCCTGATTCAGCACATACAATAGCGGAATGTTGGCAACCACAAGAAACATCATGGTGATGGCTTCTTTCT
Source organism: uncultured Lachnospiraceae bacterium (assembly GCA_900551115.1). GTDB lineage: Bacteria > Bacillota > Clostridia > Lachnospirales > Lachnospiraceae > Acetatifactor. The sequence continues at coordinate 60,070 of URUY01000011.1, forward strand.
TCGGTTCGTTGATAATAGCCTCCAGTTCAGACTGGATAATTCGCATGTCGGAGAATTTCTGTACCGTAAAGGTTAGTGTATTCTTCATGCTTCTGTCACTCTGGCATTGAATCAGGGTATTGCACCATTCATGGAAGATGCGGTTTGGAATCTTCATCTTCAGCGTATTAATGGTGGAAATCATATTGGCATTGAGCATTTCCGATTCCGTAATAAAAGCCTCAAAATGTGTTTTTACCGGAGGATTTAGGTACGGAATGTTTTCCCGGACAGCCTTCAGCAAATCTCCGCTTCGTAAGTAGGAAGTGGTGATGACCGAGATTGCTGTTTCCAGCTCCTCGTTCAGGTGCTTTTTGTAGGAGGCTGCGGTGGAACGCAGATACCATACCGGTGCAAAAGCAAATCCGGCTCCCAGAATCGGAATCAGGAAGGGGTTATTCAGCAGTAGCGCAACTACGGCACCGATGGCAAAGAGCATAATGGATACTCTTTTTACCATGTTGAATCTTCCTTCGCGTTCGGTAGCAATCAAAAGCTGCTCTACCTCTAAGGTTTCCCTGTTGAAAAAGCCCTTTGCCGGTTTGCCTAAAAGGACATCCACATCATCCTGCAGGGTGCTTTTCTTGGATGGGGCAAGCAGGTGTAAAAAGTCATTGAAGCGGATATCAAACAAGGTAAACAGGCCATTAACTATCAGCAGAAAGATGGCGATTTGAATCCATAGCATGATTGGAACCTCCTTTCTCAGGTTTCTTTGGAACTGCGTTCGGTAAGAATGGTTGAAGCTTCTTGGCAGGGATGCCATTGTCCAGCATTCGTTTCTTTAAGGTATCGGAGATACCACCAAGTCTTTTGTGCTTTCCAACCACTGTAATCTTTCCATTTTCATCTGTGCGGTTATCTGCTACATCATACTGGTAAAGGGGACGGTAGTAGAGCTTGCCGTTGCGGTAATCCTCCCCTTCAATAATTTGCATAATCTTTCGGGACCCATCCTCCAGCTGCTTCGTGAATACCACGACTGGGTATGCCTCCACCATAATCTGCATCAGGATGTCATCCGCCATATTGTATTTACGCTTGGCAAGAGTCATCATTCTGCGGTAAGTGGACTCGGAGGAGTTGGAGTGGATGGTGGTTACTACGGTATGACCGGTTCGGGAGCTTTCGGCTACGGACAGAGCTTCCTTTGCGGAACGCATTTCCCCGACTCCAATGACATCCGGGTGCTTACGAAGCACACGCTCCAGTAAAAGATCCTGGTCAATATCCAGGGAAGGATTTTCGTGCGGTCTGGTTAAAAGATGCACCACACTGTTGGTGGCATGTCCATTTTCATCACGTTTGATTAGGTCAAATTCGCGGCTGCCCTCTTCAATGGTAATCAGGCGGCGGTTATCCGGAACCATGGAAAGTAGCCAGCTCATAACCGTAGTTTTTCCGGAGCCGGTGCTTCCGGCAATGCATACGGACACACCATAGCGGATACAGCAGGTAAGCAAATCCAGCATTTCTTCCGTAGCGGAACCGGAGGCAATCAGCTTTTCCATGGATACGGACTGCTGGTTGACGATACGGATGGAAGCATTGATACCTACCTCTGCATCTACAATGGGTGTCTTGTCCACAGAGATACGGATGTTTTTATCAAGGAATCCAATAACGGAAGGCATGGTATCGTCGATTACCATTCCGCAGGTATTTAAGAGCCTTCGGGTAACGTCCACGGCATGCTGGGGTGACTGGAACCGGTCCGGAATCTTCATGGAGCGTCCGCCGCTCATAATGACTTCAATATCATCAAAGGCGTTAATATTTACCTCTTCCACGCCGGGCTTATAAATCCATTTCTTTAAGAAGGAAATACCCGCCATATCTTCATAGAGATTGTCGCATAGTTCATCTGTGGTCTGTCCTTCTATATGATAGGAACGGCTCAGGACATACTGCTTGATAAATTCCCGAAGAAGCTTCCTTGCCTCTTCCTGATTACCTTCCGTGGTAAGCTTATCGGAGTGCTTACTGGTACAGTATTTCTGCACGTCCTCCAGAATCTGATCGTAGGTTAGATTTTCCTGAACGGCGGAGGTAAAAAACATATCATTTAAAGATTGCATGATGTTTTCGCTCCTTTCTTACCAGTGGTACGGCAGGTTCTTCATCCGCATCCTCCGTTTCTTCATAGGAAGCATCAAATTCCGCATCTGCTGGTTCTGCAGAAGGGGAAGGTGTGGGGATTTCTTCCGGTGCAGGTGTATCCAGACGCTCTTTTACCAATTTTAAGGAATTAATATAACGCTGGTTACAGTAGGCAAGAGCCTTAAACATCTGACCGCTGGTGCCGCATCGTTCAATTTCCTTTGCATAGGGAAGCAGCCCGTCAAAGCCTCCAATTATGTTGTCCATTTCGTCAATGGCATGGAAGGGACGAGCAAGCCCTGCAAAGGTAAGATGCTTATCATAATGGAATTTTGCATCTGTAAGCAAAGGCTTGTGAGCCTTTAGGTAATTCAGTCCCCGCAGGTCCGGTGTCAGGATTCGTATAACCAAATCAGCAGCTTCAATGGCTGTTGGTGTAAAGAAGTTGAGCATGTTGGAGCTGCAGTCCAGGATAATATAGTCTACCAGCTTGGATGCCTCACTGATAAACTGTTTGATTTTGTCGTACTTTAACTCCGGGTAGGAAAATGGATTTTCTCCTGCAGCGTAGCCCATAACGCCGATAAAAGGGTATTCCTTCAGAATTACCACGCGCTCGGCAACGAGGGCATTATTGATTTCCAGACCGGTAAGCACATTTCCGATGGAAGCGGAGGTTTCTAAGATACGGTTCGGCATCCATACAGGGAGCATGGGGGTACTGGAGTCGGCATTGATAATGATAGCCTTCTGTTTACCGGCGGTAAGAACCTTAGCCAGATTGCAGCAGAACATGGACTTGCCACATCCCGGATTGCCCCACACAGTAATGATTTTTGACATGGGTTGGTACCTCCTTATTCATTGTTGGTTGTTTCCGTAGTGGCGGTTTCTTTTGTAGCAGCATCGTCAGGTATGATAGATTCCTCTGTTTCAGTTAGAGAAGACTTCAAAAGCTCCTCCTCTGTTTCCGTTCCATCGCCATACAGGGTGGTAAGGATTTCATTTTGCCTATCTAAAAGGTCATTTGTCAGAGCTTCGTTACCACGGCTGATGAGAGCTACATGCAGAACACCTTCATTTTCATATCTGGTTAAGAGCATGGCCTGTTCCGGGGAAGCCAGTACGGTAATGGTTGCGGTCTGCTGCTTTTCTTCATCCTCCGCAGGTGGAGTGGTGTAATCAATATCAAGGCCATCTGCATCCGTAACAGACAATACCTTTAAGAAGCGCAGCTCCGGAATGTCTGTGACAGGTTCCAAAACATTCTTATCATCATAGTGGTACAGACGAATGATGTCCCCGCTCTGAAGCTTGTCGGAAAGAGCAGTAGCGAGGGTCTGTGTGGTAATGGAGATGGCAACCTTACCATCCGGAATGACATTTAAGGTAATATCTGAAGAAAGGGGTACACTGCTTACTTTTTCCGGAAGAATATAATCTCCAGGATAAAGATCCGTTGCGGCATAGGTTCCCACAACATCTTCTATGGTTCTTGCGATATTACCGGGCATATTATATTCACCAACTTCAACAAGTTCTACATTTTCAGCAGTAATGGCTGTACCTCTGCCAACAAAAGTCTTCATACGGACAATTTCATAGGTGCTGCTGGTTTTGCTGGTAATCGCAGGAATAGCGATAAAGGCAATAATGACAGCCAGCACGATACTGATGATACCATAAATAAAACGGTTATTCATTTTCATAATAGGTTTGTTCTCCTTATCTGTTCTGATCTAAAAATAGGTAGGTTTTTTGAAACAGACCAATGCTGATAATAATAACTGTGGTAGCAACAACGACAGCTGCAACATTGGCTATAGGTGCAATTATCATGGACAATCCTTTCTTTATATGAGTTGGGGCAGGCTGTATATCAGGCTTCCGACAAAAATAAAGGGTGCAAAGGGGATATTATATACATTCACCTTGTCAATGTGGGAGGTAACCAGTGCGAAAAGTAATGCATTGATACATGCCAGCATTAACACGGCAAACAGCTCCCATGCACCATACAGGATGCCTAAGACGGCAATCAGTTTGATGTCTCCGCCGCCTACCCCGCCGTTGGTTACAAGAGCTACACAAAACAGGATCATAAATCCGGTAATGAAACCAAGTCCGCTTTTTAGCAGGGGTTGGAACCAAAGTGTAGTTGGTTCTGCCCATCCTGCAAGAGGAATTGAAAAAAGACACCAGATAAGGAATGCAATCAGGGCAGTGTTGCGTATCCTGTGGTGTCTAATATCATAAATTGCAAACAGGAGCAGAAATACCAGGGTGAGTATTTGGTATATGAATTGCAGGCTATTCACGCTTGGAATACCAGTCATCAAACATGCTGCCCTGAATATAAACTGAGTCACTGACATTCATGGAGAGCATTCCGGCAGGTGTCCATGCGTCAATGACATAGGTATAAACGGTATAGGATGTGTTATCCGGATACCATACCGGAGTAAAGTGGACATTCCGGTTATAGGTGGAATATTCATTGGGCTTGAAGGTAAAGGTAGCAGGATTACCACCATTGCCTGCAAGTAATCTCCAGTAGGACTGATATTCAAATTCCGGGAAGTATGCAATGGCTGTCTGTGCCGGTGCATAATGGCTTCCGGGAGCATTGGCAGAAAATTGTGCCGTTGCGGATTCTTTGATGCCATAACCACTCTTCATGGTGCTGCCTACTGCAGTTGGAACAATATCATCGGGCATGACGTCCATGGATGCGCTTAGGGAAGCAGAGTAGGAAGTGGAGTAGAAGATATATTTTCCATTGTCTACCCATTTTCCGTTATCCACCCATTCACCGTTGTCTACCCAGTCACCATGTTCCTCTGTACAGTTAATAGGGCAGCCTTCATCACAGTCCTCATCCACCCATTCCCAGTCAGACTCCCACTCCCATTTGGCTTCCCATTCCCATTTGGGTTGCCAATATGCACTCCAGACACTCCAGCTTGCAGAGGTTTTCTGCGCATTGGAAGGCAGGGACGGTACATGGAAGTGTGGATTCGTGTCCGTGGCAAGAGGATCCGGTGGAATATTCTCTTCCAAAGAAATAATCTTTGCTATGAAACTTGTTTTGGCAGTAGTTGCACCGCTTACGGACACTTCGATAGGGATGGAAGTTGGCTGGGAGGGCGTATGCCACTTTGCCCAGACAACCTGGGAGCCGCCTGCGGGGATGACAATATCATTTACAGTGTACGTGCTTCCATTAATCTTGAAAGTAACGCTTGCCGGGTTATCCGGATTAACTTCGGTGGAACTGCTGACGGTAATACTGGTAATCACATCCGTATTTACACGGTAGGTGTAATCGGGAGCCTGCAGCTCTGCTTCCGGTACATCCGCATAGCTTACGATACCGATTCCAAGAGCGGACAAAATCTCCGCATCGGAAACCTTGCCGGTTGTGGTTCCGGTCCATGCGGGATACCCTAAGTCTGCCGTTTCCAGAAAGATTGCCAAAGGCAGGTTCTGATGGGTAAGACTTGTCAGCTTCTTACGCAGGTTTCCGTTGGACAGTTGGTTATAAAGAGCCGCTTCTGTTGCGGTCATGGCATAATTCTGTCCACCATGAACAAAGTATGCAATCGGCTCAATGACCAGCTTGTAGGAACCGGAGATGAGGTCTTCAAAGGGAATCCCCGTTTTGTCAGATACGAGCTGGGCAGCATATTCCGAGCAGAAGTACCGCTTGATTGCTTCAATGCTTGCCTTGGTTTTGCCACCACTGATAATGCGGGGGAGAGCAGTTCCGGGCTTGGAACAGCTATATGACCCTGCACCGGGGGATAGGCTGGTACCGGCAGTATACTGAAGCTTGCATACCCTGCCAAAGTGGATGACATTATCCGCCACGCTGAAATTGGTAAGGTCAAAGGGTGTGGATACCACCGTTCCGTCTGTCGTGACAACGGTAATACGAACACCATCCATATTGTTTCGCCATACGTCCGTATCGGTACCTTCACCCATGTCACCGCTTCCGCCGTCGATATTTCCATCTCCTTCCGCAAATACAGTCATGGTTGTGGATAAGAGGAGTATCATGGAAAGAAGCAGTGGAAAAAATAGTTTTCTGATTCGTTTCATGTGAATCGTAGCCTCCTTTTGGGGTATAGAAAAAGACATGGAGGTTATCCATGCCTTAATCGTTATAAGTATTTAATTTCCCATGGTGCCAATCTGCTTGTTGATGTCACCATCATTGTCTACATTGTCCTGATTGGTATCGCCGGTAGTAATCCAACCAAACACCGGGTCGTATACCTGGCCGGGATGAGAGTCGGAAGGATCATCAGCAGGAGGGTTGTTATCCGGCTTCTCATCAGCAGGTGGATCGGTAGGATCAGGAGTGGTAGGAACGCTGTCGTCATATTCGGGTTGTTTCTCCGGAACAGAGGTATCGTCATTGGTTTCTGGTTTCTCCGAAGGCTTTGTTTCTTCAGCATCTTCCTTGGTGGTGTTGCCGGAAAGCTCTGTTACGGTTCCGGATGCATCCTCGGAAACTACCGTCTGGGTATTTGCAGTTTTGGTTCCGGTTACCTGAGTATCATTCTGAACAGCAGCCGGTGAAGTAACAGATTCAACATCTGCATTTTCTTCCCAGGTATTTGTTGCTGTATTACTTTCCGCAGTAACGGGGGTGAAATTATTTTCAGGTTCCCTTGTTAAAAAATAGGCTCCGGCAAGCACTGCCACACACAAAGCGGACAGACCGCCGACGGTAAGGGCTAATTTCTTATTGCTTTTACTTTCTGTCTCTTTCATAATAAAGAACTCCTTTCGATTGTTCTCCTGCTGATATTATATACGCAAGGGAAGTGTGAATGTCAACATTTGCGGTTTAATATTTCGTGTTATGAGAGCCGGTCAGGGTGATATGTTGTGTAATGGGTGGAAGTAAATTGCCAAACATTCTTATCTGAAAGGTGGCATCACAATTCACAACATATTCAATTTTGTCAGAGTGCTGGTTAAACTGAAGACTGATATTGGATACGGTATAGTCATTCGTAGAAAGGTCTATCCGGTCTTCCAGTCCATTAACAAATCCTGCTTCCAGAGCATTCTGATAAGCGGCACTCAGATGTAGGTCCGACATGTAGGAGTTTAGGTTTGCTTCTCGTTGTGAGTGGAAGGTGTCTGCGTAAATTCTGGCACTTACATTATTCAGCTCCATCTTGGCTGCATTACGGATATTGATGCAGTTTATTTTTACAGAAGCAAACAGTAACATGAAGGAGAGCAGCATATTGATTGCCAGTACAACAAATATGGTGAAATAGGATAAATCGCCGCGTTCATTCTTAAGTAAATTCATTTTCATGGGGACCTCCTATTTCCAGTAATGCTCGCTGACACCGGCACCCTGAGCGCGCATGTCAATGGGAACCAGATTAAATTTCCAGATACCACCTAAATGGCATCTTCCGGTAATGGTCACATAGAAGGGGGTACCGATTTGAATACGGTTGGTATTACCAGGGCCGGTCACCTGGTAGGTCAAATTTTCCACGTCATTTATTTGCCCGACCATGTAGTTGAACAATGCATCGGTATCCGCATTTGTCCCTCCATTTAACTGGATTTGCTTTACAATTTGGTCTGCCATGTGGTCCATTTCCTGTTTGACAGAAATGATATGGAACACATTGATGATGAATACTATCATAATAACGACCACCAGTATGTAGACAAAGCTGCTGATATAAGAGGAGTCGCCCCTTTCGGACAGTAGCAACCGTCGAACTTTCTTTTTCAAAATGTCACCTCCTGAAATAAAAAACGCAGGCGGAAGGGTTAGCTTCGTACCTGCGTATTCTGATATATGATTTTTCACGATACCTATTTTAACATAGTGGATTTACCATGTAAATCGCAAAGGTGTGCCATGTTGGGTAGGTTTTGTGCCAATGTTGTGCCAGGTGTTTATTGTTTTTTCATTCCATTTAGCGATGAAATGTATTATAATATCAATTAGCTAGTGCATCAGAAATTATTTTTGTGGGAGGGACAAGTATGCCGCTTTTTTGTGAATTATCGTCACTTATAACAGAAAGTGATGTCGAACAGAAACTGATTTTCCCATTTTTAACTGCTGAGGAACCTATTGGATTAGGAATTGATTCATCTCAAATTATGACAAAAGCAGTATTGCGGCAGAGGTGTATCGGTAAGGGGCAAAAGCAAAAATATTATTTTCCTGACTATATAGTTGTTATTAGAGGTATCCCAACACTTGTGCTTGAAGCTAAAAAGCCAGATGAGGATTTAGAAAATGCATATTCTGAAGCGCGTTTGTATGCTGAGGAAATAAATGCAGGTTTTCCACATAATGTGAATGTATGTCAAAAGATAGTAGTTTGTAATGGAAATGAGATATGGGCGGGATATTCTGATCAAGCGGAGCCAGAAATCAAACTTACCTTTGATGATTTGAATTTAGAAAGTGTTGGATATAGCAACCTAAAAGCTTTTTGTGCAAAAAAAGATTTGGAAAATTACGCTAATAAGCCATATGTAAAAAGTAGGGGAAAATCTGAATTTAAAACACCAGTGTCCCAGTTAGGCGGAAAGCGAGTTCAAAATGAAGAATTAGAAGAAAATTCATTTGGTAGAACGTTTGTTTTTGAGTATAGAAATATATTTGACCCAGAATCGGAGGAGGATAGAAATACTATTGTTGAAAATGCATATGTTCCATCTGCGAAAAGAGAACAACATATGGAACCAATGTATAAAGAAATTAGGAAATTTGAGCTTCCAAGTAAAAAGAATTCAACTTCATTGGCAACAAGTGAACCTTCTGAACTGGCTCAAAGGATATCACAGCGATTATATGACAAGGTAGATGCATATTCTCTGATGCTATTAATTGGTAATGTGGGAAGTGGAAAAACTACTTTTGTAAGATATTTTAGAAAGATGTTTTTAGAGAAAAGTCATCCTGATTTGGCTAAGAGATGTGATTGGGTATTTCTTAATATGAACAATGCACCACTTACAAAAGAAGAGATATATACATGGTTAAGAATAAATATAACCGAGACTATTAAAACAAATCATAATGACATTGACTTTTCAAATCTAGAAACAATAAAAAGATTGTTTAGAAAAGACTTGGAACAATTTGAATTAGGTATAGGTAAGCTACTAGAAGGAGACAAACAAGCTTATAACCAGGAAGTATATAAGTTGTTGAACAACAGATTATCGGATTCTTCGTTATATTTAGATGCGTTGCTTAATTTCTTAAAGAATGATTATGGGATGCTACCCATAATAGTCCTTGATAATTGCGATAAACGAACCAAAGATGAACAATTATTGATGTTTGAAGTTGCACAGTGGTTACGAACAACGTTTAGTTGTATTGTTATCCTTCCAATGCGTGATACGACATATGATGTCTACAGATACGAACCACCATTAGACACAGTAGTTAAAGATTTAGTGTTTAGAATTGATCCGCCAGATTTATTCAAAGTTATACAAGCACGTTTGGATTATATAATTCGTATTACTAATCAGACAGATTCTTCTTATGTATTACAGAACGGAATGAAGGTGTCTGTAAAAAAGATGGAATTAATTGAATATTTTAGGTGCATATTGTTATCAATTCGTAATAATAGGATGATATCTGATATTTTTTATCGGTTATCTGACAGAAATACAAGAAGTGGAATTGAAATATTTGAAGGATTTTGTAAAAGCGGTCATATATCGGCAGATGATATATTAAAGGTTAGGGTGTCAGATGAAGATGTGCCAACTTATAAGTTTTTAAATGCTTTGTTGAGAAAGAATAGACGCTACTATAATGGTGATGAATCGAATTTCATAAATTTATTTTATTCAGATTACAATGATGATTTTCCAGACCCTTTTGTACGAGTAGATATTCTAAATTGGTTGCTTCAAAATAATAAAAAAGAAGGTCCTACCAAAAATAAAGGAATGTTTCCAGCACGAGATATAGTAAGAGATATGCAACTTATTGGACATGAAGAAAGCATAATCCAAAGAGAAATAAATAGATTGTTTAAGAAAGGATTGATTTTTTCAGAAGCAGTTGTTGATAGTATAAGCAAGGATGATTTGATAAAAATAACTATTACAGGAAAATTGCATATGAATATGCTTAACAATGTGATATATTTGGCGGCATGCGCAGAAAATGTATTGTTTAAAAATACAGGAGTGATGATTCAAATATCTAGAAGATTGAGTTATAGTTCTTATTTATCTAAACTAGCAATGACGCTAACGGCGAATGAATTGGTGGAATACTTGGATGAATATAGAACAGATTATTACTCACATTCTGATGTTTATTTAGAAGAAGCAGAGGAGAAGCACGTTTATGACTTGGGTGAATGCAAAAATGCCATTTCAAAATGGTTGGATACCGATAGTGGTTTGAAGGCAGAATTTGAAAAAATTCAACAATACAAGGTAGGAACGCAAGTTATGGGAACGGTAGTAAAAAAGGAGCATAAGGGAATGGTATGTTTATTTGGCGAGGAGGAAATAAAGGGCTTTTTGTCAGTTTTGGATAAAAAATATAACATGGAATATAAAGATTATACCCAAATCTCTGTAGATGATAAGTTAGTTTGTGAAATTTTTGAATATGATTATGATCATAACAGCTTCCAATTAAAGTTTATTAAGATTTTGGATTCAGAAAAAGAAGAAAATGAGGATTAGTTGTGAGCCACCAGTTCAGTTGTTGATGATTGAACTGGTGGCTTTTCCATTAAATATTCTGCTTAATAATTCTCGAAATCAGTCCGACTGCAACATTGCGGTCTTCATCAATTCGGGTAACTACAAAGCTTACTTCATCCTTTTTGCCGGGCATGCGGTTATCGTAACAGCTGTGAGCGACAGCATTTACACCGATATGAAGGCGGACGAAGACGGTGCCTTTGTGGATGTCGGTGACGACTCCGGCATACTTGCCCTGAATCTTGCATTTGCCCAAGTTTGCCTTGCTGGTGTTGCCGTTGACGCTTTTGACATCAGCTTTTACGGTGATGTTCTCCAGAGAGTGGATATTGATATCCAGGATGCGGACCAGAATCTGTTCACCCACATGGAAGCTCTCTGTGGCATCACCCAGCCAGTCCCAGGATAAGTCGCGGGCAAGAATGGAGCATTCCACACCAAAGATTTCCACACGGACTACCTTTTCGGCAACAGCAATGACTCTCGCCTGCACAATGCGGTCTTCGCATACGCGGGAGTTACCGTTTGCATCAGGAAGGTAGAAAATCTGACGCTTTTTGTGCATGGCATCCTTTCTGCTGGCAACGACGCTACGACTGGCATTGTCCATACCCTTAATCATAAAGTCTACTTCACATCCCAGCATATTGCCAAGGATTTTGTTCTGTCGCTGAAGCATTTCGCCATAGTCATGGGCTTCGTCTTCCACAAGGTTAATCATCATCTCTGCAAGTGGAATTACCACACGCATCTCCTTATAGTAAATAACGGCAATGGTGCCGCCACCTTCCATTTTTTCGATACCACCCAAATTTCCGGTAAGGATTTTACGGGTACGGTACGCATTCTGCAGCTCATGCCAGATGGTATCTTCTCTGGTTTCCTGTGTCTCAATCTCTGCATCTGCATCCAAAGTGAGGATGGAGGAGGGAGCAGTCTTCTTAGAGGGAGTAGCTTTTGTGGCAGTACCGGTTTGGGGAGCTTTGACATCCTCAGAGGTATTGGCTGCATCTTCGGATACATCTGCGGCCTGCAAAACAGCAGTTTCTTCTGTAATAATAGGTTCTTCGGTTTTCTTTCTAGGCATATTGTTAATCTCCTTTTTAAATTTTGTTATGACATAATGGATTTTTTATCCGTAGCGACAATGGTGTAGCCCTCATCCGGAAATTTGGGTTCCGGCCAGTCGTCCGGTGCGCCTGCAATGATGCTATCCGGAGCAGGAGCAGATTTCTTTGGTGCTTTTGGTTTCTTCAGTTTGGCTTTTGGCTTCATCAGATTGGTAAAATCCGGTTCCTCTGACTCTGGAAGCTTTCGCAACTGGGGAACATGGTCACTTGCACGGCAAAGGGAAAGTTTTTGGCTCTCAGGATGTAAGGTGTAATCGTATTTCCCAACCTTTAATACCTTCTGACTGCGAAGGATAATGAGTGCCTGGTCCAAAGGAAGACGCAAGACCTCGTCCGGAGTCATCAGCTTACGCTTGCCGATGGAATGTGTTTCCCGGTATTCCGGTGTGTAATCAGATACACGCCAGGTATTAAGCTGTTTTGCCTCAGTGGATACGGCAATGCTCACGTCACCGCTGCGGTTTGAGATAAATTCAGCGGTCATTTCATCCGTACAACCAAGGAAAAGCTGCGTATCACAGTTGCCGATAATTTCCTGCCACTGGTTATCCGGATAGCGGTTCTGCATCTGAGGCAGATTTTGGAAAATACAGCTGATGGACAAGTCTCTGGAGCGGATAGTGCTGATTTTCTTGGTGAGATCTGCAATGGTGCATCCGCCGTTTGCCAGTTCGTCTGCCAGAATATGTACCGGAACAGGAAGTCTTCCTGCATTGCCGTATTTGTCAGCGTATCGTACCAGTTTGATAAATACGAAGGACATAAACAGGGAGGAGAGGAAGTCAAATGTGGAATCCTGATCGGAAGTGATACAGAAGTATGCACATTTTTCCTTTCCCGGCTGCGTTAAGCTGATTTCGTTATAGCTGGTAATCTGGCGTATCAGTTTGTTCTGGAATACCTGCAATCTGGTGCCAAGACCGATGATGACACCGCTTCGCACGGTGTCGGAAGCCTGTTTGAAGATATTGTAGGGAGCCTTTGCTGGATGAGTAATGGGCAGCATATCGAAAAGGCTGTTCAGCTCCTTCTCAGAATTGAGTGTAAGGAGCTTATATACCTGTCCGATATTCTTGCCTTCCGGGGGAAAGCCCTGGTCTACATATAAAACAAGTGCTTTTAACAGGTTCATCTCGGCATTATCCCAGAAATGGTCGCCTTTGGTAGAGCCGGAGTTTTTGATGATGACATCGGAAAAGAGCTGTGCCATAATTTCCTGACCTTCAATCTCAGCAAGACAGTTCCAGCTGTCAGAGTTCTCCGGATTTATCAGATTGAATACTCTCACGATATATCCGTTGGCGACCAGATAGTTATGGAGGTCACCATACAACTCAGATTTTGGATCCGTGATGATGAGGCTTTCCCCACGAGCGACGCATTGAAAGACCACATTTCGTGCATAGGCACGGCTTTTCATACTGCCGGAAGCACCAAAAACAGCAACATTGCGGTTCATCCGCGTGTTCTCCGGCAGGCAGACGGCTTTTCCGTACAGCAATCCCAGAATGACTCCCCGGCTTTTTGTAATATCAGAAACCAACTCTAGAACCTGAAGCATTTCTTCATCATCCATAAATCCGGAGGTTCCATAGGTACCTTTGTCAGAATAGGTAAGGTTTCGTTCTTTATCGTAGGTTCCCTTGTCGCCCCATCCCATCCGCATTACCATAAATATCAAAAGTCCAAATACTAACAGGCATAAAAAAATCCCATACAGACTGTACGGGAATACGGTAAGTGCCTGAAGGCAGGATAGGAAGGCGAGGGAAGGAAATTCCGGGGAAGTACCGTTACCCGGTGTCCCTCCGGAGGATGTCCATACATGGTAGTTGATGATAAACTGTGATATATATCCGCCTGCATAGGCAAGACTCAACAGCAAAATCGGTAAAACCAGGCATAAACAGGTTAGCTTTTTCTTGTCTTGTAACAGTGTCAGTTTAAAAACCTCCCTTCAAATTTGTCTAAATCAATAGTTTCAATGGTGACGGCATCACCGAAGTATTGCAGAAATACAGGTTTCTGAAAATCAAAGCAGATGAGATTTCCGGTATAACCATGCAGGGACAAGGCAGTATGGAACCGACTTAGCCTAAGCATGTCAAAATCAAATGCCAGCATAACCGGGATTCCATCTGAAGTGGCATCATGCTCCATACCATAATTCGGGCAGGGTGGCTGCAAATCGGAAAGCAAAAGCCTGCTTAAGGATTCCCGAAGATAAGGAGAGTACAGGAGCTTTAACAGGGTTTCACCTGCAGGTGTTGCAGGAATGTAATGAAAATAGTCAAAGCTGGAATCCAGATAGAAGTAACTTTTCTGAAAACCTCCCTTGCTGGTCATCAGTTTATATGAGGTATCCATATCTGTGCCTATCATCAAAGCCTTGATAGGTGTATCCGGATGATACCAGGGGGAAATGTGTTCCTTGGACAGTACCCCACGGGTCATATGAAACTGGAGCATGGTTTTTACTTTCAGCTCCGTCCGGTATTCCCATTTCATCAGAGCGTCCCCTGTGTAGAAGACGGCATAGATGCACCCGGATGTAAACAGCACTCCGATAGTTCTGGAGTTGTTGATTTTGATAGCGTCAGCTCCCAACTCCTTGATTTCCCTGGACTGGTAAAATACCGGGAATGTAAGCTTGCTTTGCTTTCGGTTCCCATCCTGAAACAGGAGTGGTTTCTGGTCCCGATAAAAGGTAACACTGGCATTCATTAGCAGAGCATAGACAATAGAGGTCTGCTGAAGTCTTAGCCTTCTGGGATAATCGCTTCGCGGACGGTTGGTATCGGTATTGCCAGATAAATAAAAGGAGAACCGCTCAGGATTTTCCTGTAGCAGAAACTTTTTACCCCTGCTAGTAAGACGGTATCCTCTGAGGCGGTCCTTGTAGTGTGTCTTTATGTAATTTTCTTCCTTCAGTTTGGTGATGAGCTTTTCTCCATAGCTTTTGCTTATGCCCATATAGGATAAAACATCTATGCAGCACTCGCCGGAAAGAGCAATGAGAGATAGTAGACGGTATGCACTGCTTGTGGTGTCCAAAGTTGTATCCCTCCCTTCTGGACTGATAGATTGACACGAAAAAGGAGAGCAAATTTTACCATACCAGCCTGAAACTCAGGTAAAATTAAGCTGCTGTAAGGGGCGGAGATTGCCCAAAACAACAGGTTTTGCCCTAACTTTTACCATAGTCGGATTATTTTTGGAAAAAATCTTTAAAAATCCGATATGAGATTGCCCTGTGTTTCCAGGTCCTTTAGCCAGTCGGGAAAGGAACTCTTTTCCATAATGGTAAGCACCGTGCAATCCTTATCGCCAAGCTCCGTAGTGTGGTAGGCATCGCAGAACAGTCCGCTGTCATCCGTCATCAAAAAGGCTGCAACGGTATCTAAAAGCTGCTTACATTCTAAGTTGTCATAGTCACGCACACGCCTTGCTGAGAGATTGCGGTCAAATATATGGGAGAAGCAAACCACGCAATCTGTAAAGTGCGGTAAGGTATGTTCCTTTGTGTAGGCATCCAGACTGGCATGCAGGGGGTCTGTAAGGAATGTTGTGTTGATGCGCTTGGTTCGCTTGGGCATCAGACCGGGGAGGGTAATTACAACCCGGTTCGTGCTATGGGTAATGGTAATGCCATGCTCTTTTGAAACAGCAGCCATCAGAACCGGTTTTGGTATCAGATTGGCTGCAAAGATTAAGTTTCTAAGAGAACAGGCAATACGCTCTGCTCTTTGTGCGGCATCCATGCTTAGTTCTTCATAGTTTTTACCATAAGTACCGGTATCCGTAATTTTCATGGCACTTATGGTATTGGATAGTTTGGGAATTTCCTCCTCAATTCTGGATAGACGGGAGGAGAGTGTAAAACGGTCCATCTATTCGTCTGTAACTCCTTGTTTCTTGTAATATTGTACCCTGCCATCCGCAGACACTGTGCAAAAGGCGGCTATTCCGGGGAAGCGCAGATTAGGAATCTGTCCGGTATGGTCAACAACCACAAGCCGCTTGGGAGCATCCTCGTCGTAATTAGACAGGGCATGGTTAATCAGTATTTCTTTTTCTTCCGGTACATGAATTACGTCATAGCAATCCGAGTTGGTATAAAAGGTCAGCGACACCGGAAAATCGCTGACAGTGTGATAGATTGTGTCGGATATAAAGTCCAACAGTATCCAGTAGGCAGCCATGGCGGAAGGATTGGCAGTACATTCTTTAGAATAAAGTACCAATCCGGTATCCTGTGCATAGATAAGCCGCCCACTTTTTTCCAGCTTTCGCAGTAGCAAAAGCAGCTTATCCTCCGTAAGGTCGGGGAAGGTCTTTGCCAGTTGGGAAAAGGAAAGAACCTGATATACGGATAGAAGGCGGTTAATCTCTGCCAGATGATTGCCCTGGTCTTTTGAAATATGGTTCATGGCGTACTCCTTTTATATAAGAAGAAACACAGCTTATACATAAAGATTACTTACACAATACATAGAAAGAAAAATGCCGCTTACAGGGGCAGATTGTTATGCGTAAACAATATGTATTCTTTATGTATTAGACTGCTTTCGACATCTGTTGATGCTCCTTTTCTTTCTCAAGCAGCTTCTTTAATTCCATACGGTCTGTTGTTATCAGCTCTTTTTCCAGTTCAGAGGCTTTAAATTCCACCGTAACATTATTGTTGTTGGTAGAGATAAGTCCGTTACCGCGTTCAAAATGGGTAACTGCCATGGTTTCCGCTTCTGACAAATGGAGAATGGACTGCACACGCATGGCTTCCTCATCCTCAAGGTTTAAAACAATTTTGGTTTTCGAGTTGTTAATGATACCTTTTCCGTATTTACCATCCTCCAGGGCAAAGAAGTCATTTAAGTCCTGCGTGGCACAGATGGCAGAACCACCATAGCCACGGATAATCTTGAAGATTTCTAAGACAAATTCTGCGGCAAGTCTGTTGGAGGATGCACCGATAAGCTGCCATGTCTCATCAATGAAAATAGCCTTTTCCACGGTACGGTCTTCCTTTGCTTTATCCCAGACATAATCCAGTGCCACAAACATTCCAACGGTTAAGAGGTCACCGGTAAGCTCTGAAATATCCAGTACGGTGTATTTGTTATCCAGATTCACATTTGTCTGCTGATTAAAGGTGGAGGCAGAGCCGTGTACCAGACGGTTCATAATGTTAGCAAGCCGCTTGGTGTCGGGATTTGCCTTCAGGATATTGAAAACATCCTCCAAAATAGGCATTTCACGATACCTGTCAGGATGCTCCGGATCATACAGCGTATCATTATTATGGGTAATTCCCTTTTTCTTGTAAGCCTGGATGAGTGCTTCATCAAGGAGCTGCCTTTCTTCATGCGTCATATCAGGTATGAGCAGGGAGAAGAAAATGTGCAGTCGCTGTATTTTGGCTGCAAGCTGGGATTTATCCGCCTGTGGTCCGTCCAGCAGGTCGTTGACAGAGGAATCCACCTTACGGATTTCCATCACATTGATACAGTTCTTGGAGGCAGGAGAGATGGAAATAAATTCTCCGCCTATATTGCTGCAGGCGCGGTGAAACTCATGCCCTTTTAGAGGAGCAATGATGAATATCTGTACATTTTTACGGCGCATACGAAGTGCCATCAGCTGCATGGTAAAGGTTTTGCCCGCTCCGGAGGTGCCAAGGATTGCCATGTTAGCGTTCTTATACACCCTAGAGTTGAATATATCAATGATAATGAGCGAGTTGTTGTGCTTATTTACTCCAAGCAGGATACCATTATCGTCACACATCTCAAAAGAGGTAAAGGGATAACAGCTTGCCACACTGGAGGTGAGGATGTTTCGTTTGGAACGTTCAAAAAGGCTCTTATCCAAGGAAATCAAAGGAAGTGCGGAAAGCAGTGCTTGTTCTTCCCTGAAATGACAGGATACAGCTTCCATATCCTGAGACAGGAGAAGCTTTTTCATTTCATTGGCCTGCCATTCCAGTTCCTCCAGACTGTCGGCAGTAATGGTAATGAGGATGTTCATATAGTAGAAGTCCTCATTGGCTGCAAGTCCTTCCTTTAAGAAGTAGCCGGAGCGGATGGCACTGTCCAAATCATCAAAATCTGAGTTGGTATCAGAGGTATCCTTAATTTTGGAACGGTTAATTCTAAGCTGTTGTCCCAGTTTCTGCTGGATGCGGTCCTTTGGCTGGCGGTCAAAAAAGATGTCCACATCAATTCCTTCCCCGGCATTTACCAAAAGAGAAATCCATCCGGCACACACCTGGGCACGGTATCCATCAGAAGGAACCAGCAGATAGGTATGGTAAACATCATCCATGACTACATAATTTCCGTGGGTATAATCAATGGACTGCGGTGCCATAAATTCCATGGCGGGAATATTTCCGATTTCATCCCGTCTTCCGGCATTGATATATTGTCCAATGACCTCGTTTACACGGACACTCAAAGGTTTGAATGAGCTGGTTTTTCGGTTTAATATGTTGTAGAAAACCTCAGTTGCCATCTCATCATCATTGTCTGCAATGAGCAGTTCATTTCCGCATTGCTGCAGATAGTTTTTTGCAGTACGGACAGCGGTAACCAGTGCATTGATGGCATCCGTTTCCTCATTTCCACGATTGGCTGTAAAGGGTTCGTACTCAAAGACAATAAAAAAACGCCGGGTAATGGCTTCTTTGGAGCCAATACGGCGTATCAGGTTCTCATAATCCTTCTGTAGGGCAAGGCAGCGTTCATCGGTTTCGTATTTCATTTCTTCCCGAATGGACTCTAAGTGTCTGTTGATGTCAGCCCGTTTGGTTAATACCTTAAACTGCATCTTAACCGGGCTGATTTTCAGGTAACTGATAAAGGAATAAATAATGCTTCGCTGTTCTCTGGCACTACGCAAAAGAAAGTTGATAGGCATAACCTCAATGATTTTCACATAACGGTGGTCTTTGGTATAAATAATTCCGTTTTCTATTTTGCGGATGGGAAGATAGGAAGCGCAGGGGTTGAGCAGGGTAATCTCCTCCCGGACGGGCTCCCTTCGTTTGCTGGTGGTAGTATCACCGGAAGCATCTGCAAGAGCCTGTTTTGCCTGTTTCTTTTCCTTACGCTGTCCAAATTCTTCCGCAAAGTCTTCCTTTTTGGGTTTGACTTTCCTCGCAGGCTTCGGAGCTTTTGCCTTTGCATTATGAGTAGCTGCCTTAGTGGAAGGGTTTTCCGTTTCTTCGGCCATTCCCACAATTCTGCGGTTCTTCAGATATAGGAAGAAGTTGATGACAAAGGAAGAAAGGCTTTCTCCACCGATACCAATGATGGCAAACAGACCTGCGGGGAGGACGGTAAGGCAGGCAATGATAATTTTGGTTGTTAAGGTAACCGGAAGATGGAATATCGGCACTCCGATAAGCAACGCAAGAATCAAAGCCTCCGCAGCATTCCTAAGTTTAATGGTTCCACCGAATATTGTTCCGGTATCAATAAAGTTTGGTGGAATGATGTATATATCATTTTCTTCTTGTCCCATGGACATTCTCGACATACACGATGCACCTCCTGAGCATAAAAATAGGGCAGACCTGTAAATGCCTGCCCGTTAGATTAGTTTGTATACGGTCTTCCGCATAGAACGATTTCGTTTATATCATAAATTTCACGATAGACAACCTTTCCTTTTGAGGACGAGGCATCTATCACATATCCGTCACCGGCATAGATTGCCACATGGCTGATATTTAAAAAGCGGTGATTCACTTCAAAGGAATAGAAGATTAAGTCACCGGGAGCTAAGCTGTCATAGGATATTACCAGATTGTTATCGGCAATATAGCGTCCCTGAGCGGCTGCAGTATTGGCACCATCATATTGCAGGCTGACACCTAACTGACTGTATACCCAATAAGTGAAGGAGCTGCAGTCAAAATAACCGTCTTCATTTCTGCGCTCCTGACTATATGGAGTGCCAAGCTTTGTCAGGGCAAGGTCCACCGCGGCATTTCCGGTTTCTCCAGGAACCAAATCCGGATTTACATGAATGTCGTATACCGTATCATACAGGAAAATATGTAGATTACCTGCATATTCATTGGCAAGTGCCAGTTGTTCTTCTGAGAGCTTAAATACATTCTCCGCAAAGTAGCTGTTACCGGCATAGGAAACCACATAGGAATAAAGCGTAATGGTGGTAGTTTTTCCAATCTTTTCATCTGTTTCCTCATAGGTTGAGGTAGTAGTGGTATAAGAGAAAATATCATCCAGATTATCACACAGTATTTTCTCAAGCTTTGCCAGATTGATTTCCTGGTAATCGTCCTGAGAAGCACAAAATTGCGAGATAATGAGCGCACTTTCATAGATAATACGGTCAGCAAATTCATCGGTAATACTATACTCACAGTTTGAGCCAAGCTTATCTGCTTCTGCCTGAATATCTGCCAGAACCGCATCATGTTTTTCCCGAAGTATGGTTTCAATGCTGGTTTCCGTTTCTGCTATACTTTCCATAATAAGGTCAGTATCATTTAATACATCTCCATCTGCATTATCCATCCCGTCATTTCCAAAGATGAGAGAGGGGAGCATCATAATATACAAAATGGGTATCAGCAGTAAGGCACCGAAGGCTGCAAGGATTTTTCCGATAATCTTTCGGTTTTCCCAAAGTCCGGCTGCAATCATACCATAGGGACCTGCAGCAGCACCCTTTGACATTCCGGCAATAGCCTTGCCGGTTTTCAATGCACTTTTCGCCATCCCGGCTGCAGAGGCAGCGTGGGACAGCACGGAAGTAGCAGAGTCATTATTATTTTGTTTGTTTTCTGCCATTTACACCCGGTCCTTTCTGCGAGGCATGTTAGGGAGCTTTTGCACAATGTCTTCGTGGTATGCAATCTGTCCTTCGCCCGTCATGTAAGGGGTACGTTCTACCGTATCCATGGCATACTGCTTGTACCAGGTGCTATTGTCAGCAGCGGTAATTGTCTCGTAGTTGCCCTCCGGAGCCATATACTGGTCGGCACTGTACATGCCAAAAGCAGTACCATTGGGATATGCTACGGAAGTTTCCGTACCCATAATGCGTCCGCCGCCGATTTCTACATCGGTATAGCTGGGAGCATCCGTCATTCCGGTTTGTCCAAGGAACGAGGTTAAAGCCTGGGATGCCTGTGGACCGGTCATGGAACCGGTGTAGTTGATATTTCCCTGAGCTACTGCACCTGTGACATTGTTTGCAAAATCGCCACCCTTTTTCAGGGAGGATTCAAATGCCATACGACTGATGGGATTGCTTCCCTGCCCGGTCATGGTATTCATGGCGCTTTGACTGAAGCGTCGTCCCACTGCACCGGCAAAACCACCGGCCATAAAGGAAGCGTGGTTGGATGAGCCGCCGCCATGATAGGAGCCGCCTCTAAAGAAGGAGCTACCGGTAACGGATTTTACTGAGGTAATACCCCTTGCGGCTATCATCATCTCAGTCATCATGGAACCGCCGGTATGCCCAACATTGATGCCGAGACTGGACATGAAGCTGTCAATCTTCTGGCTGATTTTTAAAAAAGCAATGGCGCAGAGAAACCATATAAAGATGTTTCCTGCGACTGCATCTTTTCCAAGAGCTTCCATTTCTGCTTCCGTAACTGCAAATACCGTCATAGGTTGGGAGAGGAACAGCATGATGGTAGGCATAAGTAGTAAAAGTTTCTTTTTCATGGAGTCCCTCCTTATAGTGATAGTGGATTGGATAAAAAGTTTCCTACCATTGATGTGAACAGGCGCAGGCACCATGCGTTCATTATCAATAGGAATAGTTGTCCTGCAAACATCCGGCACCAGGACTTAAAGATATTGTTGGTTGCCTGAGAAGCACCGGTAGCAAATGCCATGGGTGCCGTGTAAACGATAACACCAAGCAGGATATAGCGTTCTGCGGCTTCAAAGAGAAGCTTGATATAGTTCCATGCTAAAATCAGTACGAGGATTAAGGCAATGATTGCTACAGAACCATTTGCACAAAAGCCAATGATTGTGAGCAGCACGGAATTAAAGCTTGCAAAATTAAGCGGCGGAAGCTCAGAGTTAAGTATCCAGGCATAAGGGGTTCCGTCAATATCCAATACAAGGTTGGTTATCTCATCGCAGTAATAAATCAGCAGGATAAACAGAATGGAGCGAATACTCAGCTTTATAGGATCTTCCGCTTCGACTCCGGCAATAATCCCAAAGTTTTTGAATACCTGCCATATCCAGTTCAGTAATACCAATCCAATCGCTGTTGCCACGAAAACCTTATACATAGTTTCTGCTGCAGGAAAGTATCGCCGGAATGTATCCATGTTACAGCCCAAAGCACCTAGAACCGAAGAGGTAATCAGGTCAAGCCCGTTCATTACCTGCTCGGCGATCCATTCCACGATGCCGTCAAGAATACCCATGAATCATTCCTCCTTCCTTTAGCCGTTCCACTTTCCGTCTGTGAAGAATGGGGTGACATAAGCAAGGATAAAGCCTAACCCATTGAGAATTACCCATGAAATGGCAATTCTTTTCAGCCAGGCGCGGGATTCATCTACGGTTTTTCCGGATTTACTGAAATTCATCATTAGCAGAGCTACGGATGCAGTAACGATAGCCGCAATCGTAGAGATACCAAGGATTTTACCGTATACATCCTTCATAATGGTTTCTGCTTTGCTCCACATGTCTGCAGCAAGAACCGGCTGCGTCTGTAAACAGAAAACGTAAGCAAAGGCTGCCAGTCCCATAACAATGTGCTGATAGGGGATATGCAGCTTCTTTTTGGTGGGAGTGTTACCACCGGTCTGTTGAAGTGATTCTTTGTTTTTCAATGTTTTACCTCCTGTGTTGTGAAATAGAAATAGCCAGTAATCGTTTTGGGATTACTGGCTAGACATAAAAAAGCACCTGCAAGGCTGCAGATGTTCCTATTTTGGAATGGATATTTAGTTTTGGGTATAGCTTTGAGCATGAACATTATAGCATGGTGAAATTTACCTGTAAATCGCAATGCTGTGCCAATTCACTTGTTTTTTTGACATTTTAGTGCCGATTTGCATACATATGGAGTGTAGGTCTGCATACATATGGAGACTATTGAAATATTTTAGCTTAGGATATATAATAATAATGAAATTATTGCTTGAGGTGGTATTACATGGAAGAACGAATGAAACATTTAGAAATGATTCAAGGTATAATTCAGAGAATGGCAAATAATTCATTTCTGATGAAAGGTTGGGTAGTAACATTAATTGTAGCAGTGTTTGTTTTAGCTGATAGTACCACAAATCAAAACTATTTTTGGGTTGCTTTTGTTCCAATTATATTTTTTTGGTTTTTAGATTCTTATTACCTAACATTAGAGAGAAAATATATTTTTTTGTATGATAAGGTACGAAAAAAAAGTGGGAAAGTAGATTTTGACTTAAATATTACAGATATAACATATAGAAAAGTGGGTAATATAAATTTAATATTTATAAGATGTTTATTTTCTTTAAGTGAAGTATTTTTTTACCTTCCACTTGGGATTATTATGATTATTATTTATGCGATAAGATAAACTTTCTAAATACAAAAAGAAGAGGATTATTATGAAAAGTGTCTGCTATTTTTCGTATTGTTGGGATAACGAAACAGAAATTATGGACTATCTTAAAGGAGAGATAGAAGATAAATCAAATGGAAAAGTACAAGTGGTATTTGATAAAAAAGTTTTTTGTGTTCAGAAGATTTTATTAAAAGAGAAAGGGAAATTATTTCGTGTGATTCGGTAGTTATATTTTTTTCTCCTGAATATAAAGAAATAATTGATAATAGAGATACACAACGTGGGGTGCATAGAGAATATCAGTTAATCAAAGGTAAGTTAGAAAAGGAATCAGAATCTGTCGTAGAAGTGTTAATAAAAGGTGATATAAAATCGGCGGTTACTGAGGAATTTGCTACAAGAATCGCAGTTGATTTTTCAAAAGGAAATGTAATAGGTAGAGGAAGAAACGGAAAAATAATTGTAAACACTGTCTTTAAGGCTCAAATGAAAAATTTGGTGTCTACAATAATCAGAAAAACAATGTCTGCAAAGAAAAGAAAGGATTATGATTTTAAATCTCAGGAAGAAAAATACGAGAGTTTATTTTGTGATACGAAGTCAAATGGTAAATTGCCAAAAGAGTGTATGTATAAAACAAGTGCATATATGAGTATAATGACACAACGATGTGCATTTATAATTGGTAGAAAGGGAAGCGGAAAGACTACTTTTTTTGAGATATTAGAGAAATATGAAGAAGATGGTAAGAAGAGTTTTGATAGTAAATATAAAATATTAAAGCCTATAAGTGCAGAATGTATTGATGTCTTTCAAATGTATTCTGTTTTAGAAAAATATAAGGATGATCGCAGAATATTTTCAATATCAAAAATGGCACAGTTATTTTGGAATGTGTATATTTACTTTTGTGCTATATATATTGTTTGTTTAGAAGAAGAATGTCATAAAATAATAGATGAAAGAAGGCAGTTGTTTCACAGAGTAGGCAATAAGTTAAAAAGAGCTTTTAATATAGAAAGTTTAGAGGCAGAAAATGTTCAGGAGGCAATTTATACTCAAAGTATAACTATTTTTGAGGAATTTATTAAGAAAAATATAATTAATTATGCTACGAAAGAGGCTTTTGAAGCTTCAATGGTCGCTAATTTTACGGTTCAAAATGTATTTAGTAGTTTTTTAGGAAAAACACTATTTAATAATTTTCAAAAGGCAATAGCTAAGTGCGAAAAACATATTATGATAGCGTTGGATGGTTTTGATACCTTAAGTGAGGATTTTAGAATTCAAACTAATTTTTTATTGCAAAAGATGAACGAAAAAGATCAAGAGGAGGGGTTAAAGAGAGCTGATTTTGAAAGAATATTCTATCGCAGTATGGTCAGAGCGGTGGAAGGAATGAGAAACTCTAATGATGTGTTGTTGCATAATACACATTTTTGTATAGTTTTGCCAAAAGATAGATTAGAACAAATAGAAACTGCCGATAGAGACATTTCAAAAGTTAATTTTACGGATTTATCGTGGGATGCTATAGAATTACTAGAAGTGGTAGTTCTTCGACTAGAGTATTTATTTGGAGTAGAACACAAAAAAGACCGTGATTTGTGGAATAGATTATCGTTTATTATGAGGGAATACTTGCCTGCCATTCCGGAAGATGTAAGCATTGAAATTAATGGAGTTTCTAAAAGTGTATCGCTGTTTGAATACTTATTGAGAGTATCTTTCTGGAGACCAAGAGATATTTTGAAGTATTATGCTATATTATATAATGCTAATCAAACTGTGGATAATCCTCGATTGAATAAATTGGATAGTGATACCGTAAAAATTATTATTAACAATAAGGCAGATGATATCATAAAAACAGAATTTATTAATGAATACGACAAAGTATTTATAAATCTAAACAAAGTTTTGTTATCATTTTATAATAAATGCATAATATTGAGTGCTAATGAAATGTGTGAAATTTTATCTAGAACTCCTTTTATTACAACATTTGCATTTGATTGTGAGCAAATTATTAATAAGATAAACCTCTTATATGAACTGGGTGTGCTGGGGTTGAAAATATCACCTAAGCTGATTAAAGCAAGGGGAATTGGAAGTGAATGGTGCTTTACTTTCAACGAGGGATTGAAGCCTTTGGAAGTACTTGAACATGGATTTTCACAAGACACAATAGATGTCAAATTTGTATTAAATCCTATTTTTAGTAAAAAGTTATGTTTGGAATTTAACACAACAGAACTAGTAGGTGTTTTTGGAAAGGAGTATTTATCCGAAAATCATGCAAGAAAGATGGCAATAAAAAGATTTTAGTAAATCAAATAATTAAGGATGATGCAGTGGTATAATTATAAGAAAGGTAAAGTTTGAATACCCGTTTTTGGTTTAGTTGAGGACCTGGCAGGAGAGAATGTCAGGTCCTCCCTATTCATGTGATTGGGACTTAATACTATTCGCGCAACGGAAAATAATTATCCAATATTACCAAACAATCTTTGGAAGTATATCCCCAAAGAATTGAGCTGAGTGCCTGAACCGCTTCAGGACGTTTCCGGTAATAAGTTCGGTGAGAGATGTTGGCTATGTGTGGGCGAAGCTTTTCGATAATTTCGTCTGTATTCTGGAGTTGCTGAGGGGAGAGGTAGCTGTAGTACAAAATCCAATAATATTGCTCCCCGTGCTTATGCTTACTGCGAAGGATGTCTACAGCAGAGTTAAGCAAATTCAGCATTTTGTTGCTTCGCTCAATGCTTTTGGCATAATTCTCCAGCTTGGAGCCGCCAATATCTGCACCCGCCAGATAAATGGAGTCCAGAAATTCTTCAATACTGCTTCCATATTCGATTTCAAAGGTATTTTTTACCTGCTGGACAGCCAGTTCCAGGTTCCAGACCGCATCACGGTAGTTCTTTAACAGTTTCCAAGTGTCATGGAAAAGGGGATTTTCCTCTACGGATGGTGTGTTTTCAATTTTCTTGCTCATAGTATTACCTGCCTTTCTCTGATTTGGGTATATTGGTGGTGTTTGGTTCATCTGTTGATGTTAGTGTCAATTCAAACTGATAGGAAGTTCGCCCATCCGGACAGTCAATCTTTAGAGAATACTTTAAATTACCACCTTCGCAGTCGGATAAGCTATATAACTTATATCTGGTTCGGGAGCATTCACAGCACGAAACCCCTTGTGCCGCAAGGATTTTTGCCACTTTTCGCACCACCTGACGTATGTGAGATTTTGAAACGCAAGATGTATTGGATGAAACGCTGTCAGAATCATCATTAATAGTGATTTGCGCATCCTTAATTGTGTTATCTTCCTGTGCAGGTGCTTCTGGAAGATTAACAGGAACCTGAAATGTCATAGAAACCTCCTCTTTATCAATCATTACATCGCTGATGCTGAACATAGTGGACAGATAGTTGCACAGATAGATAACGCTTCCATGCCTGCCGGTAAAGGAAACCAGCGATAAATATTCCTTATTCTGAAGCTTGTTTAGAGTGCGGCTGACGGTAGATTTGGAAATGCCCCAGCGAAATCCCAGTTCCGTGTAGCTGACAAGCGGATTGCCTGTACAGTTGCGGAAATATACGACAGGTCCGATGTCAGAGCCTTGCACCTGTTCGTCATTGTAGATTGCATGAATCCACAAGTCTAAAATAATGTCCATTTCTGAGCATTTTCCCA
Organism: uncultured Lachnospiraceae bacterium; assembly: GCA_900551115.1. Taxonomy (GTDB): domain Bacteria; phylum Bacillota; class Clostridia; order Lachnospirales; family Lachnospiraceae; genus Acetatifactor. Next base: position 87,358 of record URUY01000011.1, read on the forward strand.
TACTGATTAGTTCATGGACAGCAGAGATGGGGAAAAAGAAAAAACCCACATCCTTCAGACATGGGTAGTTGCAATCCAATGTTGTGTTATTTTTATGCCAGCCGGTAATTTGAAACTTAATCAGATTTCCACGACCAAGCCTTGTGTAGGACAGATAATGCTGCTCCTGTAGGAAGTCAAGAATGGATACCGCCTGATGCTGAAAGCGGGTGCGAAACCATTCTGACAGTTCTGCAGTTGTGCATATCCATTCGCCCGGACCTACGAGATATGAGATACCTTCAAGCTTCCGATAGGAAGTTCGGAAGTTGGCATAAGAGCATAGCACCATATAATAGAAAAGATAGGAGCTTCCGTTTGTACGGATGTCCCTATCTTCCATAAGGTTACGAAGAAAATTCCGATAGATGCGGCATCGAGGATAATCTACGATTTGTTTAATTTCTAATTGGTAATTCATGTTGCCTCCTCAAATATTGCTAAAATTGTCATGGCAGCAAAAGCTGAAGTGTTGTTTTGTTACATCCCTCCTGTATCCCTATATTTTTTCTAACATCCCTCCAAACGTATTTTGAATCGAATTTCAATGATTGCTTTAAAACATTGATTTTTTGAAGGGATTTTGATAAAATTGCTTGTAATTCAAAGTATTTACGCAGGCAAAAGATGCTATTAGGGTACATTGGGTACTGTTGGGTTCCAGTGGTTTTACAGGACTTAAAATCCCTCGGTGGCAACACCGTACCGGTTCAAGTCCGGTCACCAGCAGTAAAAAACAGTAATCTTTGTAAGAATACAAGATTGCTGTTTTTGTTTATAAAAATATTATTGACTTTTCTCAAAGATGTAACATATACTATACTTAGATAGGAAACTATCTTCGGGAGAGTTCCTGCCATATAGTGGAAGATTTTAAACTCGGGAGAGTCCCTGCCATATAGTGGGAGATTTTAAACTCTAAGGGAGCTGTAAAGCTCCCTTGTTTTTTCTCTAAAAGTGCGAAAGAAAGGGGATTATGGAAGATTTTAAGTTATACAGCGTGTCCGATAAGTACATATCCTATTTGCGGGAAAAGTTTTCAAATGTTTATTCTAACAAAATGGATACGAGAGTACATACAAGAAAATACTTGGGCGTGGTCTTGCAAGTTGGAGAATACAATTATTATATTCCTATGTCATCGCCCAAACAGACTGACTATCAGATTGCCGGAGATAGTATGGTAATTAAGAAAAGCATTGTGCCAATTATGCGAGTGGTTGTTAGGAACTCGAAAGGCGAACGGGAGTTGAAGGCAACCTTACGTCTAAGCCATATGATTCCTGTTCCGGCTTCGGAATTAGAGTTATATGCCTTGGATGAAGAATCGGATGCCACATATAAAGATTTGGTACAAAATGAAATGATTTTTATTCGTAAGAATCAAGACAAGATTAGGGCAAATGCACATTTGATGTACAAACAAAAAAACGAGAATGATACTTCGGCAAAATATGTGCTGTCTGCATTAGATTACAAAGCATTGGAAGAAATGTGTGATAAATTTGCAGAGCATATAAGTGAAGCTAATTGTTTGTAAAATGTTGTAATGAAGCAAAGGAACCGCAGAAACTTCCTATTTATGCAAATTCTGCGGCTGCCAATTCTTTCAGTTTCTTTTCTTTCACTTCGGTAAAGACTTCCTGCTCCGCTTCTTTTGGAATTACCGGCGTGAACAGGGAGGAATTAATCTTAAACTCTGCAAAGTGATTGCAGGGCAGTTCCCTAAGCTCCACAAGGTATTTCATATTTCAAGCTCTGATTCATAATATTTAGTTGTAAACTGTTCCATGTGCTTTTTAATGATGTTCTCACGTAGTTTCTCTTAGGCTTTGTTGTAGCGGTTGCGCAACTGATTTTTGACTGCGCGTAGTTCCTTTTCCAATGCGCTAATACGGTTAAAATAGCCTTCGTCAATCAGTTGCATTATTCGTCTGTCACTTCCCGTCCTTCAAACCAAAATTCCCGATGAGGGCATCCGGGCTTTTGAAGGGTTTGCTTTTCAAGGTAGGAAATGCGCTTGGTAAGCTCCTCAATCTGCCTGTCTTTTCTTGTATTGGCTTCAATCAATGTCGGAATTAGTAGGTTGTAGTTGTCTACTTTCGTGATTATCCATGGTAATTATAAAGTGGTTGCCGAGGACGAGAATGGCCGGAGTAAAGAAAAAGAGAGAAAAAATTATTCTATGACGTGAAGTAGGCTGGTTGAGAAAGAACAGAGGATTTGAGGAATGGAAGTACTATTTCAGATATAAGAAAAGTAGATTTTGGCGAGACTTTATGTGGACTGGTTATGAAAATGAAAATAATAATGAATTCATGAAAATTAGAGAATTTATGTGACGTAAAGGGAACTAGTTAAGAAAATACATAGGCATTTGTTGACAGCAGATTTATGCAAGAATAAAATACAGGAAAAAGGTATTTGTCAAGGATGTATAGAGTCCGATGGACATTGCATGGAGTGGACACAATCCAACGGTTGCCCAATACATAAATGTGCGAGAGAACATAATGTACAATTCTGTGGATTGTGTAAGGAATTTCCTTGTGAATGGCTGATTAAAAAAATCGTTTGGAGAAAAAAATGTTGTTTATCATCGATTAGTATTGAGCAGGACGCGCTTGTTCAGAATGATGAATTTGAATTTATTTGAGGAATATAATTAATAAAACAATGCAATTGGGGAGATTTTATGAAACGGAAATCAATAGGAACAAATTATTCTATGTGTGTACAGCCAACATTTATAATAGGAACTTATAACGAGGATGGTAGTCCGAATTTTGCACCTATTACATGGGTTAGTGCGACTTGCGATGGAGATGAGTATTTATTGGTGGTGAGTATGTTTGGTACAAAAAAGACAAAACAGAATTGTTTAAGGACAAAAGCACTTTCTGTAAATCTGGCAAGTACAGATATGCTGAATCTTGTAGATTACTTTGGATGTCAACATGGAGATAAGAATAAGATAGAATATGCATATGCAAAGAGTGAATTTGTTAATGCACCTACTTTGGATGTAAGTCGGTGGGTATATGAATGTGAAGTGGTTTCGTCTGTTAAGACAGGTGAATCTGATACATTCTTTTGTAAAATAAAAAATATTCAAATTGATGAACGCTTGGAAGTTGGGGGAACTTTTGAGGTTGATTTGACAGGATTTGAGCCAATTATTTATTCGGGACAATATCATTCTCTTGGAAAGCATCTTGGTAAGATTGGGGATTTTTTAAATAGGTAAATTAGAGTGAGTTAAGGTTTGTAGTAGGGAAAGGTCAGGGATATAATAAGAGTCAAGGTATAGGGTGGTAGATGAAAATATGGAAAAGGGATTGGCAAAAGTATTGTTAACAGACTTTTAGAACATATAAAAACAACCGCAATTCCTGGTACAGGAGTTGAAGTTGGTTTAACAGCAGTAAAAGGAAAAGAACCCTTTTATGAAAAAATGGGATTTACAGGTGGTTCTTCGGGAATGAAAAAGTGGATGAATATAGAAGAGTAAAGTTATTTCTAAATAAACCGGAAGAAAAGCTCAGTTCGGGAACTATACTTAGATAAATAAATGAGGAATCAATGGAATGGAGTATTTGGAAAATAAATTAACAATTGAGGATTACATATTTTTGAGAAGTGCTGTAGGCTGGAATAACTTTGAGACTGACCAAATGGCTAAAGTTGTGCAGAATAGTTTATATGCAGTGACGGTTGTTGAAGAAAATCAAACCATAGCAATGGGACGGTTGCTGGGAGATGGTATGTATTATTTGGTAGTAGATGTCGTGGTTAAGCCGGAGTATCAAAAACGTGGTATTGGTAGTCAAATTATGGATATGCTTCTAAAATATGTTGAGGAAAGAACACCTAATGGAGGACGGTCAAGTGTGCAATTGATTGCTGAAAAAGGGAAGGAAGCCTTTTATATCAGCAAAGGGTTTAAAGTCATTCCCCATGATTATTGTGGTTCGGGTATGCGAAAAATAATTAGAAAGTAAACTAAAATATTTAGGGTTTGAGGGGTATATTAAATATGGATATAGCAGTATTTTCAGACATACATGGCAATCATGTTGCTTTTGAAGAATGCATGCATTATGTTTTAAATAGAAAGATAGACAAATTTATTTTCTTAGGAGATTATCTTGGCGAACTCCCATATCCTCAGAAAACAATGGAACTGTTATATAACATTAAGAGTAGCCATGAATGTTGTTTTGTTAAGGGAAATAAAGAAGATTATTGGGTAAACCATCAAAACAGAAAAGATGAGTTGTGGGAGGACAAGTCTTCTTCTACGGGGGCTCTTTTATATACATACACCAATCTGAAGTCAAAGGATATAGATTTTTTTAGGGATTTACCAACGGAATTGATATGTAATTTTGACGTCGGAGAACCTATTATGGTATGCCATGGGTCTCCGAATAATTTATTCAAAAAAATGATGCCTAATGCTGACAATGAGCAGCTTATTTTAGAGCAGAGCAGCTTCAGATACAATTTGTGCGGTCATACGCATACACAAAGAAAGCTGATGGAAGCTGAAAAAAAGCTTTTTAATCCGGGAGCAATAGGGGTTCCGTTAGATAGCGGCGGCAAGGCACAGTTTATGATTTTACATAGTAATGGTAAAAATGACTGGTTAGAAGAATTTGTAAGTGTAGAATATGACAGAAAGAAAATTATCAGGGAAATATATGATTCGGGGTTATATGAGGCAGCGCCTTACTGGAGCATTATAACGGAGCAGTTGATAAATACCGGTGAAATATCACATGGAAAAGTTTTAAAGAGAGCGATGAAGCACTGCATTGAAGAATCAGGAAAATGTGACTGGAGAAAAATACCGGAAAGATACTGGAAAATGGCTGTTGAGGAAATGTTTCCGAATCTATGAAACAGATACACCAAATCGCACAGAAAGTCGGGTAAATCCGGTTTGACTGTAATAAAATAGGCTTACAGCAGGAAAAGGAATGTATATGGCAGCATTAAGGAGTATAACCTATGAACAGTTGGAATGAGGGAATTGTAAATGCGATAAGTTATATAGAAGAGCATTTGGCGGAAGAACTTGACATGAAGGAAATTGCGGCAAAGGCATATGTTTCAAGCTTTCATTTTCAGCGGATTTTTAATGTGCTGTGTGGCTTCACCGTAGGCGAATATGTCCGCAACCGCAGGCTTACCCTGGCGGCACAGGAGCTTGCTTCCTCGGACATAAAGGTGATTGACGCAGCCGTCAAATATGGTTACGATTCTCCTGACAGCTTCACCAGAGCATTTACAAAATTTCATGGTGTTTCTCCTTCTGCGGCAAAGCAAAAGGGTGTAAAGCTTAATTCCTTTGCCCCGCTGAAAATAAAACTCACACTGGAGGGTGGTACAATGTTAGAGTATAAGATTGTTGAAAAAGAACAGTTTACGGTTATGGGAAAAAGTAAGAGCTTTAATATGGAAACGTCCTATGAGGAGATTCCGAAATTTTGGCAGGCACATATGGAGAGCGGCGATAAAAAAGTCTGCGGTGTGTACGGTATCTGCATGGACTGCGATGAAAAAGCTTTTGAATACCTTATTGCAGATAACTATCTTCCGTGGAATGAAATTCCGGATGGGTATATTACAAGGGTTATTCCTGCGGGCACATGGGCAATTTTTCCCTGCCGGGGTGCGCTTCCCAAAGCGTTACAGGATGTAAATACCAAAATCTGGAGCGAATGGCTTCCTTCCTGTAAAAGCTATAAGCTTGCCGGAAATTATAATCTTGAAGTGTATATTATGCCGGTGGGCGAAAAGCCGGATGATATTTACAGTGAAATCTGGGTACCTGTGGAGGAAATCCGATAAAAAGCTTTTGATAAAAAGGCTCGGATAAACAGAATAAGAGGGCTGAAGTGTTGTTAAGAGTGTGGGAGAGCGGCAGAAAAGCTGTGTATCCCACACTTTTTTCGTTAAAATTAATTAAAAAACAGAGCGTGCCGGATAAAAGGTGATATAATATTTTTTATAAAATCTGAAATCAAAAGTCAAAATCTGAAATCAAAATCCATAAAGGAAAATGAGTGAAATACGCTGGCATGGAGGTAAAAATGGATAACGACAGGAAATCAGAAAAAACTCCTTTACAAAAGAAAATGTTTAAAAATATCATATTTTTGGGTTTGGTCAGTTTCTTTGCAGATATTTCAAGTGAGATGGTTTATCCGCTGATACCCCTGTACCTGACGGCTGTTTTTGGAACAACCCCGGTATTGGTTGGCGTTATTGAAGGAATTGCGGAAAGCATTGCCAGTCTGCTAAAAGTATTTAGCGGCTATATCAGCGATAAATATGACCGTAAGAAACCGATTGCGTTTTTGGGGTATGCTTCCGGTCTGCTTTACAAGCTTGCACTTTTGTTTGCAGGTTCCTGGATGGGTATCTTAGGAGCGAGAATTGTGGACCGTTTCGGAAAGGGAATCCGCACCGCTCCCAGAGATGTCATGGTTTCTGAAAGTGCAGATAAAACGCAGATGGGCAAGTCCTTTGGAATCCACAAGGCACTGGATATGGCAGGCTCCGCCATAGGAATTCTGCTGTCCTTTATTTTGTTGAAAAATCTGGGCGAGGGAGCGTATAAAACCATATTTGCAATATCTGCCATTCCGGTTCTTATGGCTCTTTCCATGTTCTTTTTCATTCAGGAGAAACGGGAGCCCAGGGCAATTACACAAAGAGAATCTTTCTGGAAAAATATCAGAAACCTGAATGGCAATCTGAAGCTGTATCTGTGCGTTACTTTTTTGTTTACTTTGGGAAATTCCTCCAATACCTTTCTGCTTTTGAAAGCAAATGATATTGGATTTTCAAATACTGATGTAATTCTTTTGTATTTTGTCTATAATATTACTACCGCATTGCTGGCGATTCCTTTCGGAAAGCGCTCGGACAGGGTGGGAAGGAAGAAGGTTCTGGTATTTGGTTATATCACCTTTTCGCTTGTATATCTTTTGTTTGCTTTTGCATCACAAAAGTGGGTTCTGGTTGCAGCGTTTGTGCTTTATGGATTTTATACCGCAATGGTGGCAGGGGTGGAAAGAGCTTTTATATCAGAAATTGCACCTAAAAAGCTGAAGGGGACAATGCTTGGACTGCATTCAACGCTTGTGGGAATTGCGCTTCTGCCTGCCAGTATTATAGCGGGCGCTTTATGGGATGCGGCAGGAGCAGCGGTGCCGTTTCTGTTTGGGGCAATGCTGTCGGGCGCAGCAGCGCTCATACTTGGCTTGTTCTTTAAAGCAAAACCGGATTGATATACCCCAAAATAAAAGGAGGGCATTTTTATGGAAAACAGAAGCTATCTCTGCATTGATTTAAAGTCATTTTATGCTTCGGTAGAGTGCGTGGAACGCGGACTGGATGCCCTCACAACCAATCTTGTTGTTGCGGATCCGGAGCGGAGCGAGAAAACCATCTGCCTTGCGATTTCGCCTTCCATGAAAGCGCTCGGAATCAAAAACCGCTGCCGTGTATTTGAAATCCCAAAGCATGTATCGTATATTATGGCACCGCCGCGGATGAAGCTCTATATTGCATATTCCGCTGACATTTATGGAATTTATTTAAAATACGTGGCAAAGGAAGATATTCATGTTTATTCGATTGATGAGGCGTTTTTAGATGTGACAAATTATCTTTCCCTGTATCAGATGACGGCAAAGGAGCTTGCCCGGACAATTATGGGAGATATTTTCACACAGACAAAGATTACAGCTACTGCAGGAATCGGTACGAATCTGTATCTGGCCAAAATAGCACTGGATATTACGGCTAAGCATGTGGATGACCATATCGGAGAACTGGATGAGGAAGCTTATTGCAGGACGCTTTGGAAACATAAACCGCTTACGGATTTCTGGCGGGTGGGTGCCGGTACTGCAAAGCGGCTTTTAAGTGTGGGACTGCTTACGATGGGGGATATCGCCCATGCTGATGAAGATATGCTTTATCGGTTGTTTGGCATTGATGCAGAGCTTTTGATTGACCATGCATGGGGCAGGGAAACAACGACTATGGCAGATATTAAGGCATACAGGCCGGAGAGCAGTTCGATTTCCAGCGGGCAGGTGCTTTCCCGTGATTATGATTTTGAGGAGTGCCGTCTGGCGGTAAAGGAAATGACAGATGCCCTGTGTCTGGATATGGCGGAAAAGAACCTTGTAACAGATTCTGTGACCCTTATGATTGGATATTCCAACGGACTTTCGTTAAAGCCGGCACATGGGACTGCGTCACTGCCGGCATCAGCCAATACTTACCGCGCCATCATCCCGTATGTGATGGAGGTATATGAGCGGGTTGTAAATCCCCACATTCCCATTCGGAGATTAGGGCTGTCAGCAAATAATGTTACAGAGGAAGTATATAAGCAATACAATTTCCTTGTAGACGAGATGGAAACGGAAAAGGATAGAAGGCTGCAAAAAGCAGCGTTGGAAATTAAAAAGAAATATGGCAAAAATGCACTTGTAAGAGGCATGGACTTGCAGGATGCAGGCACTACCATAGAAAGAAACAGACAGATTGGAGGGCATAAAAGTGGCGAGTAGGCGGGGAAAAATGGCACAGGCTGACAGAGCCAAGCAGTTTATGCCCTTTGATGCATTGAAGGGCTTTCGGGAAGCATTAAGGGAAAAGGAACGTATTCTGGTGCCGAAAAGGGAACTGTCAGAAGAAATGAAGGAGGAGCTTGACAGGAGGCTTGGGCTAATTAAGAAGAATGATATGGTTACGGTGGAATATTTCTGCGCGGGAGAATATGTGCAGGTAAGCGGCAGGGTATCAGGGATAGACGATAACGCAAGAGTGCTTACTGTAGTAAATACACAAATTCCGTTTGAGGATATTTCGGATTTTTATTAAGAATCCGGCAACTCTATGAAGCATAGGGTGAAAATTTACAGAGAGTGTGCTAACGTTACGGTACAGAGAAACACCCGGATATTTTAAGGAGAAGCGCGCAGTACAATAACGGTAGGCAAAGGAGACTCAATATGGAAGCAAAGAAGGTTGGCAGTTTTATTGCAGAGGTGAGAAAAGAAAAGGGTATGACGCAGAAGGAGCTTGCGGATGTGCTGCATGTGACAGATAAAGCAGTTTCCCGCTGGGAAACGGGAAAGGGCATTCCGGATGTAACATCATTATCTGAAATCAGCGAATATTTTGGGATAAGCATAAATGAAATTTTGTGCGGGAAGCGGATGGAGGATACGGAGCTGCGCAGTTCTGCGGATAAGACCGTATTACATATGATTAAAAAAGAAAGAAAGATGAAATGGAAGCTGGCGGCGAGCTGTCTGGCAGTATTTATTTTATTGGTTTTGCTGTATTTGTCTATGCCGGTGATGGTATTTGGCAGTACTTTTCCGGTTGATGAAATTGATAATGCGTTTTCCTATGCGGAAGAACTGGAGCGGAAGGGAATTTCCTATACCGTAGAGTTTGACACCGACAGGAAAGGAATTCATATCAAAACGGAAGCCCTCCCTTATATACAATAGGGAGGGTTTTTTACAAGGGATTCTGCGCAGGGTGCCCTATTCCCCGGCCATCCGGTGATAGTCCTTCATTTCCAGCCTGCGTCTGTAATAACGGAAGAGTCCGGCGGTCTTGTTATAGAGCCAGAAGGAGTAAACCAGTATATTATTGAAGGAACCGATTCGTTCCTTGGTGGTGCCGTGATAGTACTCGCCGCCGCAGCCGGCAGGCTGCCCTGCACGGATATGGTTTATCAGGTCGGATTCCGAAAGGATGGTATCGGGAAGATCCGTATAGCCAAGACCTACACACTCTGTTTTATGGGCGTCACTGCCGCCAAAGCCGGGAAGATGATTGCGTCTGGCCAGTTCGGCAGCGGCTGCATTGGTAGAGGGTGTTTCACAGGCATTGAATACCTCCATAAAATCAAAGCTTTTTAAAATGCCGGGATTTTTTCGGTAACGTCTGGTATTGCAGATGCTTAGATATTTTTCACCGCAGGGGTGGGCGGGCCCTAAAATGCCGCCGAAGAAATGCACGATTTCAATTAACAGGGCTACGGGAAGCCCGCGCAGCTCCAAAATAGGAAGCTTGATATATTCGGGCATGATGACTAAAATATGACCTGCATCGATAGTATCGTATTCGATGCCCTTTAATATCGTAAAATTACGGAAAGCGGGATCGTCCCTGTGCTTTTTGTAATAGCGGTATGCTTTGTAAGAATTATGATCAGATATCAGCATGCCCTGATACCCTCTTTCCTTTAAGAGCGTAACAAAATCAGCCAGATTGATTTTACCGTCGATAGAGCCTTCTTTTGTATGGCAGTGCATATCAAAACGCATAGTTTCCTCCTTGTTTGTGTATGTACCGGCTACCGGATACATTCTAGCATATCGCACCTGTTTCAGTCTAGCATACATCATGTAAAAAATCCACCGGCAATGTTAAAATTTCTTTACATTTGTCAAATGAAACATTGCTTTACAACATCTGCATAACAGTTTATAATGTTATATGCTTACTATATTTCAAGACTAAAATTTTATACATGGGAGGATGAAAAATGAGTTTTTTGTGGGAAGGCATATGCGCAGTTACATGGCAGCAGGTTGTTATGTACGTTGTAGGCGCAGCGCTGATCTGGCTGGCAATTAAAAAACAATATGAGCCGGCGTTGTTACTGCCGATGGGCTTTGGTGCGATTTTGGTGAATCTGCCGGGTGCCAATGCCATTAATCAGGTGTTGCAGGGCGTCGGAGAGACGAGAGGTATTGTACAGTGGCTGTATGAGGTGGGTATTGAAGCCTCTGAGGCGCTGCCGCTTCTTTTATTTATCGGTATCGGTGCCATGATTGACTTTGGACCGCTTCTGTCCAAACCGATTATGTTTTTATTTGGTGCGGCGGCACAGTTTGGTATCTTTGCGGCATTACTGTTTGCAGTAGCGCTGGGATTTGATTTAAATGATGCAGCATCTATCGGTATTATCGGTGCGGCTGACGGCCCGACTTCCCTTTTGGTATCACAGGTACTGCATTCCAAATATATCGGTGCCATTGCAGTAGCGGCTTATTCTTATATGGCGCTTGTGCCTATTGTACAGCCTATGGCAATCAAACTGATTACTACCAAAAAGGAAAGATGTATTAAAATGGAGTACAAGCCCGGTTCGGTTTCCAAGAGGACTAAGATTTTGTTCCCCATCGTGGTTACCATCATTGTAGGCTTTGTTGCCCCTTCTTCCGCATCACTGGTAGGCTTCTTGATGTTTGGTAATCTGATTAGGGAATGCGGTGTATTACAGAATCTTTCAGAAGCGGCACAGGGACCTTTGACAAACCTGATTACCCTGCTTCTCGGTATCACGATTTCCTTCAGTATGACGGCGGAAGCATTTGTACGTGTGGACACGCTTCTTGTTATGCTGATTGGTCTTGCAGCATTTGTATTTGATACCTTTGGCGGTGTACTGCTTGCGAAGGTCATGAATATCTTCCTGAAAAAGAAGATTAACCCCATGGTAGGCGCAGCAGGTATTTCAGCATTCCCTATGGCGTCCAGAGTAGTGCAGAAGATGGCGCAGGAGGAAAACCCCGGCAACATCATCATTATGCAGGCAGCAGGCGCAAACGTGGCAGGGCAGATTTCCTCTGCTATAGCAGGCGGATTGATTATCGGACTTGTAACACAGTTTATGTAGGAGGCAGCTTATGAATGAAAATATAATGAGAGCATTGGAAATTATGGGATACGGCATGGCGGGTATCTTTGCTGCAATCATAATTATAATCTTTTTTGTGTGGATTTTACAGAAGATGGACAGCATCGGTAATAAGAAAGAGTCAAAAGAATCAAAAGAAGCATAACAAAAAGGCCTCACGAGAAACCGTGAGGCTTTTTAAATACGTGCGTTAGAAGATTCGAACTCCCGACCTTTTGGTCCGTAGCCAAACGCTCTATCCAGCTGAGCTAAACGCACATCCTGCTGCTGCCAAGTAGATATTTCCACCTGCAACATTAAATATTTTACATGGATACAAGAAAAATGTCAAGCCTTTTTGCCATTAAATTTTGCGAATAAATTTGGAAGTGATTTTGGGAATTTATAAATCACTGTTGAAGTTTTTTAATTAAATTTTGGGAATTTATGGAATCTTTCTGTTTTGCATGGATTTTCTAAAGGAATATTTGACCTTTTCTTTAGAAACGTCTACAATAAAAGTGATAGTTTTGCATAGAAAGGCATGGCTTACATATGAAAAAATTTCTGAAGATATTTTTTAAAATTGTATTTAGCAGAACGATAATTATTTTCTTGTCGATTTTAATACAGGCAGCAATTCTGTTCGGCAACTTCTTTTTGCTGGGACGGTATTGGGGGTATACCTATGGCGGCATGACGGTGCTGGGGATAGTAGTGTTAATTTATCTGATTAATAAAGAGGATTTGCCGGAGTTTAAAATTGCATGGGTTATTCCCATCTGCTCCCTGCCGGTTTTTGGTACGATTATATTCCTTTTTGTGGATAAAAATTTTGGCAGCAGAAGACTGAAAAAGGAAATGAATAAGATTATAGAAAGCACAAAGCAGTATATGCAGCAGAAGGAAATTGTTTTAAAGGAGCTGTCTGCAGAGGATGATGCATCAGGGAAAATTGCCTTTTATTTGGGAAATACAGCCGGTTATCCTGTTTACAGAAGCGGAGAAAACACCTATTTCCGGCTTGGAGAAGATAAATGGCAGGATATGCTTGCGGAGCTTAAGAAGGCAGAGGAGTTTATCTTTTTGGAATATTTTATTGTAGAACCGGGTATTATGTGGGATTCTGTTTTGGAGGTACTGCAGGAGAAGGCGCAGAGCGGCGTGGAGATACGGTTCATGTATGACGGCATGTGTTCCCTGCTTTTGCTCCCGTACAATTACCCGGCGAAAATGGAAAAGAGAGGAATAAAAACGAAGGTATTTGCCCCTCTTGTACCTATGTTATCGACCCACCAAAATAACCGCGACCACAGAAAGATACTGGTAATAGACGGTAAGGTGGCCTATACAGGCGGTGTAAACCTTGCAGATGAATATATCAACAAAAAAGACAGGTTCGGCCATTGGAAGGACGTTGCCGTGAAGATAACGGGAGAGGCTGTGGACAGCTTTACCTTGATGTTTTTAAGAAACTGGGATATAAAGGGAGCGCAGGGCGATTATGATAAGTACCTGCACAGACAGACGGTAGATAGGACGCAGGGCTTTGTCATTCCTTACGGGGACGGTCCTGACAACGGAGAAAATACAGCAGAAAAGGTTTATCTGGATATTCTCAATACAGCAAAGGAATATGTCCATATTATGACACCCTATTTTATAGTGGACAGCACCTTTTTGATGATGCTTAAGCATGCGGCAGAGCGCGGTGTGGAGGTAAAAATGATTTTGCCCCATATTCCCGATAAAAAGTATGCCTTTGCCATTGCGCGTACCTATTACCCGACCCTGCTGGCATCAGGCGTGCAGGTATATGAATATACGCCCGGTTTTGTCCATGCGAAAGTCTTTACTTCGGATGCGTGCAGGGCAGTAGTGGGTACCATCAATTTGGATTACAGAAGCCTTTATCATCATTTTGAGTGCGGCGCCTATTTTTACGGTAATCCGGTTGTAGCAGATATGGAAGCGGATTTCCAGGATACCTTAAAGCAGTGTCAGGCGGTGACCTATGAATATTATAAGTCACTCCCGGTATTTTCAAGGATTTTTGGCCATGTCTGCAATGTGATGGCGCCTTTAATGTAAACGTTCATGCTTACAATACAAAAATTTACAATACAAAGGGGGTGTCGCAAAATCATCATTTTAGATGATTGAGCGGCACCTTCGCTC
>URUY01000012.1 GCA_900551115.1 uncultured Lachnospiraceae bacterium
TTGTCAAGGTTCTGTTTTTTGTTGCTTTCGCTCTCTTGAGCCGCAACTCATTTAGGATATCATGCGTTTCTGTTTTTGTCAACATATTTTTTCAATTTTTTCAAAAAAATGTAACCGGTATTTTAAACGCATTTTCCAAATTATGCCGCCTTTCAGACGGTGGATTTTTATTATAGCATCAGATAATATTATTTGTCAATCACCCAAATTTCCAAACTAATATTCATCTAATATTCAATCCGGCGTTCTCTTGTACAATGATAATAAGGAAGACTTATAGCCGGCTCATGCCTGTCCCTTTTTGACAAGTTTTCCTATAAATCAAAGAAAGCTTCATCCAAAACGGACGAAGCTCCTTATTAAAATACTTCCTATGCGAAAATCCGTCTTCCCCGGCTGTCAGAAGGTTATTCCTGCCAAACTCATCTTCTGCGCCAGAAGCTCAACCAGATGCTGTAAATAATTGTGATTGTATAAGAATCTCAGTATCTGATTCTCGGAAGCATAGTGCATAATCTGCGTTCCAACCATTCCCATTCCAAAGGTAATAATCAGGGAATACATGGTCCACACCAGTAAAATTGTTTCAAGCACACCTATTGCGGCACCCAATATTTTATCCAACGAATGTATAACCGGCAGCTTGGCAATCATCTTTGCCGAAAAAAACACCAGACTGAGCAGCCTGTGTACAATACACAGCACCAGCAGCAATATAAGGGCAACAATCATGCTGGCTATATCCTTTTCAAAATATTTACTGAGCGCCATTCCCAAAAGTGCAACCGCCAGGCACAATACAATGAGTGAAACAAAGGAAATGATTTCCTTTACCATTCCTCTGTGAATCCCCTCTGCAACTCTCCAAATCAAAATCAACACTGCAATAATTACCAACCAGTTCATATGTACTCCTCATTTTATCATTTATAGTCGTTACTTCATCTGTATTGTATCCAGGGAATCCTGCGTTATCAGCGTATAACGGTATCGCCCTTTTCCGGGAATCAGTAGCCTGACCGCCGTTTTAAAAGTACCGTTATATTTTTCCAAACCATCCATGGTCATAACAATACACTCTTCCTCATTATATATAATATAAGTATCCTTATCAAATACAATATCCGTATAATCCAGATTAAATTCCTGTGTTCTGACACGCTCTCCCGCCTTATTGTAAATCTCTATACGGTATCTGCTGCTGCCGGTGTCATTATAGAACACTATCCCCACATAATTTTCATTGTGGTACACTCCCTGTATCTCCGTGTCAAAATAATATACCGCCAAAAGTTCCGGTTTCTGGCTGCCACCGTAAAACATAAGGCTGTCATCTCCCACTGCAAATACACTCGTGTTATCCATAAACTGCACATAAGGCACCACCGTATCGGTATAATCGTATCCTCCCACCAAATTATCAATCTGGTTCTGTCCATATTCATCAAAATTATAAAAAGCAACGCTAGACTTTAAAACTCCTGCGTCCACATAAATATATGATACTGTACACAAAAGCGCATTTGGCGATAGGCTGACCGAAACCGGATAACCGGTATTCTTCATTGTGGTATGAAAATTCAAAAGCTCATTGCCCGCAGTGTCGTACACGTTAATCCACGTTACCGTTGTATCTTCCAAAACTGCCGCAACTACACCGTTAGCTGCTACACTTAAATTTCTTATAGGCAGGTTCGTAGATACCGTACCAAGCTGTTTTTCTGAATTTTGAATATAAATGGTTCTTCCGTTATAATCTCCGATTGCAACCACATTTCCACAGACCGCCACAATAGGACTCTGCATTTCATAAGTCTGGTCCCACAGAACATTCCCGTCTGTGTCCGTGCAGTGAGCGCCGTCCTTGCTGTAAGTCAAAATATTGTTTCCCAACCTGATATCCGTTGTCCCGTTTACCGCATTCCTGCTGACTGTATCTATCACGTCATAATCCTTATATATCTTATTACGGTATTGCACAATAACAAGTGCAATAATCGCACCGCATACCAATACGGAGAGTAATATCCTGTAAAAAAAGCGGAGCCTGTGCTTGCGAAGCTTATCATAAAACGTCTTGTCATCTTCTGCCTTTACCAGTTTCATCCGGCTCTGTCTCACACTTTTTTCCCGTTCTCTCTTCTCTCTTTCTCTTGTATAGCTTCTTATGTCTGCCATAATCTTTCCTCTTGCTGCGCAAAACAACTTTTTCCTATTTTCCCAGTATAACATAAAACGGTTACGGAAGTAAAATGGTTTGTCCCACCTGGATACTGTCTGCATCGGAAATTTGGTTCAGCTCGCATATTTCTGCTATGCGTTCCAGCGAGCCATACTTTCTCATACAGATACTGATAAGGGTATCTCCCTTTACAACAGTATAGGATATCGGCAAAACCTGTTCTTCTGAAACAGCATTGGTTTCCGTCTGCACACTGTTTTCAGAAACTTCCTGCCCCTGCTGGCTATTTTTTATATCTGTTTCCGGCGTACCCGGCACTGTCTGTACATCCGTTCCCTGCGCCTCCGGCACTGTCTGTACATCCGTTCCCTGCGCCTCCGGCACTGTCTGTATATCCGTTCCCTGCACACCCGTCACTGTCTGCATATCTGTTGCCTGTTCGCCTGTATTTTTATCTTCCTGTCCTGTCTGTATCGTATTATTCAGTCCGTTTTGTATTTGCTGTTCCGTTTTCTGTTCCGAATATATGCCATTTTCCTCCATGCCGTCGTCTGGCTGCGCATCCGGCAGCTTCTGTTCAGACAAATTTGCTATCACCTGTCTGGCTGCCACCTGCAAATCACTAAGCTTATCATAATCGTTCAGTGTTGTAATCCCCACTACACACAACACAAGAAATACTGCTGCCGCAGCCATTTTCATATGTCCGGTCTTTTTTGCAGTCTCACTCTTTGCAGAAGCCGGTTTTTCCGCCGGCCTTATGTATTCCGCTGCCGCCCATTCTCCCCTGCCTGCTTTTTTCTCTTCCGTTTTTTCCGTTATGTTTTCCCTTGCTTTATTCTGTTCTCCGGAAAGCAGCATATAGTTTAGCATGCTCTCATTTTTTTCATAAAAGCAGGCGTACCCGTTTATTTCTACTCCTTTTCCCTGCGCCTGTACAAAAAAGCTCTCAACCGGTTCCTCTTTTACGCTGCACCATGCCAAAAATTCATATTCACTAAAATATCTTTTGCCCACATCTTCTATTTCCTCTTTTTCTACCTGAGAAAGATAAGGTCCTCTGTGTTCTAACCCTTCGATTGCTGCCGCACCATACAGAAAATAATATCTGCATTCCTCCTGTTCAAAAAATCTTCCATACAAAGCAAGTCCTGTTGCTTTGCCGTCACACGACTTATTTAACTGCTTTATATATGAGACCACGTAATCCTCTACAAAAATCTTATGTATCCTATCCGGTTTTCCTATCTGTATAATGTTTTTTGGCAGTTCCATGTGTATCCCCCGCTTCGTATTTTTGCGCACAGTATACACCCTGCATCCTGCATATTCCCTCGAAACATGTTTGCTCAGGCAAATATCTTTCGACAAAAAAAACACAGGAAAAATCCTGTGTTCCTTTTCGTGCCTTTATTCCACACCAAATTCATAAATGGTAGTATAATCATAAATTCTGTCAGGCCCAAATACAGCAGAAGGAAATTCAGGTCGGTTTGCCGTATCGGGATAAAACTGTGTTTCCAGACACAGGCCGCTTCTCTTATCATAAAAGGCGCCCTTTTTTCCTGCCTGTGCATCGATAAAATTACCTGCATAAAACTGTACACCCGGCAGATTTGTATATGCCTTTAATGTCCTATGGCTGTTTTTTGCCTTTACAGTTGCAAAAAGCTGTACACTTCCGTCATAATCATCAATTACCCAGTTATGATCGTAACCACCGGTAATCTTTAATTGCTCAAAATCTTCGTGGATTCTCTTTCCAACAAGCTCCGGTCTGGTAAAGTCCATGGGTGTGTTTGCAACTGCCGCAATCTCTCCCGTGGGAATTGCCCCTGCTGCTACCGGTGTATAATGAGAAGCTTTCATCCAAAGCGTGTGATCCTCAATTTTCCCTTTTCCCTGCCCTTCCAAATTAAAATAGGTATGGTTTGTCATATTTAAAATCGTCTTTTTATCGCTTTCACCATGATAATGAAGCTCTAAACGATTATTATCCAAAAGCCTATAGGTAACGCTGCATTTCCGATTGCCCGGGAATCCCAGATTGCCATCCTTTTCTTCAAGAGAAAAACGAACGCTGTTCTCTCCTTCTTCCGCTTTCCATACTCTTTTATGAAAGCCAAGCTCTATATGGCTGTGCAGATTATTGGCACCGTCATTTACATCCAGCATACAGGCATGACCCTCTATCTGAAACCGGGCGCCGCCGATGCGGTTTGCATTAGGACCTACCGTTGCACCAAAAAAACTGGGATTATTAAAATAAGGCTCCAGCGTATCAAAGCCCAACACCACATCTTCCATTTTGCCGGAACTGTCAGGTGCCGTTACATTCACCAAAATCGCCCCATAATTCATTACCTGCACACTAAGATTCATTGCATTAGTCAGCGTATACAGATATATTTCCTCTCCCGTAGGACAGGTACCAAACACTCTTTTTGATACAGACATTGTAATTTCCTCCTTAATACATTCGCTAAAGCTCAATACGCCCTTCCAACGCACGAAGCAGTGTTACCTCATCTATGTATTCCAAATCGCCTCCCACCGGCACGCCGCTGGCGATTCTTGTTACCTTTACACCCACAGGTTTAATCAGCTTGCTGATATACATAGCTGTTGTTTCGCCTTCCAAACTGGAATTGGTTGCAATAATAACCTCTTCCACTTCACCCCCAAGACGGTTTACCAGCTCCTTTAACCTGATATCTCCCGGTCCGATTCCCAGCATCGGGGATATGGCACCGTGCAGCACATGATACACACCTTCATATTTGCCGGTTTTTTCATAAGCCGCCAAATCTCTGGTATTTTCCACCACCATAATCTGCGCATGATTTCTTTTCTCATTAGAACAGACCGGGCACACCTCTTTGTCCGTCAGAGTGAAACATTCTTTGCAGTACCGCACGTTTTCTTTTGCATCTACAATAGCTGCTGCAAGCCTGTTTACCTTATCCTTGGGCATATTAATCAGATGAAAGGCAAGCCTTTGCGCCGATTTGCTTCCAATACCCGGAAGCCCGGCTAATTCGTCTATTAACTTATTGATATGTCCGCTGTACATTTCCATCAGAAAGGAAAGCCTCCTCCGAGGCCGCCTGTCATTTTGCCCATAAGAGCTGCGTTTTCTTCATCTGCCTGACGCATTGCCTCATTGGTTGCCGCCACAATCAAATCCTGCAGCATCTCGATATCTTCAGGATCGACCACTTCTTCCGAAAGCTTTACCCGCAGGACTTCCTTTTTACCGGATACGGTAACTTCAACTGCACCGCCGCCTGCAGATGCCGTAAATTCCTTCGTTTCCAGCTCCTTTTGGTTCTCCTCCATCTGACGCTGCATTCTCTGCGCCTGCTTCATTAAATTACTCATGTTACCGGGCATTGCTCCTCCCGGAAATCCTCCACGCTTTGCCATTTCAAATCCTCCTGCTTTATTCTTCCTCTTCTTCTATTTCCATATTGATGATTTTGGAAAGATCCACATAGGAATCATCAAATTCCCTGTCACTTGCAACTGCCTGAAAACTTACCTCTATCTGTTTTCCTGCAAAATCCGAGAGCAGTAATTCCAACTGCTCTTTGTTGCCCTGATTTTTTATAAAATAATCAGAGGGCAGACCGTCCTGCAGTACTACCATCAGCTTATTATCTCCGCCCAGACTCAGCTTTGCGGACTTTAAATACATTTTCATGGGATTGTCAGCACTGCCTACAACGGACGGCCATTTCGCCACTATCTGTTTTACGTCCTCCGGTATTGCCTTAGGCAGCTCAGGCTTTGGCTTTCTTGCCGGCGCCCCTGCACTGCTGCTTACGGCACCAAATGCTCCCAAATCCGTCCCTGACGGCAGGATTGCTGCATTTTCCACCTTATCCTCAACCTGTCTGATACGGTCTAAAATAGCATCTTCAGAAGTTTCCATAGCGGGCCTGCAAACCTTTATCAGTGCCATTTCTATGAGAATCCTCTTCTGCGCCGCATACCGTATCTGTCCCGAAAGCTCGGAAAAAATCCGAATATAACGCATAACCGTATCAAGCTCTGCCATCCCGGCTTCTTCTTTCAGTCGGGCGAGATTTTCTGTAGAAGCGTCAATAACATCTTCTATATTGTCCGTGGCTTTGGCTAACATCAAATTGCGCAGATACCAGGTAAAATCACTGATAAACTGTACCAGTTCCCGGCCCTGCATGACAATTTCCTCTAATATACCGATACAGCCCAGTACATCTGCCTTTAAAATGCATTGAAACAATCGGCTGAATACCTCCGTGTCCACAGCCCCCAATACGTCCAGCACCTTATCATAGGTCAATTCCTGTCCCAAATGAAAGGCAATACACTGGTCAAGCAGACTTAAACCGTCACGCATGGAACCGTCTGCCATTTTCGCCACATATTTAAGCGCCCTGTCCTCAATCTGCACCTGCTCCGTCTCCATTAGCTCCCGCATGCGGTCCGCAATGGTATCTATGGTAATCCTCTTAAAATCGTACCTTTGGCACCGGGACAATATGGTAATGGGTATCTTATGTACCTCTGTTGTCGCCAGTATAAAAATAACATAAGAAGGCGGCTCCTCCAGTGTTTTCAGCAGGGCGTTGAATGCTCCTATGGACAACATATGCACTTCATCAATAATATAAACCTTAAACTTCCCTTCAGCGGGAGAATAGGATACTTCATCCACAATCTCTCTGATATTGTCTACGCCGTTGTTGGATGCCGCATCAATTTCAATCACATTCATGCTGGCTCCGGCAGCAATTGCCTTGCAGGTCTGGCACACTCCGCAGGGACTGCCGTCCTGCGGATTCTCACAATTTACTGCTTTGGCAAAAATCTTGGCAATGGTTGTCTTACCCGTTCCCCGTGTCCCGGTAAACAGGTAGGCATGTCCCATTCTGTTTGCTTTTATTTGGTTTTTTAAGGTTGTTACGATATGCTCCTGCCCTTTTACATCTTCAAAATTATCCGGACGGAACTTTCTATATAATGCCGTATAAGACATGTGCCTTCTCTCCAGTCATGCTTTCTATGCCGCTGTCAGCAAAGTCCCAAACACGCTAGTCACCAAAGCAGATGCCTAAAAGCTTTGCTTCCTTTACAATGGCAGCATCAGGCGAAACGGATTTCAGCTTGCCTGCCACTTCTTCAAGCGGTACTTTCACAATTTCGCGGTTTTTATAACCTACCATGAAGCCATATTCTTCTTTTAAAATCAATCTGCCCGCTTCCGAACCCAGACGGCTTGCAAATACGCGGTCGTAGGGACAGGGGCTGCCGCCTCGCTGTACATGGCCGGGAACGGTAACGCGAACCTCTCTGCCGCATTTTTCCTGAATCTGTGCCGCCACCTCATAGGATACGGACGGATACTGACGGGTACGAAGCTTCTCTTTATACTCTTTCTTAGGCAGCTTTGCATCCTCCTTGGAGATAGCTCCCTCCGCCACTGCGATGATGGTAAAGCGGCTGCCGTTTTTATGACGTGCTTCAATGGCATCCACCACTTTATTAATATCATAAGGAATCTCAGGCAGCAGAATGATATCTGCGCCGCCTGCCATACCGGCATTTAAGGTCAGCCATCCTACCTTGTGCCCCATAACCTCTACGATAAATACCCTTCCATGGGATGCTGCCGTGGTATGAATGCAGTCGATGGCATTGGTAGCGATATCCACTGCGCTCTGAAAACCGAAGGTCATATCCGTTCCCCACAAATCATTGTCAATGGTCTTGGGAAGCGTAATCACATTTAGTCCTTCGCTGCGAAGCAGGTTAGCCGTTTTGTGAGTGCCGTTGCCGCCCAAAATTACCAGACAGTCCAGCTTCAGTTTTTTATAGTTTTTCTTCATGGCTTCCACTTTATCAATACCGTTTTCATCCGGCTCACGAATCAGCTTAAAGGGTGTGCGCGAAGTGCCCAGTATGGTGCCGCCCACCGTCAGAATACCCGAAAAATCCTTGCCGGTCAGCATCCGGTAATTACCGTAAATAAGCCCTCTGTAGCCATCCAAAAAACCATAGATTTCTGTCTTTTCTCCACTGTTTATCAGCGTCTTCACAACGCCTCTCATAGCTGCATTCAATGCCTGACAGTCTCCGCCGCTTGTCAACATACCGATTTTTTTCATCTGTTGTACCTCCTGCCTGCTTTTGGGAAGCTTCTCTTGCTTCCTACTTATGAGTATAGCCACTTTTCTAAAAATCTTTTACTATTCTATCACATTTTCATCCATATCACAATTTGTTTTAGGAAATTCCGGGCAATTTTAGCTTTACTCTTGCAAAACAGGATATGATACTATAAAATAGAAAGGCGGCTACCGATTGGCTGCCGCTTTTAAATTTTATTTATATGCATGGAGACGTATCGAAGCGGTCATAACGGGGCGCACTCGAAATGCGTTTGCCCTCCGGGGCACGAGGGTTCGAATCCCTCCGTCTCCGCTAAAAGTGCTGAAGCCTTTGCTGAAGCACTTTTTGTTTAGCGGAGACGGTTGGCTCACGTTAAAAAGTCGAAGCTTTTGCTGAGACTTTTTTTGCTCTGAGAAACGGAGACGGTTGGCTCACACCGATACTTATGAGGAGATTTTTATGACAGAAATTATTGCCCGAAGACAGTTCACACCAATGTATATCTATTTAGATACCGCCTTTTTAATTATTTTAGCAATTATCCTGTTTGCAAAAAAGAAATATGCCACGCTGCTTGTAGGGTTTGCCGCAGGCATCCTGTACATGCTTGTGGATTACGGTATTTTTCACCTTGTTTGCGGTGCCCGCAATATCAGTGACGGACACAGCCTCTTTCTTGTTCTTTTATGGATGAGCATGAGCTACGGATTTACCAATTTCGTGTGGATTTGGCTGTGGATATCCAAGGACCGTAATCTCTTTGAATGGTCATTACTGATTCTGCTGTGGTGGCTTTGCTGTCCAATGTTAACTTCCCTCTTCGGCGGCGGCATGGAACCTATTACCATAGAGCGCACTACCGGCGCATATCACGGATATATGGCGCTCATCCTTTTTATGGGCTACTTTGGCGCCATTCTTTGGAACCTGTATCATAAAAAACGGACACAGCAGTTTCCTTTGGGATGGCTGCTTGCCATCGGCATACTGGTACAGTTCGGATGGGAAGCCATGCTGCTTTTGGGCGGCATCCGCAGTGCCGGCTTTACTTCTGTAAGTGACAAGCTGCTCACGCTGATTGTCAATTCCCTTTTGGAAACTAACCTCGGCATGCCTTATGTATATGCACTGTTTCTTTTGTATGCATCCCATCGTACCGAACGCCTTGCAAAAAGAAAAACGCGCCTGCGTTTTTCCTCTGCAATAGAGGAAAACAACGCACTGCGCGTCAACAGAGACAGTGAAACAAGCGAGTATTACTTATAAAAACTGCCACTCCACCGCCTTAGGCTTTTTAGGAGAATTCCACATCACTGCGTTTTCCCTCATCTGCCTTAAAATACTCCGCCTGCCTGTGTCCCGTAAGGGAAGCAACCATGGATGAGGGAAACTGTGCGCACATATTGTTATAGTTGGTGACACCGGTATTGTAAAGTCTGCGCGCTGCCTGAAGATGCTCTTCCGCATTATCACAGCTATGCTGAAGCATTGTAACCTGTTCGCTTGACCTAAGCTCCGGATATGCCTCCATGGTGACCCTTAACTGCTTTGAAAGCCGGTCAAGCTTATTGGAAACCTCACTTTTCTCGTTGCCTGACATACCGTTCCGCAATCTGATGGTTTCCATAAGCGTACTGCTTTCATGGGCGCAGTACATTTTTACGGCGCTATACTGTTTCTGCAACAAGTCATACCGTTTGGTAAGTGCTGCATCCACATCAGAATCAAGCTCTTTAACCTTGTTTTTAAGCCTCGTCAGTGCATTTGCCGTTTTGATAACGTAAGAGATTATTCCGCATATCAAAAAGCACACAACAATAATCAAAAAACCACCATTCAAAAGTATAAAACCGATACCGGGCATAAGTATCCTCCTCTAGTAAAGTGACAATGCAAAATCAAGCAGCTGCCTGACTGTTTCCAGTTCCGCCAAAATTGATTTTTGCAGATTTTTAAACTCCTCTTCTGCATTTTTTAGCTCATTGAAAGAAAATAATTCATGATTCATCTCCATCCCCAGATACATACTGTTTTCTTCAAAATAAACATAAATACGTCTAAAAATCCTTTTACGCGGATCAAACTCCGCCAAGTGTACATACTGATAGAGTGCTGCCAGCTTTTCCATCATAGGCGGTGTAAGAACATAGTAAAGATTTTCTTCATCCGCAGAATAAATATTAAAAAGAGCATTAAAGTCAGCACTTTCCGTTCCGTTGATAGCAACTTTCACGGGTGCCTTATGCCTGTTCCTGCTTTCCGCCTGATATGCACCGGCAATTTCGTATTCTAAATTAGAGCGTAGCCCCAGCGGGTAGACCGATTTCTTCGGATAAGGCAATTTTACTATAAGACCTTTAAAAGCCGTTGCACGGCATACACGCTCTTTTCCATCCTCATCAGTTTCCGTATATTCCCTTTCAAGCTGCTCCCATGCTATCTGAAAGCCTATGTTTCTGTATTGACCGCAAATTAAATTTCTTCCACAGGCACCTACAATTCCTTTTCCAAAGCAGTTCATTCTGCAAATTTCTTCATCAGGCAACCCCAAAGCCTGGTCAAAACTGCTGTTTTCTCCAAAAAATCCGGCTGTCTCCCGGGGAATCAGCTTTTTGTATATTACGCTGTTATCTGAAATCTTTGAGGAAGCTTTTCTGCCAAATACAAAATATATCACCGCTATTAAGGTTAAAGGAAACAGCACTATTCTGCCGTTAGATAATATATTTATAAAATCAGCACTGTTTTCTCCTTTTGAAATCGAATTCAGCCATATACCTGCACCTGTCGGAAGCAGGACAAATATGATAACGAATTCAAGTACTAATCCCCACAGCAGCTTTACAAAAAGGGATGCCAGCGGCTTTCGCTTCAAGGAGTACTTCTGTTCCATCTTTTCTCTAAGGCTCTGCTGCCTCTCTTCGCACCGTTGCTTTTCATATTCATCGGAATACTCCCGCAGTATTTCCTCATCAGTTATTACGGAAGTACTTCCCGCCTGCACAGAATCCGGATGGGAGTATGCAGAAGGCTTCTTGCCTTCCGATATTATGCTCTCTAAACGCCTTAGGTAATCGTCCCTTCCTGCCGTACTTTTATTGTATGCAGACGCTTTTTGGGCATACTCCATGGCAGCATCTGCTTTTTTTTCAAATTTATCGCGATGACACACCTTATGCCGTATGAATAATATAATTGCCGCCCATTGAATACAGCATATAATACTGATTTGCACAACGTTCTCTTGTCCCTCTGCAATACAGACCATTATCGAACCGGCACTGCCAACGAGAAAAATAAACACACTTATCAGTATTCCGCCATGCTTTCCGCTTTTTTCATCACTCAACAATAATCACTCCTATTTAACCATTGTATCGGCCACCGGTATTTCATTCTATCGCACAACGGTTAAATACAAGTAAAATTTCAGTAAATTATTGCGATGTAAGTATCTCATATACCTGCAATGTTTCCGCATCGTCATATCCGCTCATATAGTAGGTCTCTCCTGCTGCCGTAAAACGGATAAAAACTTTATTTTCAGGATTTAAGAATACCCGGCAGCTTCCCACCTCTGCAATACGGAAGGTGCCTTTCTGCAGGTTTTCCATGCCTGTGCCGTTTACCTTGGACCATTTGGGCAGTTCTTCTAAAAGCGTAATGTCCTCCATGATAGATACCGGTACCGAATAGTCCTCTTTTATCTGACTTGCCATAAGCCTTCCGTCTGTTACCGATAACTGTATCGGCGTAAACTCCAGCAGAATACACCAAAAGCAGACCAGCGGCAGGCTAAGAAGCATCAATCCGCAGAAAATACCCATTCCCTTACCGGCCTTGGTTGCCATATTCATAGTAGTGCCGATTCCTACTCTTTTTTCCACCATGACATGTTTATCTTTGGGATTATAATAAATCATACCCCACAGCCAGTTGTCATCATCATCTGTCAGTACAATATCCATTTTATCCCTGTAGGCTTTATCAATATTCCTTCTCTTTTTTATCACCCCCAATAACAGCGCTATCGTTACCAGGATATAAGCTGCCGTTCCCCAGAAAAACAGTCCTGACAAAGTAAAATCCGTGCCCAGCGAAAACAGCATGCAGGCTGTATAGGCAGTGTTTACCCATGCACATGCCGTCCAGAGATTTTTCCACAAATTCTTTTTTGCACGGGTATAATTTAAGTTTACTTCACTGTCCTCACTGATAACCTGGGTTTTCTGTCTGTCCATCCAGACAGCCATAATATAAAAAAGAACCGTAACAAAGGCAAGGCTTCCCACAGCTGCACTTAAAGCCTCCATTTTTTCGCCATGGAATCTGATTAATGCCCATACAAACAGTGCAATACTTATGGCACATGGTCCTGCAAACTGATACCACTTTACCCTGCGGACCTTCCCTGCACTTTTCATTTCCACAAGCGTCTGCTTTTCTTCGCCGTCCTTTTTCCAGCCTTTCTCCCGTTTTAAATCTTTTAACTTTGTATTGGCTCTGCCAAAAGGAATAAAAAATGCAAAAATGCCGCCAATCAGCCATACCATCCAAAAGGTCAGATAGATAGAAAACCACGGAATAAAAAGCATGGGAAGAGGTGCCAACAGCAGTGCGATAAACGTCCGGCGCATCTGTTTGTTATATTCCTTTATTATTTTTGCCGCCTCAGGTTCTTTCATATTATCTTTGGTCAGGGTTACGCCAAAGCAGCCGGTCTTTTGTACGCCGCCTTCGTTTTTTACCAGGAAATACATAATAAATAAAAACGGATAAACACACACGGTTAAAATAAGTTCTGTTCCCAACATATTTACTCCTCCTCTAAACCATTATGGCTTTAGTCATTTCATCTTAAAAGTAACGGTTGCATTCCCGGATAAAATCCTCCCTTGACATACCGCTTATCTTTACTTCCGATATAATTCTCTGAAGCTGTTCCTGTGTTTCTGCCGAAAGACCCGGCCTGCTTTCAAAGCTCTCCCTGACCCTGGCGCCGTTTCTTTTATCTGTCAGGATATACCCTTCCTGTTTCAAGAGCTGATAGGCTTTATTAACCGTCATGGAATTAATCCCTATTTCTTCCGCCAATGCCCGTACCGTAGGCAGCTTCTCCCCCGGCTTCAGCCGTCCGTCGGATATCCCTATGACTATCTGATTCCGTATCTGCCGAAACACCGGTACATCCGAATCATCATTCAGTACAATAATCATCTTTTCCTCCTTGCCGGAGCATTTTTATTATCATTTGTATTATTTATTATAATACAAATGATACAAACGTCAAGGTTTTTATTATGTAAAAGTAAAAAAATGTGGCGGAACTAATCCGCCACAATATTGGTAATCCATACTCCTTTTTTCACCAGTACAAATCCTATTACGCATTTTATCAGTTCTATCATCTGACAATACAGATAAAGCGGTACAATGGGAATTGCCGTATATCTGCTGAGTATAAAAGCGAAGGGAATGCTCACGCACCACATAAACAAACTGTCAAATACAAAGGTAACTATCGTTTTTCCTCCTGCACGCAAGGTAAAATAGCAGGCATTTAAAAAGGCACACATGGGAATATACAATGCTACGATAAGAATAAACTGGGTTGCAAGCTTCTTAACAGCCTCCGTAGTCTTATACATTTCCGGGAAAAGAGGCGCCAGCACTGCCAGAACACCACCTACAGCCGCACAGGAAACCACTGAAAAAGCTATCAGTTTGGTGTCCGTATCCCTTGCTTCCTTCATTTTGCCGGCTCCCAAAAGCTGTCCGATAATAATGGCAACCGCATTACCCATGGAAATATAGACCACACCGAACAGATTGGAAATCGTAGAGGAAATATTAAGTCCGGCAACTGCATCCAGACCGCGCACGGAATAACACTGCATCAGCGTTGCCATACCTGCTGCCCACATAACCTCATTCACCATAAGAGGCATACCCTTAACCAGAATTTTCGACACCAGATTTCCGGGAATATACAGGCTCTTATAAGCACCCGTAATGAACGGATATCTGTCTGCATGCTTATGTGTCCAGACAACCACTATTGTCATTTCCACATACCTGGCAATAACCGTTGCTATCGCTGCACCTGCCACACCCATAGCCGGGAAGCCAAACATACCAAAAATCAGCACCCCGTTCAGACACAGGTTTATAATGACCGCAATGATGCCCGCCTTCATAGGCAGTACCGTCTCGCCGCACTCGCGCAGCGTACTGGTATAGCTTTGCTCCAAAGCAAAGGGCGGCATTGACAAAAGCATAATCAGCAGATACTGTTTGCCATAATGTAACGCTGCTTCCAGCGCTTCCTTATTTTCCTCGCCGTGAAGATACAGCTTAATCAGCACATCCCCGCCGAAGAAAAATAAAAGACAGGCACCCACAGTAAGTACCGTCACAATAATCAGTTTAAAACGGAAGGTATGTCTTACTCCCTCCTGTCTGCCGCAGCCGTAAAACTGCGCGCCAAAGATACCTGCACCGGAAATAGCTCCAAAAACAGCAAGATTAAAAACAAACATAAGCTGATTGACAATGGCTACACCGGACATGGGCTCCGTACCCACCCGGCCTACCATAATATTGTCCAACAGGCTTACGAAATTAGTAATCCCATTCTGCACCATAATCGGCACTACCACTCCGAGTACCATAGCATAAAAAGTCTTATCACCAAAATATTTATGTATAAATTTTTTCACCTTTGTAATTCTCCTCTTTATTCTACACCGCGAAGCTCTACTCTTTTTATAAACCGTCTGAGTATCCGCGCAAATTTTTCCAACTCTTCCCTGCTGTAAGAAGAAAAACCTTTTTTTATTACATTTTCATTGTCTCTGTATGCCTGCAAAAAATAAGCTTCCGCTCCGGCAAGCCATTCTCCCACAGCAATAAAGTCCTCTTTTGTGTGAAGTTCTTTTACTACTGTAGTACGAAACTCATAGGGTATGCGTCCTTCCTTCAGGATGTCCGCACTTTCCTCTATCTGTGTAATATCAAGGTTTTCTTTTCCGGCTGCCGTGGCATAACCAGCCTTGGAACTTTTAATATCCATGGCCGCATAGTCAAGCAGCCCTTTTTCAAGAAGCGTTCTAAGCACCCCGGGTCTGTAACCATTGGTATCCAGTTTTACCAGATATCCCATTTCCTTGATTCTCTCTATAAATACAGGCAAATCCGGCTGCAGGGTCGGTTCTCCTCCAGTAATGCACACACCGGTCAGTATCCCCTTCCTTTTTTTTAAAAATGCCAATACCTCATCTTCTGAAAGCAGCGGGAATTCCTGCGGTCTTAAAACCAGCTCTCCATTGTGGCAGAAAGGACAGCAAAAATTACAGCCCCCCGTAAAAATGGTGGCTGCTACATGTTCCGGATAATCCAATAATGTAGTTTTATTCAGTCCGTGTATCTGCATCTCTGTTGCCTCTTTTCCTTCCGGCAGTTATAATACTTAATATAGCAACAAAAATTTCAAAACGCAAGCACAGAATCTAAAACCGTTATGCGTAAAAGCCAACTATTATGCTGCAGGCAGAAAGGTTAAAATAATTATGGAAGCAAACCCACATGATAAATATATGAAAGAAGCCTTACGGCAGGCAAAAAAAGCCCATGCCTTGGGAGAGGTCCCCATCGGCTGCATCATTGTCTATAAGGACAGAATCATCGGCAGGGGATATAACCGCCGCAATACCGATAAGAACACGCTTTCCCATGCAGAAATCACAGCCATCAACAAAGCCAGTAAATTTATGGGGGACTGGCGTTTGGAGGACTGTATCCTTTACGTTACCTTAGAGCCCTGTCAGATGTGTGCAGGGGCTATTGTGCAGGCCCGTATTCCAGAGGTTGTAATCGGCTGTATGAATCCCAAGGCCGGATGCGCCGGTTCTGTCTTAAACGTACTGCAGATGCCGGAATTTAATCATCAGGTCAATATTACAAAAGGTATTTTAGAAGAGGAATGCAGCAGCATGCTCACCACCTTCTTCAAAGAACTGCGCATCCGAAACAAGCTTGAAAAGGAAGCCCGGGACAATGCAGGCCTTTCAGAAAAAAAAGTCTGCGAAAGCACAAATCTTCCGCAGACTAAAGCTATACCGGATGCTACAGGGACAAATCCCTGCGTTTAAACCACCAGATGCTGCCGCCAAACAATATTGCCGATGCAGCTGCCATTACTATGTTATATATTGCAGAACCGCTTTCTCCCTGCACTATCTTTTCTGCCGGAAGCAATGTATAAATGGTGCAGTACTTCAGATTTTCCATTTTTCCGCCCATATTGGAAAGCATTGTGAACAGGAAAAATAAAACGGGAATGCCTGCACCAAAAGTAAAATAATGTTTAGATTCGCTGCTAAAGCAGGCTGCCGCAAAAGCAATTCCCAATACAATAAGGCAAAGCAGCGTGGTGCTTGCATTCAGTTGTATGTACCTTGCAATAGCAAGCTCCCCCGGGAACAGGGTTTCACAGCTGATAATTCCGACTGCCGTCACTGCCGCCATCATAAGCACCATCATGAGTATGGCGGACATTGCCTGCGTCAGGATAATGCGAACGCGGGAATGCGGTGCAGACAAAAGGCTTGCCATGCTGCCGCGGTCAATATAATTCATCACCAGCTTATTTATCAGGATGACGGCAAAAATCATAGGAAACAGAAGCATAATAAAACCATACAGGTAAATCTGAATCCATTCCAGTATATTACTTGCCATTCCGGTCATTCCCACCATGCTCATCATTTCCGGCAGCACTTCCTGATATCCGCTTAGCATATCCGAAATTTCCGGATTATACATATAAATAATCACTGTCGTATACAGGCAGATAACAGCAAATAATATAATAAAGACTTTCATACAGGACAAAATATTCCGCTTAAATAAAGTAAATACCATTATGCTTCCTCCTCATTATAAAAATGCAGAAACAACTCCTCAAGGCTCTGTATTTTTATATCCATATCAAGAGGATTCACCGCCGCAATCTGTTTTAATATTTCTCCCGGCTGACCGGTCACCGCAAGCTGTACCCTGTTGCCGGTAACATTTTTTACCGGAAGTGCCCGATTGGCGGCAAAATGTTTTGCCGCTTCCTCATCCGCAAAGGTCACGGTATAAATTTTATTTTTCTTTTGTGCCAGTGAATTCATATCTTCGATAGTAACCAGCTTCCCTGCACGAATAATCGCTGTACGGTCACAGGTTTTTTCTACCTCCTCAAAGATATGTGATGACATAAATATAGTGGTTCCCTTCTTTTTTTCTTCCAAAATCAGTTCTATAAACCGATTCTGCATCAACGGATCCAGGCCGCTGGTAGGTTCATCTAAAATCAGAATCTCCGGATTCTGCATAAAAGCACATATAATCCCCAGCTTCTGCTTTGTTCCCTTTGACATTTTTCTTATGGGGCCTTTAGCGTCCAGTTCAAAACGTGCAATCAGCTCTTCCATACGTCTTCTGTCATGTATCTGTTTCATGTCCGCCATAAAATGCAGATAGCCAATCCCTGTCATATTGTCCATCAGCGCTATTTCCCCCGGAAGATACCCTAACTTTAACTGGATTTCCTGTCTTCTTTCAAAGCAGTCCATCCCCTCAATCCGTACAGTACCGCTATCCGGGCGGATAAATCCCATCAGCTGGCGGATGGTTGTCGTCTTACCTGCTCCGTTAGGGCCCAGATAACCAAATACCTCCCCCTTCTTTACGGAAAAATCCAGCGAAAAAACACCTTTGCCATTCCGGTAAGCCTTTGTAAGTCCATGCACATCTATCTGCCCCATGGTAATCCTCCTGCTTTATATCACTTTCTTTACAAAATCTGTTTTCGGATGCTTACAGACAGGACAGATATAATCCTCCGGCAGCTCTTCAAAGGGAACATCCCCATCATAAATATAGCCGCATATTTTGCATACATAAACTTCCTTCGATGCGGTTTCCCCAACCTCCTCGTCCGGCAGATAGGTCGGCGCCGCCTTCGGGCTTTTTCCTTTAATCACCTTATGGTAATAAGCATAGGTCATGGCATCATCCTGCTTTAAGACGTCACAATCCGTTACCCTGCCTAAAAATACGGTATGGGTGTCAGTCTCCATCTTATCAATGACATCGCATGTAATATACGCGCAGGCGTCTGTTACCACAGGCATATATCCCTTTAAAGCATATGCCACGCTGTCAAACTTATTGACCTCTTTTCCGCTTTGAAAACCAAAGGTGCCGATAATGGACGGTTCTGAATTCTCCCCTAAAATAGAAATGGCAAATTTGCCCGCCTTTTGTATACACTGGTTTGTATAATTTGTATGATTGATGCTGATTGCTATTGTTGCCGGTTCCGAAGTAATCTGCATAGCGCTGTTTGCCGTGCAGCCTGTAGGTCTTCCTTCATCCCAGGTGCTGATGATATAAACTCCGTAAGAAAGACTTCTGAAAGCATTACTGTTCATATTATATCTCCTCTCAAAATTAGTAATTATTACTATTTTTATGTTATCATCCTTACCACATTATGTCAAATCAAATTTTCAGAATATTTTAATCAGTACATTTCATGGTAAATCAGTATATTTCAGTATATTTCATTTTATGTAATTGCTTGACATCATCCTGCAAAACCGATATACTTAATAAGCCGTGCATGTGCCTTTTGGAGGGCGCTTCTATGGCTGGCCCTTTTGTCAATGTTGAAGTTTGGGTCTTGCGCAATGGATATCTGCGAACCGTGTCAGGGTGGGAACACAGCAGCACTAAGCGGAATCTTCCATGTGCCGCGAGGAAGCCTGGCGGAGTTGACTGCAGGGTATCGCATAGAAGGGTCCTCCTAAGGAAATATACACGGTTTTTATATGCGCTGATATCAGAAAGGAAAAGAAATGGGCTGTAGATTGTGTCCCAGAGAATGTAATGCAGACAGAGAAAACGGAAAGGTCGGGTATTGTGGGGAAACTGCTTCCCTGCGTGTAGCACGGGCCGCCCTTCATATGTGGGAAGAACCATGTATTTCAGGCAAAACCGGCTCCGGCACGGTCTTTTTTACCGGCTGTCCTCTAAAATGCGTCTTTTGCCAAAACAGCATTCTTGCAGAAAACGGAGCAGGCAAAGCCATCACGGCAGAACGTCTCGCAGAAATTTTTCTAGCGCTCCAGAGCGAAGGCGCCTGCAACATCAATCTTGTAACACCAACCCATTTTGTTCCCCAGATAGTCTCGGCGTTAAAAAAAGCAAAAGCAGACGGATTGTCCGTCCCCGTTGTTTATAATACCGGCGGCTATGAAAAGCCGGAAACCCTCCGTCTCTTAGAGGGAATGATTGATATCTATCTGCCGGATTTAAAATATTTTTCTTCCCGTCTGTCTGCCCGTTATTCCAATGCCCCTGACTATTTTACAAAAGCCAGCAGCGCAATCGCAGAAATGTTCCGGCAAACCGGCACGCCTGTAATAGATGAAAAAACCGGGCTCATGAAGCGAGGCATCATAGTCCGCCACCTGCTTCTGCCCAAACATCTGGCTGATTCAAAAAAAGTGCTGGAATACCTCTTTTGCACTTATCATCACGATATTTACTTAAGCATCATGAATCAGTATACGCCCATACGCCGCTTTCCCGACATGCCGGAGCTTAACAGGCGGGTATCCGGAAAAGAATATAATATGCTTATCGACTATGCTTTAAATCTGGGCATTGAAAATGCCTTTATTCAGGAAGGAGATACTGCATCAGAAAGCTTTATCCCCTCCTTCGATTGTGAAGGCATTTAGGCTTATATCTCCACCCGTTTCATATAATAGCCAAAGCCGCCTTCGGCTACCAGGTCCGTACCGGCCTCAAAGCCTTCAAATCCAAACATAAGCGCAGCCTGTTTTTCCCTGTCAAAATAAACACCGGGAACCCCCAAATAAAAGCTGTCTTCTTCCCGCTCCTTTATTTTTGTCAATATCACATGCCCATAATTGTAATATCCGTGCAGAAGAAAGCTGTTCTGTACAAGATTTTGGTACTGTCTGGATAAAACCACAAAATCCCTGGGTGTAATAGAAAGATATTCTCTTTCATCCCCAAAGGGATGGATACGCGGATAATGTCTGCCAAGCTGTTCCCACTTATCATCGGATAACTGCTCTGTCTTTTCTGCATACTGCTTCTGCCGGGTTTGGTGGGTTTTACGCCAGTTTTTCCCTTCATTATGCTCGTATGCCGCAGGCTCCTCAGTTTCCTTATCCTCCTTTAAATCAGCTTTCTCCACCTCCCCTGCCTCCGCAGGTTCCATCCTTTGGATGATTTCTGCATCCGCAGGTTCCGTCTCCCGGATAGCTTCCGCTTCTGCTGCCTCTTTCCACGCTTCTGTTTCCTTTGCCGATTCTCCCAGCTCTTTTATGGTTTCTGTCAGTTCTTTTGCCGCCTCTGCGGTTTCTTTTACCGCTTCTGCCGGGTCTTTTACCGCTTCTGCCGGGTCTTTTACCGCTTCTGTCAGTTCTTTTGCCGCTTCTGTAGTTTCTTTTGCAGCCTTATATACTTCCTCTACGGCTTCCGGTTCTTTCCACAAAGGTTTAGGCTCTCTTTCTACAGCTTGTGGTGTTTCCTGTAAGATTTCTGCCGCATTCCCGGCTGCTGTTTCTTTCTCCCTTTCCCGCCATATCCCCTTCAGCACACGTTTTTCCGAAAGCCTGATTTGAATACCATCGCACTCGGTATAACTGATTGCCGTTCCTGCCAGTTCTTCATTTTTCCAAACAGCAGCATACTCTCCTGTTCCATACTTCAGCAATATGCTGTCTGCCGGATATATTTCACCTCTGGATATAATCTGTATTTCTCCCTGCATGGTATCTGTCGGATACAAGCCGCGGATATGTATCTGTATACGGCTCGTTTCCCCCTTTGCTTCCCACTTCAAAAATCCGCCGTTTTTCACCTTATTGTTCCGTTCCAGATAATCCAGATATACTATTTTCTTATCGTAGAAGCCCTTGTCCTCTTTTACCATAAAAACCCCCGAATATTCAGATATTATTATTTCTATCAGTATATTCACGGTCAAACATTATATTACTAAAATCCGGCTGGTTCAGCTTAAATCTTTACGCACTTCGTCCACCAGCCCCTGACTGCACTCCGCCAGCGCACAAATATCCGGATCTGCCGTTCCAAGTTTTAAAAGGTTACGGATAAATATTTTGGTTTTATACATTTCCCCTTCTGCTTTTCCTTCTGCTATCAATGCTGTAAGAGCCTCACACATATTAATCTTGCCTCCTTCTTCAAAAAATTGCTTGTTTGCAGCCAGTTCCTCTGCATTCGTAAAGGATACAGCCACATCAAATGCATCTTCCTCCAATTCCCGGTATGCCTCATCCTTTTGTACAAGCTCTCTTAGCCGTTCCTTATCCTTTGAACAGCGTATAAAATCAAACACCTGCTTTAAATCCGTTTGAAACATGGCAGTATCTGAAAGCTGCCTGATTTCTATAAGATTAATTTTATAATTATTAACCATTTTCTTTAGCGGAGCCGGAATATCCGTAAAGTCCAACATCCCGAACAAATCTCTGCTGCCATCCCACTTTTCACCATAAAATAACACAAGCGTTATGCACGGATGCAGTTTGCTGTCTTTAAAAAAACCTGATAAGAATTCACTCCGGCCAAGTCCGCTTGTTTTTCTCACATGTCTTTTTATAACAGCAGCCTGTTTTTCATACTCGCCCACATCATAAGACATGGTCCGAAGTGCCATAAGATAGTCTACGGCAGTCTGATTTTCAATACCAATTACTGCAAAATTTACTCCAAATGCTGCCTTTCTGATTAAATCCCGATACTTCTGCCTCGGTTGCTTACGTCTTGCTTTAGCCGAAAACGGCAGTCTCCAAAAGCCTGTCTGCGTATCCAATTCCTGCAAGTCATCCGCCGTCACAATCTGCTTTCCCGCAAATCCAATGCCGTTAAGCAAATCGGCATACCGCTCATTATCAGCCAGATAACGTTTCAGCAAAAAATCTTTTTCCATATGAA
Source organism: uncultured Lachnospiraceae bacterium (assembly GCA_900551115.1). Taxonomy (GTDB): domain Bacteria; phylum Bacillota; class Clostridia; order Lachnospirales; family Lachnospiraceae; genus Acetatifactor. The sequence continues at coordinate 22,388 of URUY01000012.1, forward strand.
ATTCCTCCTTTGCAGGAGGTATCCTTGAAAATCTCCTGCTTTTTATAATGATGAGAGTAAAAAGCATAGATTTCCTAAAGACTATCAGAACAGCAGGCCTGCCGCCATAACGGTCCGCCTGCAAAAAAGAAAGCATTACGCTGAATTCTAAGAATATATGCTTTAAAAAAGCTTAACATATTTCCGTCTTCAGTGCAATGCTTTTTATTATTTTTATCTTTGTTTATTAACGTTATTTCGTTTATTCCTCTGTTTCAGCCCTACAGGCAACACTTAATATTCCAGAGAATCCAGATATTTCATATAATTTACCACCATTAATGCTATCTTAAAGGTCAGGGCATCATCAAAATTTCTGATATCCAGTCCCGTACTCTTTTGCAGTTTTTCAATACGGTATACCAAAGTATTTCTGTGTACAAATAACTGTCTTGATGTTTCAGATACATTCAGGCTGGTTTCAAAAAACTTGTTAATGGTTCCCAGCATCTCCTCATCCAGTTCTTCCGGTACGTTATCTCCAAATATTTCCTGAATGAAGATACGGCACAGATTGACAGGAAGCTGATAAATCAGCCGTCCGATTCCCAGTGTACTATAAGCAATTACATTTTTCTCCGCATAGAAAATCTTGCCTACATCCAAAGCCATTTTCGCTTCTTTGTAAGATTTGGAAACATCTTTAAGCTCCTGCACTACCGTACCAAAAGCAACCTTTACTTTAAGCATGGCTTCTGCATTCATCATATCCACAACCGTATTTGCAATCTGATTGAGTTCTTCCCATTTATAGTCCTCATCCAAAGCCTTAATCAGAATCACGCTGCTTTCATCTACCGCAGTAATGTAATCTCCGCTCTGAGAAGAGAACATGCCCTTTAAAAGCTCTGTTACAATACCGTCCTTCTCCAGTTTGGTTTCAATCAGAAACACCGCTCTGGGCACAGTTACCTCAACATGCAGTTTTTTTGCCCGGTTATAGATATCCACTAACAGCAAATTGTCCAATAACAGATTTTGGAAAAAATTATTTCTGTCAAACCGCTCTTTATATGCAATAATCAGATTCTGAAGCTGGCAGGCCGCAATCTTGCCTACCATATATACATCATCACTGAAACCTCTTGCAACTAAAACATATGAAAGTTCTCCCTCGTCCAATACCTTCAGCAGATGATGTACTCCTATCACCTGACTGTCTGCAGGTGATTTTGCAAAACCAACAATCAAACTGTTGTTTAACTCTCCCATATCCATAGTATTGGCAACAAGACCGCCGTTTACATCATATACACAGAGGTCAACCTTCGTAATTGCCTTTAGCTCTTCAATACTTGTTTGAATAATCTGGCTTGATATCATTTATACCCGTCCCTTCCTCTATCGCAAACTTAACTGTCTACAATAATGATAGCTTATTTTCCCCCCGTCCGCAAGAAAAACCTGCACATAAAAAATGGCGGGAAATTCTTCCCGCCTGCCATGGTCAAGGAGCTTCAGCCCAAATCCTCCCCATTAGAAGAGATTACCTTCTGATACCAGAAAAATGAATCTTTTCTTTCTCTTGAAAGGTCTCCTGTTCCGTCATCATATTTATTTACAAAAATCATACCATAACGTTTTGCCATCTCACCTGTGGATGCTGATACAAGGTCGATACATCCCCAGGGAGTATATCCAATCAAATCCACTCCCTGCTCAATGGCTTTACCCATCTCAATAATATGATCACGCAGATACGCAATTCGATAAGGGTCATGAATCTTTCCGTCTTCAGACTTAATATCCCTGGCGCCCAGTCCATTTTCTACAATCATTACCGGAATTCCATAACGATCATAAATTGCATGCAATGCCCAACGGAGTCCCTTCGGATCAATCTGCCAGCCCCAATCGCTTGCCTTCAGATATGGATTCTTCCAACCGCCTGAAAGATTGCCTTCCATTGAGCTTTCATCTTTGTGAGTCGTAATGCAATTACTCACATAGTAGCTGAATGTATAAAGGTCAACCGTGCCCTCTTTTAAAAGTTCCAGATCACCGTCTTCCAGCTTCAGATGAATGTCATGGTTCTCAAAATACTTCTTTGCAAAATACGGGTACTCACCTTTAATCTGTACATCAGAGCAAAGCCAGCAGAACATATTAGTCTGTTCCTGTGCCAAAAGCATATCTTCAGGGTCCGGAGTCAATGGATAATATGCAGAAAATGCCATCATATTCGCCATGACATAATCCGGATAATGCTCATGTGCATATTTAACAACTTTTGCACTGGCCACAAACTGATGATGGATTGCCTGATACCGAACTTCCTCAGGAATTTCAATACTGCTTACAGGCCCGTCAATTCCTTTAATCGTACCTGTCGAAAGTACTGCTCCGAGGTTCATGATTCCTGCATTAATCTCGTTGAAGGTAATCCAGTACTTAACTTTTCCCTGATATCTTTCAAAAAGAACCAGACAGTATTTATAATACAGATCGATCAGTTCTCTGGAATGCCAGCCATTGTACTTTTCAACCAAAGCATACGGCAATTCGTAATGGCTAATAGTAACCATTGGTTCAATACCGTGTGCCTTACAGCAGTCAAATACCTTATCATAGAATGCAAGACCTTTTTCATTAGGCTCATCTTCCATTCCGGTAGGGAAAATCCTTGTCCAGTTGATGCTGGTACGGAAAACTTTAAATCCCATCTCGGCAAACAGTTTAATATCCTCTTCATAATGATGATAAAAATCAATCGCCTCATGGCTTGGATACAGTCTGTCTTCATGAATATAATCCGTAATCCATTTCGGACTGGTATGTGAACCATTGGTACACATGTCCGGGACGCTGGCTCCCTTGCCGTCCGCATCCCACGCTCCTTCAAACTGGTTTGCAGCACAAGCTCCGCCCCATAAAAAATTTTCAGGAAATTTGCTCATATTGTTTCTCCTTTTTCCAGGTCAGATAACTCTGGAATGCTCCAATCTGATTTGCTTCATTACCATATCTGCATTTTACAATTTCACAATTCGGTTCTACAAGTCCCTTCATTCCGAAGAATGCGTCATCCAGAATTAATTTTCTGTAATTCTTCTGAATGCTCTCCAGCAAAATATCCTGACCGCTGATTCCTCCGCCAATTGCAATACGCTCGATATCGAGAAGCATCTGCAGGTTAAAAATCTCAAACGCAATACTATATGTAAACTTATCCAGCACTTCGCATGCTACAGGGTCGCCTGCATTAATCCATTCAAATGCTTGCCTGCCATCCAGCGGCGTTTCCATTGGAATCCCCTTTGCTTCCCGCATCAATTCCAAAAGCCCTGTCGTTGCATCAGAATGTCCGACAAATCCCTTTAAGGTGCCCCATTCATTGAGGCTGCGTCCTACAAAAGAAAACTCTCCTGCCGAAAAATGTTTACCTCTCACCAGCTTACCATCGATGATTAATCCACCGCCCACGCCGGTTCCAATAATAAATGCTGCTGCATTTTGGCAACCGGCAAGACTTCCGACTGTATATTCAGCCCATGCTGCACACTTTCCATCATTATCAATATGGACCGGGCATCCACACAATTCCGAAATCTGCCGTGCAACATACTTGTCCTGATTATAGGCCAACATACCGCCGGTTCTGCAGTAACCATTATCGCTGTCAATCATTCCCGGCATAGAAACTGCAATTCCTTCTGTATCTTTCCCTATTTCATCATAAAGCTCTTTCAGCCTTGCAAGTAATGCATCCTGATTTTCGGTAGGTGTTGGCGTTTTGCCCTGTCGTATGCATTCAAGGCTTTCATCCATAACAGAATATTTAATATCTGTTCCGCCAATATCAAAGACTGTTAATTTCAATGTCACACCCCCAAAGCTACTTAACCGGCCCTTTGTTCTTAGACTCAGGTTCCATCCACGTTACGGAGTCAGGTGTCTGCCACAGATATAAGGCATTCCCTTCGGTATCTTCAATGATTGCATATTTCATGCCATCTAATTCATAAGTATCCTTTAATATTTTTCCGCCATTCTCAACTACCAGCTTACAGGTATCCGCAATGCTTGTAACTTCAATTACATAGTGCGGATACTTTCCGGTAGTGTCAGTCTTCTTGTCCTTCAGGAAACCATAACAGAAGGATACAACTCTGGGCTCCCAGTTGGGGCTGCCCGGTCCTGTTGCACAATACATCAACGGGTTCTCTTCATCAGCTCCTTCCGTATTGATGATATCCCAGCCAAAAAGATTCTGGTAAAAATCCTTCAACTGCTCCGGTTTATCATATTCCAAAACAAAGCGGCGCAAACGTCCATTTCTGGAACGGGGAGGAAAATCCTTTGGCATATGCCATTCTAAATTATATGGATCTCTATCAGGGTCCGGAAGAGGCGGATCTACGTGAATACGTCTGATTTCCTGCTCATTGTATGGTTCAGCCAGGAAATTATCAGGAGCAGCTCCGCATGCAGGACACTCTGTAGGCAATTCCCGGTCATCGCCCTTAAACGGAAACCCGCAGCAATAACATGTATAAAGTTTTAACATAATGTCTCCTTCCTTCTATTCCTTGTCATAATCAGCTTCCGGCTCTTCCCATGTACGAGAATCCGGGCATTTCCAAAGCAACAATCTGTTTCCGGCAGGATCTTCTACCATTGCGCATTCCGCCCAGTCGTTTGCATTATCATTTCCATAAATAAGCTTACCGCCGGCAGCCACAACCCTATCCAAGGTCTCATCTAACGGGACATCCATGCTGACTTCCATCATAAGGAAAGGCTTTGGATCTTTTTGGGTTTTCAGCACCAGCATTGTCGGCATATAACCGGCAACCGCACCCTCCCAGCCAAACTGGGCAGGCCCTGTCGCACAACACACATCAGGTGTTTCCTTATCCGGGACCCGGCCCAGAACATTAGGTGGCAATGCAAACATATCCCAATTAAATACATTTACATAAAATTTCTGTGCCCGCTTCAAATCCTCATATGGGATATATGCACTTCTGACTCTTCCGTGCAGGGATTTATCAGAAAACTTCTTAGGGGCTCTTCCCGGATAGGAAGTATTCTCATCATTATACATATTGATACCTCACCTATTTCTCTTTACTTTTCACATGAATGTAACAACGTACCAGATAATTCGTTCTGTCTCTTTCAACAATATGGCTAAGCAAGTCACGCTCATAGCCATTACCGATTACCTCGTAGCCGTTTTCATCTGCATATTTTTTTAAGTCACGATACAAATCCACAATGTCATTTCCGCCCTTAGCTCCTGCCACCGTCAGATATGTTCCTGCCGGCATAAACATCACCTTGGTTGGATCTTCTATAGAATCCTTTCTGGCCACAAAACCGCCAAAAGTCTTCTGAAAAGTTTCATCCATTACATGCTTATGCATTACGACTTCAACAACATTGATATTCTCATATCGAAAACTGTTAGTTACATAGCTGATAAAATCTCTCACTGCAGCCGGCATGGAAAATGCTTCATCTGCAGTACGATAAGGCATTTTATAGATATACAACGGCGTTTCTTTTTCTTTATGAATCTCTTCAATCACACCAACTCTGACATTCTCATATTCATCGATGTCCTTAATCGTATTTGAAACAATACGCTCAAGTGCCTCCAAATCTTTCCTGTAGTCTTGTAATTCCTTTAATTTTTTAGCAAGAATTTTACGGCAGGATTGTGCATTCCCGTTTCTATTTTCTATATAATCCTTAATTTCTTCTAATGGAATCTTCATCTCCTTCAGAACATGAATCAGCTCAAAATCATATAGTTGTCCCGGGGAATAATATGCATAACCATTTTCTGCAATCATTTCAGGCTCTAAGATTCCAATCTTTGCATAATGAACAATCGTTGCCTTTTTGACTCCACACGCTTTTGCGAACTCGCCTGTTTTCATGTATCCATTATTCATAGTTATTTCCCTATTTTGCCAATCTGGCAACATGCCCTTTCTTTAATTCTTCACAGTCTTCGCCATGCAGCAGAAGATATGCCTGCCCTACCGGCTGCGAATTGTCCCAATTCATAATGCCGCAGCAAGCCTCAGCAACCTCTTCGCTTTCCAGAAGTGATGCTGTCCCGGAAACCTGTCCGATTGTTTCTTTGGTCAGCTCCATTCCTATACTGTCAAAAAATTCCTGTAGCATGGGAGTCCTTGTCGATGCCGGGCACAGAGCATTCACACGGATTCCATACGGATGCAGCTCCTCCGCCAGGGATTCATTTAATGCAAGCTGTGCATATTTGGATGCATCATAGCTATGCTCGGAATTACTTGGCGGAAATAAATATCTTTTCACATGATTCGTTACAATATTAATGATTTCTCCCGACCCTTTTTGAACCATAGCCGGAGCAACCATTTTTGAGCAAAGAAATGTACTGCGGGCATTTGTATCCATATTAAATGACCAGTCTTTTAATACGCTTTCATAGCTATCCCGGACAAATGACATAGTCGAAAATACTGCTGCGTTATTAACCAGAATATCAATTACGCCTTCCTTTAAAAGAATCTTATCAAAAGTTTTACGAATGTCCTCTGAATCAGATACATCACAATGAAGCGCATGACATCCCAGGCCAACAGAGTTCATCAAGCCTTCCGTTTCCTGATTTCCGGCATCATTAATATCCAGACTGTAAACCTGAACCTTACGTTTTGCCAATGCCAGGCAGATGCTGCGGCCAATTCCCTGCGCGCCACCTGTTACAACAGCTGTCATTCCTTCACAAATCATATTCATACCCTCTTTTGTAAAAGTGCCGGTTGAGTATATCGCTCAACCGGCATGATAATATGCGGTTTCTACGACTTCTTTCCGCGGGGAATCCGGTTATTGGTATACGCATCCAATGTCATGAAAATCAGTACGAAGATGGCAATGAAGATTGAATTGTACTCACTGGGGATTCCGATTGCCATAAGTGCTAATTTAACCAACTGCATGACCAGGCTTCCACAGAAGATACCTAATACAAGATTTCCTCTTCTTGTGATAGACATACCTACGAATACACACATCATCGCATCGAAGCAGGTTCCCATGGTTCCCATGGAGCTTACGGTCTTTTGTACACCGGATGTTCCCAGAGAAATAAATGCATATAAGCCCGCAAAAAGTCCGGCAACGATAATTGCAACAGCTTTCACACTGTACACATTCAAACCGTTCTGTGCAGCTATGTTCATGTTATTACCGACTGCACGAACGTTATAACCTATTGGAGACCTGTAAAAGACCAGATATGCTGCAACAGCTGCAACCACTGCAATAATTACAATTTCCGTGGTTCCAAGCAGGTTCCATCCTGTCAGATAGATACCCTGACCATCGAATACATAACTACTGATACTCTCATAGATAAGAAGCATACCAATGGATGTAATGATTGTCGGAATCTTCAAAAAATAATATACCAGACCTACAACAACCCCTGCCAGTGCAGCAATTAACAGACAGCAGATAAGAAGTCCTGCAAATCCCCAGTTTAATCTTACTGCAATGTTACCGCCTACGATAGCACTGAGCAAAACCACTGAGCCTACAGAGAAGTCCCAGTTTCCAACTTTAATGTTGAACAACACGCCCCATCCCAGAATTGCCGGAGCAACTGCCTGCTGCAGAAGCGATGGAATATTATTGGTACCAATAGTTCCTCGAAAGATAATGCCCAACACTACAAACAGCAGGATTGGCACCGCCAACATCAGCGCATATTTACTAATCAAATTTTTAATGACTTTCATATCTACAACCTTTCTCTCAGCATTTACCTATAGCTGGATGGTTCATTGATACATTACTTCTGTATTACTCTGTTGCAGACGCTACTACACTTTCAAGAGTATAAGCATCCATGATGTCTGTAAGAGTCTTTAAGGTACAATCCGGATTATACCGAACAGTCATGGACCGAATGGTTTCTGCATCATAAATCATATAGTCCGGATTAGAAATATACTTAGAATAGTTCTCACAGTCTTCAGGGCTTGTGATAAAGATGAAATTCTGATAAAGAACGGTATAGCCGTCAGCAAGAGGATGTCCGTCAACTGCATTGTATAACATTACAAAGTCAAACAAGGACTGAATTTCAATACCACCTGCAAGGCATGCGAGCCATCCGTCGTTGAAGCCTTCCTGCATTCCCTCAAACGTATCGAATGAGCAGATTTTAATAGTGCCGGGATCGACTAAGCCCTTTAAGGTATTAAGAATGGTTTCACCACCGCCACCGGAACCGGAGCTCATTAAGAGACCATTCATTTCGGGATAGGAAGTTGTAAAGTTCTGCATATAAGTTACATATGACTGGGTAGAGCCATCAGATGGTGCAGTATAATCAGCCAGGATAGTTGCGCCGTATTTTTCTACAGCATCCGCAAAATAATCATTACGATTTGAAAGAGATGAGCCTGCAGCTACCTTACCAAGACCTAACTGAGTACGTCCGTCATCTGTGAGAATCTTTGTCATATAATCACAGGCATCTTCGTTTGCCTCGAAGGAAGTACCTACATAGTAAGGATTAGCCTGTGTATTAGTTTTAATTGTTTCATCAGAGATGTCACGGTTCATCATCTGGAACCATATCTTATTGGTTTCACAATAGTCAGAAATTAATTCTACACTGTTATCAGAGATTGGAAGGAATAAAAGTCCCTCACAGCCTGCAGATACAAGGTTCTCTGCGGAAGCAAGCTGTGCCTCTGCGGTATAATCATTTAATGCCCACTTGATATCAACATCAAGTGCTTCTGCTGCAGAATTGATATATGCATATTCTGCTGCACCAAATGCGTCATCCTTTCCATAAAGGATAACACCAATTGTATGCTTTTCATCACCGGTATCCTTCGCTCCTGCACAGCCTGTTAAGACAGTTGATAATACCATAACTATTGCAATTACTGTGGCTAAAAATTTTGTACGCTTTCTCATTACTTTTCCTCCTTTTTTTATGCAGCAGCCTCCATCGGCTGCTATAATTTCTTAGTTATTAAGCCATAACCTTTGATTTATCATGGCCAACAGATATAAATACTACTGCCAGAAATACAACACCCTTTACAATATAGATCAGGGTTGGATCAATTCCCCAGAGAGTAAGCCCATTATTCAAAATGAATAATGTAAGACCACCAATCAATGCACTTCTCATCTTGGTTGCGGACCCGCCGGCAAGAGGGATTCCTCCAAGTGTTAATGCAAGCAGTGCGTTTGTCTCCAATGAATTACCGGTCTGCGCTCCGGCTCCGCCTCCTCGGATAATTGTTACGAAAGCAGCAATTCCAACAATGATTCCACTGATAATAAATGCAATTACTTTGTACTTGTCTACCTTAATACCACTGAGCTTTGCACATTTGGGATTGGAACCAATGAGTTTATTATATTTACCAATCTTTGTGTATTCAAAGATGATGTAGCTTACAACGAATACCACTACCAGTACAATCAAGTAGAACCATAACTCCTGAAAAATCTTTAACGATGCCGGAATACGCATTGGAAGTATCTGATATGTGCCCTGTGCCACACCACGGCCTATAAACATGATGCACATACCGGCCATGAATGCAGGAATCTTTGCCTTTACATGTAAAATCCCCGTAAGGAATCCACAGAACGCACCAACCAAAAGACAAATTGGAAATACCAGCCAGGCACTAACCAGATTACCGGCTACAACTGCAGCTACTGCACATAATGCGCAGGTACCGCCAAGGGAGAAGTCCAGATTGTTGTGTGCCATAACGAAACAGCATCCGATAGATGCAATCATTATTACACAAGCCTGGGAAATGATATTGGTCAAGTTCGTTGCCCTTAAGAATTTTCCATCCGTTGTAGCAGCAAATATGATGAATAGGCCAATTAGTCCTAAAAACGGAACCAGCTTTTTAATGACTGCAATATCTCCTTTCTTTCCGGATACAGTCTTACTCTCATCTGCCATATCTCTTTTTCCTCCATCAAAATTTCATCCAAATTAGATAACCTTCTCAATCAGCATACTCTCTGTAAGATTATCCTCACGAGCAAACTGACCGTTTATAACACCATCTTTCATAATCAGGATTCTGTCTGACATTCCGAGTAATTCCGGAATTTCTTCAGACACCATGATAATTGACTTTCCTTCTGAAATCAGGGTTTCCATCAACTGATAGATGGTTGCCTTAACACCGATATCAATTCCTCTGGTCGGACAGTCCATGATCAGAATTTGGGAATCATTTGCTAACCACTTTGCTACAACAACCTTCTGTTTATTACCGCCGGAAAGCTCTCTTGCTTCCTGGCTTACAGATTGCATTTTCACAGCCAGTTCAGATGCTGCCTTATCAGCAAGGGCTTTCTCATCCTTAGGCCATATAAAAATTCCTTTTTTGATATCATCAAAAGAAATTACTGTGATATTATCCTGAATGCTCGTGTATAAGAACAAGGACTCTGTATCACGGTCTTTTGGAAGATAGGCCATGTGATGTTTGATTGCTTCCATGGTACTTGTAATTTTACAATTATCCTGCGTAAGGATAACCTCACCGCTGTCAGGCTTAATATCACCAAAGACAACCTTGCACAATTCGTGCATCCCGCATTCAGTCAGGCCACCAAGACCAAGGATTTCTCCTTTACGAAGTTTAAAGGAAATGTCATGAAGACTATCCGCCCAGTTAATATTTTTAACTTCAAGCACAACCTCATCCGTTGCAAATATCTTCTCGTCCCGGTAATAGCTTCCCGTAAGGTCACGTCCAATCATTTTCTGACGCATCTTATCCGGTGTCACATCTTCGCCATATAAGGTATCAATATAAAGTCCGTCTCTCATGACAAAAGCGGAGTCACATATCTTCTGAACTTCTTCCAGGTCATGGGAAATAAACACCACACCCTTGCCATTGTCTTTCAGTTTCTTTATAATCTCGTAAATCTTTTCTCTTCCCGTATGAGAAAGTGCTGTTGTCGTCTCATCAACAATCAATACCTCAGGATTGTTAGATAATGCTCTGCACACCTCCACAAGCTTACGGTCTTCAAACGAAAGATCATCCACCAGGGTAGTTGCCTTAATCTTGTCTCCCGCTCCTACCTGATTTAACAGCTCCTGCGCAGCCTTATTCATCTTTCCTGCCCGGATGATTGGTCCGATTCCGAAACGGCTCTCTTTGCCAAGAAAAATATTCTCTGCTACGGAAAGTCCCGAAATGGTTCCGGTCTCCTGAATCAGGATACAGATATGTCTGTTGCTGGCATCAATCAATGACTTTGGAACATATTCCTCACCCAGGTAAGTCATAGTTCCTGCATCTGCCTTCTGCGATCCTGACACAAGACTCATGATTGTTGACTTACCGGAACCATTCTCACCAATCAATGCAAGAACCTGCCCCTTATGAAGTTCCATGGAAACATTCTGTACAGCCTTAGTTGCTCCAAAGCTTTTATACATTCCATCTAACTTAAGGATTACATCTTCTGCCATAGGTTTCACCCTTTCTTTTCGCCTTGGATTTCAGCGAGTTCTGCTTTTAATGCTTCTACATCAATCGGGTCATCGATAAAGTAAAGCTCTTCCCGCTCCCAATTATAGAAGTTGTGACGAACCACTTCATCCTTCTGCCCGGTTTCATCTTCCATAAATGCTTCAAACAGCTCCCCATAATGTTCAAAATCATCATAGGTACGGATGTGGACTCTGGTCTGTGAATGTTCATCCCCGGAAAACATTCTATATCTCTTCGGAAGAGGATGTCCTAAGGCGCCTTCATTCTCATCTGTATGACGCTCTAATTCAATTTCCTGCATCCATTTTTCAAAAGGTATTTCCTGTAACTGTCTGTATACGATTCTCATCTTGTCCCTCCTTACCCTCTGTAGTTCGGCTGGTCTTTAGGCATCTTATAATCAGGATTCACTACATACTTAATAACCTTTTCCTGTTCAGCTGCCATCTGCAGCCATGGGGTGATTGGATCCCTTGCATCATCTGCATATAATATTTCACGTTTTTCCCAGTTGTAACACTTCTCCCAGTCAGCATCCAATTTCCGGCATTCCGGATCATCGTACCATTTTTGCATCAATTTGCAAAAATCAGCAACTGATTCAAACTCTCTTTCATGCACCCGAATCAGATTAGATTGAGGACCTGTAAAAGGTCTCATTCTTTCAGGTAATGGCATTCCGAGCCGCAATGCACACAAATCACTTTGATGCTCATACTTCTTCTGTAATTCTCTGTTCTCCACCGGAACTTCCTGAATCACACGGAATAAGATTCGCAGTTTCATATCATACCTCCTACATTTTGTTATTATACTGTACAGCGCCCTTTTCGACAGGTTGGTCTGCAGTTTTCTTGTAAAACCATAAAGTATGTTTGCGCTTTTCTTGATTTTATTATAAAGCACGTGGTTACCACGCGCTCAATTGTGAGTAATTCTAATCTTTTTTATTGATTTTTGTGCATTTTGTACATTTTTATTACGTTTCCTTCGTCAATGTAGTGAAATGTGACCGAAACCATAAACAAGAATTTAGATGTGAATCAGAAAGTATAACTTGAGAATCAGAAAGCTGTCATCCGCAAAAACCTTGTGAACCATTAGTGTTCTTTAAAAGAAAGATAAACATCATAAATAAAATCCGGACACCATCAAAAGATGATGTCCGGATTCTATTTTTCAGGGAAGTTTTTTACAACCCTTTTTATTCATTCATATTAGTTGGTAATAACCTGCTCTGTTTCCTTGTCAAATACATGAATCTTTTCAACATCCAAAGCAAACTTAACGTTGTCGCCAGGTCTTGCAGTTGTACGGGAATCAACTCTTGCAGTTACAGGGAACTCCTCAAGGTCAAAGTACAGATAAACTTCTGCACCAAGTAATTCATAAACCTTGATGGTAGATTCAAATACACTGTTAGGAGAAGCTTCAATGTACATTTCAGAATCATATACGTCTTCAGGACGGATACCGAAAGTAACAACCTTTCCGTCATAACCGCCGTCAATCAGTTTCTTGGACTTAGCGGGAGGAAGAGGAATGGTGTGACCTGCAATCTTTAAGTTGGCAACATCGCCGGTTATTTCAACGGTTGCATCCAGGAAGTTCATCTGCGGTGAACCCATGAATCCTGCTACGAACAGGTTGCAAGGCTTCTCATACAGGTTCTGAGGTGTATCTACCTGCTGGATAACGCCGTCCTTCATAACAACGATTCTAGTACCCAGAGTCATAGCCTCTGTCTGGTCATGTGTTACATAGATGATGGTGGTGCCCAGTCTCTGATGCAGTTTTGCAATCTCGATACGCATCTGCACACGAAGCTTTGCATCCAGGTTGGAAAGAGGCTCATCCATAAGGAATACCTTAGGATTACGAACGATTGCACGACCCATGGCAACACGCTGTCTCTGACCACCGGAAAGAGCCTTCGGCTTTCTGTCAAGAAGGGGTGTCAGGTCAAGAATCTTAGCAGCGTCCTTAACCATCTTATCAATTTCATCCTTCGGTACTTTTCTTAACTTAAGACCAAAAGCCATATTGTCATATACAGACATATGAGGATACAGAGCGTAGTTCTGGAATACCATCGCAATATCTCTGTCCTTAGGCTCTACGTCATTTACGATTCTATCACCAATCTTTAACTCACCGGAAGAAATGTCTTCCAAACCTGCAATCATACGAAGGGTAGTAGACTTACCGCATCCGGAAGGACCTACAAAAATAATAAATTCCTGATCTGCAATTTCAAGGTTGAAATTCTTTACTGCTTCAAAACCATTGGGATATACCTTGCAGATATCTTTTAAAGATAAACTTGCCATAATTATGACTCCTTTCTGTCTATAAAGGATACTTTCGTATCAACTAATCTGAAACTAGTATACCGAAAAATCCATTTTACCGCTATACCACTATTTCACAAAGTTTTTTTCTGTGATTGTATGTTTTGCTTATTATCATCAAGCTTTTTTATTTGTTCCGACAAGTTGACCAAAATTAAATTCTTATCATATGCAGATTGAACAAAAACGCTCTTTTGCCATTGTCTGACAAAAGAGCGTTTGCTTATATATTTTTTTATTGTTTGTCATCACCGTAAAATGCGAGCTGATTCTTGCCGCGCTTCTTCGCTACATACAGGGCACGGTCTGCCGCTTTATACAAACCTTCAAAATCTTTGGCATCCCGAGGATATACCGCTGCGCCGATACTGGCTGAAGCCGAATATTTCACATAATCCCCCGCCTGAAATTCCTGAAAAAAGCGTTCCACGCGGCGAGCCTCTAATTGAATAATCGACTCCTCTTTCATGTTTCTTAAATAGATAACAAATTCATCTCCGCCCATACGCCCTATAATATCTGTAGAACGGAATTCTGACCGGATACGTGCGCCCAGAGTACGGAGTATTTCATCCCCAAAGGCATGCCCCATGGTATCGTTAATCTTTTTAAAATTATCGATGTCCAGTATAAACATCAGCCCCTGCTCATCAGGATTCTCCGCAATGCATTCTTTGATTTTTCTTTCGGTTGCTATCTTATTGTACAAATCCGTCAGAAGGTCCCTGTCCGCTTTGTCGGCAAGCTCCTTGCTTTTCTCACTGTCTCTAATGCGGGAGAGAATATTGACTACCACTATAACGCCTACAAACATCATCAGCGTAATCAAAATCTCCCACAGCATAACATTGCTGAATGCCCATTCCTTTGCTACGGCCTCATCAATATAGTCCTCGCTCACTCCGGCTACCAAATAAAAGGAGCTTGTCCCTACCGGTGCATAAACAAGTCCTCTGCCCTCTTTCTCATTACTGATATAGCTGATGCCGGCATTAAAATTCTGCACCCGAAAATACATTCTTTCTGTTATCTGGTCAGCATTCCCTATCTGTTTCAGAAAAGAAAAGTAATCCTCAGTCTCCACACAAAGGCTGCTCTCTTTATCACCTGCCAAAGCCATGACCTGTCCCGACTGTTCCATCAGGATAAAGAACGCACCCTGTTCCATACCGGGCCTTTTTATTAGCTTCTCAAAATTTGTCATATCATAATAGCAGACAACATACTGCTTTGCGCTTTGCTGCAAAAGCACCGGAGATACCACAACAACCGCCGCTTTGTTATTGAGTCCGTCGTCTGTCACATAGATTATTTTCTTTTCACCCGTACAGGCTTCTGCAAAGTATCCGGTAGTGCTTAAATCCACAGCTTCACCGTTCATGCGGTAGCCCATGCCGTCTGTTCCGCAGATTACCGCATCATAAACCTCTGCCGAATCGCGAAGCGCCTCCAAAATAACAGACTGCTCTTCTTTTGCCCCAAAGGTCCTTGCACAATAAGCAGCGGCGGTATCAGCGCTCTTTTGCACTCCGTCAAGCATCTGTTCTACCCGTGCCGCATAGCCTCGTACCTGTGCAATTATTTTCTTTTCAACCTCTTCCCGTTCTTTCTGTTGCCCTGATATAGAGAATCGCATCAGCAGTATGATAACAATCAGTAGCAGAACGCCCACAGGAAACAGCCATTGCACGACATTCCTGTTTACACGTTTATTTTTCATTATCAATTTCCTCTTCCTGCATATTGCCGGTCCGTCCGTAATATTTTCAAATGCTTCTGTTTTAGAAATATCCCTTCAATCCCTAACCCTTTATATCAATTAAACTCTAACCCTTTCTGTTACTTAAAAATTGTTTCTAAGGCTGCTTTTCCTCTCCCAGCATGGGCTTATCGCTGAAGATTTTCCCCGAATCCTCATCTGTTTCACCGTCTGCAGGCTCTGAATCTTCTTTACCTTCGTTTTCCTCTTCCAGTCTTTCTCTGATTTTACCTTCCAGCTTCTTAAACATCTTATTGTATAACACGGCGCTTACATATACCGGCACCGAAATTCCGAATACAAACACTAACGGAAATATCCTGAGGCTCAAAAACAAAAGCACATATGGCAGTACATATACAATTATCATCAATAAAGTCCTGGGCATTTGGATAATGCTCAGCGCAAATGCATTCTTAATAGTCTTTGGCAGCGTATTGATAAACTTTGCCTGTACCGGAAACACCCACAGCACCATAAACAGAAATAAAATACCTGCCGCCATGATAATAACCTGAAACACCTGCGGAAAATCAATTTTCGTATACTTTATAATATAATAGTCCGCTCCCAGCACTGCCACTACAAGCAGTATCAAAAGCCAGATAAGCGTGGACTGCTTAAAATTTGTCTTAAAAGCCTTAAAAAACTCCCTTGTAACATACCCTTCTTCGTTACGGAGCATCTTAAGCGCCACATAATGCGCCGAAGTCAGCGCTGCGCCTGCCGTAATTATGGGAATACAGCAAAAAAGCGTCAGCATATTAAGCCACATAAGATCTGCCACCTTGTTGAGCCATCGAATCAACGGACTGTCTAAATCAAACAATTTACTCATATAAGCACCTTCCATTCTGCCATTTTATATCCTCACTCCCACCGCTTCTCACAAGAATTTTTCCATGGAGGTCACACGTATCCCCGAAAACTCCTCCTCGGGAGAACAGATATGAAATCCTATCCTGCGGTAAAATCCCAACGCATAAGGAGCCGCCTTAACAGACATGAAAAGCTCCTTCCTTTCCCTCTTTAAAAAATCTCCCATCTGTCTTATCAGTTCCCGTCCCACGCCTTTTCTGTGATATTTTTCTTCTACAAAAAGAAGCGAGATGTGGTTTCCGTTCCGCACGGAAACGGCTCCGATAACCTTCCCCTTATCAAGTGCTATCAGCATCAGATAACTGCCTTCGAGAAACATCCGGTATATTCTTCCATCCGTAATAAAGTCCCGGAAATTAGCTATCCCTTCTTCTGTATAATCCTCTGCCTCGAACCGCATAAACGTTTTCCATATCATATCCATGGTCGCCGTCCAGTCTTCAGGGGTTGCCCACCGTACCTCATATGGCACTGCTTTTGCTTTTCCCATTTCCGTTTATCCCTTTCAGTCAATGCATTTCCGAATCCCCGGTACAATACATCATTAAGTTAAATCATACCAAATTTACCCTCGAATAGCAAGGAACTTTTCAATCCATTCTCCTATATCCTCCATGACCTTTTGTCTGTCCAGTTCATTTAACAGCTCATGCCTGTCATCAGGATACAGCTTCAGTTCCATGCAGGTCAGTCCCGCCTCAGAAAGGGACTTATATGCCTTCTTCACGCCCCTGCCATAACCGCCTACCGGGTCTTCCTCTCCGGATGCTACCAGAATCGGGAGCTTTTTAGGTATCTTTGCAAGATTTTCCTTCTTTTTAGCACGGGAAATCAGCTCTGATAATGTCTTAAAGCCGTTCACCGTAAACACGAAGCCGCAATCCTCATCCGCAATATATTCCGCAACCTTTTTTTCATCCCTGGAAAGCCAGTCAAATGCCGTCCTCTGTTCTTTTATGCGATTGTTGTAGCTGCCAAAAGCGGCTTTGTCAAGGAAACGGCTTACATGCTTCTGCCCCTGAAAAGCTCCCTGCAACGCAGCAAGCATTTTAGAAAGACCAAGCAGAGCGCCGGACTGCATACCTGTTCCAAGAATCGCAGCCCCGTCAATTCCCGTGCCATACCGGCAGATATAATTCCTTAAGATGAAGGAGCCCATACTGTGACCAACAATAAAATACGGCACTCCCGGATACAGCTCCTGCGTGATTTTTTTCAGGCGGTGTACGTCTCTGACTACCACCGTAGCAGGGTCCTGTTCACAAAAATATCCTTTTGTTCCTCCCTCCGGCACGCTCTTTCCGTGTCCCAAATGGTCCTCCCCCGTTACCACAAAATTCCTTTCCGTCAAAAATACCGCAAACTCCTCATATCTCTCCGCATATTCTGCCATACCGTGTACAAGCTGTACCACTGCCGCCACGTTTTCACTGTCGGGCATCCATCTGACCGCGTGTATTTTGGAGCTGTTGTCTCTGGAGTCAAAATAGAATTCTTCTTTTCTCATAATAGTACCCATGCCTTTCCCGTACATGCTTTCTCTTCTGAAAACCGATACGTTAAAAATGCATGATCCGATATATCCGAACCATGCATTTATTATACACTATCACACTGAATATTTTAAGAGCTTTTTTATGCAATTTGCATAAAATCAGCAAATTTCTGCACCGGCAGGCATTTCCTTTTCAGGAGTCATAAGCGCCAGTTTTCCCTCCGCATCCTCGGCACAGAGAAGCATGCCTTCCGATACCACGCCTGCTAAGGTAGCCGGTTTTAAGTTCGTAAGCACCATCACCTTTTTACCCACCATTTCCTCCGGGGTGTAATGTGCTTTGATACCGGATACAATCTGTCTTACCTGACTGCCGATTTTCACCTTGGAGCAAAGCAGCTTTTTAGACTTCGGCACTGCTTCACAGGCAATGATTTCTCCTACCTGAAACTGCAGCTTTGCAAAATCCTCATAAGAGATTTCCGTCTTTGCCTCAATATCTATCACTGCTTCGTCCGTGTTTGAAGCCTCCGCAGCCTGACCGTCTGCTTTCTCTGCTTCCGCACGTCTTGCCGCATACATAGCTTCCGCTTTTTCCTTAACCTCAGTTGCATCCTGTCTTGCAAACAGAATTTCCGGCGTTTCCACTACCCTGCTGCCGTCAGGATAAAGACCGGTCTGTGTAAGTGCATCAAAGCTTCTAAGCTTTGTATTAAACTGTGCCGCAATTTTTTCTGCCGTCCCGGGCATAAACGGCGCCAACAGTGACGCGCCTGTCATAATTCCATCAGCCAGATTATAAAGCACCGTGGCAAGCCTGTCCGCTTTTTCCGGCTCCTTAGCCAGCTTCCAGGGCTCCGTTTCATCAATATATTTGTTACAGCGTTTAAACAGGGCAAAGATTTCCGTAAGAGCGTCTGCCACCCTTAAATCCTCCATCTTCCCATTGACCTTTTCCAAAACGCCGGTCTGAACTGCCTTTAAGTCCTCGTCAATCGCTGTTTCTTCCGCCGTACCGGTCTTTTTATTGCACAGCACGCCGCCAAAATATTTGTTGCTCATGGAAATGGTACGGTTTACCAGATTGCCCAGGGTGTTTGCCAGGTCTGAATTTAACCTCTCCACCATTAAATCCCAGGTAATCACGCCGTCATTTTCAAAGGGCATCTCATGGAGTACAAAATATCTTACCGCGTCCACGCCGAAGAACTCCACCAAATCATCGGCATAGATAACATTGCCCTTGGACTTGCTCATCTTACCGTCTCCCTGTAAAAGCCAGGGATGTCCGAATACCTGCTTAGGCAGGGGCTCGCCCAGTGCCATCAAAAAGATGGGCCAGTAAATGGTATGGAAACGGATAATATCTTTACCAATCAAATGCAAATCGGCAGGCCAGAGCTTTTGATACTGTTCTGAGCTGTTGCCGTCCGCATCATAACCGATACCGGTGATATAGTTTGTCAGAGCATCCAGCCATACATAAACAACATGCCTGTCATCAAAATCCACCGGAATCCCCCATTTAAAAGAGGTTCTGGATACACACAAATCCTGCAGGCCCGGCAGAAGGAAATTGTTCATCATCTCATTCTTTCTGGAAACCGGCTGAATGAATTCAGGGTGGGCATTGATATGGGCAATCAGCTTGTCTGCATATTTGCTCATTTTAAAGAAGTACGCCTCTTCCTTCGCCGGCTTTACTTCCCTGCCGCAGTCAGGACATTTGCCGTCTGCAAGCTGGGATTCCGTCCAGAAGGACTCGCAGGGTGTACAATAAAGCCCTTCATACGCCCCCTTATAAATATCCCCCTGATTGTAAAGCTTCTTAAATATCTTCTGCACCTGTTTCTCATGGAAATCATCCGTTGTCCTGATGAATTTGTCATAGGAAACATCCAGCATATCGCACAAATCTCTGATAACGCCTGCCACATTATCAACGAAGGCCTTGGGTGTAATCCCTGCCTCCTCCGCTTTCAGTTCAATCTTCTGTCCATGCTCATCCGTTCCGGTCTGGAAAAAAACGTCATAGCCCTGGGCTCTTTTATACCTGGCAATGCTGTCCGCCAGCACCACTTCGTAATTGTTGCCTATATGGGGCTTGCCGGAGGTATAGGCAATCGCTGTTGTAATATAATACTTTTCTCTGTTCATTTTCCTGCTTCCTTTCTTTAATCAATTTAGTGTGACAAGGCCATTCCTGCAAATTAAAAAAGCCCGCCTTCCCACCTTTACGGTGTAAGAAGACGAGCCATCAACCCGTGTTACCACTTCTCTTTATCCTTTTCTCACGAAAAAGACCTCAAAAGGTGTCAAATAACACCTGCCGCTATAACAGGCGGACCTGTTGCAGCCTTACCGCGCAGGTAGGAATCCGGCTGCTCTTTAGCAACCCTTCCATCCCGATGCCCGGCTCGGTACACTGCTCAGAAGCCATGTTCCCTATACAAGCATTTTCTTCCTCTCAGCATATATGCGCCGCCGGCTTCCTTCTGATGCCGCTGCGCACGGAATTCGTCTGACAAAAAACGCATTCCGGAAGATTCTCTGTAAAACAATTCTATAGGTACTCTCTTCGTCACTGCTTTTATCTGTTTTATGCTTGTTAGGTTAGCACAAAGTTTTTTTCTTGTCAACCGGCATATACTGACTGTTTATGCCGGTTTTTAGGGTTTATTTGGAGAACATAACCTTTTCACTGTTAAACAGTCTGGTAAGCAGCCATGCCAGCACTCCTGCAATGATTACATTGGCAGCCATGGTTACTGCCATCTGTACCGGCTGATAGGTAAAGGAGAAAATACCGTGCATGCACTGTACGCTGTTGTAAAGCGGAATAAGGAATATTCCCATCCCCTTCTCTCCGTCACCGCCAAACATAGGTATCAGGCTTACTAGCATGACGATAATCATCAGAGGTGCTACCGCTGTTGAAGCTTCCTTGATATTCTTTGCAAAGGCTGAAATAACGGAGATGAGGGATACCAGTACAAGTACAGTAGTCAGAATGATTCCCAAAAGCAGCAGATAATCGGAAATCACGTAAACACCTGCATTCATGCCCGATTCGGCACCGCCCATCATTTTAGGTAAGGACAGCATAGTACCCGCAAAGCTGGAAACCCCGGCAAGCAGTGCAATACAGCTTAAGCTGATAATCTTACCCAACGCAAGGGCGCTTCGTTTCATGGGCGTAACAAGCAGGGTGGCAATGGTGCCTCTTTCCTTTTCACCGGCAATCGCCTCCGGCGCCACAGAGATACAGCCGCTGTACATAAAGGTCATAAGAAGCATGGGCAGCAGCATGGCAAACATCTGTCCGGTCACATCTTTTTCCGTAGCCAGATCAAAGCTGCCTTCTCCGGCATTTACATCAAATTTGTTAGTCATGGAGGTTTCATAAGCATCCAGTATTTCCGTCAGCACATTGCGCATCTTTGTGGATTCCGATTCCGTGGAATTATAATAAATTTCCACATTGGGAGCATTTTCTCCCCCGGTCACGTCATAAGCCTCTACCTTCGCAGAAAAATCTGCGGGAAAAACTACCAGTACATCTGCATTCTTGTCTTTGATTTCCGTCTTTATATCCTCGGCTTCACCGTCAGAAATTTCTGTCCACTCTGCAGAAATGCCGTCAAATGCAGCTGTAAGCTCCTCCGGCATATTCTGCACATATGCCTTTGCCACATAGGTATCATCCGTCTGAAATTCCTTCATCATGCCTTCGCCCATAAAGGAATAAATCAGATAAATCAAAAGTCCCGGCATTAAAACTGTGGTAAACACCATTCTTTTATCCTTGAAAAACCGGGCAAATTCCTTTTTTATAATTGTCATCATATTCTCTTTCATGCGATGCTTCCCACCTTTTCCTCATATATTTCAAAAAATCTGTCCTCAAGACTCTTTCCTGCCGTAATGGCGTCAAGCGTGTCGCAGGCCACCATATGACCGTCCACAATAATCCCTACTCTGTCGCAGATTTTTTCAATCAGACTGAAAATATGGGTAGAAACAATAATGGTCTTTTCCTCTTTCTTTAAATCCAGCAGGAAATCTGTCACTACCTTGGCAGTCAGGACATCCAGCCCGTTGGTCGGCTCATCAAAAATAATGATATCCGGGTCATGTACCAGGGAAATTACCAAAGATACTTTCTGTTTCATACCGGTAGACAGGTTTCCTACCTTTACTTCCGCAAATTTATCAATACCAAAGCGTGTAAACAGCTCCTGCTTGCGGGCATTTTTTTCCTCCGCAGGCACACCATGCAAATCTGCAAAAAAATCATACAGATAATTAGGCGTAAAAAACTCCTCCAGCTTCAGTTCGCTTGTCAGAAATCCGATTTTACTGCGGACCTCTTCCGGGTTCTTTACCACGCTTGCTCCGTCTAAAACAGCGTCCCCGCAGTCCGGCTTAATCAGGGTAGCCAGCATACGCAGAGTCGTAGTTTTGCCTGCGCCGTTAGGGCCAAGCAGCCCAAACACCTCTCCCCTGTAAGCCGTAAAGGACAAATCGTTTACCGCAACCTTTGTCTTTTCGCTTGTTTTCTCAATTTTCTGTTGTTTGGCTGACAGCTTAAAGGTTTTCTTCAAACCGCTCACCTGCAAAATCTCTTCCATTTATCTTCCTCTCCTTCTGCCGCAATGCGGCCTCAAAATACCCCTGTTTACTACATCACCCTTCTGTAATACCATAAAAACAGCAAGTAGCTTACCAGGAAAATACAAATCAGTGTTTCACATATTTCCAGCATCTCCTTTGAAAATGCAATTCCCAAAATCATGAAAACATAAAATACGGCTAACATTACCTTTGCGGTAGCCCTCAGCGCCTGATTGCCGGCTTCTACCTCCCGCTCGTCAGTTTCCCGAAGACGCTGTCCCTTTAATCGGTCCTCATCGGAAAGAATCCACTGAATCCTTAAAGCTGCAATGATGCCTCCCGCCGCAAG
Source organism: uncultured Lachnospiraceae bacterium (assembly GCA_900551115.1). Taxonomy (GTDB): domain Bacteria; phylum Bacillota; class Clostridia; order Lachnospirales; family Lachnospiraceae; genus Acetatifactor. The sequence goes on from URUY01000012.1 coordinate 45,387, forward strand.
TCCTGTTCCGATTCCTGTCAGCACACCCAGCCGAAAGTCATCTGTCACTTCCTTAAATACCGTAAAAAAAATCAGACTAAAAACCACAGTCAGTACACCTGCCGCTATAATAAAGAATATCCGCCTCTGCCGGTGCTTTAGGACAATACGGTATTCGTCATTGTTTTTTGCCTTACAGCCTCCGCAAAACAACCCTTTCATAGATTTTCATCCTCCCCGCTAAAAATAAAAATATCTTCAATACTCACTTCAAAAAACTGCGCAATCTTGTGCGCCAGTATAAGAGACGCATTATATCTGCCGTTTTCCAGCGAAATGATAGTCTGACGGGTAACGTTTACAGCATCCGCCAGTTCATTCTGCGTCACCTTGCGCTCCTTGCGCAGCTCTTGTATCCTGGTCTGCATAGCTCCCGCCCCTCCTCCTTTCCCTCATGCTCCTTCCTCTTGTTTCCACACAAAAAGTAAAGTGTACTTTACTCTGCAAGTATAGTACACTTTACATTTTGTGTCAAGATATATATTTTTTCTGCTAAAGCCTTCTGCTAACCCCTTCTGCCAAAGCATCAAAAAGCGCCCCTGTCATGTGTGCGTATTAGAAATTCTTTATCTCAAACGGATTTTCTTCCCTATTTACCGCATGCAGACAGCCGGCAATACTGTTTTTGACCATATGCTCCACTGCCTCCACTGTATAAAAGGCAGTGTGGGGCGTGACGATCACATTGGGAAATGCCTTTAACAGCGCCAGCTCGCGGTTAGCCATGGGCTTTCCGCAGAGATTGAAGTAATAAAGCGCCGTTTCGTTTTCTATAACATCTAAGCCCGCCGCTCCGATTTTGCCGCTTTCCAGTCCCTTTATCATAGCCTCGGAGTCGATAAGGCTTCCTCTGGCAGTGTTTATCAGAATAACGCCGTCCTTCATTTTTGCAAGCGCCTTATCGTCTATCATGTGATAGTTATCTTCCGTAGAGGGCATGTGCAGGGAAATAATATCACTTTCTCGGTACAATGTATCAAGGTCCGTATACTCCGCAAGCCCTGCCACCTCTTCCTGCCTGTATAAATCATATGCCAGAAGCCGGCATCCAAAGCCCCTTAAATGCTCTATTACGGTACGGCCTATTTTGCCGGTGCCGATGATTCCCACGGTACAGTCCGAGAGTTCCATGCCAATCTTACCCATTAAGCTGTAATCCTGTATTGCACTCCTGTCTAAAATATGCACAACACGTCTGCAGCACATGAGCATCAGCATGATTGCATAATTTGCTACGCTGTTGGGAGGATAAGGAGCATTGCAGACAGTAATTCCCAATTCCTTTGCCGCCCCTGTATCCACATGGTCATACCCCACCGTTCTGGTGGAAATGCATTTTACACCGCCGGCCTTTAAGACAGCCAGCATATCTGCATCGAGAGGCGTTGTAATAATACTGACTGCATCATACCCCTTTGCCAAATGCAGATTATCCGGGCGGGGTCCTTCCGTTGTTGCACCATACGTGACCCCGCATTTTTCACACCATGTATCAAAATACTCTTTTTCATCAAATTCTCTCAGACTGTACACAAACAGTTTCATGACTGTTCTCCTTTACGTTGCTTTCTATATTACCATATCCACATGCTGTATCGTTCCTGCTTCGCCGTTTTCCTTTAAGAAAATACCGGTACTGCGGATAATGCCCTGCGTCTTGTTTGTTTCCTGCTGCTTTAAGGAAAACTCAGTCGCTGCCTTACCAAGGTAAATGGCACCTACGCCCGCTTCGCCGATAGCCAACAATCTCTCTTTGCCGTCCGCATCCCTGGTCCAGATTTTCAGGTCTTTAAAGACGTTGTCGCTTTCGTCTATCCAACCGTTTCCATCCTCATCATAAGCAGCCAGGTCCTTAAAGCCGTCACCGCTCTTTGTGCCGAACAGTTCGCCGCCATCGTTAATGCTGCCGTCCTTATTTTTATCCAAAGCCAGCATGCCGCTGCCGGAAGACAGCTGTGCCAGCTTTTCTTTTTTGCCATCCTGATTCAGGTCAAAGAAAAAGGTCTGGTCCGAAAAGCCTGCCGGGCTTCCTTCTAGGTTAATCACCAGCGGGTCGACGCAGAATACCTTTCTGGTATATTCCATACCAAAGGTGGATGTAAATTCCCTTGACATTTCCAGATTTACATTAAAGCTAATGCTTCTCCCATCCGCCGTTTCCACCATACCGGCTGTGGAAAAGCTGGTCACTTCCTTTTCAGTGAAAATACTTGACATGGTAACCTGCTCTTTCCATGGGCCGTTTGCCCCCACCGTTACCCTGCCAGGCATTATCTCTTTGTCAGCGGCTCCGTTCGGCGTTCCATTAACTGCAATTCCAAAGGACACACCTGATGCTGCTGTCAGCGAAAAGCTTTTTGAAGAGGACATATGAAATCCTGCCCTTACCTTCTCCATCCGTTCCAGTTTCCGGTAATCCGGCATTCTTCCTTCCTGAATGGCACGCAGGGATTCTAACATTCTTCTTAACATCTTGATTTTAAAATCCTCTTCCGGTTCCCATGTTCCGCCCTGCTTTAACCAATCCTTTGACTTCCCTGAAATATCCAGAGTTGCCGCTTCTTTTTCCGCCTCTTTTTTTGTTTCTTTTTCTGTTCCTTTTGCCGTTGCCGCCCTCTTTTCTGCTTCTTTAGACGCATCCGGCAGCAAACCTTCTCCACGAAACCGTTCCGAGACGGTTATCCTGGTTGCCCTTGCCGAAAATGCCTGTCTTTCTGATGCCATTGCGACAGTACTTTGATTGATTTTCATGCCTGCACCTCCTTGTCTGCATGAAGAAACGATATGTTTCACGACCCGGGGTTCCTTCCCCACTGTAGAAATGCCCCCGTTCCCGCATCCATGGGGAACAGGGGCATTATTTATATCGGTAAAAGACAGAAAAAATATAAGTTTTTTAAGAAAATCCCTGTATTTTATAAGGAATCCTCTTTATGAAAAATGAAACCATTTAAAATCAAAATCACATCCCGGCAAAAATACAAAATTGACCTTATTTTTACCCTTTACGGCTGTAAGCGGGAACGTTACCTCTGTATATTCCTCACTGTGGGGGAATTCCACCAGCTGATTTACGGATTCGCCGTCTTCTCCATAGAATCTGATATGGATGGAGTTTGCCGGCAGCTTTGTACGTCCGCAGATTGTAATCTCAGAAAAGCCCTTGCTGCCAAAATCCATATTTTCATATTCCAAAGAAACATTGTTTCCAATCCCTTCTACCGCGTCCTCCTTTACCGTAAAGGTGTCGCCGTACAGGTTTGTCGACTCTGTTGCATACAGCTTTTCATAAGCCTTTTCCAGCTTTTTAAAGGAGAAGCCCTTGATGAAATAACGCTGATGCCTTGTTACCAGGCAAAGGGTGGTAATGCCCTTTATCCGTCGTTTCAGCTTGTAGGTCGCAGGCTTGTAAACATCCCATGTGCTGGGCATCTGATATACTACGTCAGCCAAAAGCTCGCTGCCCTCGTCATCGGGCATGCCTTCCCATATTTGCAGATAGTGCGGTTCATCGCTCATGGCAAAGATAGGAAGCGTAATCTCATCGGAACCATATTCACCGAAATCAATCCCTCTGTATCCGATTTCACTGATGCCCTCCTGGGCGCTGGCAACGCTCTTTTCTGAAAAACCGCCTATATCACCCTTGTGGCAGTTATACAGCGCGCCTGCAATGAAACCATAAGGGTCCAAATATGCCTCACCCAGGCCATCCGCCGAAAATTCCAGCTGGGAAAGCAGCTTTACCTTCTCCGTACCGTTCTTTACAGCGGCACGTACTCTGAAGGAACCGTCTCCCTTTGCACGAATGCGGCAGCGGCAGACAGCGGTATCTCCCTCCTCTGCCGGCAGCAGCTCTACATCTGCTAAATTGGACGTAATACCCGCATCATTTACAGCCGTAAATACAACCTCTCTGTCCGTAGCATCTGCCGGATATAAATATGCTTTTACTACAATCTCCTTCTTATCTGCATGGAAGGCCTGACCCTCCTCACTTACCAGTTCAATCTTTCTTACGGGAATAAAATTCTCATGTCCCGTTACCAAAGGCATTTTTTTGTTTTCTTCCGCAGCGCTGATACCCTCCGACACATCTGCGGCAACCGCCTGCAATACCAGTGTCTTCGGTGCAATATTCTCTTTGACACCGATATCTCGCACCGTTATCCCGATAGGACCTGCTTCTGTCCTGGCTCCGATTACGGCAAGAAGCTTTCCGTTAAAAAGCTTTCTGCAGGTACCCTTGTACTGGTCATAATCCGTGCTGTCGCCGTTGTCAAGCCCGACCAGCCTGCCCGCTCCGGTTACATCTACCTCCACATAATCTGCCGCATTTTCTACCGGATTGCCTTCAGCATCCTCCATGCCGATTTCTACAAAAATCAAATCCTGTCCGTCAGCCTTCAGCCAGTCCTTATCCGCTTTCAGCGTAATCTTTGCAGAGTCACCAAAGGACTTATGTACATCCTCCGCAATCACCCTGCCGTTTTCATCGTAAGCTACGGCTCTGATTGTTCCCGGCTCATAAGGTGTCCGGAAGCTGGGGAACAGCTCTGTACCGTGCAGATGGTCAATCTCCTTTACTCCCATGGACTTTTCGTTTACAAAAACCTCCACCTTGGGTGCATTGGTACATACACGCACATCTATCATCTGCCCCGGATTAAAATCCCAGTAAGGCATCAGATACACCATAGGCGCTTTTTTATAATCGGTCCACTCCGCCTGATACATATAGTAGGTATCCTTAGGGAAACCTGCCGTATCAATCTGTCCGAAGTAGGAATTCTTCGTTTTGTAAGGTGTCGGCTCTCCGATATAATCATGTCCCGTCCACAAAAACTGTCCGGCTGCATAATCCCTGTCTCTGTCTACGCAGATGCAGTATTCTACGGATTTGGCCGCCCAGCTCGGTCTGCTGTTGCCGAATGCCGAACATTGCTCATCCTCTTCTGTCAGAATGGACTGGGAAAGCGGGAAATGATAGACACCCCTGCTCTGTACAATGGAAGATGTCTCACTTCCGTAAATAAGCCAGTCGGGATGTGCTGCGTGGTGGTTATCGTAGTGGATTTCCGCATAGTTGTAGCCCGCCAGCTTCACAATATCCGCACAGTCCTGTGCCCCCTGCCAGGGCATGTAATTAGAACCGATAGTTACTTTTGCATTCTCCTTTGGGTCGTGGGCAAGCACATACCCCATCAGCCTGCGGGTCAGCTCCGGTCCTTTTTCTCCGTGTGTATCATGAATCTCGTTACCGATGCTCCACATAATGACGGAAGGGTGGTTTCTGTCCCGTCTTACCCAGCTTTCCACATCTCTTTCTGCCCACTCGCCAAAAAATCTGGCATAGTCATATTCTGTCTTGGGTTCTTCCCACATGTCAAAAGCTTCCGAATCCACATACATACCCATTTCATCTGCAAGCTCCATAAGCTCCGGGGCCGGCATGTTATGAGAAGTACGGATAGCATTGACACCCATCTTTTTTAAGGTAACGATTTTTCTCTTCATGGCAGCCTTATTGAATGCCGCTCCCAGACATCCGAAATCATGATGCTCGCATACGCCGTGCAGCTTCACTCTCTTGCCGTTAGCCACAAAGCCCAGATTGGGGTCAAAAACAAATTCCCTGAAACCAAAGCTTACTGTTTCTTTGTCACCGTTTGGCAGCTCTACCGCCAGTTCATAGAGATTAGGGTCCTCTGCGTCCCACAGTCTGGGATTTTCCACAAGCAGACTGCCCTTTAACAGACAGCTTCCCTCTTCTCTCTCCAGACGTCCTTCCTTTATGACACTTCCGTCATATATTACCTTTACACAGGCTGTGTCCACTGTATCTGCAGCTTTTGTCTCTCCTGCAGACCCCGTTTTTATGTCTCCGGCAATTTCTGCCTCTATTTCTACTGTAAAATCCTGTCCTTCACGCTTAGTTGCTACATAGATACCATCGGAGGCAAGGTAGACCGCCGGCACCGTCTTTAACCATACATTCCGGTAAATACCCGCACCGGAATACCATCTGGAATTAGGGTCATGATGGTCTACACGAACCATGACAGTGTTGTCACCTTCGTGCAAAAGCTTTGTGATATCAAATTCAAAGGTAGAATATCCGTATTTCCATTCTCCCGCAAGCTCGCCGTTTACATATACCTTGGAATCCATGTAGACACCGTCAAAACGAAGCAGTCTGGTAAGCCCGTCTGCCCCTGCTGTCTCAAAGTGCTTGCGATACCAGCCCGTACCGGTTTCATACAGCTTTTGTGTGTCATAAATCAGCCAGTCATGCGGAAGATCCACATGCTTAAACTCCTGTTCCCACGCTTTTAGTTCCTTAAGGTCCGTGCCATAGGGTGTTTTAACAAATTCCCAGTTATCATTGAATAGTCTCTTTCGATTCATTTTCCTAACCTTCCCCTTCATGCGGTGCTGCCGCACAAACTTTCTGTTTTTATTTTATAAGCATACCGACAGATAATTTCATACACTTCTCTATGATAAAATCTACCAACATATATATTACACGCTGCCTATAACACGCACAACCTACTTTCTTGCATTATTTTTGTGGTATTTTGCATTGTTTTTATTCTCTTACTTCAGTTCTCAATAACTCTGTTACTATTTCATAATTCTCCTACTGATTTGAAAATGTGCAAGCTATGCATACTTTGATGTATTTGTGCTGCGTTGAAATCAGCCGGTTTTTCCGAGGCTGAATACTTTTCCAACGAAAAAAAGCATTGGTTGTGTATCCTTGCAAAGAAATAAATGATTAGTTTGAGTAAAAACTGTGGTGTCAGATGCAGTTCTTCTGACATTACATTAGGATTCGTTTCTATTACAGCAAAATCAATCTCTATGGTCACTCCACTATAGTGTGATTCCGGAAAATAGGAATATTCCTTGACACCCGTCTTTATATTAACAGCCATATCGCCCTTTTTTATATACAAGAACTCACCTTCCAGTGATTCAAATTCAATTCTCCCCTCTCGGCAATGGTTTATTTCCATAATATTTTCATATCCTGTTATCTCATCAATTGACAAATAATCTGTATGATAGGTAATGCTAAGCCCATGTTCCACAAGATATGTTCTATATGTCATATCATCCCATGTAAAATATGTGACAAATCCAACTGCATTCATTATTTTCAGTTTTAATTTATTATCAGTGATTTCCCGCTGTCTGTACCTTTTCATATATAAATGCAAATCAATTCCAAAATTTCTTATTATCATTCATATTACCCCGCCTTTATGTTTGAGTTATTATTGAATGTTGTTAATCTACCACCTTGTAACCTGCACTTTCTATTGCTTCTCGAATCAGGATATCTTCAACTGCATCTGCATAGGACACAATCACAATTCCCTGTTTCAGTTTTACCTTTGCCGATACTCCTGATATAGAATTCACTGCCTCCGTCACACGATTACTGCAATGCTCGCAGTGCATTCCCTCTACCTTGAATGTTTTCTTTTGGATTGCTTTATTCAGTTTTTTCTTACGCGGCTTATAATCACTGCCGCCACAGCAGCAGCCCTGTCCTTTAAAATGCTTGATAATAGGAGTTATTGCCAATCCTACTGCAATTAACAGCAACAGTAATATTACAACATTTTCCATCTCTTCATCACCTCGTGCCTATATATTTTTCTAAGACAATAGATTTTCCATACTCTTAAGTCCGATTGCCAATGAGAATCACTCCTGCCAGTTCATTTCCCGCAAACGTTGTATAATCTCCTGCTTTCGCATATCATTTGCAACCAATTTTTCGTTTTCTTTTTCCTTCACCGGTTCACCTCTCAAACCTAAATTTATACAAGACCTATTTACCCCGTAAAAAAAGACAGACAGATGAATACTCCATCCGCCTGCCTTGTAAATACTGTTTCCTATCGTTTTTCAGTTAGGTGTTCTGCGTTTATCTTATCCTTTCAGCTCACCACAATGGCAATGTTTACCACACTTTGATGCATTGGGGCAGCCAATACACACATGCCCTTTTTTCTTTGCCCTTACGATGTAGCAGACGCTAAGTACAACAATTGTCAATATGATAAGTCCGACAACGACATTCGCCATATCCATTCCTCCCTGATATTTTTCAAACCGCATATACTCGTTTAGTCAAGTGCATACTCTGCCTTCAGCTGCTTTTCTGCGCGAACGCACAAATAGGTAATAAACGCTGCAATTACCAGTACAGCGACAAGTCCGCCGGCAAATCCTGCGCCCAGTGAACCTGTAGTAATTAAGGTACCAATCTGATATACCGCAAATCCTACTACATAGCCCGTTGCCAATTGGAAACCGATTGCTCCGGCAAGCCACTTGCCCGATTTCATTTCGGAGTTCATTGCTCCAAGCGCCGCAAAGCAAGGTGGTGTAAACAGGTTGAACATAAGATATGCTAACGCAGCCACTTTCGTTAATCCCATAATTGCTGCCACCTCACTGCCGCCGGAAACAAGTGCAAGCTCTTCCGTATTAATAAAGTTCGTAATGGCAAATACGGTTGCAAGCGTACCAACTACATTTTCCTTTGCAATAAATCCTGTAATTGCAGCGGCTGCTAACTGCCAGCTTGCAAATCCGACAACAGGAACAAGCAGTACTGCAAACGGTGAAGCAATCATTGCTAAAATGGAATCAGAGCTGTCCTCTGCCGCCACTGCAAAGCCCGGTGTAAAGGTTGCCATAATCTGGACCACTGCGTTGCAGACAAGAATAATTGTTCCTGCTTTCACAATATAGGCTTTTCCACGCTCCAGCATGGATTTTACAGCAAATACAATCGACGGAGCCTTATATTCCGGTAATTCCATAATAAAAAAACTCTTTCTGTATTTCATTCCGGTGAGCTGTTTGATTAAAAGTGCGCCAAGAAGAATTAACGCAATACCCACAAAGTACATCACCGGTCCTACCCATGTAGCATCTGAAAAGAATGCACCTGCAAAAAGCGCAATAACAGGAAGTTTTGCACCACATGGCATAAAAGTACAAAGCATAGCCGTTGCCCGTCGCTCTCTCTCATTCTTGATAGTGCGGCATGCCATAATTGCCGGAACACCGCAGCCGGTTCCGATTACCATAGGAATCACGGATTTTCCGGAAAGACCTACTCTTTTGAAAATCGGATCAAGAACAACGGTTGCCCTCGCCATATAACCGCAGTCCTCTAACAACGCAATCAGGAAATACATAACCATGACAAGCGGAAGGAAACCAACTACAGCTCCCACACCGCCAATAATACCGTCTACTAAAATAGCCTGCAGAATCGGAGATGCATTTTCTACCTTGCCGGCAACCCATCCCTGGAAGGTTTCAATCCAGCCTGCTAAAATCTCTGACAGCCATGTGCCAAGTGTCGACTGCGAAATATAGAATACCAGCCACATAACGGCTGCAAAAATCAAAATCCCAATGACCGGATGAGTAATGATCTTATCAATTGCATCATCCTTAGACTTTTCTTTTGTCAAAGTCTTTCTCACTTCAACCTTTGCTACAATATCATTCACAAAAGAGAATCTCTTACGGTCTGCATCTTCTACAGCCTTTTTATCGGTAAGGTCTATATCCCCCTGTATGTACGGTGCTTTCTGCCCTTTCCCGGCTACAGCTACAGCCGCTTGAATTACATCGTTCAGCCCATTTACAGAAGTAGACACCGTCTTAATAACAGGGCATCCTAATTTCTCTGCCAACATTTTCTCATCGATTTTTGTATCCTTTTTGGCATTAATGTCACTTTTATTCAATGCCACCACAACCGGTATCCCAAGTTCCAAAAGCTGCGTTGTAAAGAATAAGCTTCTGCTAAGGTTCGTTGCATCCACAATGTTGATAATGACATCAGGATGTTCATGTTTTACATAAGAGCTTGTGATGCTTTCCTCTGATGTAAAAGGAGACATGGAATACGCTCCCGGAAGATCCACAGCAATCAGCTCCTCTTCCCCTTCATAATAATTCTTCTTTACCGGATGCTCCTTTTTATCAACCGTTACACCTGCCCAGTTCCCGACACGCTCACTGCGTCCGGTCAGGGCGTTATACATAGTTGTTTTTCCGGAGTTTGGATTACCCGTCATTGCGATTCTCATTCTCATACTTCCTTTCTATCTGTTATTGTCTTCTCATTTTTGTTAGTTTTCGCTAACTATCATGTATAAAATAATGCGGCTTATGTCACCTTTTACAAAGCAATTCCTGCCGCTTATTTCTAATTATATCTCGATAGCATCCGAGAGTTGGCTGTCTATGTTGTATCTTCCGTCTTTGATAGATATTACCATACCACCACGTTTACGTGAAACAACCGTGATTGGTTCTCCGCTGTAACATCCAAGAGAAAACAGGAAAGCATTCAGTTCTTCATCATTCGTATTAATACTGTTAACGGTATATTCTTTTCCTTCTGTTGCCTCTGTTAATTTCATACAAATCATCCTTTCCGATAAGAATATTTTACGCAACTTATCAAAATTACTTATATGTAATTTGTATTAGTTTATTAAAACCATGTTTAGCATACGCTATCACAATTGCTTTGTCAATATTTTTCACTAAAAAATTATTGTAAATGATAAGTGCTTTTTCTTATATTCTGTTTACAGAACATCTTTTAAGTGTTATACTAACTCTAGTTATATAATTCTAACACAGTTAGCAAGGAGAATATTATCATAATGAAGCGAACCGAATCACAAGAGAATTATTTAGAAACCATTTTACTGCTTAGCAAGAAGAAACCGGTTGTCCGTTCTGTAGACATCGCAAATGAATTGGGGTTTGCAAAGCCAAGCATCAGTATTGCTGTAAAAAATCTGAAAGAACAAGAGTATATAACAGTTACTCCGGAAGGATATATTTATCTTACCCCCACCGGTCTGCAGGTTGCACAAAATATTTATGAAAGACATCAGGTTCTGACTAATGCCTTAATCCAATTAGGCGTTCCAACAAAAACAGCTGAAGAAGACGCTTGTCGTATTGAACATGTAATCAGCGAAGCAACTTTTGATGCCGTTAAGAAGCATGTAAACTTAAAATAAAGGGGCGCAACCTCATCCCCATATACTTTCCAAGTTCCGATACATTTGTAATTCTGTGCTTTGTTTTCTATGAACCCTTTGACATCCTCAAACGGGCTTCTTCTAATTGTTCCGCTCCCATGGATGGGCATCCGATAGCAAACGCTTTTGCTGTTTTAAGCTCTTCCATATTTTCCTCATCAGCATTCCAGACTGTAACCTCCGCACCAGCTTCTTTTGCACCATCCGCAATTGCCATGGCCATTGCCTGTGTATTTCCTGTACCACTCCAGTATACTAAGTATACATTACTCATATTATATTCTCGCTTTCTCTCCGCAGAATGACCGGCAAATATACCACAGAAAAAAATCCTGATTATAAAATATTGCACTCAATTCATATATTTTTTATATTTTTCCGCTTGCCAATTCAAAAAAATAAGTATAATAGCATATTGTATATAGTACCAAAGCCCCATAAAAGTACATATGAAAAATGCAAGGAGGATACGATTATGTTTAAAAAACTGGAACAGTTAAAGCTTTCCAAAAGACTGAATTTCGGATACCGCGTGGTAATTTTTTTGATGATTATATCCGGATTATTCAGCACAATGGGACTAATTTCGCTGTATGCTAATGTAAATAATTATATTAATGGTTCACAGCGGGCCGATACGGCTGTAAAAATCTGCCGGATTAATATTAATATTGCCGCAAGGAATATTCGTGAAATGGCGATAAATCCTGACGAAAGCACCTACGACGAATACGAAACAACTATTACCGAAAAATTAAATGAGCTTAACACAGAATTGGAAATCCTGAAAAATACAGGATTGATTGAGGATGAATTATATACACGGTACGCGGATTCCCTAAACGAATGGGGAGAAATCGGCTGGGATATTATCAACGAGATAAAAGCCGGCAACCATGATGTTGTGATTCACAAAATATTGACCGAATGCGCTCCTGCACTGAATGAAGCAGTTACTATTTCCAACCAGCTTGACCAGGTAACAGATGATTTAAAGAATGCATCCATCCAAAGCTGCCTGTATACGACAATTGCCTGCATTGTCCTGATTATTGTTTTCATTGTTACCGCGACTATATTGGCTGCAAAGCTCGGCAAACGCATTGTTGCCTCTATCGTTTCTCCGCTCAGCGAAATTGAAACTGTAGCTGCCGAACTGGCTGCCGGTAATCTCCACAGCAATTTAGATTACCGTTCAGAGGATGAAATTGGCCGCCTTGCACACAGTCTTCGTAAATCCATACGCATTTTAGGTTCTTATATTGATGATATTGACAGAGCAATGAAGGAATTTGCTGACGGTAACTTTGACGTACAGCCTGAAGTAGAATGGAAAGGTGATTTTGTCAGCATACTGGATTCCTTCATGCATTTTGAAGAAAGCATAGCCGTAACAATAAAAGGAATTCAGAGCGTTGCCAATCAGGTTACCAGCGGCGCCGAGCAGGTGGCTGCCAGTGCAACTGACTTGGCAGAAGGTGCAACCGAGCAGGCCAGTGTAACAGAGGAAGTTGCTGCCACTCTTGAAAATGTATCCGAACAGGTTTCCCAAAATGCTGAAAATGCCAAAAATATCAGTAAAGAAGTAGAAAATGTTGGAAGTGAAATTATAAACAGCGATGAGAAGATGAACGAAATGGTAGCTTCCATGCATGAAATCAATAATGCATCCCAAAAAATCAGTCAGATTATCGCTGCTATTAACGATATTGCAGCACAGACCAATCTTTTGGCTCTCAACGCTTCCATTGAAGCAGCCAGAGCCGGCGATGCAGGAAAAGGCTTTGCCGTTGTTGCGGATCAGGTATCTGTTTTAGCGGCACAGAGCGCCGATGCGGCAAAGGAATCCACCGCCCTGATACAATCTTCTGTAGATGCTGTAAAAAAGGGTATGGTAATTGCAAATGAAACCGCAGAACAGCTTCAAAATGTTGTTGCAGGCTCTAAAGTCATTACAGAAAAAGTCAACAATGTAGCTTACGCACTTGAAAACCAGTCCTCAGCCATCGCACAGATTAACGAAGGTGTGGAACAAATTAATGATGTGGTACAGACTAACTCGGCAACCTCAGAAGAATGTTCTGCTGCCAGTCAGGAAATGAGCAGTCAGGCTGAAACCTTAAAAGAACTTATCCGCAAATTTAAGGTTGGTAAATTTTAACTTCATTACTTATATCCAGATAAAACAAAGAAGCTCCGGCAAGTCAAAATGCTAACTGCCGGAGCTTTTTTTATCTCATCATTTCTTTTATAGCTGTTCTTTTCTCTTACTCACCCTTTGTACCAGCATGTACACTATCACTGCATCCGCTACACCGAGAAGAATGCCGCCCAGAATATCCGTTGGATAATGCACGAACAGATAGAGTCTGGAAAAGGCTATGGCTGCTGCAAACACAAGCGCAGGAATACCTGCCTTTTTAGAGTACAGGAAAATGACCGTTGCCGCCGTAAACCCGTTCAGGGTGTGTCCCGATGGAAAAGAATATTCACCGGGCTGCGGAATTAAAAGCGTTACAGAGGTATCCACCACACAGGGGCGCTCTCTTCCTATCAGATTTTTCAGCATCAGATTTCCTAAAAGATAGGACAACGCCATAGCTCCCATCATCGTAAATCCCATACGTCTGGTTTTCTGAGGAATCAGCAGGACAACACTGATGGCAATCCATATGAGTCCGCCATTGCCCAGGGCAGATATAAAAACCATCACCTTATCAAGCAGCTCTGTATGCCATCCCTGTATCGCATATAAAATTTCCAGTTCCATTTGCGCCGCCCGCTGTTAGCCCGGCAGGCATGCCAGCAATACAAAGTTCAAAATAAACAGAACCGTTGCCACTGCCAGAATAGGATGGATTTCCTTAACCTTGCCTTTTGCAATCTTAACGATGCAGTACATAATGAAGCCTGTTCCGATACCGTAACTGATGGAATAGCACAGCGCCATAAAGATAGCAGCGAAGAAAGCCGGTACAGCATCTTCAAATTCGGTCCATGCAATATCCTTGAAGGAGGAAAGCATCATAACACCAACTACAACCAGTGCAGGAGCGGTAGCCGCTGAAGGAATTGCACTGACAAAGGTAGCTAAAAAGGCGCTGACTGCAAAGCAGAGAGCAACAACCACACTGGTAAGACCGGTACGTCCGCCTGCACCGATACCTGCTGCACTTTCTACATAGGTAGTCGTATTGGAGGTACCGAAAATAGCGCCGACAGAGGTTGCTGTTGCATCAGCAAATAAAGCCTTGTCCATCTTGGACTTGAAGCCTGCGCCTGTTTCCATTGCTTTTTCATCATCATCACTGAAGATACCGCTGCGGCGTCCGGTTCCGATAAAGGTTCCGATTGTATCAAAGGTATCAGAAAGGCTGAATGCAAAAATCGTAATCAGAGCAAGCGGAAGCCTGGACACATCCGTAAACAGAGAAGGGATACCTTCTGCAGTAAAGATTGCACCAAAGGTGCTGGGCAGAGCCTTACATGCATCAGTAAAGCTGATAGCATCACCGGTAACCGTAACACCCATGGGAATACCGATAATAGTAGTTACAATAATACCGATAAGAATAGAGCCTTTTACATGAAGTACTTCTAATACAATGATTAAGACCAGACCAATAAGGAACAGAATAAGCGCCGGCTGGTTAATCGTAGCCATAGCAGGAACACCGCTGCCGAAATTGACCATACCTACATTCAGAAGTCCGATATATGCCACAAAGATACCGATACCGCCGCCGATAGCATTCTGTAAGCTGCGGGGAATCGCTTTGATGATATATTTACGGATTTTGGTTACTGTCAGCAGAATATTCAAAAGACCGCAGATGAATACCATACTGAGCGCCTGCTTCCAGGTGAAACCGAGTCCGAAGCAGACAGTGTAGGTAAAGAATGCATTCAGACCCATACCGGGTGCCTGTGCATACGGAACATTGGCAAACAAGCCCATTACAAGAGTACCGATGATGGCAGAAATAATGGTAGCTAAGAATACAGCGCCCCATTCCATACCCGTCTCGCTTAAAATAGAAGGATTTACCACGATAATGTAAGCCATTGCAAAAAACGTGGTAATACCTGCCATTACCTCGGTTGACACCTTGGTTCCGTTTTCCTTGAGTTTAAAAAATTTTTCCATTTACATACCCTCCACGTGTACTATAATGTGCTTATAGTATAACGCATGTATGATAAAAAGAAAACCTCTTATTTTATCTGTTCTTAAAAATTATTCATCTTATCCAAAAAATAAGTGACATTAGCCTCGATATCACCCTTAAATACTGCAGAACCGGCTACGATCACATTGGCTCCGGCCTCTAATACCGTGTGTATATTGTCCCTGTTGATTCCGCCGTCCACCTGAAGGTCTATATTACGCCCGCTTTCCTTTACCATTTCCCGTACCTTTCTTACCTTGTCCGTACAGGAAGCTATATAGGCCTGTCCGCCGAATCCCGGCTCCACCGTCATAACCAGTATCATGTCCACTCTGTCAAGATAAGGCCGAAGCACCTCCACGGATGTGCCTGGCTTAACGGAAATACCGGCCTTTAAGCCTCTGCCATGGATATCCGCAAGAATCTCATCCGCTTTCTCCGTTGCTTCTATATGAAAAGTAATTATATCCGCACCACATTCGGCAAATTCTCCGATATACCGTTCCGGCTTTTCAATCATCAGGTGTACGTCAAACACCTTGTCCGTAGCCTTTCTGATAGACTTGATAACCGGCATGCCGTAAGATATTGACGGTACAAAAAGCCCGTCCATTACGTCAATATGCACATACTGCGCGCCTGCTCTGTCAATCGCCTGCAACTGTTCTCCCAGTCCGGTAAAATCTGCCGATAAAATAGAAGGGGATAATATATTCATGTCTGCCTCCATGTCAAAAGCTTTTATATCGGTGCCGCACCCGCACCTTACTGTCATCTGCCGCAGCCGCCTGTTTTGGCCGCCTGCCGCTTTGCTCCACTCATTGTAGCAGAAACCCTGCTTTAAGTCCAGTACCGCGTCTTTTCCGCCTCTGTAAGCGTCTGCACAAAATCTCTTTTTTCCTGCAGAAAATTCTCAAGGCAGCGCAGAATATAAAACAGCACTGCGCGATTTTCAAATTCCTCCCTGCTTTGCGGCAGCGGCGTCTCCTTATAAAAATCCGTAAGCTCCTTAAGCCTCGCAAGCAGCTTTTCCGCATTATTCATTTCATGGAAGCTTTCGCCGATTTCCTGTATAAAAGCACTGATATCCTGAGCCTGCTTCGGCACTCCCGAAAGCTCTATAATACTGCCGTATATATCCTTCAAGCTCTCGCACTGTCTGGTACGCATATGCATATATTCCAAAAAATACCTGTCATTTTCATAAAAGGTATTCTGTATGTGAATAAGAGCCTCCTCCTTTAAACTTAAGAGCAGTTCATCAAGCGGTGCAAAGCACGTTCCCGTGTAACCGCTTCTGTCCTCTCTGCAAAGATACTCTGACATCCTAAACAGGATAGCTTTTATCGCTTCATCCGTCTGCTTCTGCTTTTCTCTTATTTTCCGAAGGTTTTTGGGCATAATCAGATTGACCAGTATCCCCATACCCGTTCCCACCAAAAAAAGAAGGCTTTCGTTGCCAATCATGGCAAGGCTGACAGAGCCCTCGGACAGAAAATGCGTTGCAAGCACCGCATTCATGGCAATTGCCGCCTCTAACCGAAGCAGGTAACAGATATAGAGAAAAAGGCTGATAAAGACAGCATATGCCGGTACGCTTACCCCGGCTATGCCAAATATGATTTTACAGAGCGCTATCATAATGCCAAAGGCCGTCACTCTTTTAAGCGCCGTAAAAAAAGTCTCCTGTCTGGTGTCAAATACGGTAAGCAGCGTTATGATGCCCGCCGATGGAGCAAAGGAAAGCCCCAGTGCCCCTGCAATCACCATTGCAAGGGGTACTGCCAGACACAGCTTTATCCATTTTACATAATTAATCCCCACAAGCCTCATCCTCCATTGTCCTCACAGATTTGCTTCACTTCTTTTTTCAGTTCTTCCCATGCCTCTTCATGTTCTACATAATACAGGGGACATTTCTTGCCGCCGCAGTCATAATGCCTTAAGATATCCTCCGAATCAAGGCCGTAGGTCTGCAGCAGATAAACCAAAAGCTTTATCAGGGACTCCTCCGTTTCCGGCGTAAAATCTCCGTTCTCTTCCAGATAACAGCACTCTATGGAAATGGAATCATAATTTCTCGTCTGCACGGCATAGGCGATTTCATCAAGCGGTATACACTGTATAATTTCTCCGTCATAGCCTATAATAAAATGTGCGCTGGCGGAACGCTCATGCGTATCCTTAAGCTGTTCAAAATAGCTTCTGTTCTGCGCCGCACTGGTTCCGGGATTCGCAGTATAGTGTACGAAAATATTTTTAACTTCATCGATTGCATCCCCCGGTCTTGAATATTCATTTGGCGTTAAATAGTCCGTTATCCAATCCGGTTTTTCCACCGTGAAGCTGTTCGTCAACGTCTCCCAACCGGTATTTGATGCATTTTTGCCTTCCCTGTCTTTTATATCCTTGCTGAAAAGCAGCACTAGCCCATATAAAACAGCAGCCGATATAAGCAATAGCACGCCTGTCAGAGCTGCCCTTTTACAGGCTTTCCTTTTTAAGGCTTCCCTTCTTCGCTGCTCCTGCCTTTGCCTCTCCGGTCTGCGCCATTCTGCCTGCTGCTCCTGCCTTCTTCGCTCTCCGGTATATGCCGCTTTCTCCCGCGCCCGCACCGCCCCGGCAGATTGCCGCTCCTGCCTTCTTGCAAACTCTTTTTCCAGATACGGATTCCTTAATTCTGCAAGCTCCAGCTGCAGTTCTTTTTCCTTTTGTCCCTCACCCATAAGTATATTCTTCTTTCCAAGTTCTTTTGCATCCGGTACCTGCCGTACCGCCATGCCGGTATCGTCCGTTTTTGAAAGCCGGACATCCGCCCGGCTCTCAAAAAATATCATATCAGATTTTGGAAAAAATAATCATTAAGAGTTTCTTAGAATTTTATTAAATCACATCGTTTTGGCACGCAGAAGCTATTCCTTCCAATGCAGCCTGTGAAGCTCTCCTTCCGTCTGCATTTTGCAGAAATTGTTCTGTCTGAGCGCCTCATATAAAACTATGGCAACGGAATTGGACAGGTTCAGGGAACGGATTGCCGGAAGCATGGGAATCCTGATGCAGTTTTCTTCATTTTCCACCAAAAGCTCTTCAGGAATACCGGCGCTTTCTTTTCCAAACATAATGTAATCGTCCTGCCCGAAAGCTACCTCCGTGTAAGAACGCTTTGCCTTTGTGGTTGCCATCCATATTTTGGCGCCGGGATGGCTGTCCAAAAATTCCTGATAGTTCATATAACGGGTAACATCAAGCTGCTCCCAGTAATCCATACCTGCCCTTTTAATGGACTTTTCATCCAGATGAAACCCTAAGGGCTCAATCAGGTGCAGGGAGGTTCCCGTTGCAACGCAGGTGCGTCCTATATTGCCTGTATTTGCCGGAATCTCCGGCTGGTGTAAGATAATGTGCATAGCTTTGTCCGTCCGTTTATTTTTTCTGTTCTTCCCGCAGCTTTGCAACAAAACGGGAAAGCCGTTCCATGGCAATCCTCAGTTTTTCCAGCGAATACGCATAGGAAATACGCAGATAGCCTTCCCCGCTGTCTCCGAACGCAGTGCCCGGAACAGCAGCCACCTTTTCCTCCTCCAGAAAACGGGTCGCAAATTCCTCACTGGTCATGCCAAATTCCTTGATACAGGGGAATACATAAAATGCGCCGAAGGGTTCAAAGCATTCCAGTCCCATTTCTTTAAAAGCGTGCATCAGATAACGCCTTCTCTGATTGTAGGAGGTACGCATCTCCAAAATGTCCTCATCCCCGTTTTTCAGAGCCTCAATAGCTGCATACTGGCTGGTGGTCGGCGCACACATAATGGCAAACTGATGAATCTTTGTCATCTGCTCAACAATGGCAGCCGGTCCGCAGACATAGCCCATTCTCCAGCCCGTCATGGCATATGCCTTGGAAAAACCGTTAATAAGAAGGGTTCTCTCCTGCATGCCCGGCAGACTTGCAATAGAAACATGCTTGTCCTTATACGTCAGCTCGCTGTAGATTTCATCTGACATAACAATAATATCTTTTTCGATAATGACCTTTGCAATGGCTTCCAAATCCTCTTTCTCCATAATGGCACCGGTAGGATTGTTGGGGAAAGGCAGAATCAGCAGCTTGGTCTTGTCTGTGACAGCCTCCAAAAGCTCCTCTGCCGTCAGGCGGAAATCATTTTCAGCCTTTAAATTGATGATAACCGGCTTTGCCCCTGCCAAAATAGCGCATGGCTCGTAGGAAACATAGCTGGGCTGGGGAATCAGCACCTCTTCTCCCACACCCGGATTTATCAGGGCACGAAGACCGATATCTATGGCCTCGGACCCTCCCACCGTTACCAGCACCTCCTTTTCCGAATGGTAGCGGATGCCCTGGGTACGGTAAAGATAGTGGCAGATTTCCTCTCTCAAAGCCTTAAGTCCGGCATTGGAGGTATATTTTGTATGTCCCTTTTCCAAAGAATAAATGCCCTCATCGCGAATATGCCAGGGCGTATCAAAATCAGGTTCACCGACACCTAAGGAGATTGCATCTTTCATCTCGCTTACAATATCAAAAAATTTACGGATGCCGGAAGGTTTTATTGCAACAACCTGTTCTGCAAGCGGATTTCTCATGGTGTAATCAACTCTCTTTCGTCTTCATATTTTTTAGTCAGAATCGTGCCGTGATCCTTATATTTCTTTAATACAAAATGGGTAGCCGTGCTGAGTACGCCGTCCAGGGTAGAGAGCTTGTCTGAAACAAAATTGGATACTTCCTTTAAGGACTTTCCTTCTAAGGATACCAACAGGTCATATCCTCCTGAAATCAGATATACGGAGTGTACCTCAGGATATTTGTAAATGCGCTCTGCAATATTGTCAAAGCCCTGCCCTCTCTGGGGTGTAATCCGCACCTCAATCAGGGCATTTACCTTTTCAATGCTGGTCATCTCCCAGTTAATCATGGTATGGTAACCGCAGATAATCCCTTCCGCCTCCAATGCTGCCAGCTCATTGACAACGTCTGTTTCTTCCACTCCCAAAATAACTGCCAGTTCTTTTAAATCCATACGGCCGTTTTTTTCAATAATACGCAACAATTCTTCTCTCATTACCAGGTCTCCTTTAGATTTTTGTAATTTCATCCGTTTTGGGCCGCTCCAAAAAGCGCCTTTCTTCATCATTTATAACAACTCTGTCGTTACTGTCCGTTATTTTCCCGACTACTGCCGCCGGAATATGTACCGCATTCAGAGCCTGCACCAAATACTCGCCATCCTCTGCTGTCATAAGCAGACATCCTCCCGAAAGCAATTCATAGGGATTTATACCGAAAAATTCGCACACCTCTATGGTTTCCTGCCTTATGGGAATTTTCTTCAGGTCTATGGCCAGTCCAACGCCGGCGCGTTCTGCCAGTTCCCAGAGTGCTGCAAATATGCCGCCTCCCGAAACATCATGCATCGCGCCCACATTGGACTTTACGGCGGTGGCAGCCTCCGGTACTACCGAGAGATATCTGTCAAAGGAAGCAGCCTCTTCTATCATATGAATGGGATAGCGTTCCGTCAGCTTATGCTTGTATTTTCCGGCTAAAATGGCGGTACCCTCCAGTCCTATCCACTTGCTTATTACCACATCCTGTCCCGGCTTTGCCCATCCGGGCATCGCATCCTCTAAGGCCGACTTCCCGATAACCGTTACCGAAACGCAGGGCTTTAAAACAGCCGCAGTTACCTCTGTATGCCCTCCCGCTATCTGTATGTTTAACTCCTTTGCCGTACGGCATGCCTCCTGCATGATTTTCTGAAGCTCTGCTTCTTGTGTGCTTTCAGGTAAAAGAAGGGTAAGCAGCAGCATATCCGGAATGCCGCCGCCTGCCGCAACATTATTTGCTGCATTGATAATCGTATATCTGATGTCTGCCGGCTCTGTACAGGCCGCTGCCTGTGCAGACGCAGAAAAAGAAGCCTTTTCACCTGCAAAAATGGCGCAGTCTGCCCCTACGCCTGCGCCACTTATTACATTCGGATTTATGCTTTTTATCTGTTTCAATACGGAACGCTTTAAAATGCTTTCCGATATTTTACCGACCTTCATCTACAATTCCCTTTTCGTTTTCTTGATTACAGCAAACTGCATTATGCCGTCACCTTCCGGTTTCTGCACCGTGTTCCTTTATTGAACGGGAGCTGCGCCGGCATCCGGCTGCGGCTGTGCCTGTGCAGCCTGCAGCAACGCTATTACATTTTTCACGTGGTCTATACTGCCTGTGCCGATAGCCGCCATCATTTCATTATAGGCATTGGGATCGGCTGTAGAAACACCTACCACTGCACTTCGCGGCACCATTTTGTACTTGCTGCTGTTTATAACCTCACGGCTTACTTCCACGCCGTTTTCCTTTACCACCTTCCAAAGCCTCGCCTTATATCCGATATGCGCGCTGCTTACCGTGATATATCCTATCGGCTGTGCCGCGTCCGCAGTGATATTGTCCGTAGTGGGATTTATCACCTCCAGCACTTCGCTGACATATTCCACAGTACGGTTTGCATCCCTTGTCTCCACGCCGTATATATTGAAAACAACCTGCTTATCGGAGGTAGTATAGCTTTCTATATAAATAGGATAATCCGTATTATTTACAAATTTAAAATCCTTACCTGAGGATTCTGCAATTGCTGCGTCTGCGGAAGGCTCCACATAGTTGACAATCATGGAATGATTATACCGCTCCGTTACATCCAGTTCCGCCAAAAGCACCGCATTATAAAGTGTGGTAGATACCTGACAGATACCGCCGCCCAAAGAATCCACAACCTTACCGTTCAGATAAGACCCCGCCATATAATACCCATTTTTTTCGGAAAAAGGGGCTACCGTTTCATAAGTGGAAAACTCATCACCCGGATACAGGGTAATACCGTTTATCAGCCTGCTGCCGTTTTCCACATTGGCACTGCGGCTCTGTCCTGAGGTCGCATAAGAGGTGGAAAAGGTTCCTAACACATCCTCTACCATCAGAAGCTGCTCCGCAGTACCTCTCGGTTCGCTGACCACAATATCAAGCGGAATGCTGCATGCTTCATGGTTCCATTCTTTGGTCAGATAAGCGTATATGGTATCAATGGAATTTTCCACATCCAAAAAATAGCCTGTCTGCCCTTCTTTTACCTGAAAGACATTGTTTTCACGCACAAGCCCCATATCTACGGCTTCTCTGTCATACTCACTGCACTGCTCGGCCAAAACAGTGTCTATTGCCATAATGTCGAAGTCCAGCTCTATAGGATAAATCTTATTTTCATGCTCTAAATCCTTAATTGCCTTATAGCGCTGTACAATATTGCCCTGGGTACCAAGCGTCATGGCCTCATCTAAAATCTCCGGGTTGCCCCAGCTGATACCCAAATCCCCTGCTGTCACAACTACCTCGTTATTATCAGCCGCTATCAGGGTAATCTCTGTCGGTGCAAGCAAATCCACATATTCTAAGACTGCCGTCTCTGCCTCATCCTTTGTCATACCTGCCAAAGAAATATCCCCTGCATAAATGCCTTCTTTGACAGTATCCGTTTCCGCTGCAGCAACCGGCAGATTCCAAAACAGCACCGCTGCCAAACCGCAAAGCCAGGATACTCCAATCATAAATTTTTTCATAAATTATACTGCTCTCCTCTAAGCTCTCTGCCTCATTGTATTTGCAGAAAAAATATGGTACTCTAAAATAAATCTACATGCCAAGCAGCATGGGCAGTACCATTGCCAAAATCAAAAACAGGATGATTACACCTGAAATGATTCTCTGTGTTTTTTTATTGTGTATGTTAAACATGTCATCTCTCCTTAAAATCTACTGAAAGGATATTATATATGAAAACGTTGTTTTTGTCCAGTTTAATCGTATTCTGCTTACTGATTGCCTACGAAAACAGAAAGCATGGAAAAATGGAAGAAAAATGGAAAAAGGACTTCTGGAACCGGGAGGCAAAAGCCAACAGCACCCGTAAAAAGCCGCTTACCAATCTTGACTATATTACCATCCCTTTTGAAACACTTCCCATGGATACCATGAAAGAGGTTTCTGCTGTTGCCGATTACCATACCCTGCTTCACAACCTTGCTTCCCAGAAAATCGTTAATTTTACCGGCTACAGCAACACGGATTTGAAGCTGGAATACGGCACTGCCAATATTACCTGTCTGTCCGAATATGACCAAAACTATACCCTCTTAGCGCGTACCCTGCAGGATTGGGCCGAAACTCTGTATGCCGGCGGCTTTGAAAAGGAGGCTCAGGCTGTCCTTGAATTTGCGGTTTCTACCCATACCGACATCAGCCGCAGCTACTATCTTTTGGCAGACATCTATGATGCGCAGGGAGAGCCTGCAAAAAAGGCCGCTCTTACAGACGCAGCCGGCACACTCCGCTCTTCCATGAAAAATATTATCGTCCGTACCTTGCAAGAATCTGGTCCGTATAGCGGCTAGCTTCATTTCTTGTAAGTTTATCCAGATCATACCCCATATTCAGTTTATGCCTTTCAAGCAGCTTATATAACCTTTCTTTTTGCGCAGGCGTAATAGGCGTCTCTCTCTTTACATGATATATCAGCTTATCCGGCATAAATACTTTTTCTGCATCCCTTGTAAGGCTCCTCTTTCCGCCGGAGGCGTCCCCTGTAAGGCTCCTGTTTCCGCCAAAGGCGTCCCAAAGCCTGTCGTAAAGCATACAGGTTGCCTCCGCATCCTCCAGCGCCCGATGGGCTTTGTGGGGAATCTCATAATGCCTGCACAAAAAATCCAGACTCCGGCTCTCTAAATCCGGCAAGAATTTCCGGGCTATCTTCAGGGTATCGATACCCTGTCTCTCAAATGCAAACCGGTTGTTTACCGCCGCCTTCTTTATAAAAGAGTAATCAAACAGCACGCTGTGTCCCAAAAGAACCGCATCACCTAAGAACGCCATCACCTCAGGCAGTATTTCTGCAATATCCGGCGCATCTCTTAACTGCCCGTCCGTAATACCGGTCAGCTTTGTAATATGCTCTGCAAGCATTCTGCCCGGATTAACAAAGGAAGAAAAACGCTCCGTCCGGCAGCCGTTTTCTACTTTTACAGCACCAATCTCAATAATTCTGTCCGTTTTCGGATTGAGTCCGGTGGTTTCCAAATCAATACAGACATAGCTGTCCGTCTTTTTTAACTCACTCATCACAACACACGCTCACCCATCTCTTCTTCATATTCCCGCAGCTTCGCCGGCTTTTCCCGTCCTGCAACGCACACTCTGTCAGCGCTGCCGTGTTCGTTTTTTATAATCCGGGCACAGATGTGTCATAAAGCACTGCTCGCATTTAGGATTGGGTGCCTTGCAGATTTCCCTTCCAAAAGTAATAAGCTGCATATTCCAAAGAATCCAGTGGTCCTTTGGCAGTGCCTTCATCAGCTCCTGCTCTGCCTTTACCGGGTCATCTGATTTGCACAAGCCCAGCTTCCTTGATATCCGCTTTACATGGGTATCCACCACGATACTTGGCTCATTGAAAATATTACCTCTGATAACATTAGCGGTTTTTCTGCCCACGCCTGCAAGATGCGTCAGTTCTTCTATCCCCGAAGGCACCTCGCCGCCGTAGCGCTCCATCAGTTCTCTGCAGCAGGCAATAATATTTTTTGCCTTATTGCGGTAAAAGCCGGTTGAATGGATATCCTGCTCCAATTCCTGCAAGTCTGCATTTGCAAAGGCCTCTACGGAAGGATATTTCTGAAACAAATCCGCCGTTACAATATTGACTCTGGCATCCGTACACTGAGCGCTCAGCATCGTTGCAATCAAAAGCTGCCATGCATTCTCATGGTCAAGAGAGCAGCGGTACTCCGTTCCGTAATATTCATCTAAAGCCTTCAGTACTTCCAATGTGTGTTTTGCTGCCATGTTATCCTCCTTCGTTGTGTTCTTTAAGGGTAGCTGTG
Source organism: uncultured Lachnospiraceae bacterium (assembly GCA_900551115.1). Lineage (GTDB taxonomy): Bacteria > Bacillota > Clostridia > Lachnospirales > Lachnospiraceae > Acetatifactor. The sequence goes on from URUY01000012.1 coordinate 70,651, forward strand.
GAACTTTTAAGGGCTTTTCATTGGAATGTAACTTGCACTTAAAAGTTACACAGACACCCGCATAATTTATCGTATCAAAATGACGCCTGCTTCATGGGTAAGCGGACTGCGGTTCTGGTAGTCAAACAGGACATAGCCTGCCACATCCTGTAAATCCGCCTTATCCGGCGCTTCTGTAGCGCCCTCTTTACCCGGCTCATCCGCCTGTCCCTTCCATGCCACACAGATATCCGCCTTTTCCCACACCGGATAGGAAAACGGTTCCAAATGGGTCATGCGGGCAAGCTGCCTGCCGTCATATGCTGTATAATCAGGCAGGAAACGCCGCTCCGTTTCTTCTTTTCTGTAAAATTCTGTAATTTCATTTTTGTATGGCGCAAGGTCGCAGGCAAAATCAGGCCTGCTCTTTGCATTTTCACGCAAATATAAATCAAAGGTTAAAAGCTCCTTATAAAGGGGCAGCTTCTGTTTATCACAGACTTCCGCAAACGCAAGCAGCACCTGATACCGGTAAATGCGGGAGGGCGTCTGCACAAAACAGCCTTCCTTTTCGTAATAATCCGCCAGTGCCTCATACATGGCAAAGGGACTTACAAAGGCTTTCTGTAAAACCGGCAGCGTGTGCGTAAACTGGCTGCTGTTATAGTACAGCTCCACCATTTCCTCAACCTTCTTTAACCGGCGCACGTCCTCATAAGAAAGCCACCTCGTATATAGCACCTCATAGGGCGGCTTTTCCGTATATACAATACCGTACTGCTCTGCCATTTCATGCATATGGGAACCTTTTAGTACCTTCAAGAATCCAAGCTGAAGCTGATTCGGTTCCATACTGTAGACCTCATCAAAGGAACGGGAAAAGCTCTCGTAATCCTCAAAGGGAAGTCCTGCTATCAAATCCAGATGCTGGTGGATATTGCCGCCCTTTTTTATTGCTGCCGTTACCGCCTTTAGTTTGTCAATATCCATCACCCGGCGTATTTCTTTCAGGGTAGCTTCGTTCGTAGACTGTACACCGATTTCCAGCTGCACCAGCCCCGGTCTCATGCGGTTTAAGAGACCTGTCTCTTCTTCGTTTATAACATCTCCTGCAATTTCAAAATGGAAATTAGTGACACCATTGTCATGTTCGTGAATATACTGCCAGACTGCCATTGCATGCTGATGATTGCAGTTAAACGTCCGGTCCACAAATTTTACCTGTTCTACCCGGTTATCCAGGAAAAACTGCAGTTCCTTTTTTACGACATTAATGTCACGCAGCCTGACTGTTTTATCTATAGAGGAAAGGCAGTAGCTGCACCTGTAGGGACAGCCTCTTTGGGATTCATAGTAGATAATCCTGTTTGCAAAATCCTCTAAGCTGTCATACAAGAAGGGTATCTCTGTCATGGAAAGGGGGCGCCTCTCTTTGGTAGCACCTTCTCTTAATACCAGTCCGTCAATTTCTGTAAGCGCTCTGTCATGGTTCACATAATATTCCAACAGTTCAGAAAAGGTTTCCTCCCCTTCACCTGCCATAATGCCTGTAATCTGCGGATACTGCTCCAAAATTTTTTCTGCGTCAAAGGAAACCTCCGGTCCGCCCAGCCAGACAGGAATTGCCGGAAGCAGCTTGTGAAGCTCCGTTATGATGTCCTGTATCATGCTCCAGTTCCAGATATAGCAGGAAAAACCCACAGCATCAGGCCGCCTGCCGTAAATATCCGCCAGGATATCTTCCATGCGGTTATTAATCGTATACTCCGCTGTCTCCACATGGACGGCATTTTCGCCTGCATAACGTTTCAGGCTGTAAAGCGCCGGATTGGAATGTATATATTTTGCATTGAGTGCCACCAGTAAAAATCGCATTTTGTGTACCTTTCTAAATAAAGAGTCTGCTCGCGGACTTTTTGCGCCTGCAACAGGCCGCTTCTGCGACCTCTTCCTTGCCGGCATCCCCTACAGGGAAAACCGTTCCGCCACCTGCTGCCATACCGATTCCGGAATCTCCCAAAGCGGTTTATTGGAAATCCGTTCCGCCTCCACTACTGCTTTATAAAAATAGTTAATGCCTGTCACCAGTGTTTTTTTAACTCCCCTGCTCAGTATCATACCATATTCATCTAATCCTGACACAGTAAAATCCTGTAAAAACGCGTCTACATCATAGGGAATACTGATTTGCTCCACCTGCCAGAACGGGCCATATTCTCCTTCTTCTGTGTGAAGCATGGCAAACTGGGCATGCCGCCCTCTTCCGTCTATAGCAAGCCCCAGCGAGCCTGGGTTTACATAAGTCTTTCCAAACCGTTCATCAATCTCCTGATTATGGCTGTGTCCGCCAAAAAGATAGTCCTCTTTTAAGTTCCTAAGCGTCTCCTCCTTCAGTTTAGGATTCTCCTTAAGATTCCCCCTGATTTCCAAAGGCGCGCCATGACAGATAAGCGTAGACGGGCATCCCGGCATCACAAGCTCGCGCACCACAGGCAGATTTTCAAAAAAATGAATATCTGCTTCTGTCACATGCTGTGACGTATAATATAATGCCCCGCTTGTAGACGAGGGCTTCCATCCCTTTTTATGATAGAAATTATCAATCAGATACTCTTCTCTGTTGCCCCGCACCATATAGCAGGGATACTTTTCCATCATTTCATACAGCATAATAAGCGTCCGCTCCGGATACGGACTGTCCGTCACATAATCACCCAGGCAGACAATACCGTCCACTTCCCGTTTTGCAATATAAGCCAAAAATGCCTCAAAGGCTTTGTAATTTCCATGAATATCACTGATAAGAGCAAGCTGCATAAGACGTCCTTTCTCTACCTTTGCTTTTAAAAACAGTATAATTTGTCAGGCAGGGAACGTCAATGAAAAGAGCGCCTGTACTGCACATACAGTCCCGCGCCGATAACTGCCACTATAAACTCCGTCACCGGAAATGCAAGCCACAGTCCTGTCATGCCAAAGACCTGCGACAGCAGAAAGGACAACGGCACAATCAATAAAAAGCCCCTGAGAACAGATATCAGATGGGCCGGCTTCACATAGTCCACGGAAGTAAAATAAATAGACATCATGATATTGCAGCCGTTAAATATGCAGGCCGTAAAATACAGCTTCAAGCCCCACACCGCGATTGTCTGCAATTCTGCGTTTTTCTCACTGTTAAAAATTGACGCGATACCTTCCGCACCGAAAAATACCGTAAGGTAAACTGCTGCAGACAAAATACCTACGGTGATAAGCGCATATCTTAAAATCGCCTCTATCTCCCGCTTATTTCCCTTCCCGTAATTTTTAGAGAAAAGCGGCTGGCTTCCCTGTGCAATACCTGTATAGATGGCTGTGACTACAAGAGATAAATTGGCAATAATGCCATAGGCTGCCACCCCTTCGTTGCCCTTTAGCTCTAACATAATGGCATTAAAAACGATTATGACAATGCCTGAGGATAGTTCTGCAACAAAAGAAGAAGCCCCTGTTACAGCAATGTATCCCCACCGTCTTATGGAAAAGCTGCACCGAATCGGATGAAAGCTGTTTTTTCTCTGTAAAAAGTAAACTGACATAATTCCCAAGCTGATAACCGGCGCCAGTCCTGTAGCAAAAACCGCACCAAAAATGCCCATATTAAGCGGGAAAATAAAGATATAATCAAGCAGCACGTTAGACAGGCTGCCGCTTACCATAGCTGCCATGGAAAGCCCCGGCGCACCATCATTGCGGACAAAGCACAGAATAACGTCATTGAGCAAAAATGCCGGTGCAAACAAAAGCAGTACCTTCAGATAGGTCCGGCACATGGCTGATACGGCTTCGTCCGCCCCAAATAAAGCCGTAACAGGCTCTGATAAAAAAATCCCCAGCAGCACAAAAACCGCTGCCAGACCTGCTGTCAGCATTAAGGTATGCGTAAATACCGCATTTCCTTCCTTTTCCAGATTGCGGCTTTTTAATATGGAATATCTGGTAGCGCCGCCCATCCCAAGCATCAGCCCGGTTCCGTGAATCAGGCTGTATACGGGAATTGCCAGATTAAGCGCCGCCAGACCGTTTGCTCCTAATCCCTTTGACACAAAAAAGGTATCTGCAAGAATATAGCAGGACAAGCTGAGCATTCCCAGTACATTTAAGGATGAATATCGCAAAAATTCCTTCAGACAGGTTTGTTTTTTCATAAAATTCCTCGTTTCTGAGCGACATGTGGCGAAGAGGTAAAAAGAATTTCGCGCAGGCGGTTTCTCTTCTGCCATCAAAGCTGTTTGTTTTCGCTCAGAAACAAACAGCCGTATAAAAACTCAGCGCATCGGCGTGATTTTTCTAAAGTGTTGTGCCCGGTATCTGGTGGGCGTCAGCCCGGTTCTCTTATGAAATACCTCCGAAAAATAGCTTTGATTGGGAAATGCAAGAATTGACGCTATTTGAGAAGGCGTGTAATCAGAGTATATCAGCATGTTCTGCGCGGTATCTATCTTTTTTGCCTGTATATAATCACTGACAGACAAACCGGTCTCTTTTTTAAAAAGGCGTGATATGTAAGAAGGGCTCAGCCCCACATATTCTGCCAGCATATCTATGGTAATGCGCGTATGCAAATGGTCGTAAATATAGTCCAGACAGTTAGCAATATGCAGAGAACACACCTTTTCCTTTCTGAGATTTTTCATTCTTTTTGCATAATCAAGGCACATGATAAGATGCAGGTCGGATACCTCCTTTGGTGTGGCAGCGCTGTCCGCCTTCTGAATATAGAAATCACTTAAGCCATATGCCACAGATAAGTCCATACCACCTTCCATACAATATCTGGCAACCAATGCCGTAGTTATTACAAAATGATATTTTATATTTTGCAGCCTGTTTTCGGAAAGCTCCCCCAGTCCGGTTTTGCTGCTTAAGGGCTGTCTGCAAAGCTCCCTGACCCTTTGTTCATTGCCCGACTTTATGACGGAATAAAACTCCAGCTCAGGATTATACGGCGCCCGCAATATATTATTTTCACGCTGCACAAATTCCTTATAAAATAATTCCCTTTTTAAATCCGGCAAAGCAATTTCCCTCCTTCCAAAAGAGATACCAGTTTCCCATTATATCATCAAAACGAAAAAAAAGATATAAAAACGGTATCATTACAAATGAAGATATGAGAAAATCAGAGTGTAAGAAGCGAACAGACAATAAAATAAAAAGAATATGCAGAAAAAAAGCAAAGGAGACAATATTATGAAGCTTACCAGTGGAATTAATTTAGGCGGTTACTTATCACAATGTGTTCATACCCCGGAGCATTACAGACAGTTTATCACCGAAAATGATATAAAACAGATAGCCGAATGGGGCTTTGACCATATCAGGCTTCCCATTGATTATGAGGTGTTGGAAAATGAAGACGGCACCGTCCGGGCATCAGGCTATCTCTATGTGGATAAAGTAATAGAATGGTGTGCCGCTTATCATCTGAACATCATATTAGATTTGCATAAGGCATACGGATATGATTTTAACAATGCGGGAAGCGCTGAAAAGAACAATTTGTTTTCCAATATAAATCTGCAAAACCGCTTTATAAATCTGTGGACCGTCATTGCCGAGCGGTATGCCAAATGCCCTCATGTTGCTATGGAGCTGCTCAACGAAGTGGTGGAGGAAGAGAATGCGGAAGCATGGAATCGTTTAATTGCAAAAGCTGTTAATAAAATCCGCGAGATAGCAAAAGAAACACCCATCATCTATGGCGGTATCTGCTGGAACAGTGCTAAAACGTTAAAGTATTTGGATGTTCCCGAATCAGAAAACATTATTTTTACCTTCCATTTTTATGAGCCGCTTTTGTTTACCCATCAGAAAGCTCCCTGGGTAGCCGGCGTTGATAAGGCAAAGGATATTTTTTATCCGGAAACCATGGACTATTTCAGAAAACAGTCAGCCGCTTTGGGTATACAGGGCGGTGCTGTAACGGATGCCACTACAGAAAAAATGGGACCGGTATTTATTGCAGAAATGGTAGAGGAAGCTGTGAAGGCAGCAAAAAACGCAGGCGTTCCTCTTTATTGCGGAGAGTTTGGCGTCATTGACAGGGCCCCCGTCAAAGATACCCTGCAATGGTTCACTGATGTGAAAGAAGTCTTTCGTAAGCACAATATCGGATGTGCTGTCTGGACTTACAAGGAAAAGGACTTTGGACTGACCGATTCCCATTATGATGAAATCAGGGAGGATTTAGTAGCACTGTTGACAAACCATGAAAACAAATAAAAAGGAGGAACTACAACAAGAAGGAGATACGGAACAAAGTAGTAAGTGCAAAAACACCAAAATGGCAGGGCAAAGTCCCTGCCATTTGGATGGTGCCTACTCTACCCGGAAGGTCACACTCCACTCTCCTTCCACGCGCTCTCCGGTATCACAAAAAATACCGTACATACTGTAATCGTCCAAATCTTCAAAGGGACCGGCAAAATAGTATTCATAAAAAACATAGTCTATACCCTCATAGTTTTCACTCCATGAAAGAGACGCCCCATTTGACTGTTCATTGCCTTTTTCATCTACAAGAAAAAGCTGTGCCTGCCTGCCCGCCAAAATATCCCCCATGCAAATCTGTACGCGAAGCAAGCCGTCCAAACAGGCAATTCCGGTAATCGTAAACTCATCTGCAGCGCACTCATTTACAGGCACAGCATCCATTACCGCATATTGGAAACGTGGATCATCCGGAAATTCTTCTGCAGGTTTATACTCCTTCAGTCTTTCTCTTATATTTTCCCAGTCCGTTCCTCCGCGTCCGCTTACAGGTTCACTTTTCAAATCTGCCTCATACAAAATACCGTTCAAATCTATAGGTCTTTTCTGACTCATTGGACTACCCACTGACAGCGCATACGCATAAAAAGTAAGCTTATCCCTGTCAAAAGCTTCATCAGCCATTACCGATACCTTAAAATACGCCTTTCCGGTTTCCTCCTCATATTCTGCAAAGCTGCATCCCCCCATACTGCTCTTCCCGGACCGGCTCAAAAGGCCGTATCCCTCATAGATATCCATCCTGCCGTTTATGATATCATCCTTTTCTTCTTCATCCTGAAAGGAAACATAAATTTCAGCCTGATTATCCTCTACATGAATAGCTTCTACCTGCATCTTAATCCCTCTGTCCGTACAGGACGCTTCCAGGGGAACCACCCAGTCTGCCAGTGTAGGTGAAATACCTTCTATAAAGCGGTAAACAGCCGGTACCTTTGCCGCCAGTACCGGCAATGTCACAAATGACAGTGCTGTCACAACCGTTAAAACCATAGCCGCACCGGTCAGTACCGGCTTCCAAAAACAGACTTTTTGCCGAACCGTTCTTTCAGCCCTGCTATCTGCCTGTAAAAGTATCCTGTTTAATACCGCGTTTTCCGGTTCTATAGCATCATATGCTTTTTTATATTTTTCCTCAAACATTACATATCCTCCTTCAGTTTTTCCCTAAGCAGTTCTCTCGCTCTCGTAAGCTGCGTCCTGACTGTTGACGGTTTTCTTTTTAATGCGCTGCTGATTTCCTCGATGGTCATATTTTCATAATAGAACAGGTGAATAACAACCCTGTATTTTTCCGGAAGTGCCTTTACCTGCATAATAATACCTGCCTCCGGCTCCTCCATATCATAGGAGAGTGCGTCCTGCTCCGTAAATCCGGTGGTTTTGCTTCTCCATGCCGACTTCCAGAAGTTTTTACAGCAGTTTACCGTAACACGGATAAACCATGCCTTTTCGTGTTCCTTACTGTGAAAACAGGGACTTTTCCTAATATACTTCATAAAGACCTCCTGATAGATGTCATCCGCATCATAACGGTCTTTTACCAGAGAATATGCTAACTTATAGACCATTCCCGAATATTTTGCTATGTTCTTTTTCAACAAATCATTGGCGTGCAACGCTGTTTCAGGCATTTTTTCATCCCCCTTTCACTGTTAATACAATTCATCCTAACAAAAGGCTACGAAAAAGGCAAAAATATTTGTTGGATTTGCCTATTGCAAAGACATCCGATAAAATATTTTGAAAATCTGTTGATAAACTGATTTCAATAACATATAATATAGTTACAGATATGAATCTGTTGCACGAGGTGCATTTATATTTGGGCTGACCGAAAGGTCCTGGTCCACCGGCTGGCGGGGATTTACCCCGCCATTTTCATACATAAGAGGGGCGTTACATGAAAGAAAAAGTACTTAGTGTTTTTATAGATGAATCCGGAGATTTTGGTCTGTATAATCCGGTTTCTCCGAATTATTATGTTGCAATGGTCTTACATAATCAAGAGACAGATATCTCTCAAAATATTGATGCGTTAGAGCGGCAGATAAGTAATTGGGGATATCCCATGCACACCATACATACCGGACCATGAATCAGACGTGAAAGTGTCTATAAAAATGATTTGAGAGAAGACAGAAAAGCATTGTATCATTTTACTCGTATGTTAGATATTCATTATATCTGCCCAGTCATGACTATGGCCAGATTGAGTTGGCACAAGCGGCAGATTTGATTTGTACGGTTGAGGCAATTGCACAGAAAAATGTACTTACTAAATCAGAAATCGATTTTTTTCACTCAAAACGTGATTTTAATAAAAATATTTATAAGAATATCGCAAAGAAAAAGTTGTAGTTTTCCCTTATTATACTCTGGTAAGGGAAAAGTGAAAATTACATAGATGGTTGGAGGCTGGAAAGCCCGAAAATAAAGGAAGGTTGAGAGAACACTCAAAAAATTTTGAATTTCGTGGAGGTGAACTTTATGATGAACAAAAAATATTTAAGTATGGCTATTATTGGTGTGACACTATGCATAATGGCATGCGTAAACCTATTGCTTAATACGAACAGCTTATTAGCTTTCATTCAAATAGTTTTCGGTATTCCTTTTGTTGTGATTGGATTCAGGAAAATAAAAAAATAAGTTCCTTTTCGGAATTATGTTGTTAATGCAAAAGGGGCATAATTAATCATACAAACTTGAATTTGTATGGAGGAAAAGAAAAATATGAGTAACAAATTAGTAAAAAGCAAAAAGTCTCCCCCAAAAACAAATGAAGGAATTGCGTTTTACAATCAGATAGGACGTATATTTATTTTTTTAGGTATAGTATCCTTTATAATATTAGGTTTTGTAAGTCTTCTGCCACAAGATTATGAAAAATACAATATTCCTCTGTTTTACGGTATTTGGGCTGTTATTTCTTCAATTTTTGTGATTATTGGTGTACTTCCATTATTATTAGGAAAATATTGTAAAAAATATCAAATTTGGATAGAAAAAGAAGTAAAGTCTTATCAAAACAGAATGTTGAAGCAAACAGAAAAGTTGATAGAAAAAGATATGAGAAAGCATAAATAAATCCCAGTTTTGTGAGTTGTTGAGCCATGCCCATTCATAAATGCTTCGCATTTATTTCATGTACGGCTTCGCCGTATACCGTCAACAAATCAAACGTCTGCTTACATGCAAGCATGACGCATCCGCTTGATTTTTGTCGGTGCATGGCTCATGCAAATCCCAGTTTGTAGAATTAAGCAATAGAAACACTTTTCCGAAAAGGGAGTAAAAAATAATATTGATTTAAATAATTGCAGTTTTATGCAGGGATAATTCCACAAAAAAGATACCCAATATTACAAGAAAAATGTTGGGTATCTTTTATTGGAAAGCTTAACTTAATGACCTTGGACTGCAGGCTCTGCTTCTTTTTGCAATATTCTAACTTTTCATCACCGCTGATAAAACTGCTGCAGCAGACCCTCTGTGAGGGTATCCGACAACTGCATAAGCTGGTTTTCATTTTCATCAAAAAGACGGATTTCCTCTTCAAACTGTTGATTCAGGCTTGCTGTCATCTGCCGTTTTAACATATCCAGATGTCTTGTCAGCATCTGGAGCAGTTCGTCATAGCTGTATTCCGAATTTGTATTGCTTAAAAGCCTTGCGATCCTTTCCGCATTCTGGTACCACTGGCGCTCAAGCTGTTCTGCCCTCTGTGTATCTTTGTCACGCAGGGCCATCATAATTTCTCCTGCAAGCTGTGTATGCTCCGAAAGCAGCTGCGTCAGCTGGTTTACCATGGGCTGGGAATAAAATCTCTCAAACACTGCCGCAATATCTTCCGGTGTCTGCATCAGACGCATCTGTACATCTTCCGTATCCGCCAGATTGTTAAAGAGACTGTTCATAAATATCATGGTCCAAAAGGCATGCTGCGTCCATGACTGCCGCATATCATTGTTTAAATCCAGTTCATCCTGCTGTACGTTATCATTATTCTGCCCTACACAGATATTTAAGCGGGTGCCCACCTGCAGATTATAAGGATTAATTCCGGGATTACGCATAATAATATCGGGAACAGTCGTCTGGTAACGCTGTGCCAGCCGATAGAAGGTATCGGCAGGCTGTACCACATGAATGATTGTTCTGCAAAAAGCCATATTCAGTTTTCTCCAAACTTTATTACTTTAACATATGCAGAACAGGAAGTCCCATGTTCCTGCCGCCTGCACCATAATATCCGGAAACAAAAGCTGCTAATATCCTCAGGTGCAAACCGAATCGCTTGCAATATAGAGTCAAATTGATGTAAACTAGATACAATTACTGTAAAAATACTTATAATGGTATCTTTGCATAGCAGCTTTAAGGGAGGGGTTTTAAATGGGATATCTTGCCTATTATTTGGTTTTAGCCGGAATTATCTGTCTTATCATGAAAGCAGAATGGATGATTCCTTTAAGAAAATATCTGATGACAGCTTTTCTTACTGCCGGACTTTTTTTTGCATCAGCCGCCATGTGGGAACCGGATGCCCCTGCATTAAGTATCTTTTTAGGGCTATTCGCTACGTTCTTTCTCTGCCTGTTTATCCGGGTAATCTGTACCAGAAACCGGCAAAGGGAAGAAATTTTGCATATACCCGCAGGAAGCTATGAACTTATGGCAGCCGACAGAGCAAACGCCCCCACTGTACAGGTAAACCACCTTCTGCTCTATCAGGGAATCGTTTATCTGCTCTCCACCTTCCCTCCCGAGGGAAAACCGGCACTGATTCTGCACGCCCATCACAGACAAAATACGGACGTCATAACCGCTGATATTGCCATAGATAACGGCAACGGACCAGTATCTGCAAAGCAGGCACTGTATACACTCCACAGCCTGTCGGCACTTCTCATCGCCTTACTTTTTCCCATATCCTACACCCTGTGCCGGAATGGTTACGCACCGGCAAATCTGTTTGGCGCCTTCCTGTCAATTCTTTTCGGCTATTTTTGCTCTGCCGCATTAAGAAACGGAGGAACCCTGCTTATCCGCCTTTTACACTGGTTCTGTATTTTCATAGAGGTTGCAGGCTGGATTGCCATACCGGTCATGTTTTTTCTTTAAAAACTTCTCTCTTTTCATAGAGGTTATTTGGAGGATAATGAAAGGATTGTTTAAAATGAAAAAAGCACTAATGACAGCAATATTAAATTTTCTTTTATTATTTGGAATTACAGGTTGCTCTGCTCCCATAGAGAGAATAAGTACAGCTAAAGATGATTCTTATGTAGAATTTGAAACGCTTTACAAGGTCGTAAAACTTTATGATAACGACAATTATTTCGGGTATACCTGCTATGGCTATAAACATCCTGAAAATACCATTATAGATACCGAAAAACAACTGCAAACATTTTTTGATAATTCCGGTTTATATTTCGATAGTTCAGATATAGATTTTAATGAATATATGATTTTTGTTGATTCACGAGCCTGCCGCGGCAATACAGGCCTCTATAATATTATAAAAATTTCCTATAATGACAACACACTTGATATACTTTTTGAATCAGACGATAGTGATGAAAATGAATCTATATATCCACCGGAAGGAATGTATGCAGTTTCTTTTAATATATCTAAAATCAAGAAATGTGATTTTCCATATGAACCAAGAGACTATTTAAGCCACGTACATCATCCGTAAATCAGGATTAAGGTCCATTACAAATTATTGCTGACCCGGAGGGTAATCTGATTGAAATCGGCTCCTTTAATAAGTCTTTGAAAGATAAGAAGCGCTCTTAACAATACCACTTGATTTTAGCAGGATGCTGTTCGTCCGGTACGGCAGCATCCTTTAGGGACTCATAAGCCCTGTTAAGTTCGAGAGAAGCTGCTGCGTCATAGACTTCTGCAGGCTGCCAGCGTTTCCTTACTCTGTGTTTCGATTAAGCGCATCAGCAAAATACATTCCTGCGATTCTATATTCCCCAGCATTTTCCTTAATTTAGCCATAAAAGCCCTTTCCGTCTGATAAGGCACATTAGTGCAAGCTCTTTATAAAACGCATAAAGTCTTCTCTGCCTTTTTCTGTACGCTTGTAAACACCGGCGTCCGCAAGCACCTGCATAAAGACCAGACCGATTTCATCCTCTATAATCTTATCGATATTAGAAGCATCTATTTTTTCATATTTTTCCTTAAATTCTTCCACCCAGTCCGCATGCTTGGAAAGTACTTCATCCGCCCTCAAATCACTGCCATCAAGAACAGCCTTTTTCAGCGCTGCCATTTCCGCCTTCAGACGGGCAGGCAGAACAGCCAGACCCATGACTTCTATTAAGCCGATATTTTCCTTTTTAATATGATGCAGCTTTGCATGGGGGTGGTATACGCCCAAGGGGTGTTCCTCTGTTGTGATATTATTTCTCAGCACCAAATCCAGTTCATAGAACTCGCCGCGTTTTCTGGCAATGGGGGTAATGGTATTGTGGGGCTCTCCGTCAGTTTCGGCATAGATAAAGGCTGTCTCGTCAGTGTAGCTCCGCCAGCTGTTTAAAATAACATCTGCCAATGCAATAATCCGCTCCGTATCCGCTCCGCTTAAACGGATAACGGACATGGGCCATTTTACAATACCGGCTTCCACATCCGGAAAGCCTTCTACAGTAAAGCTTTTTTCCACAGGCGCCTTTGCCATGGCAAACTCATAGTGTCCGCCCTGAAAATGGTCATGGCTTAAAATGGAGCCGCCTACAATAGGCAGATCTGCATTGGAGCCCACAAAATAATGTGGAAACTGCTTTACAAAATCAAACAGCTTGCAAAATGTAGCATGCTCGATTTTCATAGGAATATGCTCACTGTTAAAGACGATGCAATGCTCGTTGTAATATACATAGGGAGAATACTGGAAGCCCCATCTGCTTTCATTGATAGTCACCGGAATAATCCTGTGGTTCTGCCTTGCCGGATGGTTCACCCTGCCGGCATAGCCCTCATTTTCCCTGCATAAAAGGCATTTGGGATAGCCTGACTGCTTTGCATTTTTTGCCGCCGCAATAGCTTTGGGATCCTTCTCCGGCTTGGAAAGATTGATGGTAATGTCCAAATCCCCATACTCTGTAGCCGTTACCCACTTTGCATCCTTTGCAATCCGGTATCTGCGGATATAGTCAGAATCCTGTGCCAGCTTATAGTAATAATCCGTAGCTGCTTCCGGAGACTTTTCATAAAGCTTCCAAAACTTTGCAATGACCTCACCGGGCCTGGGCATTAAAAGCCCCATCACCTTTGTATCAAACAAATCTCTGTATACAATACTGTCCTGTAATATCAGTCCTTTTTCACAGGCATAGTCAAGCATACCCTTCAGCACCTGTTCCAGTTCCTTTTCTTCCATTGTGACATCCATGTCACATTCTTCCGGTTCTTCTAAAGCAAAAAGCTCTAACAGCCTGTTTATGGTATATATTTCATCCTCCGGTGCAAGCAGGCCTGTCATCAGGCCATATTTTACAAGCTTTCTGATATATGTCTGTATCATGTTTGTCTCCTTCCTCTTCCGACTTTTTCAAAGCAGGTTCTCCCGGACTACCTTCTGCCGGGAACTACAAAACTGCCGGGCCACCTCCGATTTCCACTACATAGAAATCTGCCGCATATCCGATTTTTTCCTGATAGGTCTTACCCACCTTTTCTATAAAGGTATCGATTGCCTCATCCTCTACAATGCTGACGGTGCAGCCGCCAAAGCCTGCGCCGGTCATGCGGGAGCCGATAACACCCTCAATCTCCCATGCTGCTTCTACCAAAGTATCCAGTTCTATACCTGTTACCTCATAATCATCCCGAAGGGATACATGGGATTCATTCATCAGTTCCCCGAAAAATTCAATATTATTTTCCTTAAGGGCTTCCACCGCCTTGATGGTACGCTGGTTTTCATATACGGCATGTCTTGCCCGCTTTACACGCACCGGACTTGCAATGGCACCGTCCATGGCTTCAAACTGCTCTTCGTTTAAGTCGCCCAGGCTCTTAATATCCACCAGCGTCTGCAGCTCCTTTAAAGCTTCCTCACACTCGCTTCTGCGCTCATTGTATTTGGAGTCGCCCAGCCCTCTTTTTTTATTGGAGCAGGCAATTACAATTTTAGCCCCCTTTAATTTTACCGGTGCATATTCATAGGACAAATCAGAGGTATCCAAAAAAATCGCATGATCCTCTTTGCCCATGGCAATGGCAAACTGGTCCATAATACCGCAGTTTACGCCGTTATATTTATTCTCAGAGTACTGCCCAATCAGTGCAAGCTCCTGATTTGTCACGTCAAAGCCAAACATATCCCTTAAGATAAAGCCGGTCAGCACCTCCACGGATGCAGAGGAGGAAAGACCGGAGCCGTTGGGAATATTGCCGTTCAACAGCAGATCCATACCAAAGGGCACCTGCATGCCCTTTTCACCAAAGGCCCACATAACGCCCTTGGGATAGTTGGTCCAGTCTGCCTCCTTATAAGGCTTTAAGTCCTCTAAGGAAGATTCTATAATACCCAGATGCTCAAAATTCATGGAATAAAACAAAAGTTTGTTGTCGTTTCTTTTCCGTGCCACTCCGTATGTACCAATGGTCAATGCACAGGGAAACACATGGCCTCCGTTATAGTCAGTATGTTCTCCAATCAGGTTGACACGTCCCGGTGCAAAATACACCTTTGCGCCATCGCTGTCTCCAAATACCTCTGCAAATTTATCCAATACTGCTTCTTTCATATTCTCCTGCATAGCCTATACCTGTCCCTTTCCCTTTCTGTTCAGTCTGCGGCACAGCCTGCAAAAGCCGTACCCCTGAAAGCCTCTCTACTTTCATTATATAAAAAAACAAACCGATTTCCATATCGATTTGTTTTTTTAACCTGTCAAAATGTTAACTTTATCGCTTTCAGTCTCTTGTCATTTTGTAGTTTCCCGCAGGATAAACTCTTCAATCTCCTTAAGCTGTTCCTTATCCTGTCTGCCACCCTCTTCTGTCCTCGCCTGTTTTCGGAAGGCAGAGGGCGATATCCCCTTCATTCCCCGGAATGCCTTGGTAAAATTAAGGGCATCTGCATAACCGCAGGAAAGGGCTATGCTTTCAATGGAATAGCTGGTAGACTCCAAAAGCTCCCTTGCCTTGGTAATCCGAAATACCGTCAGAAACTGCTGGGGAGACATACCCAGATAATTCTGAAACAGCGTATACAGATAGCTCCTGTTGATACAGACATACTTTGCAACATCCGTCACCCGGATAGGGTTGCAGTAATTACTCTGAATAAAGGAAACCGCCTTTCGCACATACTCGTTTCCCTTATCGGTTTCATTTTTGTCCACCACATTTACCCCTGATGCAATCAGGGACAAAAACACCGACAGCTGTCCGTTTCTCCGAAGCTCATCCGCCATACCGAAGGTATTGTGCTTCATCATATCGCGCACAGCTTCATAAAGCTCTTCCGAACGCTCGCTCCTGAAAACAGGATGCCTGCCATCCAGTCCCATTGTGCGCAGATAGTGTTCGGCCTCGCTGCCGCCGAAGCCCACCCACAAATAGGTCCAGGGGTCCTCCTCATCAGCCTGATAAAAAGCCAGCTCCTCCGGCCAGATTAAAAAACCGTATCCTGCCTCTAAATGGTATTCCTTTTCGCCAAAGCGAAATTTTCCCTTACCGCTCAACACGAAGTGAATCAGATAATGGGGCTTTGCGGCGGGTCCGAAGCTGTGCAGCGGCTCTGTTTTAGAGCAGCCGCAGCAGTTCACATACAGGCTGCCTCTTTTTTCATTATTAAAGTCTAATTTATACGCTTTTTCCATATTACAGAATCATTTCTTTTTTGTCCAGGTCCGCCTGTACCTTCGCAAGGTCGTCCCTGATAGACAGCTTCTGCGGACATTTTCCTTCACACTTGCCGCATTTAATGCAGTTTGATGCCTGTCCCTTTTCTCCGATTTCATTTTCCCACCGCCATTTTACCACATTATAATTCTGATACATGTGGTATGTATTCCATGCAGCAAAGCAGCCCGGAATATTGACGCCTGCGGGACAGGGCATACAGTAACGGCAGCCTGTACAGCCATTCTGCACCCTGCTGTTTAAAACCGCCACAACTTCTTCTATGGTCTGCTGTTCCTTAGCTGAAAGAGGTTTGAAATCCGCAAAGGTGTGAAGATTGTCCTCCACCTGTTCCATGTTGGACATCCCGCTTAAAATAACCTTTACACCGGGCAGACTGCCAACCCATCTGAGCGCATAGGAAGCCGCGCTTGCTTCTTTGTCATGGGCTCTGAATTTTTCCATAATATCATCTGCAAATGCCGCCAGCGAACCGCCTTTTACAGGCTCCATGATGACCAGGGGAATACCCTTTTCTTCTGCCAGACGGTATCCCTTCATGCCGGCCTGTTCCTCTACGTCCATATAGTTTAACTGAATCTGACAGAAATCCCATTCCCGTGCATTCAGTATTTCTTCAAAGGCTTCGTAGGAATCATGGAAGGAAAAACCAAGGTAGCGGATACGTCCTTCCTTTTTAAGCTGCTCGCAGTATTCTACTACCCCTAACTTTACCATAACATCCCAACGCTCTTTGTTCACGGCATGCAGAAGGTAAAAATCGATATAATCCGTCTGAAGTCTGGAAAGCTGGTCCTCAAAAATCCTTTTGGCATCATCAATGCTGTTTACCGACCATAACGGCAGCTTCGTTGCCAGATAAAAGGAGCTTCTGTCATATTTTTTCAATGCTTTTCCTACAAAAGGCTCACTTTCCCCATTGTGATAGGGATAGGCGGTATCTATGTAATTGACGCCTTCTGCAATCGCTTTGTCCAGCATTGCCTGCGCTCTTTGCTCATCAATTTTTCCTTCCGGTGTAGTAGGAAAACGCATACATCCAAAGCCCAGTAAGGACGTTTCAATACCCGGCTTTTCCATTTTTCTCTTTTCCACGTTTGTCATCTCCTTTTTATTTTATTCAGGTAATTGTGAAGCTTGTTCGTGCAATTATATTCCATGAAAACCGCGCTCTCGCTCCGTAAAAAACGTAGCAGTACATAGGGCTGTAAAATACACAGCCCAAGTGCTGACGTTTTTTAAGGGCTTTTCATCGGAATATAAGTTGCACTTAAATTTCACACTTACCAATTTGGCTCCATATAGTAACCGTCTGCGTCAAACGTCACCCCGAAGGGTGCGCTGTACTCATTAATCCGCTGCAATACGCGGGTATACTCTTCCCCGGTAAGCGGCGTCGGACAGAAATCATTCCTGTTTTTCACCGAGCTGACCGAACAGGGAATGACCCTGGCCTCCATATCCTCCTGCTTTACGCCTTCCTCAAAGGTAAAGGTCTGGGAAAAAATCATGGTATCCTTATCTGCCGGATTACGGTTGCCTCCGAAGCAGAAATTTGCAAGGCTGTATACAATGAACTTATCCTTATATACATCCACTCCCTGCAATACATGGGGATGAGAGCCCAAAACCAAATCAGCTCCCCAATCAATACATTTCCTGCCAAGCTCCTTCTGATAATCCTCGGGATAATTTTCCCGCTCAATGCCCCAATGACAACAGGCAATCACAAGGTCTGCACCTTCCTCTTCCTTTAGCTGTGCAATACCCTCCTGCAGGTATTTCTCCACTCCGGCGCCCTGACTTACTTCATTCACGGAAACAATCCCGATACGGATACCCTTTACTTCATAAATTCCGGTAATATTGTCGTAAGCATAGGTAAGCTTTGCCTCTTCAAAAGCAGCTACCGTGTCGTTGCTCCCTTCTGTAAGATAGTCAAGCCTGTGATTGTTGCCAAAGCTGACCGCCTCCACACAGCCTTCCGTAAGAATATTGATATAATCCGGGTCACCCTTCATATTATAATCCTTTTCCTGTTTCTCATCGGAAAAGGTAAGCACTCCTTCAAAATTGACAATCGTCATATCATCTGCCGCAAAAATATCCTTAACATTCTGCAGAAAATAAGCATCCCCCTCCCGGTCATAGGTCTGTCTGAAGGAAGAAGCATATTCCTGATTCTGATGATTGCCCAGTGTAACATCCCCGGCGGCAGAAATCGTAATCGTGACAGTATTATCCTTTTCCTGCGATTCTGTCGCAGCCTCGTTTGTCTCTCCAAAGCCTTCCCCGCTGCCTGTACCGCTCTCAGCCCCGCTTCCTGTATAGTCCGCACCGTTCCCTGCTCCCGTGGCATCGGCATCCGTACTGCCCTGACCCGCTCCGTACAGGACATCTTCCATTCCCATTCTCCATAAGGGTCCTTCATCAGACACGCCCGCAGATGCATCATCACCGCAGCCGCAAAGCAGGCATACCGCAGTCAAACACGCCGCAAAGCCTTTTGTTTTCTTGATTTTTTTCATTCTCTTCCTCGTCTCCGTATGTAAAACCCGTAAAGATACATACGATACATACAGTATAACATATAGACTATAAAAGTGAAATATTGCATATGCTTTTTATCGTATCCGGCATGCACATTACTTTACACTGCTCCTACAGCAGATATCGAAAGCCCTGTATCACAAAGCCGAACACCTGCATTGCCGCCTTTTTTAAGAATGGAATTTCTGCCACCGAAACGTCCTCCGGTACTTCATAGTCAGAAGCGGAAATCACCCGTCTGCACTGACTCTCAAAGCTTTCCATATTGGCTGTAAGCTCTGCATTCAGCTCCTTGCTTTTTACTACCAGCATCAGTTCCGTATCCATATAAGTACTGCGCAAATCAAAATTATAAGAGCCGATAATAGAGATATCATCATCTATCACAATGGATTTGCCGTGATAGGAATCCCCGCCATCGTACTCGTACAGCGTAATCCCGGTATCCAAAATGTCCTGTTTGTTACGCATATAGTCACTGGAGGCACAGAAATTATCCCCGTTTTCTACGGAATTCAGCATCATTACCGTTTCCGGAGCCGCTTCGTTCACCTCACGAAGCACCTGATACATATAGTCATTGCAGACCGCATACGGCGTATGGATAAGTACCCGCTCCTCAGCCTGCTTCATCAGCTCCTTTAACTGATACAGGACTGCCGGTTCCTTGCCGTATATACCCGTCTCTCCTGACAAAAGTGTCACACTTTCTGTGGCATAGGTGCTTTCTGTATAATCATACGGCGCAAACAGCTCCGGATTTTGTGTTACAAGCTGCTCATATCTTGCCGCCAGCCTCTCTCTTTCATCCTGTACGGACTGTTTTGTTGCAAGCTCCTCCTTTTCGCCAAAAACCTTACAGTATCCGCCGTCCCACACCTTTTCAAAATAGCTTTCCACCTGCCAAAGGGAGCTTTCCCGGTTCTCGGTTCCCTTTTCCGTATTGTAAATCAGGACCTCCCTGTCCAAACTTCTGTTTTCGCAGTCGTAATCTCCCAAAAAATAATCAAAGCTGTTGCGTCCGCCCAAAATATAAGCCAAATCATCTACTATAACATACTTATCATGCATTCTTCCCTGACTGGTCCACGGTGTCAGCAGATTAATCGGGTTATAAATCCTGATTTCAATATTGGGATGAGTGGACATGGCATAAAAGAAATCCTGCCCCGGCAGTCTGAAGGAGCCGTTGAAGCCGTCTATCAATAACGCAACCTGCACACCCTCATCTGCTTTTTGCAAAAGCATGGCCGCAAGGTCATCTGACGATTCCCCTTCCCGCATATCAAAGGTACTCAGTATGATTCTTTCTTTTGCCATATTCAGAAGCCTTATTCTTTCATCCAGTGCCTGTGTATTGCTTTCTAACAGCATGGCGCGGTCAACGGATACGCCTTCCCCGCTTAAAATATCCGCCACAACCGCATCAGCAGCCTGTACGGTTTCCGCCGAAAGCTTCTTATAACGCACAAACGGCGCGGTTGCCCCGATTACCAAATACAGAACTATGATAAGAAGCAGATATAAAACAAACCACTTTTTTAAATGTGCAAGCATTCCCGCACTCCTTTACATCTTTTTAAACACCGGTATGTACATAATAAGCGTAAACACCATCACCGCCGCGCAGAATAAAATCAACATATTTACTATCTGTATGGGCATGGACGGAAACAATAACAGAATACACATTACAAGAAACAGCGTAGCCGTGCAGATTTTGCCGAACCACTTAGCGCCGTCAAGCTTTTTCCCGTCCTTTAATTTTATGATGCCCATCACAGCCATAAAACCTTCTTTTATCAGCATAATACCCACAATTAACAGCATCAGGGGATATCGGTATGCCAGACATACGGCAAGTGCCGCATGGGTCAGCTTATCCGCAAGCGGGTCTATAAACTTGCCCAGCTCCGTAATCATATTGCATTTTCTGGCTACCAGTCCGTCCAAAAAATCCGTTACGGTGGATACAAGCACAATGCCTGCCGCAACCAGATAATCCTTGTCCGTTTCCGCCGTAAAAAACAGATAACAGAACACCGGAATCAAAACCACCCTGAAATATCCCATAATATTCGGAATGGAAAAAATCTCTCTCGCATCAAGCCTCTTCTGTTTCATAAACGCCTCCCTCAAAGCCGACCTTTGTCTGCCTGTGTCAAAAATAGAATCTTATTGTAACTGTATCACTATCCCGTTCAAAAAACTATTATAAGAAAATAAACTTTTATAAAAAATTAATAATATGATTTTTTTCGCAAGGTGCGCACCTCTTTCGTGATTTTTTACGAAAAAACGCGAAACTTTTTATGCAAAACATAGAAAAAAATATTTTTTCCAATATTTTTCGCTTTTTTCCTGTTTATGTAGTACCATGATATTATACCTATTCACTAAATTTTGGGAGGTTATCTATGAAGAAGATTCCTTTTTTTCGCAAAATCAACTTTAAGCTCACCCTTTGCTTCCTTATTCCGGTGTGTTTTATTATTTTACTCGGCGTTGTTTCCTATAAGAAAGCCGAAACGGCAATCACTGCCAATTATGAGACCTCTTCCCTTCAGACTATGACAGCTATGAACCGCTACCTTTCCTTAGTTGTGGATACAGTTCAGTCCAACTACAAGTCTTATAACGCGGAGGCGGACTTAAATGCCTACCTTAAGGGACAGTATAATAACGATGCCATTACACGAGGCACGATTAAACGTACCTATTCTACAGATTTCAGTACCATGGTTACCAGAGATGCCCTGATTTCCAATATGTATGTGGTTTCCGACATTGTGGATTCCATTGCCACAACCCAGTCCTCTGCAGAAGGTTTATATTCTACCTATGCGGCTACACCTCAGGGTACGCTTGCAGCCAGCGACAGTCTGTCCTTTTTCTTATTTGGTAACCAGAGTACGGCTGACGAAGCGCTGGGCACTGACAGCTCCGCCTACAGTCTCCGCCTTGTCCGCCATTTAAACGGTATCAATGCCATGATGATTGTAGATATCAATTATGATGTTCTCTATGATTCCCTGGCATCCATGGACTACGGTGAGGGCAGCTTTGTAGGGCTTATTACCACAGACGGTACGGAATTTTATGCAGGTGAAAACAAAGATATTACTATAAATTCTTCTGATTTTTATCAGGCAGCTCTTGCCTCTGAAGATGTGGACGGCATGGAGTATGTTACTTTGGGCAATACGGAATACCTTTTCCTTTATTCCAAGCTGGCAGACAGAGGTGCTACCATTGTTTCCCTGATTCCCCAGTCCACCATCTCTGCACAGACAGACGACATCCGTACCCTGACTATTGCCATAACAGTTGCCGCCAGTATCCTGGCCGGGCTTTTGGGAACCATGATTGCCGGCTCCTACTCACATACCATAAAGAGTATTTTAAAGAAACTGAAGCTGGTTACGGAGGGTGATTTGACCGTAGAAATCAAAACCCGCAGAAAAGACGAATTCCGTACGTTATGCACCGGTATCAACAGCATGATTGACCATACCAAAAACATGCTGACCGGCATCAAGAATGTAACGGATGAACTGGCTGCCGCTTCTTCTCATGTAGCCAATACCTCCGATACCTTTATGCAGACCTCCCGGGGCATTCAGGCTTCCATCAGTGAAATTGAAACCGGCACCCACAGACTTGATATGGATTCTGCCGACTGTCTTTCCAAGATGGATTCCCTGTCGGAGCAGATTCAGAACGTTTCCAGCAATACCGCGCAGATTCAGGATTTGACCTCTTCCGCAGGCCAGTCCATACAGGTAGGTATCGAATCCGTAAACAAGCTGAATGAAAGCGCCCGTTCCACCTATGCAATTACCAAAAACGTAATTTCCTCCATTGAAACACTTGCTGAAAAATCAAAATCCATCAGCGAGATTATCAATGTGATTAACTCCATTGCCGAGGAGACCAGTCTTCTTTCCTTAAACGCTTCTATCGAAGCAGCCCGCGCAGGAGACGCAGGACGCGGCTTTACCGTAGTGGCTGAACAGATTAAGAAGCTGGCAAACCAGTCCATTGACGCTTCCAACGAAATCTACAGGATTATCGAAGAAATCGTACAGAATACGGATGACGCTGTAAATGTAGCAAAGCAGTCTGAGGATACGGTTGCTACCCAGGAAAAAGTAGTGCAGGTTACTGCAAGCTCCTTTGAAGATATCAACGAAAAGGTGACGCTGCTTTTAAATGCACTGACTACCATTTCCACCAATATGGATGGCATGGAAAAAGACAGAAAAACCACTTTGGCTTCTGTTGAAAGTATTTCAGCAATCTCCACAGAAACGGCTGCCGGTGCTTCCAATGTAACAACTACAACCAACGAACAGCTTTCAGCTATTGTAAATCTGGAAAAAGAAGCCGTAAGCATGCAGAAGCTCTCGGAACAGCTCAATGAAATTATGGCCAAGTTCCGCATCTAAAAGAGCTTTGCTTGCAAATCTTCATATGCAGTGCTATTATAATAAAGGTTGTCTGTCTGTGACGGACAACCTTTAAAATTTTGTACGTTTATGCTATCTGCTTTTGTATTATCATTTTTTTTTCGGAAAGGCATTTTTATGGCTGATACAAATACATCGAAGACTCTTTTAACGGAAGGCACAATCTGGAAAAAAATCATTGCATTTGCCTTTCCTCTTTTTTTGGGGAATGTTTTCCAACAGCTTTACAATATGGCTGATTCCCTTATTGTGGGAAACTTTATAGGCTCCGACGCCCTGGCTGCTGTCAGCTCCTCCGGCAGCGTTATTTTCCTGCTGGTGGGCTTTTTCGGCGGTATTTCCGTAGGTGCAGGCGTTGTCATTGCCCGTTACTTCGGTGCCCGTGACACCAAGAAGGTAGAACGTGCGGTACATACCACCGTTGCCTTCGGCCTTGCGGCAGGCATCTTCATGACTATCGTCGGTATCCTGTTGACCCCGCAGATATTGATTTGGATGGCGACTCCTGCTGATGTACTGCCTAACTCCATTTTATATTTCAGAATTTATTTCTGCGGCTCCTTAGCCTTCGTAATGTACAATATTTTTGTAGGTATCCTGCAGGCTGCCGGTGACAGCAGACACCCGCTAATATATCTGATTATTTCCTCCGTCACCAATGTGGTGCTGGATTTGTTTTTTGTTGCCGTGCTGCATTTAGGCGTAGGTTCTGCTGCTTTGGCTACCATTATATCCCAATTCTTAAGTGCCCTGCTCTGCTTTATACGCCTTATCCGCATCAAGGCAGAATACCGTATACAGGTCCGTAAAATCCGTTTCGATGGGTATATGCTAAGGCAGGTTATCAAAAACGGACTCCCCACCGGCGTGCAGAATTCCATTATCGCCTTTGCCAACATTGTGGTGCAGTCCAACATCAATGCATTTGGTAAAATGGCAGTAGCGGGCTGCGGCTCTTATTCCAAAATAGAGGGCTTTGGCTTTCTGCCCATCAACTGCTTTGCCATGGCGCTCACTACCTTTATCAGTCAGAATCTGGGGGCAAAACAGTATGAGCGCGCAAAAAAAGGAGCAAGGTTCGGCATCCTCTGCTCCGTTATTATGGCCGAAATCATCGGCATTCTGATATACCTTTTTTGTCCCGTACTGATAGCCGCTTTTAACAGTGACCCACAGGTTATAGCTTACGGTGTCATACAGGCGCGTACCGTCACCCTGTTTTACTGCCTGTTGGCCTACTCCCACTGCCTGGCGGGTATTTTCAGAGGCTCCGGGCGTTCGGTTGTACCCATGCTCGTCATGATGATTTGCTGGTGCTTTATCCGCGTAACCTACATTACTGTTATCGTAAAATTCATTCCGGTAATCAATGTCATTTTCTGGGCTTATCCGTTGACCTGGTTTTTAAGCACCGTTATTTTTACCATATATTTTTTCAAATCCGACTGGCTCCACAACTACGAGAAGGGAAATGCCGTTTCTTCTGCATAGCTTCTCACAAGAGCTTTTATTTGATTTCCTGAGCCTGCTCGGCTGCAATGACCGCACCGATGGCTGTCGCGAAATCAGAGTACTCCGGGATGCTTATTTCCACATCCCACAGGCTTCTAAAAGCACTGGTAATCTGTCTGCATTCAAAAAACTTGGTAAGACCGCCAATCAGGATGTAATCCTTAATGCCTGTGCCGGAAGACGCTAAAATCGCTGACTGGCATATGTTTTCGATAACCATATGTACAATTCCTGCCGCTATATCCTCAGGCTTTGACTGTGCATCCGCTTTTCCGAAATTAGAAGCCGTCACGTCCAGATTCAGTCCGGGCAGTTTTTCCTTCGCCAAATCTCCTATACGCAAATCTATCTTTGCCACATCCCCTTTTCTGGATAATGCGGAAATTTCATTGATATCGTCCGTGTTAAGCATAATCGAAGAAAGACCGCAGATACTGCCGCCTCCAAGGCCTACTCCTCCCAAATGCTTCATCTCTGTTTCCGTCACCTTTACAAAAAAGCTGCCTGTTCCCATGCTGACTACGATAACTTCTTTTTTGTCAGTCAGATAGTAGCCGCCCGTGCCGGTTGCCACAAACTCATCTATTTTAAAGGTGGGACAGCCATATACCCGTTTGTCCACATATTTACTTCCGATGCCGGTAGTATAAACTCCGTCCACATCAGAAAGCTCCAATCTGTTTTCATATAAATACTGTCCAAAGGCGCCATACAGGGACGCCATCTGGCTGTCCGCCCTTACGACCATAGGCGCCAACATTCTTTCCTGTTCAAATGCTACAATTTTGGTGGTACTGCTTCCGATATCTATACCAATTCTGACTCCCATAATTTCCTCCGTACTGCTTTTCCAAAGAATCATAACATGACTACAGTATAGCATGTCAGCCGCAATATGTATACCCGGTATTAAGATAGGGTTAAAGCATTAAGATAGTGTTAAGGTTTTAAAAATATTTAATATTTTCACATTCTGCTCTTGTTTTTTTTAATTTTCAGGTGTAGAATAGCGGCGGTGTACAGGGGAAGAGAAAATTTTTATAGAAAAGAGGCAAAAAAATGGCAGCTCAAATTTTAGCCGTTCTCATCTTTTTGGCAATGTTTATCCTGATTATTACAGAAATCTGGGAAAGACATATCATCACGCTTGCCTGTGGAATCCTGACCCTTTTGTTGGTTTTCGGATTGACCATGCACAGTATGAGCGCAATAACCGAAACCCTGAACCTGCACAGTATCTTTACACTCTCCTTTTGGTATCAGGCAAATACAGCATCCGAAACCTCAAGCGGAATCAACTGGGAGACGATTCTCTTTATCATCGGTATGATGATCATGGTAGAGGGCATGGCCCGCGTGGGCTTTTTCCGTTGGCTCTGTATGCGTATTGCCAAAATGGTCAAGTACAAAAGCATCCCCATCTTTATTACCTTCATGTTATTATCTACATTTTTGGCAATGTTTATCGACAGCATTACTGTTATCCTGTTTTTGGCAGCTGTAACGGTTGAGCTTTCGCAGCTGTTGAAATTTAATCCGGTTCCTATGATTCTTTCAGAAATTTTCTGTGCAAATCTGGGCGGCTCGGCTACCATGTGCGGCGACCCTCCCAATATTATCATCGGAACCTCCCTCGGCTATTCCTTTACCGATTTTATTACAAATACAGGTCTGATTGCCGGAATCGCTCTTGTTGCAGTCATTTTATACTTTTATTTTATTTTCAGAAAAGAACTGGCACAGGACGCTGCAGCCATACAGGATCCGGCTTCCTATCCGAAACCGGAAGAGGCTATCGTAAGCAAAAGCGGCTTCATTATAAGCTGCATCATTTTCCTCAGCGCCATTGTCCTGTTAGTCACACACGCGCAGACCGGCCTGACTGTATCCGCTATCGGCGTATTCATCGGCCTTGTTACGCTTATTACTTCCGGAAAAGCAGCCCTTACGCTCTTGAAAAAAGTGGATTACAAGACTATACTGTTTTTTATAGGATTATTTATTGTGGTAGGCGGACTCGAGCAAACCGGCGTGTTGAAAATCATGGCCGGATTTATCGGCAAAATCAGCGGCGGCAACGTGATGCTGATGTTGGCTATTATCCTGTGGATATCCGCACTTGCCAGTGCCTTTGTGGACAATATTCCCTTTGCTGCAACCATGATTCCCATTATCAAGGACCTTGCCGCAACGCAGGGCGTAGATTTGTCCGTGCTTGCATGGGCGCTTGCTATGGGAACCGATATCGGCGGAAGTGCAACGCCAATCGGGGCTTCTGCTAACGTAGTGGGTATTGCAACAGCAGCCAAAAATGGCCATATCATTAAATGGGGCAGATATTTAAAGGCCATGGTCCCTGCCACCTTAATAGTCGTATTTATATCCATGCTCATCATCTATTTACGATATCTTTAAGAAAAGAGGCAGCATATGAACAGTCAGTTGATTTTATCAATAGGACGTGAGTTCGGAAGCGGCGGACACGAAATTGCCCAAAAGCTGGCAGATATTTACGGCCTGCCGTTATACGACCACAATTTATTAGACGAAATGGCTTCCGCAGGCAGCCTAAACAGTCAGGATTTGAAAAAATTTGACGAGGTAAAAAGAAACAAGCTTTTATCCAGAACCGTGCGGGGTCTGAACAATTCTCCCGAACAGAATGTTGCATTTCTTCAGTTTGAATACCTGAAAAAAAAGGCTGACGCCGGAGAATCCTTCGTTATCGTAGGACGGTGTGCGGAAACTGTTTTAAAGGAAAATAAGGGATTGATTTCTATTTTTATCCTCGGCGATATGGAGCATAAAATAGAACGGATTATGGAAATTTATCATCTTTCCGAAACAAAAGCAGAAAAGTTTGCCCTTGAGAAGGATATGAAAAGAAAACGCTACCATAACAGCTATTGCAGCGGCAAATGGGGCGATTCCAGAAATTATGATATTTCCATCAACAGCAGCCGGCTTCCCATGGAAGAGACCATAAGGATTCTTTCACAATATATTGACGCCAGAAGGTCCTGATTCATTTTTCCCGACTTTCAGCATATCTTTTATAAATGATGCGTTTACGGAGCAGATCATGAACAAAGCAGTTCCCATCTTTCTCATCGCCGCATCCGTTATCGTGCTTATAAGTGCCGAGCTTAATCCAAAACAGAAAACGGTATTTAATGTCAATGCTGTTACGAAGGAAGAAATCTGCCAAGAGCTTATTATTGCTCTGTTCTTTGAAGATATTACCGGGCATGTACAGGCATACTATAAGGCCAACTGCCCTTCGGCAGCCGGTACCTGCAATTCTTTTACGCCGGATGCCTGCAGCCCCACGCTTTATCTTTATGAAACAGAGATGCTTTCTATCCACAAAAAGAACGGTCTGATAGCCATTCAATTTGGCGTCACGCCGCAGACAGGCGCACACAATCCGGCAGGATACGACAAATTAACCTATGTTATCGATTCTGCCGGAAAAAGCCGTCTGACCGACTATAAACACGTTTCAGAAAAGCCGTAATTTTTTCAAAAAAAATTGTGATTAGCTCTTGACAATCCTTCTTATTTTGGGTAAAATAACGAATGTTGTGACGCAAAGATTTCTGTGATGTGTTACAGTTCTCTTGCTCTCAAGCTAATTTGCCCAGATAGCTCAGTTGGTAGAGCAGAGGACTGAAAATCCTCGTGTCGCTGGTTCGATTCCGGCTCTGGGCATTCCGCAAAAGGTTTCGTACTGATTGCTTTTTATAGTATACAAGGTATACACGGTATGCTGCGTATACACTTATATGCGGGTGTAGTTCAATGGTAGAACACCAGCCTTCCAAGCTGGATACGTGGGTT
>URUY01000013.1 GCA_900551115.1 uncultured Lachnospiraceae bacterium
CTCTTTTAGAATTTTCAGGGTTGCATTGCTGTTTATTTGTCAAGGTTCTGTTTTTGTTGTTGTTCTGCTCTCTTGAGCCGCAACTCACTTATAATAACATAAGTGCTTTTTCTTGTCAACAACTTTTTACATATTTTTTTATTTTGTTTCACCACAGCATCTCTGCTTTTGCGGTGGACTTTTATAATATCTCAAGTTTTATAATTTGTCAATATTATATAACAAATTTAAACAGATTTTTAAAGCACTTGTTAATTGCCATTACAAAGTCCAATAAAAGCAAAGCGTCTTGAGCGAAAAATTGGGAAGTGCTTTTAAGCACTTCCCTTTCTTGACTTTAGCTGCTAAAACGGAGAAAGAGGGATTTGAACCCTCGCGCCGGTTGCCCGACCTACACCCTTAGCAGGGGCGCCTCTTCGGCCTCTTGAGTATTTCTCCATAATCCGAATTTGCCTCTGTCAAGTTTTATCTGCGTTATTGAATCAACAACGCAAGAGTTATTATACATACGAATCTCGCCTTTGTCAATGCTTTTTTATCTTTACTAAAAGCTTTACCTTTTTAAAGATACTTCCGCATTTAACGTCATCCTTCTGTGCCGGTAAGCTGTTTGGATATTTCCGCCTCTATACGGCGTTTTACCTCTTCGGCTATTTCATGCGTTTTCATATCCTTATATTCTTCATAATATAAAGGCGGCAAATAAATAAGCTTTACCGTCACCTTTTTAATTGACTTCTCATCGAATGGTTTAAAAGAATCAATCAGCGCACAGGGAACTATCGGACACTTTGCTTTTGTGGCGCTCTTAAAGCTTCCTCCTTTGAATTCCAAGAGCTTATTACCCATTTTACTTCTGGTCCCTTCCGGAAATATCAAAAAATTTCTTCCTTTTTTTACTTCTTCTGCCACTTGATTAATTACCTGCATAGACTGTCTGATATCTTCCCTGTCGATAGCCACAACACCCAATGCATCTCCTACCTGTTTCAGCAGGATGACATTTCTTGCCTCCTTTTTGGTAACATAGGAAAACGGTCTGGGGCATGACTCCAGAAATACCAGTCCGTCAAACAAGCCTTGATGATTTGGAAAAAATATAAAACCATCCTCTGCGGGCAGATTTTCCAGCCCGTGAGATTCTATCCTTACTCTTCCTGCACGGTTTGCTCTTTTGGTTACCTTCTTAATGTATGCAAATGCCTCTTCATAATTAACCTCTTTAGCTCTGCCGAATTTCCATATACGAAAAACATAATACGGCGCAATGTAAAACAAACGTAATACCATTAATGCAATTCTTCTCATATATGTCCATAGCTCCTTGATTACTTTCTGTTACTGAACTTCATATTGTTTCACAGCAGTTTCATACAGATTATTTCCTTCCGCATCCATTACAACAATAACGGGAAAATCAACCACTTCCAGTTTACGAATTGCTTCTGTTCCTAAATCTTCATATGCTACTACTTCCGAAACGGTAATAGCCTTTGAAAGGATTGCTCCTGCGCCGCCTATTGCTGCAAAATATACCGCTCCGTTTTTTACAATGGCATCCTGTACTTCCGGTGAACGCTTTCCCTTTCCAATCATTCCCTTCATACCTAAATCCAGCAGCCCGGGTGTATATTTATCCATACGGCTTGCTGTTGTCGGCCCCGCAGAACCTATTGGTTTTCCTTCTCTTGCCGGTGACGGTCCCATATAATAAATGATAACATCCTGCATATCTACAGGCAGACTGCCACCTGCATCAAGAGCTTCCTGCATTCTTTTATGTGCTGCATCACGGGCAGTATATATCGTACCGGTTATATAAACATAGTCCCCGGCCTTGAGATTCCTCGCCTTTTCCTCTGTAAGAGGAGTATGTATATATTTATCCATTGCCTTCCTCCCTACAAAGTCCGAATAACATGCCGGTTTACATGACAGCAAATATTTACTGCCACCGGCAGCCCTGCTATATGAGTAGGATAAGTATTGATATTAACAGCCAGTGCTGTTGTGCTGCCTCCCAAACCGCCCGGTCCGATACCTAAATTGTTTATTTTCTGTAACAGCTCTTCTTCCAGTTCTTTTACATACGGAACAGAAGAACGCCTGTCCACCGGTCTTGTCAATGCTTTTTTTGCCATCAAAGCACACTTTTCAAACGTGCCTCCTATACCTACTCCTACGACCATAGGCGGACAGGCATTAGGACCGGCGTCCTTTACCGCAGTAAGTACCGCTTTCTTTACCCCGTCTATACCATCTGCCGGCTTTAACATAAACACACGGCTCATGTTTTCACTGCCGAATCCCTTCGGCGCAACGGTTATGGTAACCTTATCCCCCTCCACAATTTCATAGTGAATGACTGCCGGGGTATTATCTCTTGTATTTTCTCTGATCAGGGGATCCCCTACCACCGATTTTCTTAAAAAACCTTCTGTATAGCCCTGACGTACCCCTTCGTTAACAGCCTCTTCCAAAAGACCGCCTTCAAAATGCACATCTTGACCTATGTCCATAAAAACAACTGCCATTCCGGTGTCCTGACATATAGGAATCATATCCTGTCCTGCAATTTGCAGGTTTTCCTGCAATGCTGTAAGAATTTGACACCCAAGCGGCGCCTTTTCTATTCTGGCTGCATGTTTCAATGCATTATTCATATCCTGAGAAAGAAAATGATTGGCTTCTATGCACATGTCCCTGATATTCTGTGTTATCTCTTTAACATTTATTATTCTCATACGGACCGGTATCCTTATTCTATAATCTGCTTTCTAACCTCTTCAAGTTCTTCCTGAGTAACTGTTCCCGGCTTCCATAAAATATATTGTCCGTCATTCTCATATCTGGGAATCAGATGCAGGTGAAAATGCATCACAGTCTGACCGGCGGTCTCTCCATTGTTCTGCACCAGATTGAAGCCGTCTGTACGAAGCTTCTCTGTCATACGGATTGCCATTTTTTTTGCAAGCTTCATAACTCCCGCTGCTGTTTCCTCGGGTAACTCATATATATTTTTATAATGCTCCTTGGGAAGAATCAAGGCATGGCCTCTCGTAGCCGGACCCAAGTCCAATATTACCCGAAAGTTTTCATCTTCATATAATGTCTTTGCCGGAATTTCCCCATTTGCGATTTTACAGAAAATACAGTCTTCTTTTTTCATCATAGCCCTCTTTTCTACTAATTTTCTTCAAAGATAAAAATATGATCTAATGTCCGTAATAAGTTAAAATCACCTTTCATCTTCATTTCACCTGACATAAATGCCCTCTGAAAAGTCATACGCCCATTCATAATATCATCTATAATTTCTTTTTCTGTACGAATTTCCACGTCTGCAGGCTCCTCACCGCCGTATCTGCAGGTCAGTTCTGCTGCATTTATCTTAGTTATTAACGGTTCTTTCCTATTACCTATATATATTTTATAGCTTGCTTTTAAACCGGGCTGAGGCTTAAAAGCCTTTTTCAGCCGCTCTGCATATTCTTCTTCTCCTTCTTCCGAAGTCCCCATCATATCTTTAAAAAGACTTGTTAATTCCTGAATATCTGTTTTCTGTCTCTGTACATAACTGTCATCCGAAGCATACCGCGAGAGCTGCTCCGATTCCTGTGGTGTCAGATCAATATTCTTCGTACTTGAAACTACCTTTTTTACTGCCTGATTGCTTGCCGGCAGACTGGCAAGCCTCTGATTAATTGTCCTGTACATATTCTCAGCTTTTTTCTCAATCAGCGTAATATAGTCTTTATTCATTTCCAGTAACGTTGTATCCGATATGTATCCGCAGATTCCGCTGCAGGGACGGCCACCTAATATTTCCCAGGCTGTTGCCAGATTCAGCTTTCCTTCCCGCTCTCCGTAAGTCGTTGCCATAACAATAGGACACATGTATATCTTTTCAATCTTTTCCTTATCTCCATATAACCAGCAGGAATCCAAGAACTGCTGCATATAGCCGCCGATACCATACCATTCTATAGTTGTAGCCAGAATAATGCCGTCAGCGGTTTTTAATGTCTGAGGCAGCGTTGTAATATGGTTTTTCAGTTCGTACAGATTAAATTTCTCAACCGTTACATGCAGCTCTTCCAACACTTCCTGCATTTTATTTATTACAAACAATGTAGGATCATCCATCAATCCTCTGCCGCCATAGTAAATGTTTACATTCATCCTGATTTACTCCCATCCGTTTCTATAGATATTTCTGTTTCTTCTATTATTATGCATATTTTGAAAAAAACACATTATAATGCCTAATATAAAACCAACAATAACTCCTCCTATGTGAGCGGCATTGTCAATATTAGAGGTTTTAGCACCGCTGTAAACAGAATATGCCACTACAAAAACAATCCTCTGCCACGTTACGTTTTCCATCCCGCCCCTTAGACACAGTGACATTGCAAGCAGCACACCGACCATTCCGAAAACAGCGCCGCTGGCTCCGATTGAAGTAACATACCATTCATTATTGTACATTTTGTATAACAGGGAAAAAACCTGTCCGCCCAATCCGGAAAAAATGTAAAGAAGGAAAAAAACTACATGACCGGTCTCTTTTTCCAGCATGGCTCCCAATCCGGCAAGCAGCAGCATATTATTAACCAAATGACTTATATCTGCATGAAGAAACATAGAAAAAATAATGCGGTAAAACTCATTATCATCCAAAAAAACTGCCGGACCAAACTCTCCTATATTATATAACAGTCTGCCGGTAAATGTACATATCAGAAATATAATTACGTTGAGCGCAACCAATATGATGCTGATACAGGGCAATTCCTTTAATCTTCTAATATTCCCGTTCACTTATGCCTCCAAATTATATCTTCTATACTATATTTACCAATATACAAATACTTATTTAAAAGGGTATCACCTATTACTTCCTCTGTCAACGATAGGTAAATTTAAGTTTTCCCAGTGTTATTTCATCCTCTTTCCATATTTCCACTCTTTCATAAGGTTTCAGACGCACTCCGTTTTTATATGTTCCATTCGTTGCATTTAAATCTTCCAAATAAACCTGTTCCTTCTCTTCCGTAAATCTTGCATGCATCCTGCTGACAGAAGCATCCTTTAATACCACATCAGCAATACCTTCCTTTTTCCCGATAACTACAGGCAATTTCTCAAGGCTGATTACTTTTCTGTTCTGCTTTCCGTTTCCATACAGTTTTCTTTCCTCCGCTTCTGCGGATACTTCTGCATATGCGGTCTTTCCTATTCCCTCGCTTTCCTTGGCTTCTTGTGTTTCATCCACAGCATTATATTCCCAGCTTTCCATTGTAAGACAGGCTTTGGGTACTTCCTCTTTAGGATGTCTGTATCTGCCAAACAAAAACTCTGCAATATCCTTTCCTCTTCCTGTTATGCCGTCCGGCTCCTTTTGCTCCTTTGGCAATATACAGCTGTTTTCAGTATTTATTTTTTCACACGGATTGTCTGCTGCTCTTTCTTTTTTATATTTTTCCCAAAGACCAAGAAAGGTTTCAATAAAAAACTGCTCCGGCATGTTTTCCCATACAGAAAATATTCCATATACAATTTCAACCGTATCCGGCTCTTTTTCATCCACATTTTCTACCAGAAAAGATAAAAAGCTTTCTATATCCTGTTTTTCTTCTTCTATATAATATGGCTGATACAGAAAATAAATTTTTTCAGATTCCATATCCTGAAAAATAAAGTTGGGCTGTAAAATCAGATTACGGTTATCTAACAGATATTGTTCCAAAGACCATAAAACCACCTGCAGTCCCAAAACCAGGTTTTCCAGCCACACATAGTTGATTTTTTCTTTAATAAACCATTTAGACATGCTTTGCATGGAAGAAATTTCATAATACAGTCCCGGCTCTCCATTATCAGAGTGCATACTGACCGGCAACAGCCCCTCCAACCGCCTCGTTGTAATGATTTGGTACTGATATCGCAGCTTCTCATTGTTCTGTTTTTTTATCTTTAGTTTCAGATAATTATGGTTAAAATTATTGACATATTCTGTCTGCAGCATTCTCTTTCTCCTTTTTCTGATTTTTATTTTGTTTTTCAAATTTATTTTCCAGTCCCCGGCATGTTCTAATAAATATAACCGGATTTATACACTTACTTTCACCCGTCTCCTGTATCTGCCATTTTTCTGCTCCTATAAACTCTGCAATGCCGCCAAACGGCATCTGTATGCTTCCTTCTATCAAAACTTTAACTGTACTCTGCACTGTCATCTCATATTTGTATTCTGCCGCTATGTACTTTTCCTCCACAAACCCTGACATCGCATCATATGCCGTGTTATATACTTTTTGGTTATTATCCCGATATATACTGCTTCCCATAAGTGCCGCCCGATATACGTCCTGCCTCATCAAACATCTGTCATACATAAAAAACCCCGTATATATAACAAATATACAAACATACAATACAATCGGCATAATAAGAGATGCTTCCACAGTCAGATAGCCATTTTCAGCCGCACTTATCATTGTATTTATTCTTCCATGCTCCTGCCGCATCTGATTCCCTCCCGGTTCTCTTTTATCAGAAGGCTTTTAACAAGTCACCAAATCAGAAATATCATCTGTGCTGCCAGTAAAAAAGGGACAAACGGAATACATGTCTGTTTGTCTGCTTTCTTCATGAGTAATAGCACTACAGCCGCAAGTGATTGTAAAAATAACCCAACACAGAATACCAGCAGTATTTTTTCAATTCCTTCCATAATTCCCAAAATGACAAGTAAAATACCGTCTCCATAGCCCACTTTTTTATTTGTTAAGAAGGAGGTGACTATCATGGCTGCTCCCGGTAAAACAGCCACCGCATTTGCAGCAAGGACTTTTCCACAGCCTTGTGCCGCTATACACATAAACATCCACACAAGCGCCCACACACCTCCTGCAAGCAATACTGCAACAGGTATTTTTTTCCACTTTACATCAAAAAAGCTGCTCACTATCAGAGTTCCTATCGCTCCCACCATTCCAAACATTTGTTACCTCCCGCATCTTGTACACATTCTGTACTGTTTTTCTGCTTCTGAACGGAGCATTTGTGTAACCGTCCGTTTTAATCCGCTGCAGGAAAGCACCTGATGATACCGGTCCCCGCTTGCGGTTATATAAAGTCTGCCCTGTCCGTCTTCAACACACAGTTCACAGGGTAAATATCTGCTGCCACTCTCATTACGAAGTTCTGCAATTTCCCACAGACCGCTCTCAGCTATGGATAATCGAATATGACTGCATTCTTTGCTAATATGATACACTTTGGCATTTTCTGTTACATAAACGTATACCGCATTTTCTCCATCCTCCGCTTCGTCTCTCACTTCATAACCCGTCCATGCCCTGCCATAATATCTGCTGTAAAATCTGCCCGGACGAAAGCCTGCAATGTTCACAAGCGGAGAAACCTGATAAGTTACTACCAAATCAATAATATCGTCCTGCTGCAAAATGGAAGATTCCACATATAAAAGCCCTTCCTTCCCATATGTCAAAGGAGAATTATCCAGATAATCCTTCCCGGCCAGACTTTCCACCCTTCCTTTTACATACAAATAGGAAAACGCCACATCTTCAATAAAAGCTTCCAGTCCCTCATCCTCTTCCTCGTTTACAATACGGTCATATGCATATGCATAAACAGACAACTCTCTGCCTGTCTCCCGTAAAGCTGACAGAAGTGTGCTATGCAGACTGTATATCTCAATTATCCACAGCAGATTCAATAAAAAGAAAAGAAATACTGGCAATACGATTGCCGCTTCTACCGTCATACTGCCCCGGCAGCCCTTTTTACGCTGTATGTCAGGAAAGAAAAGCACGGATATCCCCTTTATGGAATTTCCGTTATCAGTTTCTATATCAAGAGTTAATCCACCGTATGCAGAGGAGTTCGTGGAGGTATTAGGGGTGTACCTGCACCAGAATTGTCCATTTCGAGAAGGTTGTATTGTACATTTTTGTTTTGTTAAAATTGATTTTCTCATAAAGGGGACATCCCTGCTTTCTTTCCTTTTTTACTAATAGCCGTAAGACCTGACAATAGAATAGGTTTTTCCGTCTTTTGCGCTGTATTGAATGGCTGCTTTTAAGCTGTCAATACAGCCGTCCATTCTGAAGCAGCGGTTGCCGGACGTCTGTCTGATATCCATCTCCATAATATCCATCAACCGGTAGGTTGTGGTTTCCTTATCCTGAAAACACAGCATAATACGCAGATAATCCTCATAGCACAACCCGCTTCCTTCCTTTTCGCTATCCGTATTTCCTGTAAAATCCACCATTTCTTCCAATGTACATTGCCACTCTCCGCCTCCTTTCAGCAGCGGGACACGCTTACCTGCAAGAAGCAGTATGACATCAAATATACTTTCTGCCATAGCCCATGTAAGTACAATTACAGCCTGAAACAATGGTGCTGCTTGCGGAATGGTCAAAAGAGACGCTATCGCAGTCGCCATTGCCTCTGCCATTGTCATTTTTTCTTTATCCGACACCAGATATATAACATTCGCCACGGCCCGGATTGCCAGCAGATTATATACAACCGTCTTCAGATTCTCCATATCGCTTCCTTTTCCGGCAAGAATATACTCTGTCTGATATGCCAAAGTGCCGTTTTCCTTTTCCAAACCGTAATGGCCCGTATATGCCATGATATATTCATGAAAGATAAGCTGCTCCCAAAAGCCATCTGCAAAATCAATTGCACTGTTCATCCCCGTTCCCAAAAGCCGCTGTCTTGCAGAAAGATAGGCATTTACATCTACCGTCTTTACAGATATTTCACCGTCATTAAGCGTTACCAGATTCAACATTTCTGTTTCCCAAAAGGAAACCACCTTATTCCCCGGGAGAGTTATTTTCTCTGTTGCTCCGTCAATTTCCGGTGCATTGCTGCTCCATTCCTCCAATGCGGCAGAAGCCTTCTTTTGTTCCTCCATAATATTTCTTGTGTTCATATCATATTCCTTTACCACCTCCACCCAGTTCATTACCTGCTGCAAATAACTGATTCCAATGCGCTGATACATTACATCCACCGCCTGTCGCCTGAGAACGGCACCTCCGTCATCCGATGCTGCCGAAACTTCCATAATTTCCACCTTATCAGCCTGCAGCTTTACCGGATTACGATACAAAAACGATAAAAATATTTCTTCATCACCCAAATTACATTCTATGTACTCTTTTAGATGCTCTGCGGTCTTCTCATAGGAGGCGTACGGCGTTCCATAGGAGGTATCAATAAAAAATAAATCATACTGCTCCAAAAGTTCTCTGTGATATTCTGCCAAAATGTTATTCATTCCGATATCTGTTATACACTCTATTTCCATACGCCTTGTATTTTCCCTGGCTCCCAATACCAAAACCAGACACAGTGAAATCATAATAGATAATATCAATGATAAAAATACTGTCAGATATGCATCTGTCCCATACCATGCTGTTTTCTTCATCAGTCCGCTTCTCCTGTAACTTACTGTTGCAGTTCATTCCGTTTTGCAATCTTTTTTACAGTTTATTTGTCTGAGACGTAATTTTAGAAAACAGAGACTGTATAATGCCCGTAATCTGGTTTTTAAATACAATGACTAAACCGACCAACACCACAATAATCAAAATGACCTCCACCGTTCCCATTCCGTCTTCTTCTTGTAAAAATTCTTTGAAGCCTTTTAAATTTCCGTCTTTTCCATTTTCCTTTTTTTTCATAATAAATGTTCCTTTCTTTTTGTCCTGTTAAACGTCCTGTTGCATGTCCTGTTAAACATCCTGTTGCATGCAATTTTATCAGATAGAGAAAAAAGCCGGCACCATAATCAATACCATCACCATTCCCATTAACAGCATCATGGGAAACAGCAGCTTTGTCCCCGTTTCTTCCCCTGCTTTTTTTATTTCTGCATCATATTCCTCCAGCGCCAGAAAAGCCTCCTGCCTTAGCTGTAACAGCAGTGCTGCGTTTCCTTTTTTTAGATTTTGCACCAAAAGTGTCGTGAGTCTGATATATCTTTGCTGGCGAACCCGTCTGCCAAAGCGTTCATAGCCTTCTGCTTCTGATATACCTCCCTCTATTTCATGGCAGGTCAACAGCATTTCACGGTATACCGGATTTACCGTTTCCCTGCCGCTTCCCGCAGCAGCCGTTTTTTCCCAGGCGCCATTCAAATTCATACCTGCTCCCAGGTATAAGGCAAGTCTTGTGATTACAGCGGGATACTCTGCTGCAAGCTTTGCATTTCTTTCCTGCACTTTCTTTTGCAGATCCAGATTCTTCAAAAAACAGACCGCTGCTGCTCCCAAAATGCTG
This sequence comes from uncultured Lachnospiraceae bacterium, assembly GCA_900551115.1. Classification (GTDB taxonomy): domain Bacteria; phylum Bacillota; class Clostridia; order Lachnospirales; family Lachnospiraceae; genus Acetatifactor. The sequence continues at coordinate 10,342 of URUY01000013.1, forward strand.
AGAAAAAATACCTGTCCGCTTCCGCTATCTTGTCTCTCTTCCCATACTACCTGTTCCCCCTGTATAGTAGCAGGCAAAAGGACTTTGCTGTCATAGGGATTTTCCTCTTCCGACTGTTTTAAGGAATCCTTAACCTTGTCGGAAAAAGCTGTTTCTTCCTGCATGGGGCATATCCGGGCATAAAAAACCTGTTCCTTTGCAAAATCATAGTATTCTGCCCGCAGTGTCAAAGTCACCAATGCGGTTTTTTCCTTTTTTTCCTTTACATCCTCAAAACCTGCCACCTTACCGCTTCCGGTTAAAAAGTAATAGTTATCGCTGCTCCACTGCAAGGAAAAAGGATACCCTTCCATTCTGTCCATAAAATATAAATCTTTTGTAACACAGTCCCAGGATTCATTGTCTGCCAAAACCACAGACGGTATTTTTTGAAGCATTTCCTCATACAGCTCTTCCAGCTCTTTTGTTTCATATCTGCATTCCTTTATTACTAAGCCGGATTCTATCCCTTCTCCATTTTCCCTTCTTGCGGTAAGCAAAACCTCCCGGCTGCCTTCCCCCTGCCTGTTTCGCAGTACATAACCTCCATCCACAAGCACTTCCTCTTTTCCTCCGCTTATCCACATAAACAATGCCACAATATCACCTGCAAAAATAACCATCAGCATAATCTTTATCCGTTGGATATCGTACTGCCGTTTTATCCTGCCCGGCATTTCTTCCGGATACAGTTCTGCAAGGTTCTTAAGTATTCCGGTTTTTTTTCCTCTTTTCTGTGGAAGCCATTGATACAGCATAGCTGCCATACCTAAAAAACAGCCGGTTAATCCTGCTCCGCCTTTCTTTGCCTCCGCCACATCCGGCAATCTGCAAAAAAAAGCTTTTACTGCAAGCGCTGCAAAAATTATAAAGATAATGAAATAGAGCATAAGTCCTCCTTCTCTGTTATTTACTCTGCTTATAGCATTTTCGTGATTATTTCGCTTGCGGCTCTTTAACGTTACTTACACCATGCTTTAACGTTACTTATGCTATCCTTTTGCAAATACGGACTGCCAGCCGGTATGCCGTAAGATATACTGCAAGGCATCCTGTCATAATGAGTCCGCCAAAAAAATCATGGTACAGTACATCAAAAAATCCTCTGTTGCCAATCTCGATATAGCATACCAGCAAAAACGGCATTAACATCATAATCTTCAGTTCCAAAAGCCTGCCGCTGACAGCTGCCTGTATTTCCTGCTTTAACGATATTTCTTCACCTATCAGTCCGGCTGTAGACTGTATGATTTCCGGCATTTTCCCGCCGCTCTGTCTGGCAATGCTTAGCACTTCTCCAAATTCCCGGATATGGTTACATCCGCTTCTGATTCCAAATTCCTGCAAAAGCTTTTCCAAAGGAATATTATTACCAAGTCCCTTCTTTATTTTATACAGCTCCTTCAGCATAAGCCCTTCCTCTCCGTATAAAGACACCATGTCCGGTATACATTCCGCAAAGGCATTTTCTACGGAGTAGCCGGCTCTAAGATTTGCCGCCACAGACAGAATACAATCCTTAAATTCCTGTTCCAGCTTCTGCCTGCGCTTATTTCCCTTTTCCTGCTGAAAAGACAGATAACCGTAGATTCCTGCCGGCCATAAAAACAACACTGCCCACATACTGCGGTAAAAAAAGAATGCAAAAAACAGCACAATTCCCAGACTGACACCAATATACGCAATCCTTTCCCTGCCGGAAAAATAATATGCTTCATAAATGGGTATTCCCCGCTCTTTCTGCCAAAAAAACGTCTTTCGCTGCTGCTTATACTGTAAAGCCTGCAGCTTTAAGTTTGTAGTCATGCTTTAACATCCCCTTTTTTTCAAGCTTTCCCATACCGTCTCCTTCACTTTCTTCAAATCGGTAAAGCGTATGCAGACATATTTCTCCGTCTGTCAAGCCGTCTACCTCTGCTATTTCCAAAACCCTCCTGCTTTTATCCCTTATTTTTCCCAAATGAACCATAATATCGATACCTGATGCAATCTGCTGTTTTACCGCACTTAACGGCAGTTCCATCCCCATAAGTATCATAGTCTGCAGTCTGCTTAACATATCCTGTGCGCTGTTGGCATGGCCTGTGGACATGGAACCGTCATGACCTGTATTGAAAGCCGTCATCATATCAATGGCTTCACTTCCTCTGACCTCGCCCACAATAATGCGGTCCGGACGCATCCGAAGAGAAGTCTTAATCAACTCCCTGATAGGAATGGCGTTACAGCCCTCCACATTTTCATTTCTAGTTTCCATCCTGACCAGATTGGCAATCCCCTGCAGCTGCAGTTCCGCACTGTCTTCAATCGTAATGACTCTTTCATCTGCCGGAATAAAACCGGACAGTACATTTAAAAAGGTTGTCTTGCCGGAGCCCGTTCCTCCGCTGATAAAAATGTTATAGCCTGCACACACCAGCCGCTTAATTTCCTCTGCCGCTTCTTTCGTAATGCTGCCCCAGGCTATCATCTGCTCCATGGTAACCGGGTTTTCAGGAAATCGCCTGATTGTCACAAACGGACCGTTAATGGCAATCGGCTGTAAAACCACATTTACCCGGCTGCCGTTTTTTAAGCGGGCATCCACAATGGGGGATGCTTCGTTTACGGATCGGTTGCATCCGGCTACGATTTTCTGAATAATATTTACAAGCTTTTCAACCGATTCAAAACGAATCTTAAGTTTTTCAATCTGTCCGGCACGCTCGATAAAAATATCCTCCGGCCCGTTTATCATAATTTCCGTGATACTGCTGTCCTCTAAAAGGGACTGTAAAATATCCAGCCGCCGCAGCGCATAAAAAATTTCCTGCTTAAGCTGCCTTCTTTTTGCAACCGTCCTAAGCCTGAGTGCTTCTTCCTGCAAAAACAGATTATCAATTAATTCCGTTACCTCTTCATCCGTAGCTTCTTTTGAATAATCCATTTTCTTGAGAAGACGCTCTTCCAAATACTTCTTTATATCTTCTTCTTTTTGTTTCATACTCTATGCCGCCCCCAAATCCTCACGTATCAGCTTCCGTATGTAATCCGCCAGCTCTCCTCCGGTATACTGCTCTATCCGTTCCGGCAGCCGCGTAAACTGCGGCAGCAGCTGCTTTCTTGTTTTTTCCAAAACATCCTCATACTCATAAGCGCATAACAATTCTTCGTATTGGGCCAGCTTCGTCCGCGCATGCTCGTCCTCTCTGATAATCGTATAAATCTTGTCACACATACGCAATATTTCAAAAGTTCCCTGAATACTTTCGCTTAAATCGAGAATAAGGTAATCGTAGCCTCCAAACTCTGCTATTTTTCCAATTAACTCCTGCCATTCCCTTGCCGTAACATAAATCAGATTTTGTCCCGCGTAGACCGGTGGAATATAATGCAGCCTGCCAATCCGCAGGGTCATGGACTGCATCCGGCAAAGAAACTTTTCTCCCGTTTCTTTGTTAAAATACAAAAGAGCTGCCAAATCTCCCCGCACATTTTTATCTAACAGCTGATTCCAACCGGCATAATGCTCAAAACTGATATACAGTGTTTTTTTGTGTTCGGCCAGTGCTTGCCCCAGTGTCAGGGCAAAGGATGTCTGAAGGCATCTCCTGACCGGGGAATAAAGACCGATAACCGTTGCCCGCTTCCTGCACTTAAGTCTTTTCCCGTTTTCCGCAATCATATCTGCGCAGCTTTCCATCAGCTCCTGCCAGACCATCTCCGCCTGCTGGTATTTATCTATGTTACGGACATTATCTCCTTTAACCGTACCGCTTTCATTGAGCAGCAGTGTTTTTCCGGTATCAAGCGCTGCCACCTCATAGGTAAAATCCGATTCTGCAACCAGCAGCACCTCTATCCGCTCTTTTTTTCCAAACTCCAACAGCTTATTTACCTGTGAATAAGTATGAAGCTCAAAAGGAAGGTCCTCCTTCTCTTTTAAAAATTCTGTCATTCCTTCCAGATAATCCTTTTCGCTGTCGCATAGTGCCAATATCTTTTTCTTCAAACAAATCCTCCTTCCGCAATCTTTGTATTATAATCCGCCTAACGCAAATGTCTCACCAAAGACCGCACATATGAAACAAAAGCCCAGCAAGCATAGGACCCGCCATATGAAGGCCTGCCTGCTTTCTCATTCTTACATCTGTATCCTCCCAATAAAGCTTAAATCTGCCGAGCCTTGCTACATCGACAACATAGGAACAGAAATAATAGAGTCTCTCTCTTGCGTTCTTTTGATAAATCAGTTTAAGCAGGGCTATGGCTGCCGCAAAAGAAAAGCTTGCTGTGAGAAAGGGAAAAAAATCTCCGCTGTCCAAAAACACCGCTGATATACAGTAAAGCTTTACATCTCCTGCCCCCAGCACACCGATTCTGTAAACCAAATATAAAACCATAAATACGGCTCCTGTCTGCACAAGCAGTAAACCTGCCTGCTGCCACAAATACAGCCAGCCCATTTCCTTCTGCCGGTAAAGGCTCTCATCGCTGTCTGTCCAAAACAGCCTGTCCCCATAGTAAAGCACCCTGTAGCAGACCGCCGTAAGCATCCCCAACACAATCAGCCTGTTGGGAATTCTGTCCTGATGATAATCAAAACAGCATGCTGCCATTAAGAAAAATAAAAGTATATAAATCTACTCCGCCCCTCCTGTCCTAATTTAAAAAATAAAATGGTAATATGGGATGATGCATCCCGAAATACAGGAACCTCACGTTCCTCTTACTGATGTTTGAAATCTGCAACAGACCGTTACAGATTGTAAAATGGATTATAACTGCAGCACTTTCTTTTGTAAAGTAGTAAACTGCAAAAAAATAATTTTTGGTAATTTCTTACAAGGTTTTATAAAAATGAATGCCATAAAGCATTGCAAGCCCAGGAAATCCAAGGGTTCCGGTTGTCAAAACGGTAACCGGATTTAAGCCTATCATGCTATCTATACCTGCCTGATGCAGGACAGTGTTTACTAAAAAAACGGCAAGGGTTCCCAAAACAGCCCGCAGGGCAAAATTTAAAAGCCACTCCGCACGCCGCCTCATTGCTCCAATCAGCAATGCCCCTGCACATACTCCTACTATCATTAAAATTCCTGTCTGGTTATCCATATTTCTTCTTTACCGCTGCCGGCCTTTTTCTTCTTCTTTCAATATTATGCCTGTACCTGTTTGCTTATGCTTTTTTCTCCGGAATTTTTTTCATCTAACGGTAATATTAGGAATAATCCGGTAAATTCAGGCTATACTTTAATACCAAAGAAGTCTATATAACAAAGGAGTCACTATGAAAATATTATTTAAGCAGGCGCAGACGGAGAACATGCCGATAGAAGAAGATTTTGGCTGTCCTTCCCTACAGGAGGATATAGAAAAAACCCGGTATGCACTGGAAATTGCATATGCGGGTTTTGACAACGCGACAGATCCTGATTTAATTGACTGCTATATATTTGAGGTAAATGCACTGTTAAAAAGATATAAATATCTTTCTGCCTTAGCCGAAAAAGAAAGACAAAGCATTCCCGAATTATGCCCGGAATCCCCGATTCGCGCCCTGATCAGTCATGTTTTCGGATAACTTGTTTTTTCCATAGGTCAACCCGGCATATACCATTTGGGAGTTTTGCATAACAGGGCCGGAATCGTCCTGTCCGGCAAGCTCCCTGTATGCACCAAGCAGTTTCTCTATCACACCTCTAATATGGGTAAGAGGTTCCTTTTCCTTTCTGATATCCGCTTTGGTAAGTTCCCTGTTGCAATACAGATACAAAGAGAGCAGCCTTACAGCCAGCTCATAATCAAGATTTAAGGAAGCTAAAAGCTCACCAATGCACCCTCTTGCCTTTCGCAGTGCCTCACGGAACTCCGCTATTTTTTTCTTATACAAAATCTCTTCTGCTTTTGCCGCTACTGCGCCTGCAAGGGCCTCTTCTGCTTCATCCAAATATATCAGAAGCATTTCATATAAAATTACAATTAACTCGGTTTTATTTGCCTGTGTAATACGCAGTGTAAACTGCTGTTTGCATTCCCTTGTCATATTTCCTCACCTTCTGCCGTCCGGCTGGACAGGCATTCCTGTACAAATAGCCGCTGATTATTGTAAAAGCTGCAATACCTGAGACGGTCTCTCGTTTGCCTGTGCCAGCATAGAGGTACCTGCCTGTGCCAGCACCTGATAGGTGGTGTAATTTGTCATTTCCTCTGCCATATCCACATCCATGATTCTGGAATATGCAGCAGTCATGTTTTCACTGGTAATATCCAGGTTATTGACTGAGGATTCCAAACGGTTCTGATAAGCTCCCAGGCGGCTGCGTACAGAAGAAATGTAGTTAAGTGCGCCGCTCATTTTAGACAGTGCATCATCTGCCCCTTCTTTTGTACTCAAATCCAAATCCTTGATTCCCATGTTTCTCAGGCTTACTTCCGGAATACGGACCTCCAGTATCTGTCCTTCATTAGAACCAATCTGCAGTCTCATGGCGCCGATACCGGTAGCATTAATATTGACATCTCCTATATTTGTGGTTCCTGCTGCCGCTACCGCACTTAAGTCAAATTTCATTTCAAATCCCTGACTGCCTTTTAAGGTAACTTCATTATCCTTAATTTCCGTTACGGCAAAATCATCGGGAAAGCCATCACCAAAGGCAGCTGTAAAAGAATCTATATTACCGTCCGCGTCATAAGTTACTGACACTCCTGTCACTTCATATTCCCTTGCGGAAACACTGTCTGAACAGTAGCTTACTTTTACCGCTTCCACATCCGTATATGCCTTCAAATCAAATTCTCCGTTTAAAAGCTTCTGGCTGTTAAACTCGGTACAATCGGCAATTCTTTCTACTTCAGCACTCAGCTCGGAAATTTCATCCTGTACAAATTCCCTGTCCCCATCCGACATAGTGCCGTTACTTGCCTTTACTGCCAGCTCGTTCATACGCTGAATCATTTCATGAATTTCGGAAAGCGCGCCGTCTGCCGTTTCAATAATGGAAATACCGTCACTGGCATTCTCGCTTGCCTTTGACAGCCCTTCAAGCTGTGCATTCATTCGTTTTGCCATAGCAAGTCCCGCCGGATTATCCTTGGCATTGTTGATTTTCAATCCCGAAGACAGCCTCTCCAAAGACTTTGCCAGCAAATCATCACTTCCGGAAAGTGCGTTATTGGATATCATTGCCGATACGTTATAATTAATTCTCATATTGATAGCTCCTTTCAATAGCTTCCTTCAATGCACCGATTGCCATGCCTGCTACCCTGTACAGCTCTTGCGTTTCCTCTTTTCCGCCGCCGTTTTCAACTAAAGCACTGCCTGCATTTGCTTTTATAACCCGGATTCCAAGGACCTTCATACCTGCTCCCTGCAATCGGGAAGTAAATACTTCTGCTGTTTTTTCAAGAACGGCTTCTGATTCTTTGCCGGTTCCCGCAAAATAGCCGGAAACACTGCCGCTGCTTACGGAAAATTCTCCTGACAGATATCCGTAACTGATTGTATCCACCTTCACAGACAGTTTTCCGCTTTCTTTGGAATCATGTACCACCTTCAGATGGACAGCCGTCAGTTCTCCGTCAATCATCTGCGGCAGGTCATATTCTTCCTCCTGCAGGCCGCGCAGCCCCTGAATATGAAGCTGCTTACAGACAAGCTGCATGGCTCTTACATCCAGGCTGCCCATTCCTTCCGCAAAGGTCATTTCTCTTGCAAGCTTTTCCTGTTCCGTCATCAGCTCTTCATAGGCCTGCTGCACATGGTTTCTGTCTGAAAAAATATCCTCTACATTTTCAAAAACAGAAGCTTCTGTATGAAACTGCACAGCTTCTTCTTTTCCTTTTTGCTGCTTTGTGCCTGCCGTTTTATTTTCTGCCAGCTTTTTAAAGGGTCTTGCACCGTCCTTTAGAACAGCATCCGCAGCCAGCAGATTATCTATGGTCACCGGCTCCTGCAGCTTCGTCAAAATATTTACTGCGTCATCGCCGACTTTGTTGATATCTCTTACCCCGGACAAAAGTGTTTCCTGATAAGCTGTTTCAATCTGGGTATCAATGGATACACCCTTTTCTGCCGCTTCCTTAAGGCTTCCAAAGCTTTCGTCTACCGAAACATCCACACCTCTTATCCTGCCGGTGCGTATGGCAGACAACAGATTTTCAAAGCTAAGCTCCGCCTGGCTGCTTACAAGCCTGCCGACTGCCGCGCCGTCTGATTTTTCAATTTGCCTAAGCAATCTGTAAATACCTATATAAGATTCCTTTTCCGCAGAAGTAATTTCTTTATTCTGTTCCATATTGTATAGGAAACGGCTGTATTCCGTGCTTTCCTCTGTATAAGTATCTCTTTCGGAAAGATAGCTATCCAACTCCTCCATAGCGGTCTTTAAGGGATTGATACCTTCTCTTATCATAGAGAGGACTGCTGAAGGCGTCATTTTCTCCACTACTCTCTGCACTACCTTATCCGCACCTTTTATGGCCAGCAGATTTTCTTCCGTAAGCTCCATGCGGCTATAGCTTAAGCTTCTGACTGCTTTACGGTTCTCGTCCGTAAGCTCCTGTCCCATATTTGCCAGTAACGCATCTACGTTACGGAAGGCTGCTTTAATGCTGTCACCCATATCCGCACGGGGGGTTGTCATCATGGTTTCATAGGCTTCCCCTGCCTGCCTAAACGCCTCCTGCAAGGATTTTCCGGTTTCATATACGCTTGTTACCGTCAGAGACTCACCCTGAGAAAGAATCCGTCCTAATGCTGCCGCAGGAAGATAAGGAATCTCTCCGGTTCTGGCCATCGTCTCCTTACAGATATCAGCAGGCGTGCCCGTAGAAAAATCAGTTCCTGCCTGCTTTTCTTCCAACGCCTTTAAGGCATCTATCATTTCCTCCATCGGCGCTGTATCTATGGAAAAACCGCTTTTCAGCAATTTTATATTGGCTTCTAAAGTCATATGGAGCCTGATTTCCTCAAGCTGCCTTCTTGCTTTTATAGTTTCCGGGGCAGGTTCCATGGAAAGATTTTCCTGATATCTGTTTTCATATTCTGTCAGACAATCCGCTGCCCTGCGGTAAATACTGTTTTTCTGAGAAAGATTAGCCTCTCCTGCCGGACGGCCTTCCGCCAGCGCGCCGGCTATGGCTGTAAGAAGCTCCTCTTTTGCAGCAGGCAGTTTTACTTCCTTAAGCTCCTCTAACCGTTTTAAATTTTCTTCCGTAAACGGTATGCCTTTTTCAATCAGCCAGAAGCTGTCCTGTAAGGTTTCTTCTGTCACCGGATAACCGGCTTTTTCTATTACCGCTTCCACCTGCTTTTTCAGCTTGTCTAAATCAGCATCCGATGCCTTCTGTGCATAGTAACCGGGTAATTCCTCTTGGAAATATCCTCTTCCCTGACGGTTCGCATCTACCGCACCTGCATGCTCTGCCATGTATAAATTATCAATAACCGGCTCCATGTCATTTACTACCATATATTTCACAGCGCCTTCTGACAGTTCTGTCAGTTCTTCTCCTCTGGAAAATGCATCCATGGTCTGTTCTGCATTCTCCTGCGTCACGGGAACATCCTCTGCGGAAAAGATTTGTGCAAGCTGCTCTGCAAAAGCAGCACTGCCTGTTATTTCAGCCAGTTTGTCCATATCTATATTGTCGGTATAGCCCACTACATCCACACCGGCCTTAATCAGTTCTGCTTTTATGGTATCCACAATGGTTACAGCTGTTTCAATATCCATATCCATGGGATTGTAGCCTTTTTCCTGCAATTTGGCAAAATCCTCATTAGACATAGAATTGGACATTACTGTCATATAGTTACGGTAGAGGGTAATATCTTCATTCCCTGCTGCCTGCATCACTTCCTCTGCCGTCCTTCCGTGGACGCTGCGGCTTTCATAAAAGCCGTATGCAGTGTTATCCGTAACTGTTCCAGAAATGTCCAATGCATAACCGCCCTCCGTCCGGTTAGGAGAAGAGGCTGCGGTCTTGTATCCAGTTGTAACCTTGTCTACATTTGAAGATGGCGTATTCTGAAAAGTAATATGCATGTATTCCGGTCCTCTCTTGCAGCTTCGGCAATCGGCTCTCCTTAAGGATAAAACCGAAAAAAGATGAACGTATCCTTACGTTCACCTTTTATTTCGTCATGCTTGCTCTTTTTCTTAACCCTTTAAAATATAAATACTGCTGCCGTATAAGGCGCCAAATCAAAGATAATGGAGTAATCTCTGTAGTTTTCCGGCTCGGCTTCTGCTTCCAGTACCGCCGGAATTATATGGCCGCTGCCGCCAAAACGTTCTTCATCACTGTTAAGTAAAAGCTTATATTTCTTTTTGGCAGGCACGCCCACCCGGTAATCCTCCCAGGTCATGGGAGTCATATTCAGCACAAAGAGAAGATTATTTTTTCCGGTTTCCGTTTTTCTGATAAAGCTGTAGGTACTTCTGCCTGCATCGTCAGCATTCAGCCATTCAAAGCCCTTCCAGCTGTTATCAATGGAATACATACAGGGATACTTCCTGTAAAGGGAAAGAAGCTCGCTTACATACGCCTTCAGTCCGCTGTTTAATTTCTCATTCAGTAAAAACCAGTCCAGCTCCCTCGCTTCGCTCCATTCCCTCTCCTGTCCGAAATCCTGCCCCATAAACAGAAGCTTTTTACCGGCATGGCCAAACATATACGTGTAACCGGCTCGCAGATTGGCGTATTTATCTACATGATACCCGGGCATTTTATTGACCATGGAGCATTTTAAATGTACCACCTCATCATGGGAAAGCGGAAGAATATAGTTTTCACTTTCATTGTAGCTCATGGCAAAAGTCATGGCATAATGATTGTCTTTTCTAAAATAGGGGTCCAGTTTCATATACTCGCAAAAATCATGCATCCAGCCCATGTTCCACTTAAAAGTAAAGCCAAGGCCGCCGTCCTCCGGTCTGCCCGTCACCATGGGCCATGCCGTAGATTCTTCTGCAATCGTCATAAATCCGGGATACTTTCCCCGCACAACGGAATTCATATGCTTAAAGAATTCAATTGCTTCCAGATTTTTGTTGCCACCGTATATGTTGGGACACCACTGTCCTTCTTTTTTACCATAATCCAGATACAGCATGGAAGCCACCGCATCCACCCTGACACCGTCAATATGAAATTCCTTCCGCCAAAAGAGTACATTGGCTATCAGGAAATTCTTAACCTCTGTTTTGCCGTAATTGAAAATCTTGGTGCCCCATTCCGGATGCTCGCCCAGCCTTGGGTCCGGATGCTCAAATATACACTCGCCGTCAAAACAACCCAGTCCATGGGCATCCGTGGCAAAGTGTGCAGGTACCCAGTCCAAAATCACGCCTACGTCTATTTTATGCAGGCTGTTTATCAGATACATAAAGTCCTTGGGCGTGCCGTACCGCGAGGTTGGTGCATAATACCCTGTCACCTGATATCCCCAGGAACCGTCAAAGGGATGCTCTGCAATCCCCATCAGCTCCACATGGGTATATCTCATCTCCTTTAAATATTCCACCAGTCTGTCAGCAAATTCCCTGTAGGTATAAAAACCCTCCGGTGTACCGTTCGGGTGCTTCATCCAGGAACCGATATGGCATTCATATATGGAAACCGGTCTCTTCTGAATATCCTCTTTATCCTGACGGCTCATCCACTTTTCATCACTCCAGACAAAGCCTTCCAGATTTGTGACCTTAGATGCCGTGCCGGGACGCATCTCCGCATAGTTGGCAAAGGGGTCTGCCTTGTAAAGCTTTTCGCCGTTTCCTGACGTAATCATAAACTTATACATGGAATTTTCTTCCACACCCGGTACAAAAAGCGTATGGATACCACCCGGCCCGATTTTCTCCATGGGATGACTTTCTTCATTCCAATCATTAAAGCTGCCGATTACATGTACTGCAGCCGCATTTGGCGCCCATACTGCAAAAAATACACCCTGTACGCCGTTTTCTTCCGAAAAATGCGCGCCCAGCTTTTTATAGATTTCATAATGTGTTCCCTGAGCAAATAAATATTGGTCTACCTCGGAAATCATTACTGTTTTTCCCTCATCAGCTTTCAGACTTGCTTTTTCCATGGAAATCCTCCCATCCTGCTGTTCTCTATATAAAATCTTTCTCTCTGAGGATAATCATATCCTCGTCATCATACCGTTTTGCCAACAGAATATCAAAGAAATGTCCCAGTGTTTTTCTGTTTGCATGCCGGATTGCTGCATCCAGGATTTCTTTTACCTCCGAAATGGTTACGGCATGGTCGCTGGTCTGTCTTTCCGCAATACAGGTATGCAATGCCAGCACGCCCAACTCGTCTATACTGTATTCCAGCTCTCTTACATATTTCTTTGCAAATGCAACCAGCATATCATTATCCAGGGCTTCAATGTCAATACGGATATTAAAGCATTCAGCAAGCCGGCTATCCTTTAAAATTTTATTCATGGACTTCTTTGTATCTTCCAAAATTACAATAAGTCCGCTATGTTCCTGCTCCAATGCCCCCGTCATCTGAGCAAGGGTTTCTGCTTTCAGCCTGCCCGCCTTTTGTATGATAAGGGCGCCGTTTACCAGCTTTCCAAAAACAGGTGCAATACCCTTATGATTTAGGGAATCTCCGGAAATTTTAGCAATCTTACCTGAAAAATTACTGTCGGTCTGCTGTATTTCCTTAACCAGATTCTTGGCAAGGGTCAATGTGTCCATTCCTTCTTCACCGGTAATAATTACGTTTCCGGTATAGGCAGCCATACTGATATTGTCAATTGCATATACAATCTGGTCTCTTGTAGCCTTACTTTGAATATAGGAGCCAAACAACTGTCTTTCTTCAGGCGACATGGAACGAACCTTGTTTCCGAAAGCCTCTTTCTTCGTTTTCTTTCCTTGGGGTCTTCTTTCTTTGTCCTCTTCGGATTCTTCGTCCTCTTCCGGTTCCTCGTCTTCTTCCGATTCCTCGTCTTCTTCCGGTTCCTCGTCCTCTTCCGGTTCCTCGTCCTCTTCGGATTCCTCGTCCTCTTCGGATTCCTCGTCCTCTTCCGGTTCCTCGTCCTCTTCGGATTCCTCGTCCTCTTCCGGTTCTTCGTCCTCTTCTACTTCTTCCGCTTCATAAAGCTCCTCTGTTTCTTCCAAAGCTTCTGCTTCATCTGTTTCTTCGCTCTCTTCAGCTTCGTTAATTTCAGCAAAGGCTTCAACTTCTTCTATTTCCGTCAGTTCTTCCGCTTCATCAAATTCATCTGTTTCTGCAAATTCTCCTGCTTCTGCAAATTCGTCTGTTTCCGCAAATTCATCTGTTTCTGCAAATTCGTCTGTTTCCGCAAATTCATCTGTTTCCGCAAATTCGTCTGCTTCTTCGATTTGAACAAATTCTTTTGCTTCGTAAAGCTCCTCTGCTTCCTCGGGCTCTTGTATTTCATCTATTTCAACAAGCTCTTCTGTTTCCGCTTCTTCAAACGCTTCCTCCCCAACAAATTCATCGTTTTCAGCAGTTTCGGCAAACTCGTTGTTTTCAGCAGCTTCGGCAAATTCATCGTTTTCAGAAGAATTATCAATTTCCGTATCTTCATCATTCTCAAGAACTACAAGGTCTTCACCGCTGTCATCTGTGTCAGAAGCCTGCAATTGCAGACCAATGCTGCCATTTCCTTTTTCAAGCTGTTCTAAAAGTCCGTCTCTGGCAGCCGCTTCAAATTCAGTGAACATAGCCCCCGTCTGCTCCAGCACACGCTGACGTACCGCCTCCATGCGCTTTTGTTCACTGTTCTTTTTCATCTTCTCCCATTCAACCAGAACATCCTCTAAACGAATCTGACCGGTAATCTGCTTTTCTATCTGCTCAGACTCAGGCATAACCATGCTGATCTGACCGTCATATTCCATTCCCAGCATATTATCGAATTTTGTAAGTTTTTCCTCCGCATGCTGCTTTGTCATATCCTCTGCAGCAGGAACAGGCTGCTGTTTTACCTGTGCCGCTTCTGTATCCGTATCGGCATCCTTACCGGTATCCTCTCCCAGATTCTCTTTTTTCATTTCTTCCATAATCTGAGTTGCCGTAACGTCAAGCTCCCCCGTCTCACCAAAGAAAACCTCTTCAACCTTTGTCTCTTCCGGCTCAACAGGCTCTTCCTCTCCTTCATCATCCGGCAAGTCAATGATATCGGTATCGGAATTCAGAAGAGGTGCAATAATTGCCCTTGTAACAGAATCCATCTGCTGTTTTTCCGGGGACAGCTCTTTTAAATCAGCATCCGCCGTCTTTTCAGAAACAACAGCTTCTTCCGAAACGGTATCTCCTTCCGTCACTGCTTCAGAGACTGCTTTTGCATAGACATTTTCTTCTTCAGTACGGGCAATCTCTTCCGGGGCAGGGCCTTCCCAAAGCTCCTTCATATTTTCTGCAAGCTCTTTCTGCATATTTATTGTGTCATATTGCCCTACATTCATTAATTTTATCTGAATATCCAAATCTTGCCCTGGAAGTTCCTTGGTCGGCGCCTCTGCTAAACCCATTTCCTCCGGTACCGCTGCAGCTCTTCTCTCTGCAGCTACCGTTTCTTCCGGTTGGCTAAAGCCCTTCATCTGATTATATTTTGCCTGTTGATCCGCCGTCAGCGGCTCATGAAGTTTCTTTAACTCCATAGCCTTTAAAACATATTTTCCCTCGCCAAACCAAACTATCAGTTCGTCACATTCTTCAACGCACTTGGTAGCAAGACCTATTCTGTGATATAAATAAGCCAGTTCATAAGCCCACTTTTCGGTATAATCCTTGCTCTTTAGCTCCTCCAATACCGCAATACGCTCCTCTAAACTGACATCCTGCGCCTCATACAGCTTATATTGCAGCACATAGCGCCCACTGTCTTTAGATGCCACCTGTACAAACTCTTTATAATATTCTACCGCCTGCACAAACTCTCCCATCTTAATGGAAAGCTCACAAAGAGAGTACACAATAGAGCGTCCTCCCGGATGTCTGTCGTATGCTAAAAGCAGCATATCTCTGGCATCTTCAAAACGACGGTTAATTTTATATAAATCGCTGATGGTACACAGCATCATAACGCTTTTTACACGACGCCAGTCAATCGTATCTGCAATAGCAGCGGCGTCCACATATTCGCCCTTTGCGATAAGGGTTTTAATTTCTTCTGATCTGATTTTATATTCGTATTTATCCACGGTAGCTGCCTCTCTTAATAGATATTACCGATTTGCATTTTCCTTTACGAAAGTGTAAAATAACCCACTATTCACCTTCTAAGTTTATCATAATCTGCCGTGTAATGTCAAAAAAATATCGAGGGAAATGCACAAAAAATACAAGATGTTGTGCATTTCCTCGATATTAGGTTACCATATGTCGTAATTTAGCGCATTTACTGCACTCTGTAAAGGACGAGCGGATAATCCAGGCCCGGAAGCGGACTGTCTGCCGTCATGCCTTCCGGTAAGTCAATCGTCAAGGTATCACCGGAAATGGCAAATACATCATAATATCCGTCTCTGTCAATTTCCTCATACTCATAGGCAGTAAAAAGCTTATCGCCGTCAGTCTCATAGCTGCCGATCATTTCCACTTCTGCAAGCATGGTCTCTACATCCAGCTCTTCTTCCAAAAGCATAAGTACATATTCTTCCATAGAAAAACCAAAAGAGCTTTCAATAAACGTATCTGCATCTTCTTTATCAATGCCCTCTTCTGCCAGCATGTCATACATAAAGTCCATAGTATATTCAATGTATGCCTCTTTAAAGGCTTCTTCGTCAACAGACATCTTGAAGGTTCCGTCCTCAAAAAATTCAAATAACATCGTAACATTCAAAGAGCCGTCGAAGCTTTCAAATTCACTGCCCATTTCCTCGGAAATCAT
The DNA here is from genome assembly GCA_900551115.1 of uncultured Lachnospiraceae bacterium. Taxonomy (GTDB): domain Bacteria; phylum Bacillota; class Clostridia; order Lachnospirales; family Lachnospiraceae; genus Acetatifactor. Next base: position 26,258 of record URUY01000013.1, read on the forward strand.
GTCTCCAAAGTCATAGTCTATACCCCAGACACCGATAATCGTATTATCAGCCGGCAGGTTTGCCTTCGCATTTAAAAGACTGGTGTTATCAGGATATTCCTCCAGTGCGCTGTTAAGAGCATCTGCTGCGTCTGCATATCTGCCTTCTGCAACAGCGGCATTTGCAACATCTAAAGCATCTGTTACAACGGCATTTTCACGGGCTGCACTTACTGCTTCCTGCTCGGCCAGCAAATCTGCATCATCAGGAAGTACCATCAGTGCTTCCTCCAGTACATCCCACGCCGCTTCATAGTCTTCATCTGCCACATAATCGTTTGCTGCACGAACCGCATCCCCGCGAATCAGCTCCACAACCTCTGCTATACCGGCCTGTGCCAGCTCATAATTGGCTTCATCCTCCGCAATAACCTTTGCATATTCTGCCATGGCAGCTTCAAAATCTCCATTCAGCTTATATGCTTCTGCGGCTTCAAAGGCTTCTCGGGATTCTTCGATGCGGTTTATTTCATCAATCATATCCGCCAAATCGTCATCATCCTCAAGAATGGTGTCATAGAGATCCTCTAACGTATCGCTTACCGTATCATAGTCAGCACCATCTGTTTCATTCAGATAGTCTTCATAAAGCTGTTTTGCATAATCCCTGGCCTGCGCTGCGATATTCTCCATATCTTTTTCGCTTTTCACCTTATCATACAGTGAAATTGCTGTCTGAACATCGCCTTCCGCAAATGCGCTGGCAATCTTTTTTGCCGGTCTGTTCATCCAAAGAAAGAAAACTGCACATCCGGCTGCAATCAGAACAAGCAGAATAATCAGGAAAATAACCAGTCCTGCTTTTCCTTTTTTCTTCTCGCCTTTTTCTTTTTTCACCTTCTTGGCTTTCTTACCGGTTTCCGGGGGAATCGGAGACATCGGCTGAGGTACAGGACCTCCCGGCACTCCCTGCATCGGTGAATAAACAGGTGTCGCTGCCGCAGGCATTACAGGCGCTTCCGCTGCTGCGGGCGCAGGCTGCTCCGGCATGGATACTGCCGCAGGCATTACAGGCGCTTCCGGCGCTACAGGTGCCGCAGGCTGCTCCGGCATGGGTACTGCCTCTGCCGCAGGCATTACAGGTGCCGCGGGTGCGGGCACTGCTGCCGAAGCAGCCGGGGTGCCGCAAAATCCGCAAAATTTGGAACCGGCATTAATTTCTTTTCCGCATTTCGTACAAAACATAAACCACCCCTCCTCTTTCATTCATAAGAAAATATGTTTTTTTATTTTTCCTTGGTAAATACCATGGGATACTCAATTCCGGGAATAACAGCATCACTTTCAGCACCTTCCGGAGCATTGATAGTCAGTTTGTCACCGGAAATGCTGAAGGTGTCAAAATCATCCTCATCAATTTCACTGCCTTCGCTTGTATAAAGCTTATCGCCCTTTACTTCCCAAACGCCCTCTGTTGCCATTTCATCAGCCATTGTTTCTGCATCCAACTGACTTTCCATCATTTCACGCAGATATTCTTCCATGGTACCGCCGAACTGCTCTTCAATCATGGCATCTGCATCTGCTTTTTCTACACCCATATCAGCAAACTGTGTGTAAGTCATATCAACACTGTATGCAATAAAATCATCCAGCCAGCCATTGAAGCTTTCAATAAAGCTGTCTTTGTCTACCGTCATTTCAAATGTACCGTCTTCGTTAAAAGTCATCAGCATCTTAACATCCAAAACGCTTTCAAAATCTGCAAACTCTTCACCCATGTCACTGGAAATAGTCTCTCCCATGTCTACATCCATACTCCATGTGCCATAAAGCTTCTTTGCCGCATTTCCGCATCCGCAAAGAGAGAATACCATTGCTAACACCAGCATCACTACTGTTACTTTACTAACCTTTTTCATACTTCTTCCTCCTAAAGGGTTTTCCCCAACTATTTTACACACAAAAGTGCGCCATTCCCATTATAAATGCTAAATTTCGCGCTGTCAATCACTGTACTATAAAAAAGTACTAACGCACTAAAGTGCCCAGCAAATCAGAAAGCGCGGCAAACTGTTTCAGCGTCAGCGCTTCTCCCCGCACAGTAGGGGAAAGCTCCATTTTCTCTAATGCCTCTACCACCTGTTCTCTGGACAGAGAAAGATTTTTTGCATTGGAAAGACCGTTAGCCAAGGTCTTGCGGCGTTGATTAAAGGATGCCCGTATCAGGGAAAACATAAATGCTTCATCCTTTACCGTAACCGGCGCTTCCTCGTAACGTGTAAGTCTGATAACCGCACTGCCTACATTCGGTCTCGGAATAAAGCAGTTGGGCGGTACATTTGCCACAATTTCCGGTTTTGCATAATACTGCACTGCCAGAGACAAGGCGCCGTAATCCTTGGTGCCCGGCCCTACCTGCATTCTGTCCGCCACTTCTTTCTGTACCATAATGGTTATGCTTTTAAGCGGTACGTGATTTTCAAACAGGCCCATAATAATGGGCGTTGTAATATAATAAGGAAGATTTGCTACCACCTTAACAGCTCTTCCCTGATTTTTTTCCTCTGCAATACGCTTTAAATCCACCTTCAGAATATCTTCATTGATAACGGTAACATTATCATAATCAGCCAGTGTTTCCTGCAAAATGGGAATCAAATTCCTGTCGATTTCCACCGCTATCACCTCACCGGCAGCTTCTGCGAGGTACTGGGTCATAGTACCGATTCCGGGACCGATTTCCACAACGCAATCCTCTTTCGTAATCTCGGCGGCCTCCACTATTTTTTCCAGTACATGGGTATCTATCAGAAAGTTCTGTCCAAACTTTTTTTGAAAATTAAAATTATATTTCTGCAAGACCGCAATGGTATTCTGTGGTATTCCTAATGTAGCCATCATATCCTCCTTGTGTACAGCTCTGCCCATGCCGGCATAAAGCCGGAGCCTACCGCCACCCTTTGGGAGCGGATATGGGATTCTGCCGTTCCGTAAAAGGGCACTTTTCCTCTTCTCAATATCTCATCTTTTAAATTTGTCACCAAAAAGGTGCCCATCCCCCTGTGTTCTCCGTCCGGCAGCACGTTAATCCCTATCTGCCACATTTCCTCGCTGTCAGCACTGGCTCCTGCCATGCCGAGAATTTCACCGTTTTCCTCCCAGGTTACCGCCAGCATATCCGGCGACTCTATCGTAAAGCAAAGCGCCTCCGGGAATCGGCTGTCTCCTCTGAAGCTTTCGATTTCCTCTTTTTCATACCAGTGCAGGCTTCCTTCTCCTCTGCATACAGCTTCTTCTTTTGAAATAGGGACCGACTGTGCCGCACCAATTGTTACATACTCTATGCGGGGCAGGTAAAAATGATGATAGTCAGTTATGGTATGGCCTAAGGGTGCAAGCCTCTTATCCAGCTCCTTTAAACTGCCCGGTTCAAAAAACCAATCCGCAGAGGCCTTTTCAAAGAACTCTCTGTTATCCTGCAGAAATGCCTCGCTGTCCGCATTTACCACCAGCTTACCGTTTACAATGAGAACTTTCAAAAAACAGTCATCACCGCGGAAAATTCTCCTGTTAGGATGATACGCTTTTTTCGCAAGATACGGTTTCCTGCTCTTTATATCTTCCGGCTTGCAGCTATAATCCCAGGCAAGCTGCCTGCACCAGATTTCTTTTATCTTGTTGTCCGTCATTCCTGCTTCTCCTCTAAGTACTTGTCACAAAGCTGTTTCCGTTTTTCAGGCGTAAGACCCATTTCCTTCTCCAGAAAAGCTTCCACGCTGCCGCATTCTTTTTCCATTGCTTCAAATACGGATACCGCATAGGCACTGTCAACGGTAAACAGAAGTCTTATTGCCTCTGCCTGTTCCTTCCCTTCCTCTGATGTCATATCAAAATGTTCCTGCAGCGTATGCATCAGCGCGTCCACTTCCTCTTTACCGAACTCGTTTACCTTCAGATAATCCGCCATAATCTGCTCTCTGGGTATGGAAAGCGCCGATAAAAGCAATATGGTGCCCACGCCCACCCGGTCCTTGCCGGCACTGCAATGCCAAAGCACTGCGCCATCCTCACCGGCAAGCAGAATGTCAAAAAACTTTTTATACTGGGCTTTGGAAAAAGGATTGGTAATCAGATTCTGATACATATTCCTCATATAATGAAGGGGTGTGCCCGCACTTTCACGAATAGCAGAAATCACCTTTTTCACCACGACATTGCCATCATTTTCGCTTTCATCTTCCCGGGTTATACCCATGGCCTTTTCTTCTAAAATGGGATTTTCAATATACAAAACACCGGGTAATACAGGGTCTGGCTTTAAATTTCTCTCTGCCGGCGTTCTGAAATCTACAATGGTTTTTAAGCCGTAGTCCCGAATCAGAATCTCTCTGTCTTCCGTTGTAGAATCACACAAAGCACCGCTTCTGATAAGCCTGTGCGGCCTGATATACCGCCCGTCCGCAGAACAGTAACCGCCTAAATCCCTTGTGTTGCAAAGTCCTGTGAGCGGAATCCGTACCGCCTCCGTAAGCCTTCCTTCCAATTTCATGATAAGCGCCTTTGCCTCATACAGGCTGTCGCATTTTGCATACAAAAGAGCCTCTGTTTCAGGCGTAGGCATAATCATATCCGGTACCATAACCGGCCTTAAGCCTGCTGCATAAGCTGCCTTAAGACCATTGGGAGAATCTTCTATGGCAATAGCCTTCTTTGGCATTACCATAAGCTCCTCGCACGCTTTTTTATAAATATCCGGTGCCGGTTTCCCATGCTCTATCATATCGCCGCCTATGATGACCTCGAAAAAATCGGTAAGTCCGGCTCTTTTTAAATGTCCCAAAACCCCGCTTCTACCGGTAGACGAAGCCAGCCCAATCCTATATCCTTCTTCTTTTAAATAGGTTAAAATCTCCTTTACTCCCGGCTTTACGGGCAGGCCGTCTTTTTCTATTTTTTCTTTAAAACGTTTTGCACATACTGCGTAATATTCGTCAAATGAAAAATCCGCTCCGCATTCCCGCTCAAAAAGAGCCTTTGTATCCTTCATCGTTAAACCGATACAGCCGACAGCGGCTTTTTCCACATTATCTATGTGCAATTCGGCTGCCGCTTCCTGAAAGCCTTCCATAAAAAGCCGTTCCGTATCAAACAACACACCGTCCATATCAAATACTACTGCCTCTATCTCTTTATTCATCCCATCTCTCCTGCTTTCCGGTTAAAATTCTCAGTAAAAAAACGCATGCAAAAGCCATGCGTTTTTATTATAACATGCAACCTATTAATATAACAGGTTAAATATTTATTTGCTCCCCCTTCTGCAAAACCAGAAGCTTTCGCCCTAAAAAGGGCTGCAAATACGACCTTACCGCTTTTTCATCCTCTATGTGGTAGCTGCCGTCAGTAAAAATGAGTATCACCTTGGAGCGGGCATAAAAAAGCTTTAGCTGGCGCAGCAGCTCGTCCAGCGTTTTTTCATTGACGCCTGCTGCTTCCGGCTCCTGTTTGCCCGTTGCAGCAGCTATATCTTCAAATGCCCTGCCCATAAGCAGAAAGGGCATGGGAACTACTTCCTTAATAATACAGTCGTCCGACACCCATTTTATCAGGTTCAGACGTACGTTTCGGAAGGTTTCATCCTGCCTTTTCAGCATTTCCGCCACCCGTCTGACATCCTCCCGCAAAACCTCCGGTTCCATGTGGTAATCCGCCACAATCGCCATCTCCAGAATACCGCCTGTATAATTGCCCGGCACATGAAGAATCCGGTTAATCCTGTTTTTTATCTGTAAAAGCTGTATATCCGTAAGCATGGTCTTCTCCTGTTCATTCGTAATCCTGTTCATTCGTAATGTAATTCCTTCATGAATTAGTAATATTGAAACTCTTCTATAAAATGAATTACATTATACAGTACCAGAACATCCATATCCCCGTTTGTATCATACTCTTCCAACAGTGGGAACAGTCCTGCCCGGTAATAACGAAGGTCCAGCACATAAATGCTTTCATAGTGTTCCGTCAGAAACGGAATAAAGCAGTTTGCATAAGAATCCTTTATAACAAACAGCTTTTTCCCTTTTGCTTCAGGTGTATCCGTCCCGGTTTCAATACGGATAAAGGGGTGGTTGTCATCCAGAAAATATCCGTATTTGTTTTTGGTAGCCAGATGCTTTTCCTCATACAGGGAATCCCTGCTTTCCTCCGAGAAATCATAGTATACCTGCAAGTCTGTCGGTTCACCCACACCTGCAGACTGTGCCTCTGTGCCCTGCACCTCAGGCACATAGGCTTCTATGGTATCCGGCTTTACCATGAGATTGGTTTTGGAATGCAGCGTTCCCCAAAATGCCTCTGATACGGTTTCTGCATTGTATGACACTGGTGTCACTTTCATATTCTGTGCCCATGCCGTGTAACCGTAGTAAGCACCAAGCGTGGTCCAGTGATGGTCCGTACCATAATAAATATACTCCTCTTTATGCTCCTGTAAAATATCCGCCGCATTTATGACATATTCGTCACCTATTTCTTCCCGCACTCTTTTAAGGAAATCCTCCTGGGGATAGTAGGCTGCATAATCAGGAAGCTTTTCTGTCAGCACATTATCTGCGGTAGGGATTAACATAATCCTGAGGGAGCCGTCCTCCCTCTCCGCCTGCCAGTCTGTAAGCCCCTTTAAAAGCGCCAGTCTCTTTGCAACCTTTTCTTCCTCTATATCCTGCGGCACATGCTTTTCAATCAGCGTACCGTCCTTTGCCAGATAAACCCCGTTTATCTCTTTTTTTCCCAATACCACATCCGTAACCGTCTTTACAAAAATCCATTTGTCCCGCAAAACAAACTGATCCGTCACATAGGTTTCGTAATCCTCTGTATAACTGTCATTAAACAAGGCTTTCAAGCTGAAGGCCGGCTTCGATGCCAATATCCTGTTTTCATATTCGGAAAAAAGTCGGTCAGGCACAAGCACATCCGCAGCAGACAGCCCCAATATAATTCCCGCAAGCAGCACAAGCGTAATTACTGCACTTATTTTCTTATTCATATGAAGCCTCCTTCCCTCCGGTGTCCATAAACAGACAGTTCCGAAGCTTGTTCAAAACCGGAATACTAAAACCTGAAATATAAAAACGGATTATAGGATGCGTCCACAATATTGGCAATGGACAAAATAAGTACCGCAATCAGAAATACATTTTCAAAAAGCATATAAAAAATCCGTGCGGGCTTAAGCTTTTTCTGCTGCCCATTACTGCACTTTTTCTGCAGCCATTCTACAAGCCTTTTTAAAAGGGGTACTGCTCCTGCTGCCAGAAGCAGAAACAGAATACCGTAATTACTGAATAGATACAAAGTCCTGTTACTGTACAGACCGGCTTCCCCAAATCCAAACATGGCTTTTAAAAACAATAGGATTTTGTCTGTCTGTTCCAGTGAAAAGAAGCACCAGCTTATCAGCACCACCATCATGGCATACAGCCATCCGAAAAGCTTAGGTATTTTGGCAAGCAGCTTTCCTAAAAAAACCTTTTCCAGTATGAGAAATACGGCAAACCACATTCCCCAAAACAGGAAATTCCATCCGGCTCCGTGCCAAATACCGGTAAGGGACCATACAATCAGAATATTGATAAGCTGCCTGTTTAAACCCTTTCGGTTGCCTCCAAGGGGAATATAGACGTATTCCCGAAACCAGCTGCTCAAAGACATATGCCAGCGCCGCCAGAAGTCCGTAATGCTGACCGCCGTATAGGGATAATTAAAGTTTTCGGGAAAATGAAAGCCCATGATTCTCCCCAAACCGATTGCCATATCCGAATAGCCCGAAAAGTCAAAATATATCTGAAAGGCATAAGCAAGAATGCCCATCCATGCCATGGAAGCTGTAAGCTCTCCTGCCGCCATACCCGAAATTTCAGTAAAAAGCTGTCCCACATTGTTGGCAAGCAAAACCTTTTTTCCAAGTCCTATGGTAAATCGCTTAGCGCCTGCTGCCATATCCTCCAGTGTAGCATGTCTTTCTTTTAATTCCTTCGCCACTGTACTGTATTTCACGATAGGTCCTGCTATCAGCTGAGGGAACATGGTAACAAAGACGCCAAAATCAAGCAGATTTTTCTGTGCCTCCACCTCGCCCCGATAGACATCTATGGTATAGGACATGGTTTGGAACGTATAAAAAGAAATACCGATTGGCAGTGGTAAATTAAGACCGCTGTACTTAAAAAATCCCAAAAGACCTAAATTGATCACGACAGAAGAAACCAAAAGGTACTTTGCTGCCGGTTTTTCCCTGTACCGCGCAATCAAAAGCCCGTGTATATAGTCAGACAGTGTGGAAAACAGCATCAGAACCACATAAACCGGCTCTCCCCATGCATAAAAAATCAGGCTCCCAAAAAAGAGGACGAGATTCCTCATCCTCTTTGGAGCCATGAAATAGCATATGAAAAATATCGGTAAAAACCGAAACAGAAACAGCACACTGGAAAATACCATAGCTTTTATCTTTCTCCTCTGCTATCATTACAATCGTCTTGTACTTCCTTTATTTTAAAAGTGCAGTACGAATTGCGTCAAGTGCTTTTTCATTTTCTTCCTGACATTGGGTAATCACTGCATCGTCTCCCTGATCCAGTGCAGCAGACACATCTGCGCCAAGCTGTACAAAGCAAACGTAATTGCCATAGGTTTCAATACGTGAAGCCTGGATTTTTCCTATGTTCATGGGATACTGCAAAGTATCATTCACCAGTTTGTCACGATAAGCATTGAGCGCTTCCTCAACGACTGCCACCTGATCAGCTTTTGCCTTTACGATAATCATGGTGTCTACATTAGCACTAATCATAGGCATTTCAGCAAAATATTCATCATACATATCCGCTGTTATACCTGTCATGTCAGAGAACATTTCTGCCTCAACTGCTGTATTCGGCCAGTAATTTTCACCCAGCACTTCTACAACTGCAGCTTTTAAATCCTCCATGGAAGCATCCTTATATATGTCGCTTTCCGCTCCGCTCTCTTCTGTTTGGGTTTGGTCTGTACCTGTCTGCTCCGTACCTGTTTCCTGTGTACCTCCGTTCTGCGTTTCATCCTTTTTACCGCAGGCGGTCAGAGACATCGCCAAAAAAAGTCCCATTAGTAAAATTGTTGCTTTTTTCATAATTTTCCTCCTTTTCCGGTTTGCACCGGCTGTTACTACCAGTATTTCCTCTTTTCTACCGGTACATACATAGTAACATAGCCCCTGCTGCCTGTCTTCTTAGGATTTTCTAAACTTTCTTAATTTTTCATAATCTTTTAGGATTGCATAAGGCAAATGCTCCGTGCTATACTCTCCTTGTTGCGAAATCATTTTACCACAGGAGTATTCTTTGTATGAGTATTTTAAATGTTGAAAACCTGACTCACGGCTTTGGTGACCGTGCCATTTTTAATAATGTATCCTTCCGTCTGTTAAAGGGCGAACACATCGGTTTAATCGGCGCAAACGGCGAAGGAAAATCCACTTTTATGAATATCATTACCGGCAAGCTGATGCCGGACGAAGGAAAGGTGGAATGGGCAAAAAATGTACGCGTGGGTTACTTGGACCAGCATACCATACTGGATAAGGGCATGACCATCCGGCAGGTCCTTTCCTCCGCCTTTGATTTTTTATTTGCAATGGAAGCCCAGATGAATGAAATCTGCGATAAAATGGGAGATGCCTCTCCCGAAGAGCTGGAGCAGTATATGGAGGAGCTGGGCACCATTCAGGATCTGCTTACCATGCATGATTTCTATATGATAGACGCCAAGGTGGAAGAGGTTGCCAGAGCCCTCGGTCTTTTGGATTTAGGGCTTGATAAGGATGTTACCGACTTAAGCGGCGGTCAGCGTACCAAGGTACTTTTAGGAAAGCTTCTTTTGGAAAAGCCTGATATTCTGCTTTTGGACGAGCCTACCAACTACCTTGATGCAGAGCATATTGCCTGGCTTAAACGTTACCTGACGGAATACGAAAATGCTTTTATCCTTATTTCCCACGATATTCCTTTTTTAAACAGCGTAATCAACCTGATTTATCACATGGACAATCAGGAGCTTACCCGTTATGTGGGCGACTACGACAAATTTCAGGAAGTCTATGCCATGAAAAAGGCGCAGCTTGAAGCAGCTTATAACAAACAGCAGAAGGAAATTGCCGATTTAAAGGACTTTGTAGCCAGAAACAAGGCGCGTGTATCTACCCGGAATATGGCCATGTCACGCCAGAAGAAGCTGGATAAGATGGATGTTATTGAGCTTGCAGGCGAAAAACCCAAGCCGGAATTTTATTTCCGCGAAGCACGCACGCCGGGCCGGTATATCTTCCGGACAAAGGATTTGATAATCGGCTATGACGAGCCTCTTTCCACTCCGTTAAACCTGTCTATGGAAAGAGGACAGAAAATTGCCTTAACCGGCAGCAACGGTATCGGCAAAACCACGTTATTAAAAAGTATCTTAGGGCTGCTTCCTCCTCTTTCCGGTGAAGTGGAGCAAGGTGATTATTTAAGCATCGGTTATTTTGAACAGGAAATGGCACCGGGCATCGAAACCACCTGTATAGAAGAAATCTGGCAGGAGTTTCCTTCCATGACCCAATATGAAGTGCGTTCCGCCCTTGCAAAATGCGGTCTGACTACCAAGCATATCGAAAGCAAGGTAAAGGTATTAAGCGGCGGAGAGCAGGCAAAGGTAAGACTCTGCAAGCTGATTAACAGGGAAACCAATATCCTGCTTCTGGACGAACCCACCAACCATCTGGATGTGGACGCCAAGGAAGAATTGAAACGCGCCCTGACAGCATACAAGGGCAGTATCCTTATGGTGTGCCATGAGCCGGATTTTTATGAAGGCTGGGCTACGGATGTGTGGGACTGCACCAAATGGACCACCAGAATTATCTAGTATGGCATCATTGACGCCGGTTACAGGCTTTCAATAAAAAAGAGCTGCCGCATCAGGACGAGCATATCACGATATACTCAAGCATTGATGCAACAGCTCTTTTACTGCTTTTTATCTGTTCCGTTCACGAACAATTCTCTCTTTATCTGTCCGTTAATCCATTTTCTCTATGGCATCTTCCACGGGAGATTGGGCATTTTCCAAAATCTCCTGAGCCTTGTCAGCCGTTTTTATAATATCTAACTCCTCACTTATTACATAATATGCCTGAGAAGCCTTTTCCTTTTCCTCATTCTTACAGCCGGTAAGCATGGCAACCGGCAAAACCGCCATGACTGCTGCTACACAAATGTACATCCGCTGCTTTTTCCTCATAATTTTTCCCCTTATATCCAATAACGTATATCTGTCACATTTTTAAACGCTTTTCTACTTTTTATTGTAGCATTGAATAGGAAAAGAAACCACTTAAGAATTTCTTAAAAAAATTAATAATTTCGTAAAATCTCAAACTCGCATGTACCCATATAACCCGGCGCTATTTCATATTTTTCAAAACAGATGACCGGATTTCCTTTTTCATTGATATAAAAACCGGTCTCCGGCGTAATCGTCTTAAACTTTACGTCCTCTACCCATTCCTCCGTATCCGCACCATATCCAAAATAGGTCTTTCCCTCATCTGCCGCCACCTGCTCTTCAATCTGCCTGATAATGCTTTCATTACAGATAGCAATATAATCCTCTCCCAAAAGGTCTTCCAACGTAATATTCCTGTCGTTTTCCAAATCCAGATTAAAATAGTGGTTTTCCTCATAGGCGCTTACCCAGCATTGGTCTGCACGAAGAACCATAGACAGATAGGGACCTTCCTGATATTTTACTTCATAGGTAACGAAAACATCCATGGTTCTGTCTGCCCATTCCTCGTCTGTTCCCCCTGTGGCAAAAAAGGCATCCTTGTACTCTGCCATATCCTGCTTTGCACCGGCAATAAATTCTGTCACTATTTTGTCAATTTCCCGGTTGATATCTGCCACATAATCACCATCAGCGTCTGCCGCAGCAATATCCCTGCCGCCTGCCACGGCGTCTGTTTCCTGAATATTAGGCACCTCTGCCGTCAGAATCACATCATTTTCCTGCCCGCTATAGCTCCGTACGGTCAAAACCCGCGCAAGCACACCTATCACCGGTATGCTGCCGACTTCTTTAGCAAATACATAGCTGCTGTTTACACCTACTGTAAGACAGATAAAAAAAGCTGCTGCCAGAGTACCTGTAGTTTTCACAAAAGCACGCAGCTTTCTGCTGCGCACCAGCGCTCTTTTCTTTTTTTCAGCCTGCCGTCTGTCCACAGCAGCAATTGCTTCATTAACCCGACCCGATAACTCGACAGGTATTTCTATACTGTCGTATACTTCCTTTCCACGCTTCATATGCATTTCTCCTTTTCCTGAACACTTACTTTCAGTTTCCTGAGTGCGCTGTATAAACGGGTTTTTACGGTATTTAGATTTACTCCCGTTATCTGCGCAATTTCCTTTAATGTCAGTTCCTCGAAATAATGTAGCGTAATGACTGTCTGCATCTGTTCAGGCAGATTTCCCACTGCCTGAAAAAGGCTATATCCCTCCTCATAAGCCGGTTCTTCGTAGATTTCTTCCGGAAGCGCTGCCGGTTCACAGGCAACTTCTCTTTTATTCTTACGGATGAAATTCAGACTTTCATTCACCAGAATACGGTAAAACCAGGTTTTCATGGCTCCCTCATTCCGCAGGGCACCGTAATTCTCAAGAGCTTTGCAGATGGCGTTCTGCACAACATCCAGCGCATTGTCCTTATCTCTTACATAGGTATATGCTACCCGGTAAAACTTCTGCTGGCCAGCCACAATATAAGCCGTCAGCTTGTCATACATGTCCTCTGCCATCTGCTCACTTCCTTTCTGTCAGAGTCTTGCCATACTCCTTTATTACTTCTCTTATATAGACAAATTTGTTCCTGAAAAGGTTTTATTTTGCAAAAATAACTTTTATTTTACTGCCTGATAAGCCATATATTTTGAAAGGTTAAAGTCCCGGATACCCATTTCCTCATATCTTTGGTAAACCTTCTGCAAATAATAGTAGCCCCAGCTCTCCTCATCGCTCCTATAACCACCGTAAAGCTCATAACGGGAATCCCATCGGGAATCATAAATATTTCCGTCATCAGGATTTCCGCTCATTGCAGCTCCCTTTGCCGCTACCTCCATGGAGAAGCCTTCTTCTTTAAAGAACTCGGCAAATGCAGGCGCCGCATCTTCTGACAGTTGTGTCAGATAGTAATAGTCCTCATAGGCATCCGCATCAAAAAAATCGCTGACAGAGCTGCCCATATTTGCAATACTGCATTTTGCTATAAAATAGTCAGGGTGTGCAAAGGACAGCAGCAGATAACAGATTGTCACCACTGCCATACTATAATGAAACAGCGGAAATCTGCTTTTGTAAATGCTGATAATCACACCCGTTAAGAGAATAAAAAGCACCACCAGGGACCACAGTACGAAAATCCTTAAAAAGGTGAGATAATAATGCTTCACATACAATATCATACGGAATGCGGAAGATGCAATCATAATATAGGTACATAAGGACATTATTGTCAATAAGATTTTTAAAAATACGCTTTCTTTAAAATAGGAGCAGCCACAAAGGACCAGTATTAGATTGATCACGCATACAATAAGCAGCTGGAAAAATCCCTGTCTTGCATATTCTGCATAAGTATAGTTTTCCAAATTGATATTGCCTAAAAACAGGCAGACTATCTGTATGCCGGAAAAAACCAGATATAACAGCGTAAGCGGCAGCGCAATCGTTACAGCCAGCGCACTTTCCGTCTGCATTCTTGCCCGGGCTTCCTCTGAAAACGACTTTTTACAGAGAAACGCCATAATGCAGTAACACATGAAAAACATCAAAATAACCGTAAATATCACACCGAAAATATCCGCAAAATTAAAACTGTAAAAAAGCGTTTCCATCATATGGAAAAATATCATATCGGCACTTATTAAAAGCAGCCATACTATAAAAAATACGGGGATGCCAATACACAGTCCGATGACAATATAAAGTGCCGTACTTTTTTCCTTTTTCCCTTTCATCCTGCGGTATGCAGCCATATCCGTAAAAGGTCTTGCAATTTCTCCCAAGCTGCCAAATACAGCGGCGATTACATACCCTGTATATCTGCCGAAGGTCCAGTTTCTGTCGTTAAAAAACTGATGCAGAAGAAAGCTTATTGTCAGTACCCATATCCCTGTCTTATTCATAAAGATAATTCTGTTATCCGCCGTACAAAAGGTCGATATACCCAAAAGCAAAATACTAATTACGTAAAAGATGCTGTCTTTTTTTAAGGAAATCCCAAGCTTTTTCATACAGAAGCAGTAGAACCAGAGACTTCCTGCGAGAAAAAAAGGGTAGGTAATGCCGCTTCCGTTCCGATACATGCACAAAGCATAAAAACAGGCGTATAAAAAGCTTGCCAGTCCCAGCGTACCAAAGTGCTTTTTCAGGCTTTCCGTCTGCTTTGTCTGCGGCTTAATATCCGGTGCGCAATACTGCGGTGTATTTTCATTTGGTCTGTTTGTCATATTATTCTCACTCATCACCATTCTCCTCACTTTCCTCCACATACTCTATAATATCTCCCGGCTGACAGGAGAGCGCTTTACAAATTGCTTCCAAAGTAGAAAACCGAATCGCTTTTGCTTTATTATTTTTTAGAATGGACAGATTTGCCAGCGTGATATCCACCTCTCCGGCAAGCTCCGTTAATCCCTTTTTTCTCTGTGCCATTACCACATCCAGATTGATTCTTATTGCCATACGGCACCTCCCTTATATTGTCAAGTCATTCTCTTCCTTGTATTTTACCGCTCTGTCAAACACAAAGGCGAGTACCTTGCTGAATAAGCCGGCCACAAGAAACACTAAAATTACCACCAGCATGGAGGGCGTCAGATAGACAATTGTGCGCACCAGCGCAACCAGCGCTATCATAAAGCTGTAGGTTCCCATTCTCTGCAGGCTTACTACATTGTCAAAAACAAAGCAGTCATCTGCCAGTACGGTACGGAACATCTTCCGCAGCTCTCCCAAAATCAACAGCGCCAGCAACCCCAAAACAAAATAAATAACGACACATTCCGCATAATGCTCTTCTATCTTAGGCAGATACGTTACCGTCCATTTCCATTTCAATAAGAAAGGAAGCGCTGCCGTGACTAAAATTCCTGCAAAAAACATAAAATCCAATAAATACTTGGTTATCCTGACAATATTTTCTTTTTTCACCTGTAAACCTCCTGTCTGCTTAACACAGAATAAAAATCCCGCGCTTTCATGAACTCCTGTTTTCATGAATATAGCACGGGATTTTTTGATTGTCAATATATTTTTATTGTTTTTCAATAAGTTTTTATTGTTTTTCGTTGTTGTAATAGGCAAATGCATTCTTGCCGCTTTTTTTAACCTCATACATGGCAGCATCTGCACACACAATAAGCTGTTCTCCGTCTTTTGCATCCTTAGGATAGGAGGCAATGCCGATACTTCCACGGATATCATGTACCGCACCCATAAGCTTAAAGGGTTTTTGGAATACGGAAAGGCATTGTACTGCCGCAGTGTTTATAATTTTACTGTTATCACTTCTGATAAGCAGGATAAATTCATCACCGGCAAAACGGTAAGGAGTAAGAATCTGTGTTTTCAGCGCCTTTAACCGGGCTGCCACCTGCTTTAATGCTTCATCACCGATAATATGCCCGTAGGTATCGTTTATCTTTTTAAAATTGTCTATATCAAGCATGATAACCGTACAGGGCGACTGCCCCCCTATCGTCTCTCCCAAATCCTTCATAAATTTGGAACGGTTGGGAAGCGTTGTCAGAAAGTCATGCTGGGATGCATCTTCCAGATACATTCTCGCCTCCTCCAGTGCAGCCGTCAGCTTGCGTTTCTTTATATTATCCACACATACCCACAGCACAATTACCAAAAGGGCAGCAAACAGGATGGTACTCGGCAGTAACGCTTCTCTATTTCTCTCAATAAAGGTAGGTTTATGATTTACAAAAATCGTATCCTCCGGCAACAGTGATTTCTCTATGCCGAATTTCTCCATAACGACTTCATCAATGCAATAGACGTTGGGGCTGTCTATAATTACACCCACCTCCGACATATTCCTTCTGCCCTCAATAATATCCATCGCTATTTCAGCCGCTATCTGGCCGGAACGCTCCATGGAAACGATGTTACCACCCAGTACGCCGTAACCGATACCGCCCTCTACCATACGGAAGGCCGGTACAGCGGCAAATTTGGCTATCAGCTCTATGGACTCCTGATTTGTATACTGTTTACCGCTGGCATCCTCTGTCATAACTACATATATCAGGATGGTATCCTTTTCCAGGTTTGAAAGTGCCTTTTTCAAACCCGCTGTTGTCAGCTCCGATGTATTAATTTCCGAAAATTCCAAATTGGGATACAGCTCTGCATTCTGATAAAAGTTTTTCCGCTCCGCTTCTCCGGTTATACTGTTATCTAAAATACCGACTACTTTTGTTGCATCCGGATAGATTGTCAGTGCCAGCTCAATATTTTTTTGAAAAGACAGCTTTTCCACCACGCCGGTTATCAGAGGGTTTTGGGAAACCTCCACCGCCAGTTCCAAATCATTTACTCCTTCAAAAATAAGAGGAATGCCATCGAATAGCTCTTCCCTGTATTCCAAAGCAAACTTAAGCGCAGCATCATCTCCTAATATTACCGCGTCATACGGTTCCACTTTTGACAGCCGATAAGATAACCCCTCGTAAAAAAGCCGGTACGCGGTTTCGTCATCCACCCGCTTTGTATCCATGAATTCGTAATCCAATACCGTACCCTCTGAAATGCCTTTCTTGATGCCTTCAATCTGTATCTGCACAGTATCCCAGGCATACGAATAAGAACTGATAAACAATACTCTGCCTTTATCAGTCTGCGCCCATACATGCACCCCAAAACCAAAGCTCAAGCATGCGCTCAGCACAATACCCATTACTGTAGCAAGTATACGGGTTACGGTCTTTTGGTATTCTTTTTTCATTCGTTCATCCCCCGTCTATCCCTAAAAATAAACGTCTCTGACTTCTCCTGTGATTATATATTTTTTTATGTCAATGACTGTTCTTTTTACAGTATAGCATATATCTTTAAATTAAGATATATTTTTATTATTCCAAACGGTACAGTCTGTTTCCGTTCTCCCAGGTTATCTTCTCCACCTTATCAGAAGGCATCTGTTTGATACGGGCAATTTCTTCTATAATGTAAGGAATGTTTAATGAACTGTTACGCTTTCCTCTGTTCGGCTCCGGCGCTAAATAAGGGCTGTCCGTTTCCACCACTATCCTGTCGATTGGAATGTATTCTACTGCCTCTTTCAGTTTCTTTGCGTTTTTAAAGGTCAAAACACCGCCGATTCCGATATAAAATCCCATTTCCAAAAATACTGCCGCCGTTTCTTTTGTATAGGAAAAACAATGCACAACACCGCCGATTTCTTCTGCATGCTGCTCCTTCATGATTTCCATCGTATCCATAGCTGCGTCTCTGGAATGGATAACCATGGGCAGCTTTAATTCTTTCGCAAGCTGCAACTGTCTGACAAACCATTTCTTCTGCGTATCCCTGTCCGGCTCCGGCCAATAATAGTCAAGACCGATTTCTCCTACCGCTACACATTTGGGATGGGCACACCGGCGCTTCAGCCATAAAAAAGAATCCTCTGTAAGCTCTGCCGTCTCACTGGGATGAACCCCCAGGGCACCATAAATAAACGGGTATGCTTCCATCAGCTCCAGCGTTTTTTTGCAGGATGCAAGGCTGGCTCCTATATTGACAACTCTGCCGATTCCCTTTGCAGGAAGCTCCTGCACCAGCCGGGCACGGTCCTCGTTAAATGCTTCATCATCATAATGGGCATGGGTTTCAAAAATCATGCTGCTGTTCCTCTCTGTATTTCTATGCTTATTAAATAGTTATGCATATTCTTTATTTCGTTTTTATTTGGTTGTTTATTTGACTGTGTCATGCTATAATAAATGTGCTGTGTACCTCCAGTAGGAAGGAGGTGCGTTAGTTGGAATATTTATATGCTTTTTTAGTCTCCGTATTGGCTAGTGTAGTTGCCTACTACATATGCAAGTGGTTAGACGGAGAGAAATAAACACAGCCTAACCCAATGAAAAGCCCCAGGAATTGGCCTCCTGGGGTTTTTCTTTTTTGCGTTAGTTTATTTATATGCTTCTGCCTAATTACACTATAGCACCCTTTTGCCGGATTGTAAAGTTTTTTGTATCATAAAACATCCTACAAAACATCCCCGCAAATGCAAAAAAATACCAGCCCCCGGACATACGTCCAAAAACCGGCATTTAGATGCGCCGCCAGGGGCTCGAACCCTGGACACCCTGATTAAGAGTCAGGTGCTCTACCAACTGAGCTAGCGGCGCATATATATGAAGCGTTTCACAACGCAAGTGTTATTATATTATATAGATTCCCAATTGGCAAGTACTTTTTTCAAATTTTTTTATTTTTTTTGTAATACAGACACAATTCCTGTAAATCCGGGGGTTTTTACTGCTCCGTAGCATACGGCCAGTCAATGATTCCGCCGAATTCCATGATATTGTTATAGCCCATTGCAGCAAGCTTTTCTGCCGCCTGCTTGCTGCGGTTGCCGCTTCGGCAGTATATGAGTATGAGCTGGTCTTTATCGGTAAGTAAATCCGGCTCACTGCCGTCTATTTCACCATTGGGTAAATTTATCGCGCCTGCAATATGCCCGTCCGCATATTCCTCAGGTGTACGGACATCCAAAATAATGTATCCCTCTTCGCTGTCCATGATTTCCTTTGCTTCTTTCTGGGTAATCTGTCTGTATTCTGCCATTTGATTTGCTCCCTCTGCCGCCAAACGTCCTTTAGACCAGATAAGCAAAAACACACCTGCCACACAGACAACGCCCACGAAGACCACAAACCGGATTGCGTTCCCATATGTTTTTATTTTCTTAATCATCCTGTTTACTCCCGCTGTTTTTCCCCGACTTTTCACATTCCTTACAATATCCGTACAGCTCCAGCTTATGTCCTGTTACCATGAAATTTCCCATATCCGTATCAAGATGCAGATGCTCAAAAGGACAGGCCTGCAAAGCTACCTTTTTATGGCAGTTTAAACAGACCGCATAATGTGTATGTCCCCCTTTATTCCATTCATACATCACAGTGCCGTCACCCATAAAAGTACTTTTTTCCACAAAGCCCTTTTCTTCAAAAGCTGCCAGAATACGATAAATGGTAGATACCGCATAGCCCTCTTCTTTACTGTTTACCAGAATACGATTATAAATCTGTACCGCGCTCAGCGGTTCGTCTGCCGCAAGCAGCACATGATATACATCCTTGCGCTGCTTCGTCCACTTTATGCCCTTTGGATATAAAATATCTTTTTCTTCCATTATATGTGCAACCCCATCAGTTCCATAAGCATCCCGGCTGTAACGCCGATTATATACAAAAGCAATACAATTTTGATATTTTCTTTTTTGTTCCTGTTTGCCCGAAACAGTACCAGGATACCGATGCCCGCGCCTACCAAAAGTCCTGACATGCAGGCAGCAAAGCTCATGGCTCCCTCAAGATACAGCTGCGTCAATACTACGGAGGACGCACAGTTGGGTATCAGCCCTACAAGCCCCGCCAACAGCTCTCCGATTACAGGTTTATTTAAAATAAGATTCTTTAAAACATCCTCTCCCAAAAAGAAAAGGACTGTATTCAGTACAAAAGAAACAAGCAATATAAATATAATAATCTGAACCGTATGGATAAGCGCGGATTTAAAAATACTGCCGCCCTCTCCGCAATGACAATGGTCATGCTCGCACATCTCATGGATATGGTCATGCCCATGCTCGTCCTTTGCCGGGCGTACCGCCAAATCAATTAAAAAGCCTGCTGCAATGCCGATGGCCGCCTTTAACGCCAGTATCTTTAAAATGGGGCCTACACCAAAATCCTTTGCTTCTGATATTAAGATAGGAAGCATTTCATCAGAGGTGGACAGATAAATAGAAATCAGCGTACCCATTGTAATGATTCTGCCTGCATAGAGATTGGAAGCCGCCGCTGAAAACCCACACTGGGGAACTGCGCCCAATATACCGCCGAAAAGCGGTCCTAAACGTCCTCCCTTCTGAATTACATTCTGCACCTTACCGGCTGTTTTATGTTCCAGATATTCCATAGCAAGGTAGGTCAGAAACAAAAAAGGCAATAGCTTCGCACTGTCTAATACAGTATCTAAAATGACATCCCACATAATAACTTTCTCCCGTAGCGTTTTCCTGCCTGTGCAGACTGCATCACACAGAATATCCGCTTTTTTTAGGTCAACCGTTTATTGCAAATGCAATTCATTTGCATTTAGAATCATACCACTTTTTCACAGGATGTCAAGTATTTGTCGATTAAAATTGCCATGCAGACAAGCTTTCCCGTATCGGCAAAAGTCTGCCGGATTACCCTTCCCTCCAAAAGTTGAATTCAGGATACTTTTCTTCCATAAGTACCTTCGTTTCCTCCCAGTCAAGTCCCGTAATGTCTGTTTCTTCCTTCACTTCTCCCCATTCACTGTATCTGGCAATATCAACGACTTTTTCATCCTGCCACACCTCGTAGATAAGCTCCAGTTCCTTTTCCAGCCGGTACTCCCCATCCTGCAAACCGTAAATCTCATAAAACTGATGGGGACAGCCTATTTGCCCCTTGTTGTAAAGCTTATGGGCTTCGTAATCTATGTTCGTCAATCCCGGAAGCTCCCTCTGCATGTAACAGTTCTCCTGCTCCGACCAGATAAACAGCTCATAAAATAAAAAGGTGCCGCCGCTTCCGCCGTCATAGCCTGCATAATAAAGAATATCTTCAAAGCCGTCATCATTGCCGTCCCAAACGGTAATATTTTCATCTGCCTCTGTAAAAAGCGTATGGCGCAGTCTTTCTGTCAGAAAAACCTGATAAACAAAGTCTCCTTCCTGCTCCTTTATAATCTCCAGTCTGACAGGTGCCATATAGTATCCGCAGCCGTTCTGATAGATAGTTTCAATAAAAACCACGTCTCCTGCCTCGCCTTTTCTTTTTAAAGCTCCTACTCTCTCATAACCGTGTTCAAAACAATATCCGTATATAACAAGCTCCAGACCGGGGAAATCCCGGTATACTGCAATCGCCTTTGCCCCGTCAAACCAATGATTTAAAACCATGAGAGAAAATTCGGGTTTCTCCCAAGAGCCGCCAACCATATAGCAGTCCTCCGGAAGGGTTTGTCTCCGGTATCCGCCGTCTTCTTCCTTTGCAATCCAGATATCTCCGCCGCAGACATCCCCCTGCTGCCACTCCGCACTCTCGGGGCTGCCGCAGATTACCACATAATCCTGAAGCCCATCACTGTTGTAATCGTACTTTGTATAGTAAAGATACATAGGTATTTCGTCACCATAGAGTGACAAAAGCTCTGCATTCTGCCTGCCGTCCTGATATTCTGCCAGCACATTTTCACAGGCAATTTCCTCCGGTGCAAAATCGTCCGGTCCGAACTCCTTTGCCATAGCATTGTATTTTTGCCAAATTTCCCCGTTTATGACATCTGACGCCGCTTTTTCTTCGCTTTCCTGTATGCACGCAAGCTCTTGCACCTGTAATGCCCATTCGGAAGCCGTCTGTATCACCGTACCGCCGCTTTTTTCATTTGTGCTTTCGCTTTTACAGCCTGCAAGCATGCCGGAAAGCAGTATTCCCCAAAATAAAAAATACACAATCCTTTTATTTTTCATCACATACCTCAAAAATGTAGAACTTCAGATAATAAGAAGAATCAGCCGCCCAGAGAATGGGGTGGTCCGGCGCCTGCGTCCGAAACTCCACCTGGCGGAGCCTCTTATGGGCACCTCTTGCTGCCTCTGCAATGGTCTTTCTGAACAATTCCTGCTCCATAAAGTGAGAGCAGGAACAGGTAGCCAGAAAACCTCCGTCCTTTACAAGCTTCATACCTCTTACATTGATTTCCCGATATCCCTTCACTGCATTTTTAACAGAATTGCGGGATTTGGTAAAAGCAGGCGGGTCCAAAATTACCACATCAAACTTTTCGCCTTTTTCCTCCAGCTCGGGCAGTAAATCGAATACATCCGCACAGATAAAAGACACTCTTTCCTCTAAATGGTTCAGTACTGCATTTTCTCTCGCCTGCGCAACACCAAGCTCGGAGGCGTCCACACCAAGCACACTCTTTGCCCCTGCAATCCCGGCATTCAGCGCAAAAGAACCCGTGTGCGTAAAGCAGTCCAAAACCTTTTTATCACGGCACAGCTTGTGGATAGCGGCACGGTTATTTTTCTGGTCCAGGAAAAATCCGGTCTTCTGTCCGTCCTCTACATCTACAATATATTTTACACCGTTTTCTTCTATTTCCACGCGGGTATCAAATGGCTCTCCGATAAAACCCTTATAGCGCTCCATTCCCTCCTGCTCCCGCACCTTTGCATCACTGCGCTCATAGATTCCCCGTATGGTAATACCGTCTCTTACCAGCACTCTCTTTACTGCCTCTAAAATATTTCCTTTCAGCTTATCAATGCCAAGTGCCAAAGACTCCACTACTAACACATCCGAAAACTTGTCCACCACAATGCCGGGAAGGAAATCCGCTTCCCCGAAAATCAGCCTGCAGCTTTTGGTATCCACCACCTGTTTCCGGTAATCCCAGGCCGCCTGTACTCTTTTTTCCAGAAAATCATCATCAATAACCGTTCCCTTTTTCCGGGACAGCATTCTCACTGTCAGCTTTGACTTGGTATTGATAAAACCGTAGCCTAAAAAATAGCCGTCAAAATCATGCACGGTAACGATATCTCCGTTTTCAAAGCTGCCCGTAATCGTATCAATTTCATTATCATAAATCCAGGCGCCGCCCGCCTTCAGTGTGCGGCCTTCCCCTTTTTTCAGTGTCACTATAGTATCATACATTGCAAGTCCTCCCCTGCCTGATTTTTCTTTTTCTATTATAGCTTTCCATGCAATGCTGCGCAATGTGCGTTTCAAATTTTCGGAGAATTTTTAAGGAATTTCAAAAAGGGAATTACGTCAGATATATTCTGATATAGCAGAATAGCAGACATGAAATAAAACTTGACATAAACTGTTCCTTAGTGTATTATCTTAATGTTCGACATAATAACGATGCGTGGCTCAGCTTGGTAGAGCGCTACGTTCGGGACGTAGAGGTCGCAGGTTCAAATCCTGTCGCATCGATTAAAAAAGCTACACCATCCGGTGTAGTTTTTTTAATGTGTCATGACTTAAACCTGCTAAGTGATACATCCCGCCCGGGACGTCTGCTCTGCGCCGACCGAAGCGGAGCGAAGACCCAATCCTGTCGCATCGATTAATGTGGCTGCACCATATGGTGCGGTCATTTTTTATCCTTATATTCTTTATCAAATAAATTTCCCAAACTCCATTTTTCTGAAATCTGCAATCAAAGCTACAAAAATCCACAATCCGAAATCACAAATCCAAAACCAAAGCCATCCTTCTCTTGTGATTATGCTTAAAAAATGTTATAGTGAAAAAGGATGTATTGTCAGATTGCCTCATTCATTACAGCAGGAAGGATTAGAATCATGCGCATTGAAGAATTGACCCCCCAACAATCTATTACGCTCTTGGTTATTATAAAAGACCAGCAGCTTGAATTTTCCTCCTCTGTGCTTGAATGCCTTCCCCGCAAGCATATGATTATTGCTGCACCGATTTTAAAGGATGATAAAATTATTTCCTTTAATACAAAAGGCATTTTAATACATCTTATTGTTACTTTTCCTGAACAAAAACCGATTATCTTTCAAAATGTAACGGTGAATACTGCAAAAAAAGATGATAATTCCTTTTGCTATACCATTAGCACACTGGCTGAAAGCCGGGAATTTAACCGTCGGGGCGCTTTCCGCTGTTTTATGGGGATGAGGATTCATATCCGTGTCGGCAGCAACAGCGCCGCTATTGAAGCAACCATAAAAGATATCAGCATCACAGGATTTTCCTTTATGGTTTCTTCGGGAAGCGACTTTACAGAAGGTGAAACGGTTCACGCCGTTGTAAATGATTATATTGAAGAAGTCGCAAAGAAATATTCTTTCCATCTTTTCGGTGTCATTGTAAGACACTATCAACTGGAAAACGGCAATATTGTATATGGCTGCAAGCTTACAAACAAAGTAGTCGGCTTGGACGGTTATATTATGGAAAAAGAGCGCATCCGTCTGCATAAGAGCAGAGGAGCCTCAAAAACACCGCTTAAAAAGGGAAAAGAATAGAGGAACAATTATGAATATAGATGGTTCTTTAAGACGAATCAAAATAATTGAATTGCTCAGCGCACAAAGTTCACCCATCTCCGGTACGGAGCTTGCCAGACAGTTTGGCGTAAGCCGTCAGGTCATCGTACAGGATGTGGCGCTGCTTCGCGCTGAAAACAGGGATATCCTTTCTACAAATAAAGGGTATATTCTTTTTAAACCCCAGCCTGATGACCATTACTGTAAGGAAGTAATTTTGGTAAAGCATACCGGAGAACAGATTTTAGACGAAATGTCCTCTATTGTAGACTTAGGCGGACGGATGCTGGATGTTTCCATAGACCATGATTTATACGGGCAAATCCGTTCCGACCTGGTAATCAATAATTTAGAGGACGCCAAAGACTTTTTGCGCAAAATGAAGGAATCTGCCTCCAAGCCGCTCTGTGTCCTGACAGATGATTATCATTATCATACTATCGCAGCGCCGTCACAAAAAGCAATGAATCTGATCAAAGCTGATTTACAGTCAAAGGGGTATCTGATTGAGTAATATTTTAGTTAAATAGCACTTTAGCGGGGACTCTCCCATATACAAAAGGTTACACCAGTTTTCCGTACATTTCCGGACGTCTGTCACGGAACACGCCCCAGCTCATCCGCATTTCTTCTGCTGCATCCAAATCAAGGGTATGCAGCAATATCTGCTCTGTTTCTCTGTCTGCACTTTTTCTGATTTCCCCCGTTTCATCCGTAATAAAAGAAGAACCATAAAAAACAAGGGCAGAGCTTTGACTGTTATTTGCAGAAGAGGGCTTCACTTCCTCTCTTCCGATACGGTTAGCCGCAATCACCGGTATCAGATTGGCAGCTGCATGTCCCTGCATGCACCGGCGCCACTGGGGCATACTGTCATAGGAAAGCACCGGCTCGGAGCCGATAGCCGTAGGATACAAAAGCAGCTCTGCTCCCATAAGTGCCATACTGCGGGCTGCTTCCGGAAACCACTGGTCCCAGCAGATACCCACGCCTATTTTTCCGTATCTGGTATTCCATACCCGGAAACCGGTATCTCCCGGTGTAAAATAAAATTTCTCCTGATAA
Source organism: uncultured Lachnospiraceae bacterium (assembly GCA_900551115.1). Taxonomy (GTDB): domain Bacteria; phylum Bacillota; class Clostridia; order Lachnospirales; family Lachnospiraceae; genus Acetatifactor. The sequence continues at coordinate 51,758 of URUY01000013.1, forward strand.
AAATGGTCGTCAGGAATATGGGTTTTCCTATAGATTCCCAATATACTGCCGTCCGCGTCTATCATTGCCACCGTATTGTAGGTAGTATTTTCCTGCCGTTCAAAAAAACTAACAGGCAGCACCACGGAAAGCTTGGCTGCAAGTGACTGCAGGCGCCTGACTGCCGGATTTTCCTCTAAAGGCAGCGCCAGCTTATAGGAATCATAATTTTTTTCCTGACAAAAATACCAGGTTTCAAACAGCTCCGGTAAAAGGATGACCTGTGCGCCCTTTCTCGCCGCTTCCCTGATAAAGCCCTCTGCCGCTTCTATATTTTCTTCTCTGTTTCTGTTGCAGTACATCTGTACTGCCGCAACGGTTACGTTTCTCATCCTTTCAACCTTTCCTTCCTGCTAAAGCATTTTTTCGCAGGCACCTCGTCACAAGCCTGCCGGAATCTGCTGGGTAATGCAGTGGATATTGCCGCCGCCGATTAAAATATCTCTGGCATAAATCTGTATAACCTCTCTGTCAGGAAATAGTCCCTGCAAAATTTCTTTTGCCTGCGTATCCGCCGCATCTCCAAATCCCGGCATTACAACGGCGTTATTTGCAATATAAAAATTCACATAGGAAGCCGCCAGTCTCTCTCCCGGCTTTCTGGTAGGTTCCCCGTCACATAAATCAAGGCCTTTGCACTCTTCTTCACTTATGCACACCGGCTTTGGCAAAGGAAGCTTATGAATTTTCAGCTTTCTGCCCTTGGCATCGGTCTGTGCTTCCAAATAGTCAAGACACGCCTTAGAAAGAGCATACTGGGCATCTTCCGTATCCTCCGTCCATGCAAGCACTACTTCCCCCGGTGCTGTAAAGGCACAGATATTGTCCACATGCTCGTTGGTTTCATCCAGATAAATCCCTCTCGGAAGCCAAAGCACTTTTTCTGTATTCAAATATCCCTTTAAGGTCTCTTCGATTTCTTCTTTTGACAAATGAGGATTACGTCCCTTGCTTAACAGACAGCTTTCCGTTACCATGGCGGTACCCTCGCCGTCTACATGGATGGAACCGCCCTCTAAAATAAAGTCCCTTTTATCATAAACATCTTTATTGAGTAAATCGCACAGCTTTCTTGCCATCCGGTTGTCCTTATCCCAGGGAAAATACAGCCCGTCCTCCAAGCCGCCCCAGGCATTAAAGCCCCAGTCAATTCCTCTTGTGACACCTTTGTCATTTACAACAAAGGTAGGCGCGTAATCTCTTGCCCATGCATCATCAGAGGCCATTTCCACCACCCGTATGTGGGGCGGCAGCATGGCTCTTGCATTGTCATACTGTCTGTCACCGGCTGCTACCGTGACCTTTTCTGACCGGGCTATGGCTTTTGCAACCTCCACAAAAGCTTTCCTTGCCGCATAAGCGCCGTACTGCCAGGAATCAGCTCTCTCAGGGAATATCATGATACAGCCCTCATGGGGTTCAAATTCCCCGGGCATCCGAAAACCATCCTCTTTGGGTGTTGTCCACAAAATCTGCATGAATTACAGCCTCCCCTTAAAATCCTCGTATCCAAACTGCTTTACTATCCGGCAGCTTCCGTCTTTTTTTTGCAAAACAATCGCCGGAAGCGGCATGCCGTTAAAGGTATTGTTTTTAACCATGGAATAAATAGCCATATCTTCAAATACCAGCCTGTCGCCTTCCTTAAGGGGCTTGTCAAAGGAATAGTCCCCTATTACATCCCCTGCCAGACAGGTAGGGCCGGCCAGCCGGTAGGAATACGCCTTTTCACCCACCTTTCCGCTTTCCTTAAGAGGCGGACGGTAGGGCATTTCCAGCACATCCGGCATATGGCAGGCTGCCGAGGTGTCCAAAATCCCAATCTCTATGCCGTTTTTTACAAGCTCCAATACGGAGGTTATCAGATATCCGGCATTCAGCGCCACCGCTTCACCCGGCTCCAGATACACGGTCAGACCGTATTTTTCCTGCATCCGCCGGATACATTTCTCCAGTCTGTCCACATCATAATCGGCTCTGGTAATATGGTGACCGCCGCCGAAATTAATCCACTTCATACCGGGCAGCCATTTTCCGAACTGCTCCTCCACAGCGTCCAGGGTTTTTTCCAAATCGTCCGCATTCTGCTCACAAAGGGTATGAAAATGCAGACCGTCCAACTGTCCGAGCAACCTGGCAAAGGCCTCTTCTCCCCCTGCTGCCTTTATTCTTTCCTTAAAATTTTCCAGTGTAACCCCCATCCGGGAACCCGGCGCACAGGGGTCATAAATAGCATGTCCTTCCTGAGTGGAACACTGGGGATTAATCCGAAGTCCGATACTTTTCCCCATCTCCTTTGCTTTTTTACCGAACTTATCCACCTGTGCAAAGGAATTAAACACAAGGTGGTCACTGTATTTTAAAATTTCAGCAAATTCATTTTCCTTAAAAGCCGGCGCAAATACATGATTTTCACATACCTTGCCCTCTTTTGCAAGGGGAAGCACCATTTCTTCATAGCCAAGCCGCGCCTCATACAAGCCGCTTGCCGTTGCACCGGATAAAAAGCTTCCTATCAGCGGGTAAAGCGCATACATGGAAAAAGCCTTTTGTGCAAGCAGGATTTTAGCGCCTGTCCTGTCCATAACTCCTCTTAAAATGCGGAGATTCTTTTCAATTAAAGCCTCGTCTGCCACATAGCATGGCGTGGGAAGCTTTTCCCGCTCCCGTGCCGCTGTTTCTCTGATAACTTCCTCGAAAAAATATAGGAAACCATCTTCTATGGCAAACTCATCCTCTGTGGCGTCACCCAAATCATAAAAATATCTGCCGCTTTTTATGTCTACGGAAAGGCTGTCTAAGGGAAAGCCCTTCTTTTTAATGGGATGGCATTTTGCTGTCAGAAGGAAGGCCTCGCTTTGCAGGCTTTCATCCATCCGTTCAAATAAACGGCCTTCCTTTGTTATAAAGCAGATGGCATTATAATATCTGGCAGTAAGATTTCCGTACTTCTCTGCCAGTCCTGCATAATACTGCTGCATTTCCTCATCTGAAAGGCTTTTGCCGTTTACGGTACGCACATGTACCCCCGGCTGAAGCTCTTCCGGTAATTCCTTACAGTAAAGACCGGAATCACAGGAAAAAACCGGCATTTTATATGCAGCATAGTAGGCCTTCGCCTTCTGTCTTGCATTTTCAAGGGGACTGTTTCCCCTTTCTTCCACAAACGGCGCTGCAATCCCTGTTTCCTTTTCCATAGCTTTCAAGCTTACAAGCTCAACCGGCAGATTAATAAGCCTGTTCTGCATGGCTGTAAGCTTTGCCGGATTACCGGTTCCATACAATACCTTCATGCCTCTATCTCCTACTTCTGTATCAGGCCAAAGCTCTCTTAGTCAACCAGTACCGGATTTTCATCCACTTCCCAGGGAAGCCCCCATTTATTTAACGCGTCCATAAACGGATCCGGGTCAAACTCTTCTACGTTAAAGACACCGGGTTTCTTCCATGCGCCTGTCATTACCATCATGGCTCCAATCATGGCGGGCACGCCGGTTGTATAGGATATAGCCTGGGACTCCACCTCTTTATAGCACTCCTGATGGTCGCATACGTTGTAAATGTAGACAGATTTTTCCTTGCCGTCTTTTTTACCGGTAAAAATACAGCCGATATTGGTTTTGCCTACGGTACGTGGACCAAGTGACGCAGGGTCCGGCAGAAGCGCCTTCAAAAACTGGATAGGCACAATATCCTTTCCTTCAAAATGGATGGGCGAAGTAGAAAGCATACCCACATTTTCCAGACATTTCATATGGGTAAGATAGCTCTGCCCAAAGGTCATGAAAAAGCGGATGCGCTTTATACCGGGGATATTTTTTGCAAGGGACTCGATTTCCTCATGATGCAGCAGATACATGTCCTTCTGTCCCACACCTGCAAAATGGTATTCTCTCTTGATTTCCATGGGCTTTGTTTCTACCCAGTGACCGTCCTCCCAATAGGAGCCGTTTGAAGAAACCTCCCGCAGATTGATTTCCGGATTAAAATTGGTGGCAAAGGGATAGCCATGGTCTCCTCCATTGCAGTCTAAAATATCGATATATTCAATTTCATCAAAATAGTGCTTTAAGACATATGCAGAGAAAACACCGGTTACACCTGGGTCAAAGCCGCTTCCCAAAAGCGCCGTCAAACCGGCTTCCTTAAATTTCTCCTGATAATCCCACTGCCAGGAATAATCAAAATAAGCTGTAAATCCCTCTTTTTTGCATCTTTCTTCATATACCGCACGCCATGACGGATCGTCTGTGTTTTCTGCCTCGTAATTGGCAGTGTCCACATAATCCACGCCGCAGGCAAGACAGGCGTCCATAATCGTTAAATCCTGATAAGGAAGGGCAAGATTTAAAACCACCTGAGGTTTTACCCGGTTAATCAGGGCAATCAGCTCATCCGTCCTGTCCGCATCCACTCTCTCTGTGGTAATTTTGGATTTTACGCCCTTTTCCTCTAACTTCGCCTTTAATGCATTGCATTTTTCCACAGTCCGGCTGGCAATACAGATTTCATCAAAAACCTCTGCATTCTGCGCACATTTCTGAATTGCAACACCGGCTACACCGCCGCATCCGATTACTAATACTTTTCCCATACTGGTCTCCCTTTCTATTCTATCTTCACAATTACTGCTCCACTTCCCGCAGCAGCTTTTCCACATAGGCCGGCAGCGCGAATGCGCCGGCATGCAGCTGCGGGGTATAATATTTGGTATCAATTCCTAAAAGCTTCCAGGCTATGCCGTCAAAATCATGTACCGGATGATACCGTTTGGAGGCAAAGCCAAAGAGCCAGTGCCCCGAAGGATAGGTCGGTATATGCGCCTGATACACACGGCTTATAGGAAAGCTTTCTACAATACGCTTGTGGGCGCGCCTGCAAGCCTCTGCGTCTCCATCATAAAAGGGACTCTCATGCTGATTCACCATAATGCCGTCCTCTCTTAGCGCCTTGTAGCAGTTGCCGTAAAATTCCTTGGTAAAAAGCCCCTCTCCCGGTCCGAAGGGGTCCGTAGAATCCACAATAATCACATCATATTCATTTTCCTTAGACCGGATAAAGCGAAGCCCGTCCTCAAAATAAAGCTGCACGCGCGGGTCATCAAAACGGCATGCGGTCTGCGGCAGGTATTTTTTGCAGACCTCTACCACAAGCGGGTCTATTTCCACCATATCAATATGCTTTACCGTTTCGTACCGGGTAAGCTCCCTCACCACGCCGCCGTCTCCTGCTCCGATTACCAGTATCCGCTCTGCACACGGATGCACCCCCATGGGCACATGGGTAATCATTTCATGATAGACAAACTCGTCCTTTTCCGTCAGCATCATAAAGCCGTCAAGTGTCAGAAACCTTCCAAATTCCTTTGACTCAAAAACATCTATCCGCTGAAAATCGCTCTGTCCGCTGTAAAGCTGCTTATCTACACGAATGGACAGCTTCACATCCGGTGTATGCAGTTCAGAAAACCACAGTTCCATATATTCCTCCTCTTTAAAACCATACTTCCTTCAATACATTGAGCCGCTCTATGGCCGCATCCTCCGGTCCCGTCATGGAGCAGCCTTTTTCTTTGGCATAAGAAATATACTCTAAAATTTCTTTTGTAATCTGTTCTCCCGGCGCCAGGATGGGAATGCCGGGCGGATAGCACATCACAAATTCACTGCAGATACGGCCTTTCGTTTCCATAAGAGGCAGGGATTCCTTCGGTGCATAAAATGCCTTCTTGGGAGAAACCGCCACCTTGGGGTCAATATATTCCTGACTGAACATAACGCTTTCGTCCCGCTTATACTTTCTGTGAATTTCCATAAGGGCGCTTACCAGGCGCTCAATCTCCCGCTCCCTGTCCCCGATGGAAATATAAGCAAGAATATTGGCAATATCCCCCAGTTCTACCTGAATATCGTACTCATCACGCAGAATATCATAGACTTCAATACCGTTTCGTCCGATTCCCAGCGTATTGACGGTAAGCTTTGTCCTGTCAAAATCATAAATGCTGTCGCCGTTTATCATTTCCGCCGAATAAGCGTAGTAACCGCCTATTCCGTTGATTTCCTTTCTGGCATATTCCGCCAGCGCTTCCACCTTAGCAAACGCCTCCCTGCCCCCAAGCGCCAAATTTTTCCGGGAAATATCCAAACTTGCCAAAAGCAGATAAGAACCGCTGGTGGTCTGGGTCAGGTTGATAATCTGCCTCACATAACCGGGACTTACTCTGTTTCCGCCCACCAGTAAAAAGGAGCTTTGTGTCAGGCTTCCCCCCGACTTATGCATACTGACTGCCGCCATATCCGCTCCTGCTGCCATAGCGGAAACCGGCATGTTTTCTCCGAAATAGAAATGGGTTCCGTGGGCTTCGTCTGCCAGTGCCAGCATGCCGTTTTCATGGGCCAGCTCCACAATCTTTTTCAAATCGGAGCAGATTCCGTAATAGGTAGGATTGTTTACCAGGACAGCAACCGCATCCGGATTTTCCCTGATGGCACGCTCCACCTGCTCCACCTTCATCCCGAGCGCAATACCAAGCTTCTTATCCATATCAGGATTTACATAAACAGGAATGGCGCCGTTTAATACCAGCGCATTGATAACGCTTCTGTGTACATTGCGGGGCAGAATAATTTTGTCGCCCTGCTTACAGGCAGTAAGCACCATGCCCTGTACGGAGGAGGTCGTGCCTCCCACCATCAAAAACGCCTGTTTTGCACCGAAGGCATCTGCGGCAAGCTCTTCTGCCTCTTTAATAACGGAAACCGGATGGCAGAGATTATCCAGACATTTCTGAGAATTAACATCTAACCCCACGCACTGCTGCCCCAAAAGCTCCGTAAGCTCCGGATTTCCCCGTCCTCTTTTATGCCCCGGTACATCAAACGGTACGATTCTGTTTTTTCGGAAATTATAAAGCGCCTCATACACCGGCGCCTTTTTCTGATCTAACTGATACATAAAAACGCCCCTTTTAAAACTTTCCTAGAAGATATTCCGCCCGCTGAAGATTTCTATCATTTCTTTTCTGAGATTATCCGTTATTTCCAGCCTTGTTTTAGGCGGCAGCTCGTATACGTCGCTGTTAAACAGATAATTTTGCAGATCTATTTCTTTAATCAGCATTTTCGTATGGAAAATATTGGCTTCATATACGTTAATATCCACTGCGTCATAATGTCTTAAGGTTTCTTCGTCAATATAGTCCTGAATGGAGGTAATCTTATGGTCCATAAACAGCTTGTGGCCCTCCATATCTCTGGTAAAGCCCCGTACATGGTAGTCCATTGTAATAATATCCGAATCAAAGGAGCCAATAAGGTAATCCAGTGTAGACAGCGGCGATATCTCCCCGCAGGTTGCCACGTCAATATCCACCCTGAAGGTTGCCAGACAGGTTTCCGGATGGTACTCAGGATAGGTATGTACCGTAATATGGCTCTTATCCAAATGTGCCAAAATGGTTTCACCGGCATTTTCACAGACAGTGGCACCCGCAGGCACCATAGAGTCCTCCGCAATCAGAATCGTCACCGAAGAGCCCTGCGGCTCATAATCCTGACTGGAGATATTTAAAACCGTAGCGCCTATCATGTCCGTTACGTTTGTCAGGATTTTAGTCAGACGTTCGGAATTGTACTGTTCATCGATATAGGCAATGTAATCCTTCTGTTCCCGCTGTGTTTTCGCATAACAGACATCATATATATTAAAGCTCAAGGATTTTGTCAGATTATTAAAGCCATACAATTTCATTTTTACCTCCCTGCCGGAACACAGCCCTTCACACCTTAGTGTATTAAGGTCTTTCCTGTTTAAATTAAAAAAAGCAAGCAATGCATTACCATCACTTGCTCACCTGTATTTTTAAAGGTATTCATATTATCAGTTAAAAGCATAAAAACAGCATCTGTAATACTGCCTTACACCTTTCACAATTTAAAATGAATTTAAAAAACAGATATTTGGTTTAGAGTCTATATAGCAAATATTTTACTTTTACTACTCTTATTGACCGTTTCACAAGTTTGGTGTGCATTTGCACTGGTTTATAGTAACCAACTTATAAAATTTGAGCTTTTAACTCAATCAATAAGGCAACTAAGTTGCCAATCGGCAGTTGACCCGGCTGTCCGTCTGGCCTTAACTTACTGCATGGCATGCAGAAAGTGGTCAAAAATATTTGCATGGAAGACAAACCAATACCCGCTTTCCATACAATTTTGACTATATCACAGGAAAACAGGTACGTCAATTAAATTTTTCTTCTAAAGCTCTTCTAAAACTATAATCCCTGCTGCCGGCTGCCAAAATCCTTACTTAACGCAATCATCCGGTTAATATCTTTTTTAAACATCGTTTCCAATTCATCATCATAGCCGTATATGATATCCGTGCGGTACTTGGACAGCTCCGCCTGTATAAAGTCTATGGCCTTGCTCTTATTCTTGATATTGCAGACATAACGCTTTTTATCTCTTCCGGCAACCATCAGACAGCTTGTTTTCCCCACACGAATACCATAATAACTAAATGTCTGCTCATATTTATATATCCACAGCAGATTCCTTATGGGAAACAGCATGAGAGTTCCTTTACTATTTATCAGGGCATGTCTCGTCACAACGAATCCTTCCAGCATCTGATGCATCGGAATTTCATTATTTATCTGTTCTAATTCCTGAGATGAAAACTGGGCAAGCAGCTTTGCCGTCCTGCCCCGAAGAATCAGCCATATAATACCCATACCGATTGCCGGAATAATCATCAGCATCATAATCATGGTCAAATCAAACGGAAAATCCGTAAAAAAGGTTGCAAAAGACAATAAAAACAGTGCCAGGAAAATAAAAAAGAATATCTTCACTCCCCTAAAGCTCCGGCGGTACATGGTATACAGATTGTTGCAGTTTTCCAATTTTCTCATTGAAAGCCCTCTCCCTCACATATTATTTTTTAATGCAGCTGCATATTACTTACATCCAAAACATCAAAAAAAACGGCAGCAGGAAGTTTATCAAGAACAAGATTCCCGCTATGACAATAGCCGCAATGCAGCATATCTTTCCCATCTTTGCCTTTCCCGTAGAATCAAAGTTCATGCTGTTACTGCATTTTTTCAGACCGCTGATGCCAAAAACAACCCCGAATATCGGAAAGATAAAAGCAAAAATAACCGCCAAAATGCCCATCATAAAACCTTTTTGTGCATCAGCCGCAGCGTTTGTGGCTGCATTTGCAGAGGCATCAGTATAAGCAGTCTGTCTGTATTCCGTGTGCGCAGCAGGCTGTGTAAACGGCTTGCCCGCCTGATTATTCATCCAATTTGATGTATAGGTTGGCTGCTGCGATGGCTGTTTACTGTAGGTCTGTGCCGGTTGCTGATTATAGGCAGGCTGCGAGTATTCATCCTTTATGGGCTGATGAAGCCTTTTTAGCAGCTCTTCGATACTTGTCTTGTAGTCCTTCTTTGCCCCACCTATGCCGTTCAGCCCGGCTTCTTCACCGAAAGCCCCCTTCAACCATGCTTCTATATGTATAATGCCGCTGGTGTAAGACCACTTGAAATATCTTTCGCTCCCCTGTGCCCGGCTTACATAGACCGGCTCGCCTTTCCAGTCAGTACGGGTAAATTGATTTCTGTAAATATAGGCCTGCATTATTTCACTGACTGCATCCAGCGGTTGGCTGATTTTCGCATCCTCTATGTATCGTGCCATTGTATTCTCCTTCTGCGTTCTTCCGTAATATACTTCCTTTTTTATGATTTTACATCATATACTCTTTCAGGGCAAGAACCATAGTACGTCCCTGCCCTGAAATATCGGCCTTTATCAGGCAATAGCACAAAATCGGAGCTGCCATATCACACCGTATATGACAGCTCCTGCCTCGCCTGACTTCTATAACTTTGACATTTTATAATCTTAATTTACATCTGCGCGTTTCCGTACTGCTGCTGTTCCTGCTGACCCTTATTAAACAGGCTCTTGAACTTGCCGGAAAGCTTGCAGAGTTTGTCGTACAAATCAAAAGTAATCTGTGTGGAAGGTGCTACTTCCATGTAAGATACCATCATTTTTACCATCATGTAGCTGTCTACAAATGCGCTTCTGATTACTGCTGCAAACATCAGTGCAATAAAGAAAGCAAATGCCCAGTGTACGCCCAGTGCTGCGAAGATTCCGCCAAAGATAAGAAGCGGAAGTAAAAATGCTGCCAGGGAAATACCCAGTACAATCAGTGTTGTAATCGCTGCATCCTTTAAAAGCTTTTTCCAGTTCTGGAAATAAATGACAACGCCGTCCGCTGCACTCTTGAAGGCTGACTGCTCCTTATGTAAGAAAGTGTAGCCCAAGCAGCATTCATCAACATAACCAAGTGCAATCTGGACAAACATCTGTGCAAAGGACAAAACAGCGCTTACGCCCGGAATACCGCCCAACAGACTGTCAACTTTCTGAAGACCCTTCTGAAGCTGGCTTACTGCGCCGCTTACCAGTCTGTCTACTACAAAGTAAACGTTAGCTGTGGCAAAACGCTCTTTTACCATTGTCTTTGCCGCTTCCAGCTGATTCTCAGGCAGTGTGCCGGTGGTTACAGCCGTTGTTACCATCGCTACATGACCCGCCTTCAGCATATAACCAAAGTAGCGGTTCACCCATACAAACACGCCTGCTACCAATACCAGCCAAATCCAGAACGCAATTATCATGCCTCCTTCTTTAGCGAGACTGCCGATTCCTACACAGATTGCAAGCATAATCAATGAAAATAAAATCATTGCTACGCCCAGTGCCAGCTTCAGCCAGACAAACTTCATGGTTTTCAAATACACATCTTTTGTTTTCAATTTTTCTCCCTCCGTAAATAAGAATGTTCGGTTTATGCATAAATATGAAAAAATATGCAATTGATACCGACATTTATACTATAACAGAAGAAGTATACATTTTCTATAATAAATACTGCACATTTCATTAGTAATCTGTCAATGGATATGCACGATATTGTATATTATTGCACTTTAGGGTTTGTTTACATCCGTTTCCAGTACAATTTTACGAATTGGCAGAATACGTCCCGGTGATACAGAAAGCTCATCCACTCCCATTTTCAAAAACTCCTTTGTGAGAGAAGTATCCGCTCCCAGCTCTCCGCAGATTCCTGCCCAGATTCCTGCTTTGTGGGCATTGTCCACTACCGTCTTAATCATACGCAGAATGGCCGGATGATGGGAATCATAAAACTCATCCAGTTCAGGGTTCTGCCTGTCGATTGCCAGCGTATACTGGGTCAGATCATTAGTACCGATACTGAAAAAATCCACTTCCTTTGCCAGTTCGTCACTCATCATAACGGCAGCGGGTGTTTCAATCATAATCCCCTGCTCCACCTCTCCGTACTCAATTCCCTGTCCGTCAAGCTCTCTTTTAACCTCTGCAACGATTTCCTTTATCCGCTTCACTTCCTCTACGGAAATAATCATCGGATACATCACTGCAATATTGCCGTAGGCACTGGCTCTGAAAAGCGCTCTAAGCTGCGTTTTAAATACCTCCGGTCTGGTCAGGCAGATGCGGATGGCACGCAGACCCATGGCCGGATTTTCTTCATGGGCAAGTTTAAAATAGTCTGCCTGTTTATCGGCTCCGATATCCAGCGTGCGGATAATGACCTTTTTGCCGGCCATGGTTTCCGCCACCGTTTTATAAACCGCAAACTGCTCCTCTTCCGTGGGATAATCGTCCTTTTCCAGATACAGAAATTCACTTCTGAAAAGACCGATGCCACCTGCATCATTCTGCAACACCATCGCCAAATCCTTGCTGTTGCCGATATTGGCATAGAGCATGATTTTCCTGCCGTCCAGCGTAATATTTTCCTTGCCCCGCAGATTAAGTAAAAGCGCCCTTGTCTCCTCCTCCGCTTTTTTCCTCTCCTGCATGGAGGAAAGTATGCCCTCTTCCGGTTCCACATAGAAAATGCCCTTTGCACCGTCTATGATTGCCAGCTTTCCGTCTATGGTATCGTCAAGGGGAACCGGCGTACCGATAAGCGCCGGAATGTTCATGGTCTTAGCCAATATTGCCGTATGAGAGTTTAAGGAACCGTGTACCGTTACAAATGCCAGCACCATATCCTTATCAAGCTGCACCGTTTCGCTGGGAGCCAAATCATCTGCTACAATAATAGAAGGCTCCGTCACTGTCATCCCACCGTTACCCCCACACAAAATGCCAAGCATCCTCTCAGAAATATCCTTGATATCGGCTGCACGTTCCCGCATATAAGTGTCTTCCATATCAGAAAACATTTTGTAAAAATTGTCGGAGGTAGCCGCAACCGCATACTCCGCATTGACAGACTGGGTGGTAATAATATTTTCAATGGCTTCTACAAAGCCTTCATCCTGCAGCATCATCTGGTGGATTTCAAAAATAGCGGCATTGGCTTCTCCAATAGACTTTACCGACTTTTCATACAGTTCGGAAAGCTGTTCTATTGCTTCCTTCTGAGACTGTCTGAAACGTTGAATCTCTGCCTCTGTATCCTCTACTTTGATTCTCTTTACCTGACGCTCGCCTTTTTTATAAATAAATATTTTTCCGATTGCCACACCGTTTGTAACACTTTTTCCCTGAAAAGTCAGCATACCGTCAGCTCCCTTCCCCGTAATCCGGTTTCTGTTTACATATCTGCCTGTTACAGATTCGCCTTTAAAAATTCTTCAATTTTACAAATGGCTTCATCCTCATCGGCGCCGTCCGCCGTCATAATGATTTCCTGTCCCTGCTTTGCAGCCAGTCCCATTACACCGAATATCCTCTTTGCATCCGCTGTTTTTCCATCCTTTGAAATGGTAATTGCAGATGAAAAATCTTTTACTGCCTTAATCAGTTCTCCTGCAGGCCTTGCATGAATACCTTCCGGGTCCGTAATAACATATTTGAATTCTCTCATGATTTCCTCCATATGATATCGTGATGATTTTTTCTCTATAACCGTTTTGGTCTTATAACAGCTTTTATCTTAAGACAGCTTTCGTCTTATGATATTTTCTTCTTCAAAATACCAAGTAACAGTGCGCTTACAGCGGTTCCGGCTGCCAGTGCCACCAAGTACATAAATCCATGCTCTACAACGGGGAATACGAAAATACCGCCGTGGGGAGCCATCAGCGTACAGCCGAAGGCCATGGACAGTGCGCCTGCCAGGGCAGAGCCTGCGATGCAGGAGGGAATGACGCGCAAGGGGTCGGAGGCTGCAAAAGGAATAGCGCCTTCCGTAATAAATGCCAGACCCATAATAAAGTTGGTAGGGCCGGATTCCCTTTCTTCTTTCGTAAATTTATTTTTGAAAAGCAGGGTTGCCAGTGCAATCGCGCAGGGAGGAACCATACCGCCAATCATTACCGCTGCCATAACAGCATAGTTGCCTTCAATAATAGATGCCGTACCAAACACATACGCTGCCTTGTTGAAGGGACCGCCCATGTCGATGGCCATCATGCCTGCCAAAACTGCTCCCAATATCAGCTTACTGGTATTGCCCATGCCCGCCAATGCAGAGTTGAGCGCCGTATTGAGCGCGCCTACCGGAGGCTCTACTAAAAAGGTCATAATAAGTCCTATCAACAGTATACCAAAGAATGGATACAGGAGTACAGGAGATAATTTTTCAATGGCCTTGGGCAGCTTTTCAAAGAGCTTCTTTAACAGCACTATCAGATATCCTGCAATAAAGCCTGCTGCCAGCGCGCCTAAAAATCCTGACTTGCCGTTTGCCGCAATGGCGCCGCCTACGAAACCGACTGCAAGACCGGGTCGGTCTGCAATACTCATAGCAATATAGCCTGCCAGAATCGGAAGCATAAAGCCAAAGGCTGCACCGCCGATGCCTTTAAAAAAGGCTGCTGCCGGCGTAATGGTACCAAATGCCGCCCTCTCCTCAGGAGACAGGCTCGCCATATCCACTCCCAGAGAATCCAGTAAAAATGCGATGGCAATTAAAATACCGCCGCCTACTACGAAGGGCAGCATATGGGATACGCCGTTCATCAGATGCATGTAAATCTGATGGCCGATTCCGCCGTCTGTTTTTTCAGGTACGGCTGCCGCCTGTCTGCTTGCTTTATATACCGGTACATCACCGCTTATTGCCCGCTCTATAAGCTTATCCGCTTTGCCGATACCGTCCGATACCTGACACTCGATAACTTTTTTACCTGCAAACCGTTCCATAGGAACCTTGGTATCAGCCGCTACAATAATACAGTCTGCTTCTTCAATTTCCTTTGCCGTTACCACATTCTTTGCTCCCGCAGAACCTCTGGTTTCCACTTTTACGGAGCAGCTGCGCGCTTTTGCTGCCTTCTCCAGACTCTCCGCAGCCATATAAGTATGTGCAATACCGGTGGGACACGCCGTTACCGCCAAAATCCTGCATACAGGCGCACCGGTTTCTTCTGCTGTCTTTGCCGCAGCGCTTTCTGCGTCCTTATTCCGTTCCTCTTCTGTTTTCCTGTCGGCTTCTTTCCTGTCGGCCTCTTCCTCGGCCCCGTCAATAATACCCATAAATTCTTCTACGGATTTTGCATTTTTTAAATCGGCTGTAAACTTTTCATTCATCAAAAATACCGACAGCTTGCTCAGCACATCCAAATGCACATTGTCCTTGGTATCAGGCGCTGCAATCAAAAACAGAAGATTAACCGGTTCTCCGTCCAGGGAATCAAAGTCCACACCGGAAGGAATCACCATGGCTGAAAGTCCGGGTGCCGTAACGGCGCCTGATTTTCCGTGGGGAATGGCAATGCCTTCGCCTATGCCTGTCGTACCCTCCTCTTCTCTTGCAAAAACCTGTTTTCTGTAGATTTCCGTATCCTTGATATTGCCGCGTTTTTCCATCAGCGAAACTGCCAGATTGATAGCTTCTTTTTTATCGGCAGGCGCTGCATGCAAATCAATGCATTCCTTTTTTAATAAATCGGTAATTCTCATGTTAACCCCTTTCTGCCCGCCCCGGCGGACACCTGTCTTTATAAGGCTTTTGCCTGTTCCATCTGCATCAACAGTGTTTCTACTTCCTCTTTGGTGGCAAGCAGCTCAGAAAATGCACTTGCGCTTCCTGTGGCTACACCCATTTTAAAGGCTTCCCCATAATCCTTCGTCTTCAGCCAGCCGGTTAAGAATCCGGCTACCATGGAATCTCCCGCACCTACCGCATTGACAAGCCTGCCTGTTGGCGCCGGTCTTTTGTATACCTCTCCGTTTTCTGCAGCAAGGACTGCACCTTCTCCCGCCATAGATACCAGTACGTTTCTTGCTCCCTTTTCCTGCAGCTTTCTTGCATAGGGAATGACTTCCTCTGCCGTGTGAAGCTTTACCCCGAATATATCACCCAGCTCATGATTGTTGGGCTTTATAAGGAAAGGACGGAGCGGCAGCACATTCATCAAAAGATCCTTTGTGGCATCCACCACTATGATAATGTTCTTATCCGACAGCCTTTTACAGATATCCTGATAAATGGAATCCGGTATGGAATCGGGTATGCTTCCCGCCAAAACAAGAACATCGCCCTCTTTTAAAGTATCCAGCCTGCAAAGCAGCCTGTTTAAGCTTTCTGCATCAATATCCGGTCCTTTTCCGTTGATTTCCATACCGTCTACATTTTTAAGCTTTATATTGATACGGGAAAAGCCTTCCGGTATCGTGATAAATTCAGTCCTGCATCCTGTCTTTTCCACTCTGCGGCGGATTTCTTCTCCGGTAAATCCGGCAATAAAACCCAGCGCCGTACTCTCAAGCCCTAAGTTCTTCAGTACCATGGATACGTTAATCCCCTTCCCTCCGGGCAGCAGCGTTTCCTTATCGGTACGGTTTGTCAGTCCCATCCTGAAATTTTCCACCGATATAATATAATCCAGTGCCGGATTAAAAGTTATGGTATAAATCACGTTACTTCACCTCCTGATAATTTTATAAGATTGTGATTGAGTTTGACTATTTGTGACCGTTTCGTGTTTGTAAGTTTATTATATAATCATAATCACTCAATTTCAATCCGCCTTATTCACATTATTTTCATGCGAATTTTGTGCAAAATCAACAAAACTCACTCAAACTCGGTCATGCCACAATCAAAATCCCCAATTATAAATTTAAAAAAGCCAGACACACCACAATGCAAGTATGCCTGACTTTGCTTATTTTTATGTAACTGCTCTATTCACTCACTACCCTTACGTTCTTCCAGGTCTTAAATTCGGCGCCGTCTGCCCTGTCCGTCAGAATCATTGCATCAGAAAATGCACCGAAGGACACGGTACTTACCTGACTGAATTTATTATGGTCACAAAGAACATACCTTTTATCGGTCTGTCCCATGGAAATCTGCTTTATCATAGCTTCATCATGATCGGGGGTGGTAAATCCGCTTTTTTTATTTACGCCGTTTGTGCCCCAGAATCCAACGGTAAAATGGTATTTCTGCAGCATAATGGCTGCCGTGCTTCCAATTACCGCTTCGGTGGAGGACTTTAGCTCTCCGCCTATCAAAATAACCTTCAGGCCTTTTGCTGCAAGCCGCTTTGCATGGCTGACGCCGTTTGTCACATACACAGCCTGCTTTTCTTCTATATAATCTATCATATAGCCGGTTGTGGTCCCTGCATCCAGATACACAAAATCATCGGCTTTAATAAGAGCAGCCGCATATCTGGCAATACGGATTTTTTCTTCCTTATTGACGTTACGGCGGTCAGCTACCTGTGTGTCCTTGGTATGCATATGAGAATCCAACGCCACAGCGCCGCCAAATACCTTAATGAGCTTTCCGTTATCATGCAGCGCCGTCAAATCCCTGCGGATAGTAGACTCGGACGCATTCAGCTTTTCCTTTAATTCCTGTACGGTAATCGTACCTTTTTCTTCCAATAGCTTCAGTATTTCTTCAAATCTCTGCTCTGTCAGCATATAAACTCCTTTTTCATTTTATCGGATGATGCCATCCTGTATATTTCTTCTATCTTTGTTTCCTGTATATTCCCTTCATATTCAGTCAAAAACGGTCAACCTATATTTTTACTATAGCATAAAATATATTGATTGGGAAGATACGGCATGACCTTGTTTGCGCTTGATTTTATATGTGCCTGATTTTGTAACCGGCAGCATCTTATTTATACTGGTATTATTCTTATTGCTGTGCTATACTATACATAATTTGATTTTCAAAATATTTTTATAATTTTTATTTTCTTTGCTTCATATTATTATACAAAAGTGAGGTTTCTTATGAGAGATTATTGTATTACTACGGACTCCAACTCTGATTTGCCGAAGGAGTACATAGAAAAGTTTGATACTACTATTATACCCCAGTACTATTCCTTTGGGGACACTGTATACGGAGACGAGCTGAACATGCCTCCCGCTGAGTTTTATGAGCGCATGAAGGCCGGCGAGCTGCCCGGTTCCCAGGCTAACAATCCTGCCGTAATCGAAGAGAAGTTCCGCGCCCTTTTAGATAAGGGACTGGATATCATTCACATCGGCTTTTCTTCTGCCTTAAGCGGCAGCTACAACAATGTATGCATGGTAGCCAGAGAGCTTCTGGAGGAATATACGGATGCAAAGATTACCGTCATTGATTCCTTAAACGTTTCCCTTGGCGAATCCATCATGGTTATCCATGCAAACGCTTTAAAAGATAAGGGCGCTTCTTATGATGAGGTAGTCTCCGAAATCGAGGCATTTAAGAACCATATCAATGTACAGTTTACTGTGGATGACCTTTTTCACTTACAGAGAGGGGGCCGTGTAAGCAAGACTACCGCCTTGGTCGGCAGCGCCCTGAATCTGAAACCCTTCCTTTATGTGAATGATACCGGAACACTTTCCTCCGCAGGTACTGCCCGCGGCAGAAAAAAATCCCTTCATACGCTGGTGGAGCGGATGAAAGCTACTTTGGAGGAAAACACAGACTTTTCCCTTCCTGTCGGTATCGTTCACGGCAACTGCAGGGAGGATGCTGATTTTGTAGCAGAGCTGGTAAAAAAGGAAACCTCCTTTACCGATATCATCATTAACGATATCAGTCCCAGCATCGGCACCCATGCAGGCCCCGGCGCTTTAGGTATCCTGTATTACGGCAAGCCGAAGCAGGCAGCAAAATAAAGACTTCCACAACATAAAAAACGGGCAGCCTTATTCACTCAGCTGCCCGTCAATAATTTTTACAATTCTTCCTGCGGATTGTGCCACGCTTAAATCATGGGTAATCATTACAATAGTATTGCCCATTTCATTTAATTTTTTAAACAGCTTCAAAACCTCCCTGCCGCTGGCAGAATCCAGCGCACCGGTGGGTTCATCGGCAAGCAGTATGGCCGGCGCTCCGACCAATGCTCTTGCAATGGATACTCTCTGCTTCTGACCGCCTGATAACTCGTTCGGTTTATGGGTTATTCTATGTGAAAGCCCTAAAAGCTCTATCGTTTCACGACACTTATTTTCTGCTTCCCTGTGACTGTCACCACGCATCAGAAGCGGCATGATAATGTTCTGCATTACATTATAAGTGGGTATAAGCTGATAATTCTGAAAGATAAAGCCAATCTTTCGGTTTCGTATTTCCGTCAGCGTATCCTCGGGTGTTTCATGAACGGCAATCCCATCCAGATAATACTCACCGCTGTCCGCATTATCCATACAGCCGATAATATTCATTAAGGTTGTCTTGCCTGAGCCGGAAGGTCCCAAAATAGCTACAAATTCTCCCTTTTTCACCGTAAATTCAATGTTTTTCAAGATATCCAGCTTTTCTTCTCCCAGCATATATCCCTTATTGATATTTTTCATGGTAATCATAAGCTGCTCCTTTTTTGCTCTATGATATAAACGGCTTCTATCTCACCATTTTCTTCATCTGTTACCAGTGCCACATTGTCCCCCGCTGCCAGTCTGGAAAAGGTTGTAACCGTACCGAGCCTGGTTGTAACCGGTGTACCTACGGGAATCAGATTTGTCTGCACAGCCTGCCCCGTGTCCGTATTTTCATTTTCCTGCGGATAATATGTAATTTCATTTCCTCTGACAGTATAAAGCGTAGCATATATGATTTTTTCTCCGTCTTCTGCCTTTACCGTTACCACATTTTCCTGAACACTGTTTTTTTCCTTCCTTATCACACTATAAGCCGTAACCCCGATAGCAGCAATCAGCAAAGCCCAAAACAGAAACCATCCTTTTTTTCTGATTTTCATATCAAAACCCTTTCCTTTCTTTATTCCTGATTCAGTGCTGCCACAGGTACAAGTCTCGAGGCTTTATAGGCAGGATAAAAACCAAATATTGAACCGGTAAACACACCAAATATTAATGACAGCACAGCGCCTCCGGCAGAAAGAGATACCCTGACGTTCAGCAGCTCCACAAGCGGCGTAATTCCTAAAGAAAGCAATACTCCGATGCAGGCTCCCACCAGACTGATGCAGGCCGCTTCCAGCAAAAACTCCAGCAGGATATCTTTTCTGGAACAGCCGATGGCCTTTAAAATACCGATTTCATTCGTTCTTTCTTTGACTGACACAAAAAGTACATTCATTATACCGATACCACCCACAATAAATACGATTACCGCCATGGCAATTAGCAGAAGTGTTAAGGTTTCATTAGAAGCGGAGGCTGCTTCCATTTTGCTCCCTGCATCGGAAACGGTAAATTCCGCATTGGGATAGGAATCTGCCAAAACCGTCTTCACATCTGCAACAACACTGTCAATTTCATTAACATCCTCCACTATTACCGTAACAGTGGGACTGATGTCGGTACCCGTTATATATTTGACTCCTGTTGCATAGGGAATAAAAACTGCCGTATCCGGACTTATGCCTGATGCAACGGTACCCATTTCGCTCAGCACACCAACTACCGTATAGGGTCTGCCGTCAATATATACAGCTTCATCATAAGCATCATAGGCGCTTCCGAAGATGGTTTTTGCAGCCGTATATCCCAGTACACATACCTTTTCCTTGCCTTCTTCATTTTCTTCTGAAATAAAATCACCGATTGCCAGTTCTAAATTACTTATTTCTGCATAATTACTTTTTACACCGGCAACGGTATAATAGGACGCTTCCTCTAACTCTCCTCCTTCAACGGAAGTCTGTGTAGAATAGGAAATGGTTGCATTTGAAATACCCGGCACAAAGACCTCCAAATCTTCCATATCCTCTGTATCAAGCGTTATTTTCTCCTGATTCATCCGCATGCTGTCTTCTTCTGACCGGGCATACGTCTGACCGGGCATAGCGCTGTCCGCAAAGCCTCCCCCCGGTGAAAAGCTTTCTCCGTCAGAGGGTTGTTTGCTAAAATCCGCACCCGGAAAGCTTACTGACGCACTGCCGGATGTACCGCCTGACGCACCGCCGGGTATGCTTCCTGACGTGCCGCCGGATGTGCCGGCTGCTCCCATTCTAAATCCCCCCGCCGTGAAAGCAGATTGACTGTCTGCCATTTCATAAGAAATATCTATTGCACCCGCATTCAGGTTTTTAAACTGCTCTGCAACCTCTTCTTTTCCTCCTGTACCGATTGCGATTACCAGCATAATGGTTGCGGAACCTGCCACGATACCGATGGAGGTCAGGATTACTTTAAATTTATTTTGTGATAGATTCAGCCACACCAGCCGAAAAAGTTCTGTCAGTTTCATCAGTCACCCACCTTGCTTTCTATCAGTACAATATCGCCCTCCGACAGTCCTGAGAGAATTTCCACATTGACGCCGTCCGAAAATCCGGTTGTTACTTCTGTTGTTTTTATTGTCCCGTCTTCTGTTTTTATTTTTACATAGGATTTGCCGCCGGTTCTTATAACGGCACGGTTGGATATATAGAGAACCTCCTTTGTTGTCCGCGTAATGAAGGTCACTTCCCCTGTCATATCCTGATACAGCTTCCCTACATCACCCGTAAGCGTTACCGTAACAGAATAAGTGACATTGCCGCTATCATCTGTAGAAGCATCAGAAATCTCCGTTACAGTTGCAGAAAACACTTCCTCAGGATAAGCTGTCAGGACAACGTTTGCCGCACCTTCCAATGCAATATCGGTCATGTCGTCTTCCGCCACCTCCACCGTCATGGTAATATTGTCCAAATCATAAAGTGTTATAAGAGTATCATCTGTTGCAAGGCTGTCTCCTGCCTCCAGATAAACATTTGTGACAATTCCGTCATTTTTTGCCAAAACGGAATTTCCGTCAATAGAGCTGCTAAACAGCTCGAAGCGTTCTTCCGCAGCCGCATATATTTCTTCCTGCTGCTTTACCTCTTCATCAAGGTAGGCAACGGCAATATCATAGGTTTCCTCTGCCGTATTATATGCCAGAACTCTTAAATCATAAGTTTCCTTTGCATCCAGCTTTCCCTGCAAAAGCGCTCTTTCTGCCTGTGACAGCTCCGTTTCCAGCGTCTCTATACTATCAATTGCCGTTTCCAGACTGCTTTCCAGCTCTTCCTTTTCTTTCTCCAATGTATTATAATTTGACAACGCCTGCGTATAGTTTTCAAAATACTCCACATACAGATACGTGCTGTTCTGCTTATCTGTGTTTTCCATTCCCCATTCCGCTGCTTCTAACAGCTCCTTTGCTTTAGCAGTTTCTTCCGTTACAGCTGTCAGCCGCTCCTGATACAGTTCCTGTTCTTTTTTTGCAAGCACAAGTGCTTCTTCTTTATTTGCAACAGCTTCTTCCAGCTTTTCTATGGCTGCATCATATTCCGTAAGTGCGTATTCCCCGTATGCGATGCTGCTGTCATAGGTATGCTCTGCACTCTGTTTTGACACCTGCTGCTCTCCATAAGCAGCCTCCAAATCCGTCTTTGCCTTTTCCACATCCGTTTCCAGTTTTTTGCCTATCTCCGATACACTGTCTTCCTCCAACAGGTACAGAACATCCCCTTCCTTTACTTCCTGCCCAACCGACACGTTTACCGCAGCAACCGTTACTGTATTATCTGTTGTGGAAGCAGTATTTCCTTCCTGTGCCGCAAAACTGAATATCTGGTTAAACATATCCATGTTTCCCCCCATATTCCCTTCTCCAAAAGCAGAAGCACCGTTACTTAAACCGCTCCCGCTTTCCGTATCCTCCGAGCTGCTGCTTACCAACGCACTGATATCCAGATAAAAAACTTCGTCCTCCGTTCCGATATCAATGCTTCCGTCTTCGGTAATACCTACCGTCAAATCACCGATTACGGCGGTTGACTCCCTGTATACAGTCTCCTCTTTTTTTCTTCCTGCCACTGCCACAATTAATATCAATAAGAACAGAACACCGCCGCCGGACCAGAACAATAATTTCTTTTTCATTATGGATTACCTCCTGTCCCTTCTTCACTTATATCCGTAACACGGCTGGCTATATAATAAGTATCTCCTTCTGAAAGGCCTTCCGTAATTTCCACATACATTCCGTTTTGCAGTCCTGTTTTTACTTCTGTAAGCACTTTTTTGCCAAATGCATTATCCACGTATACATAGGTTTTTCCGTTTTCTTCCACAAGAGCCTTTCGGGAAATGTATAATACGTCTTCCTTTTCTTCTGTTACAAAGGTAACATTTGCTGTCATACCTCCGTACAGAGCTGAAGTATCGCCCTGTACAAGTATCGTTACCGGATAACTGACTGTCGCGCCTTCTGCCGTTTTGGCGGTTTCTATTGCCGTAATAATGCCCTCGTATACAGTGTCCTCATAGGCCGCAAATTCTATTTTAACTTCATCTCCTACGGCCATGCCTGTTATATCCTCCTGCGTGACATTTACCATAATCGTCATATCCTCGGCCTGTGCATAAGAAACTAACATACCGGCACTGGTCAGCTTATCTTCCGCTTCACAATAAACCTGTGTCACAATGCCGCTCCCCTGTGCATAAACAATGCCTTCCGTTCCTACAAAGGTTTCAAAATCCTGCAACTGTTCCTGTGCAACGGTAAGCTCCTCCTGTGCCTCTGACAGGGTCTCCTGCAATTCCATAAGCTCCGCAGCATACTCTGTTTCTGCTACGCTGCCTGTAAGCGTATCCTCCTCATAAGCCTGCTTTGCCTCCAGCTTATTAATTGCCAGTCTTTTTTCCTCCAGCACAATTTCCTTCTCTGCGGCGGCTATTTCATCGATATTATCTTCTATACTTTTTGCAGCCTGCTCCAGGCGGCTTTTTGCTGCTTCATAATTGGATTCTGCTCTCAGATAGGATGCCTGATAGGTAACATACAGATTGTCTCCCACCTGCTGCAGTATCTCTGACGCCGTCTCATATTCTTCTAAGGCCTCGTTATATGACTCCAGTGCCTCATCATATGCATCATTAAGTGCTTCTGTTTTTCCCTGCAGGGCAGAAAGCTCTGCTCGCAACAGACTGATATTGTCTTCTGCCGCCTGATTCTCATACTGATATATGGTCCCTGCATATTGAGAGGCCGTTATATCAGACTGATATGACAGTTCTGTGGAAAGCAGCGACAGATTGTATTCCGACTGTGCTTCCGAATAGGTGATTTCTGCTTCTGTCTGCGCCGCAGTCAACAATTTTCTGACATCACTGACACTCTTGTCAGTAAATTTAAGTAATGCATCTCCTTCTGAAATTCTTTGTCCTGCAGCTACATAAACCTCTTCTACCTTAAGGTATTTCTCCGTTACTTCTTCATCATCTTCGCTGCTTTCATCTTCGCTGTCTTCATTCTCGCTGTCACTGCTGACAGTCAGGTTTAAATCATACATCCGGCTCGTAATTCCGTATTCCAGAGAACCGCTTTCCGTAACGCCAACCGTAAGCGTTCCCTTTTCTGCCTCTGCTGTTTTGTACACCCATTTTTCTCTGTTTAAAAAGGGCTGTATCACAACCGTATATCCTGCTGCCAGCACCAGACACAGAAAAGCCGCTGCCATACAGATTATCTTCTTTTTCTTCTTTCTAGTCACGGGCTGCTCCTCCCTCCGGCATTTCCATTCCCTCCGGTGCTTCCATTCCTTCCGGCATCTCCATTCCCTCCGGTGCTTCCATTCCTTCCGGCATCTCCATTCCTTCCGGTGCTTCCATTCCCTCCTGCATTTCCATTCCTTCCGGTGCTTCCATTCCCTCCTGCATTTCCATTCCTTCCGATACCGTCATGCCAAATATCACTGTCGCAGTCAGATTAGCAGATAAATCGCTTACATCCCCTGAAAGCGTTACTGTCACATCATAGGTTACGGAAGTCCTGCTTTCAGAATCGGATATGGGACTTATTGCTGTAACTGTTCCATCAAAGCTGCCGGACTCTGATACTTGCACATAAGCATTGTCACCAACGGCAAGGGATGCAATATCGTCCTGATCAACAGCTACGGTTACCGTCACTTCTTCGTTATTACTGTATGCAATGACCACACTGTCACTCTGCAGGTATCCGCCTGCTCTGTAATTGCACATAATTACCGTACCGCTGCTTGCAGCATAAAAATATCCATCCCCTACACTTTCTTCAAAAAGTGCCAGATTTTCCTCTGCTTCTTCTTTGTCGGATAAAAGCTCTTCATATTCTGCCTGTGCCTTTTGCAGGGCAGTTTCATAATCCCGCTCCGCCTGCTCTGCCGATGCAAGTGACGTCTGATAAGCAAGCTTTGCACTGATGCTTTTTTCCTCCACATCCGCCTGTGCCTGTGTATAAGCCGCCTCCAAACCGCTCAGACTAAGCTGCAGCATCTGTACCTGAAGCTCGGCATCACTGACAGCATTGTCATATTCTTCCTGTGCTTCTTCATAGTCCTGCAGATTTTGCTCCAGTACACTGTAGAGCCCTTTCAATACGGTTACCTCACTGCCGTTTGAGGAGTTACCCATAGAACCTCCCATAGCTCCCGCCATTGTGCTGCCGCTTCCCGTAATCTGGTCCCAGGTTACACCCCATTCCTCCATTTTTTGTTTTAAAAGCGCAAGATTTTCATCATAAAGCGCCTTCAGCTCGGTATAGGGATATTGCTCCGCATAGCTTCCGTTCTCCAGTGCCTCTTCATATTCTGCTATTTTTTCCTTTGCTTCCGTAAGTTCTTTTAGTGCGGTTTCTTCCTGTTCCTTTAATTTTTCCAGGGTTTCATTATAAACCTCCTCGGCCTGTTCCCCACCAAGCAGTGCTGTATCATAATCATACTTTGCAGTAATCTTGCTCTGCTCATATTCAATCGCACCTGCCCGATACTTTAAATCCGCATCAAGCAGTTCTTTTTCCAGTTCTTCTCTTGCTTCTGCCAAAGAATCATCTGCTATTTTCAGTACCCGGCTTCCTTCTTCCACTTCACTGTTTACCGTAACATAAACCTCTTCTATGTACAGATTTGTCTCCAGATTTTCTACCTCAAAATCATCACTGTTCATTCCGACAGAGGTTACACCCATCGCCGTCACCATACCATCGGTAACACCGCCTGCTGCAGCATTGTCTCCGCTCATCCCCCCGATTCCGTTTCCTGCTGCCGGTTTCCTGCCGAAAAAGAGCCAGACAAGCAGACATACCACTCCGAGCAAACCTATGGCACATCCTGCCCAAAACAGGCGTCTGTGCTTTTGTAACCAACTCTTCATTTTCATGCATATCCTCCATTCGTATATCTTCAGCTTTTTAAAGTTTATTAAAAAAATGTTTCCAAATATTGTTTATTCTGTGAAAAATTTGTGTTTTAGTATAAAAAAACACAAAAAATAGGCACTGCAATATTTCATAGCTTTCATGAAATATCACAATGCCCGCTTTTAGGTACCGTAACTCATTTTCCTTTTATTTTTCTATTTCATTTTTTCTTCCAGCTTCTCAACAACCGCTTTGATACAGCCTTCCTTAAACGGATTTTCCAGACCGACCATATCTACCAGATTGGTGAAGAAATCGCTTGCGGAAAGCTTGCAGAGCTTTAAGTAGCTTTCCCATGCTGCCTTGTAATCTTCATCCATCATTGCCTTATATTCCATTGCACAGGTCTGTGCGATACAGTAATCGATATAGTAAAGCGGATAATCAAAAATATGAAGCTGTCTCTGCCAGTAACCGCCCTCTGCAAAGAACCTGCAGTCGCCGTAATCCAGATGAGGCTTGTATTCTTTTTCCAGCTTACTCCATGCCGCTTTTCTTTCAGCCGGTGTCATTTCCGGGTTTTCATAGACGATATGCTGGAATTCGTCTACCATACAGCCGTAAGGAATAAACGCAGCCGCATCCTCTAAATGCATGGCGCGGTAATCCTCCGCCCTGTCCCCAAAGAACAGCTCCATCCATTTTTCCGTAAAGAACTCCATGGACATGGAATGAATCTCTGCGGTTTCCATGGTAATTTCACGATGCTCGCGGATAGGGTCCTTACCGGAAATGTAGCCCTGGAAGGCATGTCCGCATTCATGTGTGATAACATTGATATCCCCGTCCGTGCCGTTGAAGTTTGCAAATATATAAGGAGAATTATATACCGGCAGATAAGTCATATAACCACCTGCTTTTTTGGTCTTTCTGCCCAAAACATCAAAAAGCTCATTCTCCATCATGAAATCAAAGAATTCCTTTGTTTCGGGAGAAAGCTCTGCGTACATTTCCTGCCCGCTTTTCATGATTTCCTCAGGCGTACCGACAGGTGCCGGGTTGCCGTTTACAAAATAAACACCTTCATCATAAAATGCAAGTTTATCAACGCCAAGCCTTTCTTTTCTGCGCTCATGCAGTTTTTCGGCAAAAGGAACAAAATCCTTCTTTATCTGCTTACGGAAGCTTTCTACATCCTTTTGTCCGTAGCAGTTGCGCTGCATACGGTAGTAGCCCAGCTCAAGGTAATTTTTGTAGCCCATGACTTTTGCCTGTGCATCTCTGTTCTTAACCAGCCTGTCATAAATCTCATCCAGCTTATCTGCATTGGCTTCAAAAAATTCTGCTATTTTGTTCCATGCCTTTTTACGCACGGTTCTGTCTACACTGATTAAATGGGGACGCATCAGGGAAAGGTTTAAGGTATCGCCTTCCCAATCAATCTTTGCACTTGCAATCAGCTTGTCATACTCTGTTGTCAGGGCATTTTCCTCCTGCATCAGAGGAATCAGCTTTTCATCAAAGGATTTCAGACTCAGCTCCATGTTTTTAAAAGCAACCGGTCCGATTTTTTCCTCCAAATATGCACGATAGGGTGATTCATACATTTTTTTCTGATATGCAACTATCAGATTATTAAGCAGAGGGCTCTTTTCATCATAATAATTCTGCTCTGCATCATAGAATTCATCTGTGGTATCCACATCATGGCGGATATGGGCAATGGTCATCATTGTAGATACTATATCATTCAGCTCATAATACTTCTTGTGTACCTCAAACTGTTCTTCTCCGTTTTTCGCTGCATCAAACTCAGCCATAAGCTGTTTGATTTCTTCTTCTACTTTTTCAAAGTCAACTCTTTCGTAAGGCATGTCTTTAAATTTCATATTAAAACCTCCATTTTTGTCCGCCGGTCACGGAATACTCTGTATCTATCTTATAATGACCGGCGTGAGATTTCAACAGGAAAGTTTCTGTTTATTCTGCGTATATTCTATACTGCCGCTTTACTGGTTCCTGCGTTGCATAAAGGGCCGACAGTAAAGCTTACTGCCAGCCCTTCTTCTGACCTGCTTACGCAAATCACATTATCAGCCTTCAATGGCTATATATTTCTTTTCCTCTACTTTCTTTGCTTCTGCTTTGGGAACAGAAAGCTTTAAGATACCGTCCTCATACTTTGCATGAATGTCTTCTTCGGTAATACTCTCACCCACATAAAAGCTTCTCTGCATGCTTCCGGCATAACGCTCCCTGCGGATATACCTGCCTTCTTTATCCTGTTCATCCTTGTCAAGCCCCTTTGCAGCAGTAATGGTCAGATATCCGTCATTAAGCTGCGCATTGATTTCATCCTTTTTAAAGCCGGGCAAATCAATGTTCAATTCGTAGCCGTTTTCACTTTCCTTCACATCGGTTTTCATCATGTTTTTCGCATGCTTGCCATACAGCGGGTTATGCTCTCCAAAGAAATCATCCCCGAAGGGCATCCTCATCATATCATCAAATAAATCTTCTCCAAAAATACTAGGCATCAACATAAGTCATCTCTCCTTTTCTTATATAAGATCTGTCATTTACCTGTTTCTTTGGAACTGGGAAATCTCTTCCTTTGTTCTACTTGTGTTATAACACACATGATTAGCACTGTCAATAGATGAGTGCTAATAAAAGTGTAAAGAAAATATAAATTATTTATTACGGCCCAAACCTTCTTGGAAATTGCCTTATAAAAAACAGAAGCCATACGCCTGCTTGCATTGCTGATAAAGTACCTTTTGAAATCACTAATTTACAGTTCCATTTTTCCTTCCATCCCCTCAAAGCTGACCATTACAGTACGCCCGTCGGTAAACATCAACGCAACCGGGCCGTATCCGCCGCTTTGTTCCGGATCTGTATAGCAAACCGAATTTATCGGGAAAATATCTTCCTCCGAAAAGTCTGAAAGCTCCTCTTTTGTAATTACCTGGGAAATAAGAATATGCGCCTCATTTCCGTATTGTTGTTTTCTTGTGGTCTTTGCATACGGAACAATGGATTTCGCCGAATCTGCATTGGTTCCTTTGCTGTACACCAAACACAGTTCTTCCCAGCCGTCATAAACCGTCATGGCAAGCTGCTTTTCCCTGCCGGTAAAATCATGTCCTTTTAACACTACTGCTTTTGCATTTCCTTTTTCCAGAAAAGTGACCTGCGTGCCGTTATCCGGGAAACCGTATGCCCCCAGAGTCAGCTCAATGCCTGCCCGGTACAGACGCAGCTTATCCACACGCAAAATGCCGTAAGGCACTGTCAGGTCCGCCAGGGAAAGTGCCTGCCTCCAATGGTTTTCCACCGATAGCCTGTATTGAAAAAATTGTCTCCGGTAAAGCACCTCATCCTGCATTCCGCACCAGAATATTACGTTGCATTTCTCATAAGAATCCTGCCTTAAGTCGTGCAGCACATATTGCTGTGCCTCCACACTTCCGGGCGCTTTAAGTTCCGTGCTTTCCGGTGTAGCCTCCCATGGATATTTCGTGTTAAAACACAATCTGGCATAATTCCACATGCCGTGCCCGTCCTCCGGCTCCTTTACCACTTTTCCGGTACGCAGAATGGTCTCCCCGTTTCCTTGATGATTGGAAAAGCACAGCGCCGGTCCGTTTAACGCCGTTACCTTAACTTCTCTATCCTTCAACATGTCCCAGGAACCGTTATTTTCCCGTGCCGTCCAAAAAGGATGCTCTGCCGGCAATGCCAGGCACAAAAAAACCTTTCCCAGCCAAAATGGGGATTCTGCGCAGGAATATCCCTGTATCAGTGGAGTAAACTGCCCATAAAATCCCAACGTGGGAATACCCTTATACAGAAAATCCTCTCTTGTCAGAAACTGCAGCAGTGAACCGGAAGTAATCCGGCGGGCCAGTCCCGGATCAGCCGTGCTGTGCCGTAAAAGCATGTTAGCGGCAAACGCGCCGGAAACGGCATTCCGATAGATACCGCTTCTTCCCCACATATTCGTGTAACCGTCCCTGTCAAAGAAATCCGCAAAGCTTTCCATCAGCCTGTTGGAATGTGCTTCAAACTTTTCTGCCAGCCATGGCATATTTTCATAGCCGTACCACAGATTCCACAAAGGCGTATACAATTGAAACGCCCAAACAGAATAATAATCAAAAGAATGACCGTCTCGATACCAGCCGTCTCCTGCGTAATAGTCCGCAACTGCCTGTGCATGTTCCGCCATCACTTTTTTTTAATGGGATAGCCTTCCATGTGCAAAAACGCCATATCCAACATATTAAAGAGCCGCCAGTTCTGTGGAACCGTATTGCCATGCGCATAGCCTGTCAGAAATTCCGCTATACTGTCTTTTTCGGTTTTGTTATAGGTATCCCAGATTTCTGATTTACATAACCACAATCCTATTACCAGCGCCCCCGTTTCCACCGTCTGCTGAAAACAGCGGCTGTCATCGCCTCCCAGAGCCATTGCCTCTTCATAGCTGCCTGCACTGCAGACATCACCTGACGAGCAGATGCGCAGGATATGCGCTTTATAATAATCCCTAATTACTATTCCATGGAGGACCAGACCGGGCTTTTCATGAATGAGGGGCGCCGCAATAAAAAGAGAGCGAGCCAGTCCTTCAAAATATTCCGCCTTTTTCTCCAAGACGGAATCCTCGCTGTGGGGATAGCTTATCTTTGTTTCCTTCCGCGGCATCACCACCGGTGCATCAAAATCCGCAATATTTTCAAACACTCCCTGAAGCAGAAATTGAGCCGCTTCCAGCCAGCTTTCTCTCGTCAACCCGGTATACGGACTTATCCGGTAATCCAATGATGCAGGTTTAAATGCCATAGGTTAGTCTCCTTAAATCGTTTTATATCCTTACTCATGTACATATTCTCCAAATGCCGTGAAGCTGATTACGCCGGGACGAATCCCTTCCGGCCAGCCTTCAATACACAGCCTGACAAAACGGGCAGACGCCGGTTTAAAGCTTCGATAATCCACTGCATAATCTTTTTCATTTTTTCTGCAGTCCAGTATCGTTGCAAATTCTTCTCCGCTCTTTTCCTCGCACGCCTCCACTGTATATTGAAAAGGCCCCGGCAGAATCTGCTTTTCATAGTCAAGGCCTACATCCCGCCAGATGATTCTAATGGCAGATACCTTAAACAAAGCTCTTAAATCAACGGTCAGCATCGGTCTTTCATCCCCGTCCGCAGGCTGCCACCAGGTCAGCATACTGCTGTCCAGCGCATATAGACCGTCCCTTCCCGACACGCTTGACGATACCACTGCCTGCTCTTCAAAGGTCAGGGGCAGGAACGGTGTATCATTATCCAGTTCGGGATGCTGCTTCTCTCCCGGCGCCCATTGGGGCCTTTCACTGGGTTTTTGCACAAACAGATTGCCTTTTTCGTCAAATCCTACCGGGTCCATGGCAATACGTCTTTCATATTTTGTTGCATAGCAGAGTTTAACTGTATAAAAAGCCCACAAGGTATGAGCAGGCCCCTCCACAATACTTCCATGCCCGCTTCCCGTCACCAGCCCGGTCCTCTTTATCAGTACAGGACTATTTTCCTGATAAACAAACCCTTTTAAGGGGTTATCACTCTGATATACACCCCATGCATAGGTACTGTAGCAGGTACCGGAAGCCGAATATATCATGTAGTACCTGTTCTGATGCTTATGCATCCATGCACCTTCCACAAAGCTCAGCCCCTTGTTCTGATGAAAAGCCCCCAATCTTTCCCACACATGCTCCTGTTCAAACCGGAGTATGGAGACGATTTCTCCCACACCCTTCCATGGTTCGTCCGCATCCATTTCCATCCCGTATATGCCGTCTACCCCCAGTCCCCAGTATAGGTAAAGCTTTCCGTCGTCATCGGCAAACAGCATCGGATCCCTGATATACAGCTCCTTCCCGTCCTTATCACAAATCCTTCCTATTTCATAAAAGGGGCCATAGGGGCTGACTGATTCATAAACAGGCGACTCGCTTCCCATTAAGTAAAATCTGTGCTTATGCTCCACAATTGTAGGCGCAACCAAACGAGGAACCTCATATTCCTTACATACTTTCCAGGTTACATAATCTTCCGATTCATAAATGCTTCCTATCGTCGCATAAAGTATCCATTTGTTATCATACCATATTACAGTAGGGTCCGCCAATT
Source organism: uncultured Lachnospiraceae bacterium (assembly GCA_900551115.1). Classification (GTDB taxonomy): domain Bacteria; phylum Bacillota; class Clostridia; order Lachnospirales; family Lachnospiraceae; genus Acetatifactor. Next base: position 83,608 of record URUY01000013.1, read on the forward strand.
CACGGCAATTACTAAATCCGTTTACCTCGCTGCCATGCGGATAATCCGGCATGGTAAGGGGATTACAATACGTTCTCATATTTTATCCTTTCAGTCCTGTAAAAGCAACGCCTTCAACGATATACTTCTGTGCCAGAAAATAAATGATAACCACCGGAATCAATGAAATCACGGTACCTGCCATGATAGCACCATAGTCCGTGTCAAATTCCCGTTTGAATGTGGCAAGCCCCAATTGTATAGTCTTCTTTTCTTCACTATCCAAATAAATCATAGGAGCCATATAGTCGTTCCAGACCTGTGTAAAGGTCAGAGCTATCAGTGTAGCCATTCCCGTCTTGCTTAACGGCATAATAATTTTCCAAAAAATCTTCCATGAACTGCAGCCATCGATTTTGGCTGCTTCCTTCAATCCGTCAGGAAGGGAAATCATATTCTGTCTCATGATGAACACACCAAAAGCACTGAAGGAGCCTGTCAGAATAAGCGCCAGGTGCGTATCATACAACCCCATTCTTTGAATAATAATAAACTGCGGAATCATAATGGCATGCCACGGAACCATCATTGTCGCCAGGTATAACAAAAAGAGCATATCCCGGCCCGGAAACCGCAGCTTGGCAAACGCAAAGGCCGCCATGGAACAGGTTAAGACCCTTATTGCCGTAATCGCTACCGTTACAAAAGTCGTATTTATGAAATAGGTCAAAAACGGGATTTGTTCAAATACTTTTTTATAATTCACCGTTCTGAACACCTTCGGTATCCACTGAATCGGCCTTGTGAATATTTCTGCATTTTCCTTAAAGGAAGCACTTAACATCCAAAAAAACGGAAGCACCATAACGATTGCGATTAAAACACATATCAGAAACAATACGCTTTTTCCTATTTTTCTTTTTATTTTCATAACATATCCTCCTTCCGTTACATATCATCGCATACCCATTTGCTTTGCGCTTTCCACTGCACCAGTGTAATCAGGAAGATAATCAGAAACAGAAAATATCCCATTGCTGAAGCATAACCCATTCTGCCATAACTGAAGGCTTCCTTATAAATACGCATAACCAATACCGTTGTTGACCTTCCAGGACCGCCTTCTGTTGTAACGTTGATGATGTCGAACACCTGAAAAGAAGCAATAAACGTTAAAATGGTCACCATAAAAGTAGTTGGTGAAAGCATCGGCCACGTGATATGCCAAAAGGTCTGCCACGGAGTAGCTCCGTCCATTTTTGCCGATTCATACAGATGCGCCGGTATATTCTTTAACCCGCCTAAAAACATAATCATATAATAACCGGCCTGTTTCCATACAATTACGATGACAATGGAAATCAATGCCGTGGAAACCGCCCAAAACCACTTTGGCGTATTCTCTATCCCCAGTGCGTTCAGCATCTGATTGACCGGCCCGTCTTTCGGTTCAAACAACTGGAGCCACACACACCCCACCGCAACCATGGAGGTAAGATTCGGGAAAAAATAAAACGTCTTAAATATATTGCCGCCATAGAGCTTTTGATTTAACATCAAGGCCAGCACCAGTGCAAACAGAATGGTAAGCGGTACGCTCGTAAGTGTATAAAATATATTGTTTTGAAGTGACACCAAAAAATTGCTGTCTTTAAACATACTGATATAATTTTTAAAACCGACAAAATCGGGTTTGCCAAACCCTGTATAATTTGTCAGGCTAATAACAAACCCCATTACTACAGGTGCAACCGAAAAAATCAGGAAGCCGATAAAATTAGGCAGCACAAAAAGATACCCTGCCAGCCATTCCTTTCGTTCCAGTTTTGTACTGGGTTTTCGTTTTGCCATTTGTATGTTCCTCCTTTTCCCTGAAATTCATATGGCGCCTGCATGTATTTACACGCCGACGCCATAACCTGTATCTTAACGATTCAATATTTCATTCCGTCTCGTTTCAAACAGCATAAATGCCTCTTCCAGGCTTACATTTCCTACCAGCGCATTTTTTATTTCCTCGTCAAATGCATCATAAATTTCATCATAGCTTTCCGCCAAACCTTTTTCTGCCATCACCTTAGAAGAAAATACATATTCCGTGCCGGGAACTGTTACCTTTTGCTGATACAGAGCTACCGCGTCTTCACAGGGGAAAACCGATACCACAGAGTTTTCCGCCAGGATTTTAGCTGCTTCTTCACTGTAGCAGCAGAACCGTATAAAATCAAAAGCCTCCTTGGGATGCTTACTGTTGACTGCCACACTCATACCAGCCGCCGAACCGACAGTGCTTCCTTCTTCCATTCCTTCAAAAATCGGAAGCGGCGCTGCGCACCATTCAAAGTCAGGCTCGTAACCGGGGAAGGACTGGAAAGCCCAGTCGCCGTTTAACATCATATAGGTTTGCCCCTGCGCATAGAAAGCACTCAGTGAGAAGGAGCCGGACATTTCCTCGATACTGGGATGGCTATGATCCGTCACATACCATCTTTTCATAATGTCCGCATACTCTTTGGTTCTTGTCAAATCTTCATCCGTTAAATACTCTCCATCGGCAATTGCGCCAAGATTCAATATCCAAGCTGGTACAACACCACCCCAGAGGGTATCAGTCTTTAGGGAAGCAGCCAAATCCGAATACTCCTCCCAAGTCAGATTAACTGGATAGTCCAACCCTGCTGCATCAAATAAATCTTTATTATAAAATAACAGCCAGCAGGATTTGGAAAAACACAGACCGTAGGTTGAACCGTCTAATTTAAACTCATCCGCGATAGCGCCATATACGGAAGTATCCAGCGATGCCTCCGAGATTTCATCGTCCAATGAATATAACGCCCCTGTCTGTGCCAGCTGCCTTGTTTCTGCACCGCCTCTCACCCAGAAGCAGTCTATATCAGAACCTCCGGATAAAAGAACCTTAATCTTATCATCATAATCATCATTTGCAATAATAGATAAAGATACCTTAACGTTTTCGCTTTGTGCATTATAGGCGTCCACCAAAGCCTGCGCAAGCTTTTCATTATCAGCATGCTCATAAAACTTTATTTCTACAATTTCGCCTGTCCCATCGCTTCCGGAAGTCTCCGTCCTGTCCGTTGCTGCGCTGCTTACCGTTTCCTCTTTACCTGCATCCGGCGTCCCGTTATCTGCAATTTTTCCTTTCTCGCCACACGCAGAAATGCTTACCGTCATTATCGCTGCGATTGCCAGTGCCAATATTTTTTTTAATTTCATACCCTTTCTCTCCCTTCGCTAAGATGTAGAAATCTATATTGTTTACACTGTAATCGTAGCATCCGCTCTGATTTCTGCCTAGGTTGATTTTTTATCCCCTCTCCGCCCTGTTCCTACTTCTGATAAATTTCCTTTCTCTCTTCCTTAAATCTGTTCATAGCCTGTTCTATAGTAATTTCTCCGCTAAGATAATCCTGTGCGGCTTCCTTAAACAGAGAAATCAGTTCATAGTAACGCGGTATGGCTAATTGCTCTTGTTTCCTTTTAGCATCATAGATAATCGCAGCAGCTTCTTCTCCAATCGTCTGTGCATAGATTTCTTGTATCTCTTTTGTGGCATAAGCATGTACGATACCCTTTTGGGCATAAATTCTTGCACCTTCTTCCCCACACAGAAATTGCAAAAAATCAAATACTTCCGCAGGATATTCCGTATTTGCCGCAACTGCTGCAAACTGATACTGCCCCCATGTTGTACCTGCATCTTCCGAATTTAAAACAGGCATTTCCGCAATACCCCAGTTAACCTTTGCTCCTCCGCTGTTCTCATTTTCCAGCATCATATTAATCATCCATTCTCCCTGAGGCATCATAGCGATATTACCTTCGTTAAAAAGCTCGCTTACCTTTTTAGATTGATTGAAGGTTTCCTGAAAATTATAATGGGAACCGTCCTCCTCATAAAACCGATGCAGCATTTCCAGTGATTTTCTTGTCATGCGCAGTTCGTCATCTATCAGGTACTCCGAGCTTTGCAGCGCAGCAAAATTGTAGCACCAGGGCGGCCAATATCCACCTTTTATACCATTCTCTTCCTGCGCCAGTCTCTTTGCCAGTTCTCCGTATTCCTCCCAGGTTAGCTGCCGCGGATAAGGAATCCCCATACTGTCAAAAATATCTTTATTGTACAGAAGGATCCAGCAGGTACTTCTGGTTGGCACACCATAATATTTGCCCTCAATACTGATTTCATTAAACATATTTCCGTATGCCTTTACATCAAAATTTCCTTCCTGCAACAGCGCAGTCACGTCCAGTATCAGCTCCTGTTCAGCCAGACTGACAAGCTGAGAGGTATCCCTAATTCCCACCAAATCTACCGGAGCCTCGCCATTCAATATAGGAATAAGGGCCTCATCATACAAATCGGCGTCTACCGCATGGATTTCAATCCTGATATTATGATGCAGTGCCTCATAGGCTTCTGCTACCGGCTTCACATAAGTCTCCTCACTGTCCCAGATATAGTAATGAATCACTGCCTCCGTTAAATTTTCCTGATTGTAAAGATTTTTATAATTTTCATGTAACACTGTGTCCTGTTTCTGAAAGCATACTGCAACAGACAATACTGCCAGGCATAACAGAACGCCGTACAGCAATTTTTTCCTCTTTTTCAATTCTTTTCCCCCTTGCTCAATGAACCAGAAATATTTCTGATGTATTCAAAAACCTGTGCCTCTTCTATCTGTGCAACCACTTCACTCATTGATGAACATTTAAACTTTTTTAAAATATTGTGTATCTGTGTCTTTACAGTGGAAAGCTCCACACAGCGCAGTTCACAAATCTGTGCCCGCGTATAGCCCTGACTGATTAAATCAAGAACATCTATCTCTTTCTGAGTCAATTGCGTCACAATATTGAGACAGTATAAAAAGCTGTTTTCTGAGTTTCGGATTCTCTGAAATTCTCTTCTGATTTTTCTGGCAATAACAGGGCGAATAGGCGAATGTCCCTCATAGGCTTCTTTAATGCATGTCGAAAAATCCTCCGGCAGAGAATTTTTTAAAATATAATCTGCTACACCCAGCTGAAACGCCTGAAAAATCAGTTCATCATCTTCATATACCGTCAGAATAATAATTTTGATTCCCGGCTGCTTTTTCAGAATTTCTCCCGCCGCATCCAGCCCGGCTGTTTTTGTCTCCATTTCTATATCCATCAGAATAACATCCGGACAAAGTCTTCCACTTTCCGTGACAGCTTCATCCCCACGATGTACACACCCCAATACCTGTATTTCCGGGTCACGTTGTAAACCACCGGCAAAACGCCGCGCCAGCTCCTTAATATCCTCTGCAATCAATACTTTAATCATAGTTATCCCCTTAACAATGGAAGCATAATTTTTACAATTGTTCCATAATCGCACTTACTTTCCACTTCAATATATCCTTCATGCGCACTGATGATCTTATGTGTCAGCGTCATACCCACACCCCAGTGAGTCGCAATCGTATGGGAGGTATAAAATGGCTTACATATGTTTTGAATCTGCTCAGAGGTCATTCCCTTCCCTCTGTCTTCCACATAAACTGTAACCCAGTTATTCAGCCCTTCACACTTAATACTTATCTGTTTTCGCTCCTTTGGCAATCCTTCCATGGCATCCAGCGAATTCCATATAATGTTTGTTATGGCCTGCTCAAAGTAATTGGCGTCAATCATAGCAAAAAGAGCCTCATTTTTATTTGTATAATGTACCTGATAGCCGGCTAAATCATGCGACATATTATTAAGGATATCCGCAAGCAGCTCCGGAACATTTGTTTTTACCATATATAATTCTGCTTTTTTCGTACTGTTGTGTATCTTATCCAGCCTTTCATATAAATTACGGCATCTATCTATGGCATTTTCCAGAATACCCTGTTTTTCATTATCATATAAAAGCTCTTCCAGTTCATATTGAACCGCCAGTAATTCATTTTTCATATAGTGGCAAAATACCTTGGAAGTCGTATCAGCGGCATCTACCTGTCTGGAAAAAGCAATATTTTCTTCTGTGATTTTAAGTTTTGTTCTGTACTGCCTGTACAGCAGAAAACAAATCAGCACCACGATACCTGTCAGATAATATGGTAGGAAAATATGCAGCACTTTGCTGTCATTTATCGCTAATGACTTAAACAGAACAACATCCGCTGTTTTGGATATCTGCATTAGAAACGATGGATTGCTTCCCAGTATCAGACGATATACGCTGACAATCATGATGTAACTCATTACTAAAAAAAACATATTGTGACGAATGATTTTTAACGGTGTTACCTTTCTATAGTTGAAAATCAATATTCCCACACCCAACCAGAGAATTACCTCATTTGCCACCATCACAAAGATATGAATACCATACTGCACCTTCTCAATCGCATAAATATCTAACAGAGAAGGGTACACCAGATAGTATCCGTACTTTTGTACATACGGGTGAAACACAATATATTCCATCCCTAAAAACAGGAATACAAGATTTTTTAAAACCTGCTTCCACTTTCTTCCTTCATATCTGCCAAACGACATGGCAAACTGCAGACCCAGCCCCAAAGCCAGACAGTAAGAAAAATTCCATGCACAAATCAGAAATTCCTTATTCAGCGGCAAAAACATCAATGTTTTCCATATGGAAAGCGGCATGGAAAAATAATTTACTATCGCATTATTGTAATATGTGTCTTTTACCAAATAAGTCATCATAAAAAAAATCGCGCTCGTATAGGCTAACATCATACCAATAAAATATCTGGTCGAAATATCTTTTCGGTTTGTAACACTTAAAAAGATACATACCACACAAAGAACTACTGCGAAATAGAACATCATTTCCTCCTGAGAATCTAAATTTACGCCCTACCAGATAAACAATTCCTTTCCGGTAAGCTTCCAGATTGCTTCTATAAAGTAGTAATCTCCATAAATAATGGAAAATTCATGGTTTTTATCATGATACGCCGCCGTACACTTTTCCAAAATGTTGTCACACGCTTCACTCCAATTGCAACGTTTTTCAAAAAGTGCCTTCAGCATGTAAAGTGCAGCCTTGCGGTACCGGTCTCCTTCCTCATCCGAAACACACCTTGCCAGCTCCAAAAGACCGCAGGAAGCAATTGCTCCGGCTGTGGAATCCTCATAGGCAGGTTCTTTTGGCTGGCAGAAATCCACCGGAATCAGACCACTTGCCGGAATATTTTCCAAAAAATAATCCGCCACCTTTTTTGCTGTACGCAGGTAACTTTCCTTCCCGGTATGACGGTAGCTCAACGTAAAGCCATACAGTGCCCATGCCTGTCCTCTTGTCCAGGAAGATCCCACCGCATACCCCTGCCCGCCGAAGGTCTGCACAAATTCGCCTGTCACAGTATCAAATTCCACAATATGACTGGCTGACCCGTCTTCACGAATAAAATATTTTTCTACCGTATCCGCATGCAGTGTAGCAATATGATAAAAGCGCGGGTCCTTCGTCTCCCGATACGCCCAATACAACAGGGGAAGATTCATCATACAGTCAATAATCGCCCATCCTGCATTGCTGCCATCGCCGTTGTCATTCCACGCCCGGATAAAACGTCCGGCAGGATTGAATCTGCCTGCCAAATGGTTTGCCGCCAAAAGCCCTCTGTTTCTGGAAGCCTCATTTCCCGTCAGTCTGTAATTTGCAACAGCCGTTGGCAGCCACTTAAAACCGTTATCGTGGTCCAGATAGCCGTACTGCATAAAATCAGCATCCAGCTTTCTTTCACACTCTTCAGCTGCTTCCCTGTACAGGGGAGTTTTTGTTGCGTGATAAAGCTGCCACATTTCACCACCCCAGAAGCCGTTCGTCCACCAGCCAATGTCCGTATTCGTCAAGTCATCAAAAACGCCGTTTACTGTCGTATAGGGAATCTTCCCTCTGCTGCGTTCTGCTATGAGACGCATTTTTTTCTCGATTTTCTCCGCTGCTTCTTCTATCCAAAGTTGTTCTCCCATAATTGCCTCCTTTTGAAATTATAACTATAATATAGCAATTTGACAGTATTTTGTTAATAACCTATAATATTTATAACTAACCTTTTCTGCTATATTTGCATTTAGGAGGTATTTATGTTTGAAATTCTTGCAGGCGGTGTCAATGCCCGCCACAATGTAAATTTCCATATGTCACGTCCGGAAGGAACTGCCGGCAATGTACTGCTGATTGTGAAATCCAAAACCGCTTTTTCCATAGACGGAAATACTTTTACTGCCCAACCTGACAGTGCCATTTTTCTTCGTCCCAATACCGCCTATGAGTATCATCCTCTGGTTTCGGAGTATATTGATGACTGGCTGCACTTTACGGCCTCCGCACAGGACTTCGCCGCATACAGTATGCTGCCCTTTCACACGCCGATACCACTGTGCGCCTCTTCCCGTTTTACCCAGTATATCAGACAGCTTCTTTGGGAAAACAACTATGCCCCTCCTGATACAAAAGCAGAAAATGTAGATATGCTTTTTCGCGTCCTTCTCAATAATATCCGTCTGGCTCTTACGGAAAAAGCTGCCGCTGAATCCTATAGTCCCTATCGCAACGGCTTACAGGAGCTGCATCTTTCCGTTCTGGCAGAGCCTTGGAAGAAATACGACCCGGAAAAAATCGCCACTGCCATGAACATCAGTGTTTCATACTTTCAACACCTGTATTCCTCAATTTTCGGTATTTCTTTCCATGCAGATCTTATAAACTGCCGCATCAACCTTGCTCGTGATTTAATTATGCATACGAATATGACAATTGAAGAAGTTGCTGAAATGTGCGGATATACAAGCGAAGTACATTTTTACCGACAATTCAAAAAGTATACCGGTCTTACGCCGGCTTCCTGTCGGAAAAGAATTAGATAAATATCATTATACCACACTCACAAACATGCGCTTTACAAATTAAATAGATTTTAACCAAATATCCTCTTTATCTTAACAGAATTAAGCCTTGAAATCTTTCTTAATAAGGAGTAGAATTACAAGAGTTGATATGCGCTTTTTTATATATTGAGATTCTTGTTTTTATATAATATCCTGCATACCAAAGAAGGCACAACAATGAAAGGATAATGGGTTACAAAAATGAAAAAATGTCAAAACAAATGGGTACGCGCCGCTATTCCGGCCCTCCTGCTCCACTGCAGTATCGGTACTGTATACTGCTGGTCTCTCGTAAGTGAATCAATCGTTAACTTTTTAAATGAAGGCTCTGCCACACAGGTATCAAAGAGTACCATTGAATGGGCATTCAGCCTGGCTATCTTTTTCCTGGGCATGTCGGCTGCTTTCCTTGGCCCCCTGGTGGAAAAAGATATACATAAGTCTTCTCTTGTAGCTGCTGTCTGTTTTTCAGTGGGTATGGCAGGAACCGGATTTTTTATTTCACAAAAATCCGTCATTGGTATCTTTATCTGCTACGGCGTTATCATGGGCATCGGTCTTGGTACCGGTTATCTTTCTCCTGTTAAGACGCTGATGCTGTGGTTCAGTGAACAAAAAGGCCTTGCTACCGGACTTGCCATTGCCGGCTTCGGTCTTGCAAAGGTTATCGCAAGCCCCTTAATGGAATATCTGCAAAACCAGTTTGGCATTGTAGCTATGTTCTACATCCTTGCTGCCTTCTATTTTGTAATGATGTTCATCGGTCATCTGCTTTTAGCTAAACCGGAAGGCTGGGTGGAAGTTCCTGAAGAAAACAAAGAAAGTGTACTCAGCATCTTTAAAAATAAGACGTTTCTGGGTATCTGGCTTATGTTCTACATCAATATTACCTGCGGACTGGCTCTTATCTCTCAGGAAAAGAGTATTGTAAAAGCAATCGGTCTGGCAGGCTTTGTAGGCATTATCAGTTCCCTGACCGCCGTATTTAATGCCGGCGGACGTTTGGGCTTCTCTACCTGGGGTGATAAATTAAAGGACAGAAATACCGTTTACAAGGTAATCTTTGGGCTTTCCATTATATTTACCGGCCTTACCATTTTGACAAAGGGTATCGTAAACCAGTATGCATTTTTGGTTATTCCCCTTTTGTTCGTAGTAAATGCAGGCTACGGCGGCGGATTCAGCAACGTACCGGCTCTTCTCTCCGACCATTTCGGCATGAAGTCCATCAGCCGTATCCATGGTCTCTGCCTTTCCGCATGGGCCTTTGCAGGTCTTACCGGCAATCAGATTGCCACCTTTATTGTCAATCACACCGGCAGCTTTGTTGATGATGCCAATGGCAACAAAATCAATCCTACCGGTTACCAAAATGTATTGTATTTTACAGTTTCCCTCTACCTTGTAGCAATGCTTATCTGTTTCTTTGTGGTACGTCCTTATAAAAAAGAAACTGAAACTAAATAATATATAATACACGATACAAAAAAGAAGCTGCCCTTCATAATCGGGGTAGCTTCTTTTATATTTTCTCCCTTTTCGGAAAAGTGTTTCTATTGCTTAACTCTACAACTGGAAGTTGTTAAATTGTAATTTCTATTTGATTACCTTCGATTCTGACAATACAGCTTTCATAGTATCCATCTCCCGTTGTTCTCGGTCCGCTTATGACGTCATAACCATCATTTTTTAATGTACCTGTAAGGGAGTCAACTTTTTCCTTACTTCCTACACTAAAAGCGATATGTATAAAGCCAGTTCTGTTCACTGCCTTTTCGTCATCTTTCATCTTTGGCTTTTTCATAATTTCAAGCCTTGCACCATCTTCAAAGGTTAGAAAATAAGAACGAAAATCTGAGTTAGGATTGTGATATCCATTGTTGGCTTTCGCATTAAAATACTTTTCAAAAAAATATTTTGTATCTTCCAATTCATTTACATACATTGCGATATGCTCAATCTTCATAGCCAGTCTCCTATGCAAATTCAAAGCTGCACGAGCTTTGTACTTTCTTTAATCTCTCATTTTCTCTATTTACTATTTCTCTCTGCATTTTTATATAATCCATACTGTTTACCTCAACCATATCGGCAATTTTTTATTTTTTTGTAAACCATAAAATATTATCAAAATTAAAGCTAGAGTAATAACAGCCGCAATTGTAGTACTTAGATACATTGTTGGAAATTGCTTATGCTTTAGTAGGTATGTAACGAATGCATTAGGAAGATTTACAAAATAAGAAACAAACAGATTGTTTCCTGAAAGTTTATATGCAATTGCAAATCCAACACCTACAACGAATAATAGTAAAATATCTCCGATGGTGCGAAATCCAGGATAGCCTAAGTGATAAAACGAAAACATCATTCCGGAGATGATAATTGCCAATAACCAACCAAAGCATTGTTCAATCCTCTCCTGTACAAATCCTCGAAAAAGAAATTCTTCAAAAAAAGTGGTCATAATTAATGGTACAACTCCCATGGGCAATAGCTGCCAAGGTATTTGTTCTTCTGCAAGCATCCTCGGAATAAGTTGTCCACCGATTGAAAATACAACAAATACAATTAACACAACAAATTGCCGTACTCCCATTTTTTTAATTCCAACAGAAAATAACGTTCCCTTTTCCTTTCGCAAGCAATATAGAGGAACTAAAAAACTAAATATCATCCCATATGCAAAATTATAAAAAATAAAATATAGTACCGGTGTAGGCTTTATATTAGCTAATGAAACACAGAATATTAACATTACCTCTATGCCAATGCATAAAAGAATAGGTTTAATTTTTCTCATCTTACCAATTTCCTTCCTAATTCATTTTTAGCAATTCCAATAGTTTGTTCGTCCCGGAAAGCTCTGCCTTGGCAAGACTTGCCATGCGTTCAACAGTTATTATGTGAGAAACAGGTGTTGTTTTATCGTCTGGATGCAAAATCCATTTTTCTATTCCATCAATATATTTGTTTAATATTTCTATCCTTTTTTCCAAAAGAGTAATTTGTTCTTTAACATCAAAAAAATCCAGAAAAAACGCTGCTATCGAAAAAGTATTAGTATCATAATCAAAAGACAATATTGATTTTTTCAATGTATCTCTTAATGCTTCCTTTCCTTTATCACTTATTGAGTAAACTGTACGAAATGGCATATTTCCATTTTTTTCAGATGCACCTACAATTAATCCTTTCTTATCTAAGGTTCTAAGAGTTGCATATACTGTTGAATCCGCTATGCTATACCACCATTTTACATTCATAGATTCCAGAAGTTTTATAATTTCATAAGCGTTTACTGGTTTTTTATTTATTATCCCTAACAACATTGTTGCAGATTTTGAAAGCATTTGATTTTCTCCTTTATACTATTTATTAAGGGGGTGTCGCAAAATCATCATTTTAGATGATTGAGCGGCACCTTCGCTCTAG